>DASWUM010000058.1:0-38676 GCA_036401595.1 Pyrinomonadaceae bacterium
CCCCCCCCCCCCCCCCCCCCCCCCCCCCCCCCCCCCCCCCACTCCAAAGAGGTGTCAATAGTCATCATCGACACGCACGCCGTCGATCTTAAAACCGTAAATAGTTTTCACTGCCGACGGTGTGGCTGTTCGCTCGAACCATGCTGCTGAACACCATTGATATTGGCTCGCTATGCTAACAAGACCATGTCTTACGGCGTTCTGATGTACGTAGTTAAGTCGAGCCAAGTATGAAGGTTGATACGTCAGCCTTGTTTCCCAGTAGTTATACCAGACTTGTCTTCCTGCTCTATTGTCCTGGCCATTCAACTCGCGAGCGGTGTTTGAGTGAACATGATTAAGATACTCATCAAGCCGTTCGGCATCCGCTTCTCCGCGTGCGATCAGATGATAGTGATTCATGAAAATGGCCCAAGCTTCCAACTGCCAATTGTATTGCTTTGCCAAGGTTAGGACTTCGTTTTCCAGGAGCGTCAGTTTTGCAGGAGTCGAGAACAAGAGCTGTTTATGAAGGGTCGCTCCAGTGATCATGTAGACACCGTCTGAGCCCAGACGATGGATAGGCGCGTGAGGCCAAACTTTGCTCGGAGTCATGAGGAGTCTCCTACGCGAGAATTTGAGAGATTTAATGCGGCGAGGAAGAAATAGTCAAGCTACTTTGGAGTGCGGCGGATTGGCACCGCTTTGTTATTGATCGCGCCTTGTCGAGACTAAAGCGGCGCCAGGCCGCCGCACTCCAAAGTAGCTTGACACAACAGCCGCGGGAGGGAATTATCGTGCGCGAGCATGGGGAGAATGAATCTCAGGAGGAGCTATGTTCACTAAAAGCTTTTTGGTCGTGATTGCAGTCGTGCTGTTCGCTACACCCGCGTTCAGCCAGTTCAATCAACAAAACCGATTGACAGACCTCGCGTCGCGCTTGTCGCGGGAAGCGGGCAACTTCGCCGATGCGAACTACAGCAGCTACACAAACTCGTATCGCAACAGCCGCACCGACGTTGAAGCCGTAATGCTCACGCAACAGTTTGGAGCGTCAGCACAAATCTTCTATCGCATGGTCGTCGATCGACGCCGGAACCAGGACTTGCGCGATGCGTTTGACCTGCTCTCGCAGCTCGCGCGTCGGGTGGAACAAAACAACCTGCAGCGCAATTCGTGGTCCAATATTCAACGCCTGATCTCAGACGTGGCACGCGAAGTTTCGTACGATTCTTCAGATGGCGGCGGCGGTGGACAATATCCCGACACCGGACGCGGCGGACGCATGACCTGGCGAGGTCGTGTTGACGACGACGTGCGTATCAGAATTCGCGGCGGTTCGGCCGACGTCGAAACGATCGGCGGCACTCCGTACTACGACGGACAACCGAACTTCTCCAACTCGCTGCCAAATCGACGCGTGTCGGTGAGACTGACCAAGAACCGCGGACGCGGCGATATCTATATCGAGCAACAACCATCGCGCGACAACGACTTCACTGCGATCATCCGCATCAAAGACTCTCGCGGCGGCGCGGACAATTACGAATTCACGCTGGATTGGTAAACGAGGAGATAGGTCCTATAAATGTATAGGACCTATTTTTCAACAACGATCTCGTCCGCAAAGATCCACGCATCGCCTCCGCTTCCCGGATGCCATGCGGGGATCTTTCCGAAGTTCACGGCGCGAATTCTTACGTAGCGCGTGGTCTGCGGCGTAATCGATATCACGAACTCTTTGGTAACTACGCCTTCCCTTTTCTCGGAAACGTCATTCGCGATCGAGAAGACTGGACCAAACTTCTCGCCATCCCTCGACAGCTCAACCTCGACACGGCGCGGCATCCAGATCCACGAGCCAATGTCCTGTAGGAAACCGGCGCCAATTCTTGAAACTGTTTGCGGTTCGCCAAGATCCAGCACCGCAATCAGATCCTTGCCCTGATAGCCTTGCCACGCGCCACCACTCCAGTTTGTAGTTCCGCGAATGCCGTCTATTAGGGCTAGCCCGCCGCCGCCCGTGTATTGCGAACTGTAGCTTGAGTGCAAGTTCAACCTCCAATCGTGCGGCATGCGATGGTAGTTTACACTCACGATCAAGCTGCGCCTTCCGTCAGGAGCAACAGCCAGCGCTTTCAGAGTCGTATCCGCATCGATGAAGAATGGGTTCTCGAATCGCCGTGAGTGTATGCTCGGTTGTGAACCGTCAATCGTGTAATAAAGGTTGACCGGCACGTTGCCAATTGCTGCGAGCGAGATCTCCTGTCGCCCTCGAAACGTTTGTCCGGCCGCTTTGATTACCGGAACCGGAACAATCTCACGACCGGCAATACGCGATACAGGCTCATTGCCTGGACCAGTACCCCAGCTAAAACTCGGCCGTGGTCCCATCCGAAAAACCAACTCACCTCCGCTCATCAGATCGCGATGCGTCAAGAACGACTTGTGGTAAGGCCTTCCATTCAGAGTCGCCGATTGAATGTAAACATTTTTCTCCGACATGCCGTTCGCACGCACGACAAACGATTTGCCATTCTCCAAATTGAATCGCACTTCGGGAAACAGCGGCGATCCGATCGCATAAACTGTCGAGCCCGGAGTCACCGGATAGAATCCGGCCGCACTGAGCACGTACCACGCTGACATCTGACCACAGTCTTCATTTCCAATCAGACCATCCGGTTCGGGCTTGTAAAACTGATCCATGATCTGCCGGACGCGAGCCTGAGTCTTCCACGGCTGGCCGACGTAGTTGTAAAGGTAGGCCATGTGATGACTCGGCTCGTTGCCATGTGCGTATTGGCCGATCAGTCCAGTGATGTCGACCTGCTCACGCCCGGTAGTTTGGCTCTCCGCCGCAAATAATTGATCGAGTTTCTCCGCGAATCGACGGCGGCCCCCCATCAACGCGATCAAACCGCTGACGTCCTGCGGTGCGAAGAACGTGTACTGCCACGAATTCGCTTCAGTAAATCCGAACGTTACTTCGCGCGGATCGAAAGGCTCGAGCCAGGCGCCGTTGCTGCGCGGACGCATGAATCCCGATGAAGCATCGAAGACGTTTTTGTAGGACTGTGCACGCGCGCTGTAACGCTCGTAATCGTCTATCTTGCCGAGCATGCGTGCGACTTCGGCGATGCACCAGTCGTCGTAAGCGTATTCAAGCACTTTCGACACTGACTCGCGTTCGTCTTCCATCGAGATAAAGCCGTGGTCGATATACGCCGCTAGTCCGCCATGCTGCCTGAACTCCGCGCTGTGCTTCATCGCTTCGAATGCTCTGCTCAGATCGAACCCGCCAATTCCCTTCACGGCCGCATCGGCAATCACAGAGACAGCGTGGTAACCGATCATCGTGTCAGTCTCATTCGCCGCCAGTTCCCAAACGGGCAGACGTCCACCTTGCTCGTACTGCGCGAGGAACGTGCGAATGAAATCACGCGAGCGCTTTTGATCGATGATGTTGTACAGCGGGTGCGCGGCGCGAAATGTGTCCCACAACGAGAAGACAGTGTAGTTTGAGAAATCTTCGGCTTTGTGAATCTTGAAATCGCGACCGCGGTAACGCCCATCGACGTCCATGAAGAGATTCGGCGCGGTCATCGCGTGATAGAGCGCGGTGTAGAAGTTGGTTAACTGCGCGTCTGTGCCGCCGTCGACGGCAATCTTATTGAGCTCTCGATTCCACGCTGCTTTCGCGTCTGCTCTGACTTTCTCGAAGTCCCAATCGCCTACCTCAGCACGCAGGTTCCTGAGAGCTCCGTCAATGTCAACTGAAGAGATTCCAACCTTCACCAATACAGGGGCGCCGCCGCGCGTGTCGAAGCGCAAGTTGGTTCTTAGATTGTCATGTATCCACCAGTACGCTTTGAAGGGCTGCGAAAACTCCGCTGCAAAATAAACGACCTGATCTTTGGCCCAGGCCTGCGAACGTCTCCAGCCAACGATCGTTGTGTCGCTGGTGATACGAAGATTCGAGTCGATAACTTTGTCGCGATGGCCAAGATCGATGCGGATGGTTGCTGCTTCAGTTTTAGGAAAAGTGTAACGATGCAAACCTACGCGGGCGGTGGTGGTGAGTTCAACGAAAATGGCATCGTCGTCGAGCTTGACTGAATAATAACCGGGCGTGGCCGTTTCATTCCGATGCTGGAAACGCCCGGATGGATCGTGTCCGAGAGTCGGCATCAGAAGGATGTCGCCGTAATCGGAGATGCCGGTGCCGCTCAGATGCGTGTGGCTAAAGCCATAGATTTTCGAATCCGAGTAGTGATAACCGGAGCAGCCGTCCCAGCCGGTGAGTCTCGTGTCAGGGCTTAGTTGGACCATGCCGAAAGGGACGATCGCGCCGGGGAAGGTGTGGCCGTGCCCGCCGGTGCCGATGAAGGGGTTGACGTAGCGCGTCAGATCGCGTTGCGCGAATGCGCTGAGTGGGAAAACGAGTACACACAATAGAATTATTACGCGCATTAGAGTTCGGGCGCCTCCTTGGAGTGCGCCAACTTGTTGGCGCTTTAGTATTTTTACCAAAGCGGTGACAAGTCACCGCACTCCAAGGAGGCGCTCATTCCCAACGACCTTAAGGTGCAATCGCGATGGAGTAAATGAGATTCTCGAGCGCCTGCAGATCACGGAGGTCGAGCACCTCGACCGGCGAGTGGCTGTACCGCCCGGGCCACGACAAACTCACATGCAGGACACCATAACGCACGAAGTCTGACCCGTCAGTTCCACCATTCGTGGCACCCACCTGAATCGGGATCGCATTCGCACGCGCGATTTTCAAGACTCGATCAAGTTCCGGCAACGGCGCGATCGCGGAGTTGTCGAGCCCGCGAATAACTGCGCCTCGCCCGAGCGGCGCGTATGCGAAGCGCTGACTCTCAGCCGGCGAATCAGACGAGACAAACGTGTCAATGCTATAAACTCTCTTCACCGACGATCCATAATGCTTCGCCAGCGCGATCGCGCCTTCCAGTCCCGTCTCTTCACGCACGGACCACGCGAAAATGACCTTGCGTCGGAGAGTTGCCGGCTTGATTCGTCTTACCGCCAGCACGAGCGCAGTCGAACCCGCGCGATCGTCAAGTGCACGCGCCGTAAAGCGAGTGCTCCCCAAACGAGTTGCACTCTTGAAGGCTGTAACAGACAAACCGGTTGTGACTCCGCGCTGCTTCAACGCCTCTGCATCCATTCCAAACCAAGCGGTCAATGCTTCCGGTTGTTTGACGGATGCCGCGTCCCGCGGAACGAAGACACCGAGCAACGGCGAGTCCCCTGCACGATCGAGGTGAAG
This sequence comes from Pyrinomonadaceae bacterium, assembly GCA_036401595.1. GTDB lineage: Bacteria > Acidobacteriota > Blastocatellia > Pyrinomonadales > Pyrinomonadaceae > PSRF01. Next base: position 5,279 of record DASWUM010000058.1, read on the forward strand.
GTATGCCGGCTGTCCTTCCCACAACGACGCAAAAAGTCCGCCGCGCGTTCGTAGCGACACGGTCCCATCGGCAGCAATGCTCGTCACTTCAAACCCGACTTCGTCCTGGTGCGCGATAAACATGACCGAGTCGCGATCTGGCCCAACTTCAAGGATCAAATTTCCTTCGTTGTCAGTGTGCGTCAGCGGCCTCGCCCACGCCGGAAGCGCTGCAGTTATCGCTTCGCGAACGGGTCGCTCGTGTCCGGACACTGAATAAACATCAGCCAATGACTTGAGCAGGTTCGCGGTTACAGTAAACGGATCCTGGCGCGGCTTCAAAGATGTCTGCATCGAAAACGACATGAACTGGCGCTTTGGTTCGAACGTAACGCTCGCCGCTTTTTCAACGGCAGTAAACAACTTCGCAGCGTCCGAGCGTTGCACAGTTTCTACGAGCGTCCCCGCGAAACGAACACGCGGCGCAAGAATTGTGAGTGAAGTCAGACCGGTTGATTCAGGAAGATAAAGCGGCTTCTCGACTTTTCTTTGACTGAAGCCTTCCGAACTGTTTGCACCTTCTGCAGCCTGGTCCAGCAGAGTTACTTCATCAACTCGTCCGAGCGATCTCAACGCGGCTTCCAATCCATCATGACCAAAGCTGCGTAACGTCGTGAGCAGGAAGATCGTCTCGCCTGAGCTCACCTGTCCCTGTGATGCGTGAACAACCGCCGCACAACCAACGCGGACACCAGCCATCAGCCCGGCAACAAAGTCTCCGTACCGCCACGCCTCAGAATCTCGCACGACCGCATCCAGCATTTCGACTCCGAGACGTTGCACCTCCGCCCGCGAAGTAGCTCCGACGTCAACCCACAGATCGTCGAGCGTCGTAACCGGTGCATTCGAAACTCGACCGCGCTGCAAGTGAGTGCTCTTGACTGTGACAACTCCCGGAACAGATCCGCCACGCGTGAGAATCCTGATTCGCTGCCCTTCGTGAAACTGAACCCAAAGCGGATGCAAACGGCCTGCGCCAACTTCACGAAGACGGAGGTAACCGTCGTCGGTAATTTCGGTCACAGCAAAGCCCGGACGATCAAGCGCACAAGCGATCACGCGTCGAGGGCTGCCGCTGCCTTTGCGAAGAATCAGATTGCCCAACTGATCGCGTTTCCAGGCCGGCATTGCGCGCAGAATTGCGTCCGTCGCGAGGTACTCTCGACCCGGCGGAGCGTCGAGATTAATCCAACTGACGAGGGACGATTGCGCAAGTCCTTCATCATCTTGCGCACGAACAGTCGAGACTAAGAAAAGGCTCAGCAGAGCCGCACACAGCAACAGCGTTTTGGGAAGACGGCAGTTTTTGTTCATGCTTCGAGCGCTAATTACAAAAGTAGTTTTAGACAGGATTGATAAGATTTACAGGATTCACTCCCGTCCTGTAAATCCAAATCTGTATAACAAAATCCACTCTTGCGGATTAAAAAATTTAATGCCATACTGCGTCCCCTCCGTCCCAGACACCAACTCCCAAAGAAGTTATCTCCAGGTTCATACGTTTACTTCCGGAATGTAGGGTTTATTTATGCACTTCGCATTTATGAAATCCGCGATGCTGTCTTTCCCGCTCGTTATTGCGGCCGTTGCGGGCGGCGCCCACACCCCCACCAACCTTACTTACTGGAGGAGAAGAGTATGAAGAAAGTTTGTGCGTTACTTATTTTTGTCGGCCTTTGCGCCGCTGTGTTCATTTCGTCACCAACGGCAAGTAGCCAGGGCCGAAAAGACAAGCTTCGCAAAAACAGAAATAAGATCGAAAACAACTACATCGTAGTGCTTGACGACCAGTGGGTCGGCGAGAAAGGCAAGTTCTCGATCGCTCCTTACATCGCAGCGGAAATGTCCGCCATGCACAAAGGCCAGCTCAAACACGTCTTCCAACATGCGATCAATGGCTTTGCAGTTGAAATGACGCCTGAAGAAGCTGAAGCACTCAGCAACGATTACCGCGTCGAGTATGTCGAAGAAGACGGTGTTGTCACTGCAGACGTGACTCAAAACAACCCCCCGTGGGGTCTCGATCGCATCGATCAACGGAACCGGCCGCTGAGCGGTACCTACACTTACAACTTCACCGGTTCGGGTGTACGTGCGTATGTCATCGACACCGGTATTCGTACCACTCACAGTCAGTTTGGTGGACGTGCTTCAAACGTTTTTGATGCTTTCGGCGGCAATGGCGCGGACTGCAATGGTCACGGCACTCACGTCTCAGGCACCATCGGTGGCTCGACGTACGGCGTAGCCAAGAGTGCGCTGCTGCGCGGTGTGCGTGTGCTTGACTGCAACGGTTCCGGCTCCACTTCCGGCGTGATCGCGGGCGTCGATTGGGTGACCAACAATCACATCAACCCGGCAGTCGCAAACATGAGTCTTGGCGGCGGCATTTCAAGTGCGCTCGATACTGCTGTCAACAACCTCGCTAACTCAGGAGTCCCGATTGCAGTCGCAGCCGGCAACAGCAACGCGAATGCGTGCAACTCTTCGCCGGCTCGTGCAGCCAACGCCATCACTGTCGGTTCGACGACAACGACGGACGCGCGCTCGTCGTTCTCAAACTTTGGCACGTGTCTCGATCTCTTCGCGCCAGGTTCGGGAATTCTGTCGTCATGGTTCAGCTCTGACACGGCAACGGCAACGTTGAGTGGAACCTCGATGGCTTCACCGCATGTGGCCGGAGTGGCAGCGCTCTACAAACAACAGAATCCCAGCGCTTCAGCAACAACAACTCGCAACGCTATCGTCAATGGCGCGACGACAAACGTTGTGACCAACGCCGGTACGGGTTCACCGAACCGTTTGCTCTACTCGCTGTTCTTCTGAGATCGGCTATTGCTGATTGACGCGGATAACGCAGATCTGCTCTGATCTGCGTCATCCGCGTTTTATTTGTATCCCTACAAGTTGTGAGGTAAGCCCATGAAGCTCCAGCGAAGTGTCGCATTGCTTTGCACTGTTGCCTTGCTCGCGAGTATGGCTTTTGCGCAGCAAGCCGCACCCGCAGCCGCAAAACGTCCCATCACACATCAGGATTATGATTCGTGGCGCTCGATCGCGGCTCAACAAATCTCGCGCGACGGGAAGTTTGTTGCTTACGCGTACGTGCCGCAGGATGGCGATGGTGAGATAGTCGTACGCAATATCGCTACCGGCGTCGACTGGCGCGCGCCGCGCGGATATCGTCCGCCTGTGCCGCCGCCGGACGATCCGGGCACAAACGTCGCCGAGTTTCAGGCAGAGCTAGCGCGTTTGCTGCGACCCGTCTTCACGGCAGACAGTCGCTTCCTGCTCTTTGGCACTGAGCCAACGAAGGCCGAGGTCAGCAAGGCCAAAAAGGAAAAGAAGAAACCCGAGGAGATGCCGAAGAACGGCCTCGGCATCATGGATCTTTCCAACGGCACTGTGACGCGAGTCGAGCGAGTAAAGACTTTTCGCGTGCCTGAAGACGGTACTGGTTACTTTGCTTACCTAATGGAGGCAAAACCGGAAGAGAAACCTGCCGGACCAAAACCCGAGGCGAGCCCATCGGGTGAAGCTACGACTCCAGCGCCTTCCGCGTCAGCGACACCACGCGCCCCATCTGCTCGCGGAAAGAAAAAGGAATACGGCACTGAGCTCGTGCTCCGCAACACCGCCACAGCGAACGAACGAAAGTTTAGCGACGTGCTCGACTTCACGATCAGTCGCGACGCAAAGACACTTGTTTTCACAACGTCCGCGCGAAAAGAAGAGGCAAATGGCGTCTACGCAGTGACGACCGCCAGCGACAGCGAACCCGTCGCACTGCTGAGCGGCAAAGGAAAGTATCAGCGGCTCACGTGGGACGAAGACAACACACAGCTCGCATTCACGAGCGATAAGGAAGACTCAGACGCAAAGCAACCGAAGTTTCGCGTTTACCAGTGGAACCGCAAAGATCCGCAGGCCACCGAGGTTGTTTCGGTAAGCTCGCCGGGGTTTAAGAAAGAATTCGTCGTCAGCGAGCGCGCGAACCTGAGCTTCTCGCTCGACGGCAGTCACCTATTCCTCGGCACGGCGCCGCCGCCTGAGCCTGAGAAGAATCCCGACGAAGAGATTCCAGCAGATGAAAAAGTGCTCGTCGATCTCTGGCACTGGAAAGACGATTACGTCCAGCCGATTCAGAGAATTCGCGCCGAGCAGGATCGCAACCGATCGTATCGCGCCGTTTACGATCTACAGGCGAAGAAATTTGTCCAGCTTGCCGACGAGTCGATGGAAAACATCTCGCCCTCGAACGACGGCAGCTACGCCATCGGCGCCGACAACCGTAAATACCGGACCATCTCCGATTACGATCCGGGTTTAACTGACTATTATCTGGTCAACACGTCGGACGGTTCGCGAAAACCACTCTTAACCAAACAACGCAGCAACGTTTCTTTATCACCGAACGCAAAATTTGCGATCTACTTCGACGGCAAAGATTGGTATTCCTATTCCGTCGCCGACGGCACGACTGCAAACCTCACCAAGAACATCGCCGTCAACTTCTACAACGAAGAGAACGACACGCCTTCAACGCCAGGTTCTTACGGAATCGCCGGTTGGACCAAAGATGATAAAGACTTACTGATTTACGATCGTTACGACATCTGGCAAGTCGCGCCGGACGGCAGCAACGCGAAGAATCTCACCGACGGTATCGGCCGCAAAGAATCAACCACCTTGCGTTACGTCCGACTCGATCCGCGTGAGCGTTCGATCGATCCGGACAAACCGATGTTGCTCTCGGCCGAGAACCAGGAGACGCATGACTCCGGTTTCTATCGCGACAAAGTCAACAGCACCGCCGCGCCGCAGAAGCTTCTGATGGCCGCGAAGGATTTCAACAACCCCGCGAAAGCAAAAGATGCCGACGTCATGATCGTGTCCGCATCGCGCTTCGATCAGTTCCCCGACATCTGGGTGACTACAAGCACGTTCCGCGAGCTCAAGCGCGTCAGCAACGGCGACGCGCAACGCGCGGCGTACAACTGGGGCACCGGCGAACTCATGAGTTTCAAAAACACGGACGGCGTTCCGCTCAAAGGTCTACTTCTCAAACCGGATAACTTCGATCCGAAGAAGAAGTACCCGATGATCGTCTACATTTACGAAAAGCTCTCGCAGGGTCTGCACACATTTCGCAATCCCGGGCCGGGAACATCGATCAATCCGACCTACTACGTCAGCAACGGATATCTCGTCTTTATGCCGGACATCGTCTACACGATCGGCTATCCGGGCAGTAGCGCGCTGAAATGTGTGTTGCCGGCAGTTCAGGCCGTGGTCGATCGCGGTTATGTGAACGAGAAGGCGATCGGCATCCAGGGACACAGTTGGGGCGGTTATCAGATCGCTTACATGGTAACGCAGACAAATCGTTTCCGAGCGGCCGCGCCCGGCGCACTCGTGGCAAACATGACGAGCGCTTACAGCGGCATTCGTTGGGGCACGGGACTGCCGCGGCAGTTTCAGTATGAGCGTTCGCAGTCGCGTATCGGCGGCAGCCTTTGGGAGTATCCGCTGCGCTATCTCGACAACTCGCCGATCTTTCGTGCAGATCGAGTTGAGACGCCGCTGCTGATGATTCACAACGACGAAGACGATGCGGTGCCGTGGTACCAGGGGATCGAGTACTTCCTCGCGCTGCGACGTCTGGGCAAAGAGGCCTACATGTTCTCCTACAACGGCGAGAAACACGGTCTCCGAAAGCGAATCAATCAGAAGGACTACACGCGACGCTTGCAGGAATTCTTCGATCACTTCCTGAAGGGCGCCCCTGCTCCAGAGTGGATGGAAAAAGGCATTCCGTATTTGCAGCGCGAAAAAGAAAAGGAGAAATATCGAACTTCAGAGGACAATCCGTAACCGATCCGTGTCATCTGCGGCTAAATCTTAGTCTTGCTTCCAGGTTCTCCCGTCGACTGCGGCTGAGCCTTAGCTGCCGTCCATCATCAAGGATGACGATGTAGTCGCCGTTGAAGTGTGGCTGCATCTCCTTAATGCGTTCGAGATTCACGATGATCGAACGATGGATGCGCACGAACTTCGCGGGATCGAGCCGCCCTTCGAGATCGTTCATCTTTTCACGCAACAGATGCGTTTTCCGGCCCGCGTGCAACTTCGCATAGTTCCCATCTGCCTCGATGAAATCGATCTCGTCGACTTTCAGCAGCATCATCCGGTTTGACGTCTTGATCATCAATCTCGTCAGATACTTCTCCTGCGCGTCAGAACCTTTGCGCTCGCTCTTCCGATCCTCGAGCAACGCCAGCAGTCTCTTGCTCAATTTGTCGATCTCGCGCGCTGCAATCTGCGACTTCGCGCGCTCAACTGCCTGCACAAATCGCTCGTCGTCAAAAGGTTTCAACAGATAGTCGAGCGCATGTACTTCGAAAGCCTTCAATGCATACTGATCGAACGCGGTCACAAAGATGATCGCCTGAATCTGCTCCGGACCAACACGCGCCAGCACATCGAAACCATCCATCTCGGGCATCTGAATATCGAGAAAAATTAGATCGGGCGAGTGTGTGTTGATGGCTTTGACGGCCTCATGCCCGTTGCGACACTCGTCAACAATTTCAATTTGAGCATCCTGCTCCAGTAACACACGAAGATTACGCCGCGCGAGCGGCTCGTCGTCGACAATCAAGGTTTTGATCTTCGTGGTCATTGAGACGCTGTCCTGAACGGAAACACTATCGTGACCTCGACTCCGCCCGAAGGCCGGTTCCGAATTTCAAACTGATGATCGTCGTCGTAGAGTTGTTGTAAACGCGCCGCAGTGTTCGCCAAACCGATTCCGGCGCTGCCTTTCAGTTGCCAATCATTCGGCAGACCGGCGCCGTCGTCGTAAACAGTCAATCGCAAATGCCCATTCTCGAGTGCAGAACTGATTCCGATCACACCTGAGTCTGCGCTGTTAGCAAATCCATGTCGCAGCGCATTTTCCGTGAGGGGCTGAAGAATCAGATTCGGGACGAGCGCACGCGTCGTCCCGGGATGGATGTCGTATTGGATACGCAGCCGGTCGGAAAATCTCATTTGCTGAATACTCAAATACAACTTAATGAAACTGATCTCCTGTCTCAATTCGACCTCTTGCTTCGAAGAATTCTCGAGCGTATGACGCAGGAGATCGCTCAGACCAACAAGCATACTGACCGCCGTCTGATTCTTGTTGTCGCGAACGAGACCGACAATGTTGTTGAGCGTGTTGAAGAGAAAGTGTGGATGCAACTGCATTCGCAACGAGTCGAGTTGTGCTTGTGCAAGTTGCGCTTCGAGTCGCGTCGCCTGAAACTCACGCTCGCGATACTTGCGATAGTAGTCGAGCGCATAACAGATTCCGATCACGCCGCCATAGATCAGCAAATCAGAAACAAACTGGCCCTTCAGACGCGATACGAAGCGTGTCCAGAAATCAGTGGGACTCTCGCCCATGTTGTCAAAGGGCTTGATGGTTATGTTTATTAATGTGGCGGCGGCGCTATGAACTACGGATATCAGTAAGAATGCCGGTACGTGAACCGCAAGGCTACGCCGCCAGGCGTCACCAACGAGGGAAAATCTACGGGCCAGCCAAACTATGAGTGGAGTCAGCGGAGCCCAGGCCAAATACGTGAGGATGCCCCACGCAAGGATGCGCCACGCCGAGTGGCCCATCCCTTCCGCTTCAACCTCGAAATAGATGGGCCCGGCATACATCAACCCGAGCAGGGCCCAGATGGCAACGATAATGAGCCACACCGTTGCCTCGCTGGTTCCTCTTGTGAGTTTATGTGGCTGCTTCACCGTTTGTATTTTGCCACTAAACTCACACAATCCAACCCTTGCTCTGATATTCCATGTAAGTTGCCGTGGTCTGCGCTGTTTCGCGGCCGAAGTATCGCTCCACGACGCGCAGCGCGAGATCGATGCCGGAAGTCAGACCACCGGCGGTCGAGATCTTCTCGTTCTCGACAAAACGCAGTCCGCGCTTGAGGCCAACGTTCGGAAATGCTTTTGCGAACTGATCGAAGAAGTCGTGATGCGTGGTGGCGTCCTTGCCGGCGAGTAAACCTGCTTTGCCGAGTTGAAACGCGCCGGTGCAGACGGACATGATCACGTCCGTTGACGTCGACATCTTTCGCAGCCATGCGTGTAGTGCCTGTGAGCCGCGCTGTGCGGGCACGACGACGACCTTTGGTTGCGGCGCTGAATCGAAAGTGTAGTCGGGGACGAGTTTGAGCCCGGCTGAGCCTGCGAGTGGTTCGGTCTTTTCAGAGACAGTGAACAACTCAAACGGCATCTGCTCGTCCATGTCCTGGCCGCGCTGCGGGATCATCACGTCCTGAAAAACTTCCCACGGACCGGCGAAGTCGATCACGGTGACGCCGTCGGAAATTGCGAATGCAACTGGGATTTTTCCTTTGGGAGGAGCGGTAAGTTTGGCGGCTCTCTCTGACGTTAGAAAGTTGCCGGCAAGAACATTCGGAACCGAGCCGGTGGCAATGACAATGCCCAAACCGGCACTCTGACTCATGAAATCTCTTCTCTTCATCTTTACCTCCAGGTTAGGTGATGAGACGAGTTTAGGATCGATTCTTATGACGCACTGCTACTTTGTCGTCGGTGGGGTTAAAGAAGGTGTAGAGCGCCAGATTGCAGTGACGAATTGTGGGCCGCGGATTTACGCGGATAAACGCTGATCTGCGTAAATCCGCGTTTATCCGCGGCTTAATATTTTGCAACTCTGGGATCGACGTCCTCTGACCAGGCGGTGATGCCGCCTTTCAAGTTGATCAGCCGGCCCGGATAGCCCGCACGTTTGAGCGCTTCGATTGCTTTCGCACTACGAACGCCGCCCTTGCAGTGCACGATCGTCTCAACCTCCGGATCGATCTCATTCATCCGGCTGACCACGTGGCCCAACGGGATCAACCGCGTCCCAGGTATGCGTGCGATCTCAAACTCGTGCGGCTCGCGTACGTCGATGATCTGAATCTTATCGCCACGCAGACGCTTCGCATTGAGCTCAATCGCAGAGATCTCCTCGAGCTTCGAGTCCGGCTGCGGCGTTTGATGTGCCGCCACACCGCAAAACTCCTCGTAGTCGATAAGCTCCGTGATCGTCGGCTGTTCACCACAAACCGGACACTTCGGATCCTTCCGTAGCTTGAACTCACGAAACTTCATCGGCCACGCGTCAAACAGCAACAATCGGTTGATCAGCAAGTCTTCTGCGCCGAGAATGATCTTGATTGTTTCGTTTGCCTGGATCGCCCCCACGATTCCCGGCAACACACCAAGCACACCACCCTCGGCGCAAGAAGGCACCAGACCGGGCGGCGGCGGCTCCGGATAGAGACACCGGTAACACGCGCCTCTCTCAGCCCAGAAGACACTTGCCTGACCTTCAAATCTGAATATCGAACCGTAGACGTTTGGCTTGCCGCTCAACACACACGCGTCGTTGACGAGGTAACGCGTCGGAAAATTGTCGGTGCCGTCGACAATGATGTCGTAGTTGCGGAAGAGTCGCATTGCGTTATGACTTGTCAGCATCGTCTCGTGCGTTTCGATCTCGATATGAGGATTGATGTCGCGCAAACGATCGCGGGCTGACTCGATCTTGCGTCGGCCGAGATCCTTGGTCCCGTGAATGATCTGCCGCTGCAGGTTCGATTCTTCCACGACGTCGAAATCGACGATGCCAATCCGGCCTACGCCCGCCGCCGCGAGGTACATTCCCACCGGCGCGCCAAGTCCGCCTGTACCGATCATCAACACGCTTGCAGCTTTCAAACGTCGCTGTCCCTGCATGCCGACTTCAGGCATGATCAGGTGACGGCTGTAACGAAGGATTTCTTCGTTTGAGAGCTCTGGCAGAGACTGTCCCACTTCCGACTCGATCACAGCGCCACCCGCAATCGAAGGAACGATCATGATCGTGTCGCCGTCTTTGACCGGTGTCGCCGGACCCGAGGCGTGTCGAATGTCTTCGTCGTTGAGATAAACGTTGACGAAGTTGCGCAAGACGTTTTGATCGTTGTACAGGTGCCGCCGCAACGCTGAGTGAGTTGACGTAAGCGAATCGAGCGCTTCGCCCGCAGTATTTGCTTCAACAACTATTTGCGACTGACCACCGGCAAACTGTCTGAGCGGCGCCGGTATTGTGATTGTGACTGACATGATTTACCCCTTCAGGATTTTATTTCCTCTTGATTGAAGCGCGAACGATCCGCTTCCTGTTCCCACGAATAAAGATCGCCGCTATTTCCCGGTGTCGTCGAAACGATGATGTACGAGTACGTGGGCCACGCGTGCTCCAGGTCGTACCGTGACGGCACGGCCGGCGAGTCCGGATGCGAATGATAAAACCCGACCACTTCGATCTCTTTCGAGCGCGCATATTTCTCGCCACGCATCAGTTCTTCCGGCGTGATCAAAAACCGGTTTCGCTTCGCGCTCTCTTCGCGCGCATTCGAGATCGGATACGTTTCTCGAACAACCTTCGCGTCCGCTTCGAATCGGCCCAGCAGCAAACCGCAGCACTCGTACGGATAATCTCGCACGCCGTGCGCGCGAATCTCACCAAGCAACTGCTCTGAAATGTTTATCATTTAATCTGTGGACAGAGCCTGTTCGATATCCGCAATAATGTCGTCGATCTTCTCGATCCCAACGGAAATGCGCACGAGTCCATCAAATATTCCCAATTCCTCTCGTCGCGCTGGAATCAGATCTCTGTGCGAAGCAGTCGCTGGATGTAGCACACTCGTAAAAACATCTCCGAGGCTTGTAGAACGAACAATCAACTTCAACCTGTTCATAAACCGAAATGCTGCCTCCTGCGTATCGTCGCGGAGCTCAATCGAAACCAGCCCGCCGACTCCCGGATAATGAACGCGACGGATACCTTGATGCTCTTTCAGATAACCAGCCAGCGCTTGAGCGTTTTCACAGTGCCGGTCCATTCGCACGGCGAGTGTCTTCAAGCCGCGTAGAATCTCGTGCGCTTCCCAAACACCGAGCACACCGCCCACCAGCTTCATCACATTGACGAGCGCCAAGCTGTCAAACTCGTCGCGAGAAATAACTAGCCCGCCCATCGCATCGGCATGCCCGCCGAGATACTTCGTCGCGCTGTGCACTACCATGTCAGCGCCCAGCTTCAACGGCTGGCGCAGATAAGGCGTCGCAAACGTGTTGTCGATAATCAAGCGCGCGCTGTTTTCACGCGCGATCTCGACACACGCTTCAATGTCACACACCTTGAGCAACGGATTCGAAATCGTTTCCGCAATCAGAACCTGCGGACGAATTTCGCGTGCCTTTTCACGCACCGCTGCGATGTCGCTGAAATCGATGTGCACAGTCTTAACACCGAAGTTTGCGAGTACGTTGTTCAGTAGACCAGTCGTCGCGCCGTAAAGATCCTGCGAAGCCAGAACGGTCGAGCCGGTTTTTAGATCGCACGCGATCAGCGCCGCGTGAACGGCGGCCATGCCGGTTGCATACGCACACGCAGTCGCACCTTCTTCGATTTCACGCACGGCCTCTTCGAGTGCCGCAGTCGTGGGGTTGCCGTAACGCGTGTAGATAAATCCCTGTTTCTCGCCGCCAAAGACCTGATCGATCTCCTCCATCGTCTCGTAGGTAAACGTTGCGGAGGCATAGATCGGAGTCGAAACGGGCATCGCATCCGGCAACGCTCGTCGCTCTCCACTGTGCACAAGTTTTGTGGTGATATCTCGGTTGGTCATAAAAGGTTTTTCTCACGCAACGGCGCAAAGGCGCAACGATAAGATCTTATGATTTCCGTCGCGCCGTCGTTGCTGGAGAAAATGTCTTAATCGATCTCGCTCAAATAGCGCTCACCGCTGTCGCAGAGCATAGTAACTACCACAGCCGGTTCTCGCAGCGACGCAGCCACGCGCCAGGCAGCAAAAACATTGGCTCCGGAACTCGGTCCGACCAGCAATCCTTCTTCTCGGGCTAATTTACTGGTCATTAATAACGCATCTTCGGTCGCAACTTCCAGCGTTTCGGCGACGAGCGACGCGTCGAAGATGCCCGGAGTGATGGCCGTAGCCATGTGCTTCAGTCCTTCGAGACCGTGTAAAGGCGACTCGGGTTGGACTGCAATCGTTTTTACGCCTGGATTTAGTTCGTGTAAACGTCTCGACACGCCGACAAACGTGCCTGACGTTCCGAGGCCGGTGACGAAGTGCGTGATGCGCGCTTCAGTTTGCTCCCAGATCTCGTTGCCGGTCGTTTCGTAATGGGCCAGCCAGTTGGCGTCGTTGTTGTACTGGTCAGGATAGAAATACTTTTCCGGGTTTTCAGCGAAGAGCTCGCGTGCGATTAACTGGGCGCCGTCAGTCGACAGTAGCGGATCTGTTTCCACTATCTCGACGCCGTAAGTCCGCAAGATTCGTTTACGCGCCGGGCTAGCATTCTTCGGCAAGCAGACTTTTACTCGATATCCACGCGAAGCGCCGATCATTGCATAAGCGATCCCGGTGTTGCCGCTCGTCGCATCGATGATCGTCATTCCGGGTTTGAGTTTGCCGCTCCGTTCACCTTCGAGAATCATCGAGAGTGCGGCGCGGTCCTTAACCGAGCCACCCGGATTCAAATGTTCCGCCTTTGCAAACACCTGAACGCCGGCGCTCAAATCTGATTCTAGTAGTCGCAACCGCAACAACGGCGTGTGACCTATGTTTGCCTCGACCGTCCCTGGTTCGACCCCAAGCTTCCAACTGTCCAAAACATCCAGATGCATAACAATACCCGCTGCGAAATAAAAAAACCGGCCGCAACTTCCAAAAGTGCGACCGGTTCGGCTTTGAATTCTGCTGGTGGTTAGCTTATCCGCTACTCCTGCCCGCAAACGGCCTCTCGGTCGCGGTGCAATAACACCACTGACAGTAGAGACAACATGCGCAGGCCTTCATCATCATGACGTAGGAAACTATAGGCGCGGGTCTTTTGAGTGTCAAGGCCACAGATCTTACGGATAGTTTACGGATTTGGTGCTTTTGATTCATCCGCGCTAATCTCTCCACATGTCAAATTTATGGCCGTCATTACCGCTCGAAGAATGGAAAGACACGCTCGCCACGCTCCACATGTGGACGCAAATCGTCGGCAAAATCCGCCTGGCGCAAACGCCGCTCGTTAATCACTGGTGGAACGTGCCGCTTTACGTTTCGGCTCGTGGATTGACGACGTCTGCGATGCCTTACGAAGAGAGATTTTTCGAAATGGAGTTTGACTTCATCGATCACAATCTCGTGACTAAGTGTAGCGATGGAACGACAGCGCTCGTCCCGCTCGAGCCGAAGAGTGTCGCGACGTTCTACCACGAGACGATGGCAGCACTGGCGCAATTGGACATTGAAGTTCACATCTGGAAAATGCCGGTTGAGATACCCGATCCGATTGCGTTCGATAAGGACGACCAACATGCGTCATACGATCGTGAATATGTCGAGAGGTGCTGGCACGTGCTGCGATCGTCAGAGCGCGTGATGCAGGAATTTCGAGCGCGTTTTATCGGCAAGAGCAGTCCGGTGCATTTCTTCTGGGGCAGCTTCGATTTGGCGGTGACGCGCTTTTCCGGAAGACCAGCGCCGCCGCGACCCGATGCGGATCCGATCACGCGTGAAGCGTATTCACATGAGGTGATCAGCCACGGCTGGTGGCCCGGCCAGGGACCACTCGGCAAGCCGGCGTTCTATTCGTACACCGCTCCCGCGCCCGAGGGCTTGAGTGACGCACCGGTGCGGCCCGCGCAGGCGTTCTACAGCAAAGATATGGGTGAGTTTTTGTTTATTTACGACGACGTCCGCAACGCCGCAGATCCCGATGCCGCATTGACGGAGTTTTTAGAGAGTACTTATGAAGCGGGCGCGAACCTCGCAAAGTGGGATCGCGCCGCACTCGAAAGAAACTAACCACAGACGACACGGATCCGTGTAAATCGATTTACACAGATCCGTGTCATCCGTGGCTAAAACTTGAATCGGACGCCGAGCTGAATCTGCCGCTCACCGAGAAACGTCCTTGGACCACCAAACGGTGTCGAGATTGCAGGATTCGTCAACGCGACTGCCGACGAACTCGCGATTCCATATCGCCCCGTATTAACCGTCGCAATATTCGATCGGTTGAAGAGGTTGAACGCCTCGGCCAGGAAACTCACACTGTACTTCTCGCCAAACTTAAACGCCTTCGTCACGCGAGTATCAAAGATGTAAATGCTCGGCGTCGTGAAGCCGTTCCGCGCCGTTCCCGGCACGCGGTCAGTGCTCGGATTACCATCGCGATTTGCATCACCAGAAATCAAAGCCGAATACGCAAACCCCGATTGCAGCGTGATGATTCCCGAGAACGTCCAATTGCTCAGCAGGTGTCGCGCAAAGGCGTTGTCCTGCTGAACCAACCCAATCTCGTAAACCGGACTGAGCACGAAACGGTGTTTGATGTCGAGATCGCTGCGACCATAATCCGCGTTGATGTCGAGGTTGTTCTGCAAACCCTTCGCATCGTCAGCACCAACGACGACCATCGTCTGATCCGGTCGATTGTCGTTTGTGTCAGAGAATGTGTACGCCGCGATGAACTGGAAGCCGCGTGTGAAGCGACGCTTCAACTCCATCGCGAGCGCGTTGTAACGCGAATTGGCAGTGCTCTCGAACAAGCTGATTCTCGCGAATCCCGGTATCGGCCGAGCGGTTGGATGACGCAAGACTGCAAACGTCTGTCCCGAAGGATCGGTGACAGTCGTCGAAACGGGCGTGCCCAAATTGATGTCGCGTGTGCGGCTCAGGTGCACGCCGCGGAAGTAGAGATAACTGACCGACAAACTCGTATTCGCAAACAACTCGCGCTCGACACCCAGACGTCCCTGCTGCACGTACGGCTGCGCGTAATCCTTCGCAAACAGGTACAGACTCGGGTTAACACCGCCGGCACCCGGCGGCGCGGAAAAGATATTCGGATACGTCGGACACGGGTTGCTGGGTGTGGTCGTACAAGTCAAACTCACACCCGTGACCTGAATACCGTTCTGCGAATGCGCCGTGCCGAGCATGATCGCGGGCGTGCGTCCGAAGAAAATTCCGTAGCCACCACGCACCACGGTCTTATCGTCAAACGCATAACTGAAGCCAAAACGTGGTCCAAAGTTATTGCCGTCGCGAACCGGCGTGGTCGTGTTCAAGCCAACTGCTGCTAAAGCCGCACTTGGATTGTTCACTTTCGGATCGGCGAGATCCTGTAGGTCGTAACGTAAACCGAGATTCAACGTCAGCTTCGGACTGATCCGCCAGTCGTCCTGAACAAACAGCCCAACCTCATTCAGATTCGGATTCGTGGTGCCACCGGAAGTTCCCGCACCGGCAAAATTCTGTGTGAACGAAGCGGGCGTGTTCGACGCAAACAATGCGTAGGAGTTGAAAGTGAACTGGCCACTGAAGAGACCGGGGAAGAAATTGAAGACGCGATCGAAGTTCAGATCCGCGCCGAATTTCAAACTGTGCTTGCCGTGCGTGTAACTGACAACGTCGATGAATTGCGCGCGCTTGATCGTCGTTTCACGCGGGCTGAAATTGTTTCTTCCGAGCTGCAAAAATCCGCCACCGGTTTGAATGCGTGCCTCCGTAACGTCGCTGTTGGCTTCGCCCGGCTCGCGGTCGCGTCCAAACTGGAAACGAAACTCGTTGACCAACACGGGCGTCAACGTCGAGATCCACGAACCCGAGAACGTAGTGGTCTTAGCCACGCTGTTGCCCGAGTGTTCTTCAACGCTCAACGGTCCACCGTTCTCATTGTTGTTGCCCGTGAAATTCTGTTGGTTGAACCGCAGCACGAGTTGGTTTGAGTTGTTCAGCCTGATATCGGTCTTGGCCATGAACACGTCCTGGTCGCGACCGACTTGATACGTCTGCATCCTCGGCGCGAGCAGGTTCTGAATGCTCGCAGGCTGCGCGAAGAAGTTTGGCGCGTCGACGACGTTCGGAATATTCGAACGCTGTCCGTCGTACGAGAAGAAGAAGAAGGCGCGATCGTGCTTGATTGGACCGCCAATCGTCGCGCCGAATTGGTTGATCTGCGACTTGGGACGCTTGGCGTTGCGCGCCGTCAGGATCGGCGTGTTGGAGTTCAATGCCTCGTCACGAAAGAACTCAAACCCGCTGCCATGCCATTGGTTTGTTCCCGATTTGGTGACGACGTTGATGACTGCGCCGCCGGCGCGGCCAAACTCCGCCGAGAAGCCGTTTTGATTAACCTGAAACTCCTGCACCGACTCTTCTGAAAACTGGTACGGCGGACGTGTGCCCGTGCGCCCGAAAGATTGTCCGAAGAACGTGTTGTTATTGTCCGCGCCGTCGACCTGTAGACTGTTGAGAGTACCCTTCTGACCGCCGACGGCGAGATCACCCTGCCGTGTCGGATCGCGCACGACGCTTGGCGTCAGAGTCGCGAAGTCGAGGAAGTTGCGGCCGTTAACCGGCAGGTTCTGGATGGCGCGTTCGTTGACGACTGACGAGATCGACGTGCGAGCTGTCTCCACGACCTGGCCCTCGGCGGAAACGTCAACCATTGCGACTGTCGCATTGCCGACGCTCAATTGAATGTCGAGTGGCGTTTGACCGCCGACCGTCACGATAACGTTCGTGAAATTTGCCGGCACAAATCCCTGCGCGCCGCTTGTTTCGACTTTGTAAGCACCGGGCGGGAGAAAGACGATTCGATAGACGCCTTCATCGTTGGTTTGTGCGGTCTTCTGCAACCCTGTGGCGAGGTTGGTGGCAGTAACCGTGACGTTCGGAACAGAGGCGGCGTTTGGGTCGGTGACGCGGCCTTCGATGTTTCCGGTGTTTGCTTGTGACTGGGCTAGAACTGCAAACGAGACAGAGAGCAAGACTACGATCAGTAGGGGGAGTCTGAACAACATGATTTCTTTCCTTTTGTTGGGGACAGGATTTACGGGATCCTGTCTAAGTTTTTAATGGACGCCACAACGCAGCAAGTCGCCTTCCACTGGCTGTCTGCAGCAAGCTCATCACGCCCATGTAACCGAAACCGAAAAAGAACAGTAGCAGGAAGGGGATCGTCCCCCACATGTGTAGACGAGCCGAATAAGCGATAGCGAGGAGAAAATAAAGCGCGAACCCCAGCTCGAGCAACGGCAGTAGACCACGCTTGCGTTTGTACTTCTTGCCTTTCCAGGTGGCGTCGGTAGCGTCCTCAACGCGATACTTCGGCGTTCGCACAAATTCCGACTTCACACCCAACAACGCTTCCAGAACGGCACGCGCGTTTGAAAACGCGAGGCCAATTCCAAGCCCCATCACAAGCGGCAGGTGCAACAGTCGCGGCGCGCGCTTCTCGTCGAGATACCAGACTGCCGAACCATAAAACAGCACCACCGAGATCGATGAAAAGAAGAGCAGCGGCAAGTCCAAAACCATCAGGTGATAGAACGGCTGGTTGTAACGCACCAGTAGCAGCGGAAACTGTAAAAAGCTTGCCACGATCATCAGCGGATAACTGATGTTGCCCGTCAAACGGAAGAACATTTCCAGTTTCACGCGGAACGGCAGTGGCGCCAGCCAGATGCGCGGATAAAGCTTCAGGCCAACCTGCATCACGCCCTTGGCCCAACGTCGCTGCTGAGCTTTGAACGCATTGATCTCAACCGGAATCTCTGCCGGCGCTTCTTCGTCGAGCAGATAGACGAACTTCCATCCCATCAACTGCGCCCGGAAACTCAGATCGGTGTCTTCAGTAAGCGTATCGTGCTGCCAGCCACCACTCATTTCGATCGCTTGTCGCCGCCAGATGCCGGCAGTGCCGTTGAAGTTGAAAAAGCCACCGGTACGATTGCGTGTGGTTTGTTCGACGACGAAATGACCGTCGAGCATAATCGTCTGCAATCGCGTCAGCAGGTTGTAATTGCCGTTGATGTGCGACCAGCGCATCTGCGCACAACCAACCATCGGATCGGTGAAGAAGTCGACCAGCTTGCGAAGGCAATCCGGTTTGGGAACGAAGTCGGCATCGAAAATCGCGAACAGGTCGCCCTTTGCTGACTTGTTGCCGTTTTCGAGTGCGCCGGCTTTGAAACCGGTGCGGTCCAAGCGATGGATGTAGTGAATGTCGAAACCTTCGGCAGCGTATTTCGCGACGACCGCTTCGGCAACTTTCACCGTTTCGTCAGTCGAGTCGTCGAGAACCTGGATCTCGAGCTTCTCACGCGGGTAGTCGATCGCAGTGATCGCTTTGAGCAGACGATCGACCACGTAGAGTTCGTTGAACAGCGGCAGCTGGACCGTGATTCGCGGCAGCTCATCCTCGCTGAATTTTGCGGCCGGCTGCGGCACAAACTTGCGATAGCGCCAGAAGTCGATGACCTGCTTGATGCGATAGGCGCCATAAACCGCGAGTGTGCCGAGAATCGCGAAATAGACGATCAGGATGATCCAGTCGAATGTGTCGAGCTTGTAGAGCGGGCTGATATTGCCCCAGGTTTTATTGGTTACGTCGTGAAAATAGCGCTCGAAGATAGCTTGTGGCGGAAGTCCTTTAGGGCTGGGCCACGGGGTTGGTGCTGGAGCTTGAAACATCATGAATTCCGGTACATCCAAAAGCGCAAGATTCTACCCTAAGCGGGCGAACAATGCGAAGCCGCAAAGCGCTAAATCCGGCGTTCCGGGGCGCTGTAGTCGCTGGGGGCGGCCGCAATACTTTCCGGGGAGGCGAGCGTGAACGTCGACCGTGGCGGCGCGCTCATTTGTAATCCCCTCAGGCTCAAATCCGCGATTCCCGGCATAACGTAGAACACTGTCACGCTGCCCAGGAGAGCGCCGGTAAGCAGACGTGATGTGTGTGTGTTCTCCCAAATCCCCAAAAAAGTCAGACTGAAGTCGATCAGCAGGGGAAGAACGGCCAGAAACAAGAACTTTCGCGGAGGAATGATCGCGCTTCGAAGCGAACGCACGAGCGGATAAATCAACAACGTAAAAGCGAATCCGACGTACAGCCCCGTGCAACGCGAACAAACGGCGAGCTTGTGTCCATCAATAAAGTAAGAACGATCCGGCCGCTGATGGCAAAAAATGCCAAAGCCTCGGTAAATCCCCTCTGCCACCTCGCTGTGCCCACTCGCCGCCGCTATCGGAGCAATCACGATCAACGAAACCAGGAAGGTGACCACAACCGCACTCACGAGCCAAAAGCTCACCGGCCTTCTCGTCGGCACCACCTGCGGCAAATACTGACTCATTCTTATTTGTGCCTTTTGTGCTTTTTGTGGCTAAAACCTTATGACGGTGTCTGGCCCACCCTCGATATGCAGCGTGTCGACGAAGCGAATGTGTCGCGACTCGGTCGTCATCACCACCGAATGCGTGCGCTTGCCCGAGCCGAAGAACCGCACGCCTTTTAATAACGCACCGTCGGTAACACCGGTTGCAGCAAAGATGATCTTCTTACCCGGCGCGAGGTCGTCGGTGTCGTAGATCTTGTTAGGATCCCTGATTCCCATCGAGGACAGGCGATCCAGCACTTCCTCACGAGCCGGCACTTTGTCTTTATCAACTCCAAGAAGTTCCGGATCAAAAACCAACCGAGCCTGAATCTCTCCGTTCAAGCACTTCATCGCCGCGGCCGTGATAACGCCTTCCGGCGCGCCGCCGATTCCCATGAGAGCATGAATGTTTGTGCCGGCTACCGCCGCAGAAATACCCGCTGACAGGTCGCCGTCCGAGATTAGACGAATACGAGCGCCCGCATTTCTCACGTCGCCGATCAGTTTTTTATGTCGCGAACGGTCAAGCACGATGACTGTCAAATCTTCAATATCGCGTCCGAGACGGCGTGCGATGTTTTTCAGGTTCTCTTTGACCGGTGCATCGATATCGACGACGCCGCGCGACGATGGTCCGACCACGATCTTGTCCATGTAAATGTCAGGCGCGTTGAGCAAGCCACCGCGTTCGGCCGCAGCAAGGACGGCGATTGCGTTGTTCGCGCCGAGGGCGCAGAGGTTTGTGCCTTCGAGCGGATCGACCGCGATGTCTACTTCGGGGCAGGATTCGGCAATCTCTTCGCCGACACCGAAACCACCGCCAACTTCTTCGCCGATGTAGAGCATCGGCGCTTCGTCGCGTTCGCCTTCGCCAATCACCACCCGCCCGCGCATGGGAACACTGTCCATTACTTCCCGCATCGCTTCAACGGCTACGTGATCCGAGCCCTTCCGGTCACCCTGTCCCATGGTTCTGGCGGCAGCGATCGCCGCGGCTTCGGTTACGCGCAAGAAATCCAGAGACAGCTCGCGCTCTGTTCTGAGGTCGTCACCCATCTGCTTCTCCTGATTAGGAAGTAATCGCTAAATGCCCGTTCATACTAGCAGAGCATCCTACAATTTTGTAACTTCGAATCTGTGTAATCTGTGGATAAACCTTTCTATGGACAAACGCGCTATTAGCGAGTAATCTCACGCGCACTCTTCGTTTCAGGTCCTCACAAATGGATCGAAGAATAGAACTCGTCATCGCCAAACTAAAAACCGAACCAGCGCTCGCGTGGGACTTCGCCGCGCTCGCAGTCCTGGTCAATCTCTCGCCGTCGCGCTTTCGCCATCTCTTCAAACAGGAAACAGGAACGACACCCGCGCAGTATCTCAAAGAGGTTCGTCTGCGCCGGGCCGCGAAGCTCCTGCGCAATACATTTCTGACCATCAAGCAAATTCTGAAAGACGTGAATCTGGGTTCGAATGCTCACTTCGTCCGGGATTTTCGGAAGCTCTACGGAATCACGCCGACAGCGTATCGCCGCACCGTCGGCCGCTCTGCCAAACGACGTCGACGACGTAAAAAGAAACATTCAGCCACCCCGGGCAAAATTTAGCCGTTTTCGACAACAAACAGTCATTGACTGCACTCACCAACAAGCCTAAATTGCCGTCTACCCACCGCGGTCGATAACTCAAACATTGGAGTCTTTGAAAATGGTTTTCCAGTCCTCACGTGGGAGCAGATCAGTCGCCTGGTCCAGCTTGTGTCTGTTGATTGTCTTACTCGCCGCGACGGCTCAGGCACAAACGCCTGAAACGGTGCTCGCCAGAGTCAACGACAAAAAGATCACTCAGAAAGAAGTAGACGATTCAATTGCAGCGCAAATTTATCCGCTGCAGCAACAGCTCTATGCCATCCGGAAGGCCGCGCTTGAGAACCTCGTTACTCGAAAGGTTCTCGAGAGTGAGGCCGCCGCGAGAAACGTCTCTCTCGAAGAGCTTCGCAAACAACTCACTCTCGGCGAGATCAAGGTAACCGATGCTCAAGTGGAAGAGGCTTACAAACAGAATGCTTCGTTCTTCGCATCGATGAGTCCGGACGAAGCGCGTGAGCGTTTGCGACTCGATCTGGAAAATCAGGCACGAATGAAAAATTATCGTGCGGGACTCGAAGCGTTGCGGAAGAAGTGGTCCGTCAGCGTCGATTTTTCGCCGCCGGTGTTCGTTTCAGAGTTGGACGACGGAATTTCGCCGGTCAAAGGATCTGCGAATCCACGAGTGACGATTGTGGAGTTTTCGGATTTCGAGTGCCCGTTTTGCAACCAGGTGCAGAGCACGCTGAAGCAGATCACCGACAGCTATGGCAAGGATGTGCGTCTGGTCTTCAAACATCTGCCGTTGGAGGGACACCGAAATTCCTTCCTGGCGGCGCGAGCGGCTTACTGTGCCGGCGAACAGGATCGCTTCTGGCAGTTTCACGATGCGCTCTTTTCGTCGTCAGATCATTCGACGGCGGCGCTCGAACTGATTGCGTCCAAACTCGGACTGGCGCGAGAGAGATTTCAGGCGTGCGTCAGTTCCGAGCAGTCGCGCGCCGCCATCGTCAAAGATCTCGAAGCGGCGCGAACGTTTCGGATCGACAGCACGCCCAGCTTCATCGTCAACGGCAAACTCATCAAGGGCGCACTCAGCTTTGACGATTT
Source organism: Pyrinomonadaceae bacterium (assembly GCA_036401595.1). Classification (GTDB taxonomy): domain Bacteria; phylum Acidobacteriota; class Blastocatellia; order Pyrinomonadales; family Pyrinomonadaceae; genus PSRF01. The sequence continues at coordinate 27,323 of DASWUM010000058.1, forward strand.
TCAAAAGATCATCGAGCAGGAGTTAAGCCGGAACGACAGTCAAAAACAGTCATCAACAAATTAGGAGATCCTCACATGAAACGAATTGCTTGCTTCGTCTTTTCAGTAATCCTCCCGTCTACACTGTTGGTAATTACAGCGCATGCTCAGAATCGATCTTCCCCGCAGGAAAAGATCGTGCGCAACACGTACCAAAAACTCGAAACTTACAACGCCGCCGCTCAGTTTTTCCAAAACGACTACTCGCGAAAGCCCTTTCGTTCCGATGCGAGCTTGAAATTCATGCTTGGTGAATTTCGTGTCGGGAGTATTCAGGACGTTCTCTACACATCGTATCGAGATCTGGTGACGTTGCCGACCGGCGATGTGGTCTCACTGACCCGAGGCGGTCACGCTGTGAATGGTGGAGCACAGGAGGCGACCTTCGACGCTGCCTGGGAAGCAGGGCAGTACGCTTCGGTCTTCGATCCGGCTTGGACCGTTGCGGATGTTTTCCATATCGAAGCGGCGAAGTACTACAACGTGAAAACGTTTGCGTCGTACCAAGTGACGGTAACACTGAACGGGAAATCTCGCAGCTATCATGCCCTCGCGCTATTTCGTGACGGCGCTTCCGACCGCGATGCGCCTGAGTTTTGGGACACGATTGTTAACGGCGTGGGAAATGTTTGGGAAGAGAAACGACCGCCCTACAAGGCGAAGACGAAAGCGCCTGTCGATAGCTCGGCGTCTTTATTAGAGAGTCCCGTCGCGCAATCCAGTGACGCACTCGCTGGTGATGGAATGTTTGCCCAAGCCAGTACGGGCGACGGTGGTACTTACGCGCAGACGTTCAGTTCGACTTCATTGCCTTTGTGGCTCAGCGGTGACGATCAGGAACACGCGTCGGGGCGGCATGGTGGCACTGCTGAATTTAGCGGCGTCTGCGAGCAGTTGTTCGGCAACCTGCAACGTTGCTCCGTGAAGATCGATAAGTTTGTCGCATTCGAAACCGGCACCTTAAGCAATCTGACACCGTTCTTTTTCCACGTCGGCTCAAAGGATCAAAAAACCGAGGACGGTACAGCACCACTTGGAAGTCCGGTCTCGTGTGCTTCGGGCACAGGTGTAGCTTTCTCAACCTGTCTGTTTGGGAGCAATTGCGGCGGCAGTGCCAATGTGTCGCTGAGTATCCTCGTTGCATCCGTATCAGCGAGCGTCAGCGGTGGCAACCTCTGGCGCGACGCTCATGCCGAACAGTTCAAATGTAATCTCTCAGCAACCGCCGGCGGTACCTGTACAACGCCTGCATTCGATGGCTCCTGCCCGATTGGCACCACTCCAAACGGTTCGGGACTCTGTTGCTTCAGCGGCACCAAAACTGGAAATTGCGGAGTAGCCTTCGCCAACAAGTGCATGATGTATGGCGGCGATTACGATTTTCTCAGTTGCACTTGTCTAGGCTGCGACACCTGCGGTGGTTCTCCGATCGTGATCGATATTGCCGGCGATGGCATCGCCCTCACAAATCCCTCTGATGGTGTTGATTTCGATCTCAATGGTAACGGCACGAGGGATCGTCTCGGCTGGACTAAACCAAACTCAGACAACGCATGGCTGGCGTTGGATCGTGATGGTAATGGAACGATCGATAACGGAGCCGAACTGTTTGGCGACTTCACCCTGCAGCCGCCTTCGAGTAACAAGAATGGCTTTCTGGCACTCGCAGAGTTTGATAAGGCGGTGAGTGGTGGGAACGGCGATGGGCTAATCGACAATCGCGATCTCGTATTCGATAGGCTTCGACTGTGGCAGGACAAGAACCACAACGGCATCTCCGAACCTGAAGAGATGCACACACTCGCATCTCTGAATGTGAAGGCGCTCGAAGTGGATTTCAAGGAGTCGAAACGCGTAGATGAGTACGGAAACGAGTTCAAATACCGCGCCAAGATCCGGGACGTCACCAACGCTAACGTCGGCCGCTGGGCCTGGGACGTATTCCTGACCCACTAAAAAATCCGTTCCCAATCCGTGTTATCCGTGGCTCACTCACCACGGATAACACGAACTCCTATTTCTTCCACGGTGGCAACGTGCGGCGAGCTGGTTTCTCTTTTTTCAATCCGAGAGCCCAGTCGGCTTGCATCAAGGTGTGAATATCACGCGTGCCCTCGTAAATGATCGCGGCCTTGCAGTTGCGCAGATAGCGCTCAACCGGATAGTCATTTGAATAACCATTCGCGCCGTGAACCTCGATCGCCATCGAGGCGGCTTTCTCACTACGCGTGGTGGCTTGCCACTTCGCCAGACTCGTCGCCTTCGCATTTGGCTGGCCTTCGTTTTTCAACCAGCCGGCGCGCAGCCATAACAAGTGGCTCATCTGGTAATCCGCTTCCATCTCCGCAATCTTCTGCTTTACGAGCTGGTGATTTGCGATCTTTGTCCCGAATGTCTCGCGCGTGTTTGCATAGGCGACCGAAGCATCGCGCGACGCACGAATCACGCCCGTGGCTCCGGAAGCCACCGTGTAACGTCCCTGCTCGAGCGCAAACATCGCGATCTTAAAACCCTCGCCTTCTTCGCCGACCATGTTCTCATGCGGCACGCGCACGTCCTGCAGAGAGAAGTAACCGGTGTTGCCCGCGCGAATGCCGAGCTTTCCGTGAATCGTTCCCGATGAGAAACCCTTCATACTGCGCTCGACAATGAAACACGACATACCTGTGTGATCGCGGTTGCGTCGCTTCTCTTCATCGGTCCAGCAAAAGAAAAGAAAGTTGTCGGCGACGTTGGCCAAACTGATCCACATCTTCTCGCCGTTCAAAACCCATTCATTTCCATCGCGACGCGCCGTGGAACGCGAGCCAACCACATCAGAGCCTGCGCCCGGTTCGGTCAAACCATAGGTGGCGAGCTTCTCGCCTTTGGCCTGCGGCACCAGGTACTTCTGCTTCTGCTCTTCACTTCCCCAGGTGTAAAGCGTCAACGAATTCAGACCGGTATGGACTGACATCACGACGCGCATGAACGTATCGACTGCTTCGAGTTCCTCACAAACAAGTCCCAGCGAGATGTAATCGAAGCCGGCCCCGCCGTACTCCTCCGGAATGCAAACACCAAGCAGGTTCAATGCGGCCATCTTCTTCAGCACTGAGGGCTCAAAATGCTGCTTTTCATCCCAATCTTTGATATGCGGCGCAACTTCCTTTTGCGCAAACTCTCGCACTGTTTGCACGAGTGCCTTGTGATCTTCGTTCAGTTCAAAATCAATCATTTCATTACTCTTTCCAGTAGGGTGCTAAAAATGACCGGACATCTTACCGGACGCTACAAAAAAGCACAAAAAGCGCAAAATCATCTGCCACCTCAACTGTGCATTTTCTGCCCGTTTGTGGCTATACTCCCGAGCATGCCGAAGAAAACTCGAGCCGGTGACGTAACCACAGTCGGTCTGGTGCAGATGAGTTGTGAACCAAGGCCGGAAGCCAATCTGAAGAAGGCGATCGCGGGCATTAACGACGCCGCCAAACGTGGTGCGCAAATTGTTTGTTTGCAGGAGCTTTTTCGATCCCAGTACTTCTGCCAAACCGAAGATATTCAGCTCTTCAAACTAGCCGAAACCATTCCCGGACCGTCAACCGAAGCCCTCAGCAAAGTGGCGCGCCAAAAGAAAGTGGTCATCATCGCCTCGCTCTTCGAAAAACGCGCGGCGGGCGTGTATCACAACACGGCCGTGATAATCGACGCTTCCGGAAAGATCGCTGGCAAGTATCGCAAGATGCACATCCCCGACGATCCGCTTTACTACGAGAAGTTTTATTTCACGCCGGGCGACCTCGGTTTTCAGACTCACGATACGGCTTACGGCAAAATCGGAACGCTCGTTTGCTGGGATCAATGGTTTCCCGAAGCCGCGCGCTTAACTGCTCTCGGTGGCGCTAATTTTTTGTTTTATCCGACGGCGATCGGTTGGCTTCCTGATGAAGAACCGGAAATGAACGCGGCCCAACACTCGGCCTGGGAAACGATCCAGCGGGGGCATGCGATTGCAAATGGATTGTACGTTGTGGTCGTAAATCGCGTGGGCCATGAGGGCAAGCTGACGTTCTGGGGACAGTCGTTTGTTGTCGATCCGTTCGGTCGGATCGTGGCGAAGGCTTCTGCTGACAAAGAAGAAGTGCTGGTCGTGGAATGCGATCTTTCTAAGATTGAAGAGACACGTCAAAACTGGCCTTTCCTGCGCGACCGACGCATCGACGCTTATGACGGGCTGCGTTTGCGATTTGGTGGATCGCTATGAGTTATGGCCCTTTGGATTTCCTCGGCAACGTCGGCGTGGTGATACTCATCATCACGTACCTGATGTTGCAACTCAACAAAATGCCCAGCGACGGACTGGCTTACTCGCTATTGAATGCAATCGGCGCGAGCTTGATCGTCGTTTCACTGCTCTTCGATTTCAATCTCTCCGCACTGCTGATGGAAGTCTTTTGGGTTCTGATCAGTTTTGTCGGAATGTACAGATACTTTCGACTCAAGGCACTCCGATCCGAGACTCTCGATGGATGAATCACCGCGAAAGACTCCAGTGCGCTCGGGTTTCGTCATGCCCGCGGAATGGCATCCTCATGAAGCCACGTGGTTAACCTGGCCCAAGGATCCCGAAACGTGGCCTGACCGCGTGCCGCAAGTCGAAGCAATCTATCTCGAAATGATTGCTGCACTCACGCCGCACGAGATCGTCAACTTACTTGTCGACGACGAGCAAACCGAAGCGATCATTCGAGATCGAGTCAGCGCGGCAACAGCGGCGCAGGTACATTTCCATCACATTCAAACTGTGGACTCCTGGATTCGCGACTATGGTCCTAATTTCCTTGTTGGCCGAGACGGCGAGTGCGCTTTCAACGACTGGATCTTCAACGCCTGGGGAAATAAGTACGAAGCGCTGAAGGAAGACGACAGCGTACCGCGTCGCCTGGAACCGTTTTTGAAGTTGAAAAGGTTTTCACCGGGAATCGTGATGGAAGGCGGATCGATTGAGGTGAATGGCCGCGCCTGTGTGCTGACGACAGAGCAGTGTTTGCTGAACCCAAATCGTAATCCGAAATTATCGCGTGGCCAGATCGAGCAGTATCTGAAGGAATATCTTGGCGTGCTCAAGGTTCTCTGGCTTGGAGAAGGCATCGTGGGAGACGACACCGATGGTCATATCGACGACATCGCCCGGTTTGCCGCACCTAACGTGATCGTGGCCGCTGTCGAAGACGATCCTCACGATGCAAATTACGAGATTCTCCAGGACAATCTCGCGCGGCTCCGATCGATGACTGATGCTAAGGGAAACCCTTTCGAGATCGTCACTCTACCGATGCCGGGGATTGTTGGTGGTACAAGCACCAATACTCGCGACCTCGATCGGTTGCCTGCCAGTTATGCAAACTTCTACATCGCCAACAACGTCGTTCTCGCGCCGGTGTTTGGTCATGCAAACGATTTACGCGCTGTGGAAACGCTTCAGAAAGTTTTTCCCACTCGCCGTGTGGTTCCGATTAATTGTGAACCGCTAGTCTGGGGTATGGGCACGATCCACTGCGTCACACAACAGCAACCAAAAACTTAGCCACAGATTTACACGGATAAACACGGATCAGAACATTTCTATCAGTGTAGATCCGTGTTCATCTGTGGCTAATAATTTTCTCGGCTTCCGCGATCGCCTCGTCGAGTGTTCGCACGCGTCCATCCAGTTGCATCTCGTAAACCGCGCGCGTGATCTCACCCACCTGTGGTCCGGGTTTGAGTCCCAGCTCGAGTAGATGACGGCCCAGCAGTATCGGATCGGGTGGCTGTTGCTCGACCTGTAGCTCGCGCGAACGTTCAATGAACCACTCCTGCGCCTCCGAGCCATACCACTTTTCGCGTGGCACCCAATCAGCATTCCGGCCCAGCGAATCAGCTTTGGCAACGCGATACAAAAGGTCCGGTTCGCAACGGCGCGCCAGTCGTCGAAACGCTCCTTCCCCAACTTCGTCGCGCTTCTTGTAGAACTCACCGGGCTTCAGATGCTCGCGCACGAGCGAGATCACCTGCTCGCGCACGCCGAACCCGTCGATCGTATGTATATTGATCCGGTTCAGGAAACTTTCCGCAGGCGGCACGCCGGCTTCCTCGTGTCCACGCGAACGCAATCTGCCGTCGATAAACTGAGTCGTAGCAGGCTTGCCGAAATCATGCGCAAGGGCCGCCAGCATCACCGTCACTTTTCGCGGATAAGCAAGGTCGTCGATCAGCTCGTGCGCGCGATCGATCACGAGTTTGGTGTGCACAAAGCAATCGCCTTCAGGATGCCACTCCGGATCCTGCGGGACTCCGATCAGACTTTGAATCTCCGGGAAGAGCTGCTCGATCGCACCGAGTTTGTGTAACCACTCGACGCCAATAGACGGCTGCTTTGACCTGAGCAAGAGCTTCTCCAGCTCGCCCCAGATTCGTTCCGCCGGAAGATCAGTGAGATCGACATGCCGGCAGAGGGCAACGGTGTCTGCATCAATGTCAAACTCAAACCGGGCGGCAAACTGCGCCGCGCGCAACACACGTAAACTATCTTCTGCAAAAGTCTCCGCCGATACGGCACGCAGCAGTCGCCGCTCGATATCACGGCGGCCGTCGTAGGGATCGATCAGCTCACCGGTGAGTGGATCTTCGAGGATTGCGTTGACCGTGAAGTCGCGCCGTCGCGCTGCCTCTTCAACGCTCATCGACGGATCGCCTTCGATTACAAATCCTTTGTGGCCGCGCCCGGCTTTACGCTCACGGCGCGGAATCGAGACGTCGAGATGCTGGCCAAGCTTGTAAACAGTGAACGATTCACCGACGACATTGACCGGGCCAAACTGGTCCAACACTTCGCGAAGACGAACCGGATCAAGATTATAAACTTCGAGATCCCAGTCTTTCGGCTGCGCGCCCATCAGCGTGTCGCGCACACAACCACCGACGAGTAGCGCACGACCACCGGCCTCGTGAATCGCACGGGCGAGAGATGAAACGTTATCGGGAAGCTCAACCATACAAATCAATCAGCCACGAATGAACACAGATCTGCAAACGAGATCCGTCATAAATCCGTGTTCATCAGTGGCTAATTACTCTTCTTCGGGTGATTCAACGAGCACCTGCACGCCGCGGGTGGACGGCAAACAACTAATCACCTGCGCGCGATCGATCTTCGTCAACTCGGTGCCGGCCGCGTGCCAGAGCTTCACCCAGAAAGTTCGGGTGGCGCCATGGACCGCAAACGTAGAACCATCCAGCATCACTGGCACTGGCTCAGCCACCGTTCCCGCGCGCAAGGTTTCGAGTAACTCCGGAGTGAACGGCTTGAACTGCTCGAACTGGACCAGCACTGACTTGTCGTCGATCTCAGCCGGCGGTAACTCGACCGGATCTTCCGACTCCAACAAGAGCCGCGTTTCAGTCTGTTGATTCCGTTTCTTAACTACAGGCATAAAACATCACAACGGTTCCGGCGCCGGAGTCGGGAACGGCTTCAAACGCTTCTGCAAATGCTCCGCGAGATCGGCAACTTTGATCCGTTCCTGTTCCCACGTATCGCGGTCTCGCACGGTGACGGCCTCGTCTTCAAGCGATTGATGATCGACCGTGATACAAAACGGAGTTCCAATCTCGTCCTGGCGCGCGTAGAGCTTTCCGATGCCGCCAGTGTCGTCGTAAACGGCTCGCAACACCGGCTGCAGCGAACGCTTGATCGCTTTCGCCATTCCGACAATTTCCGGTTTGTTCTTTGCCAGCGGCAGAATCGCAGCCTTGATGGGAGCGAGTTGCGGACTCAACTTGAGAATGACTCGCGTCTCACCTTTGTCGTTGGTGCGCTCTGAATAGGCATCCATCAACACTGCCAGCACCGTGCGGTTAACACCCGCCGCAGGCTCGATCACGTGCGGATAAAATCGTTGTTTCGTCGGCTCGTCGAAATACGAGAGATCCTCGGTCGAGTCAGGGTTGATGCGCTTACCTTCTTCGTCGAGTCTGTTCTTCGAGTGAGTGCTCAAGTCGAAATCGGTTCGCCACGCAATGCCCATCAATTCTTCCCACGGCTTTTCGCGCTCGGGAAAATATTTGTACATGATGTCGACCGTGCGTTTGGAGTAGTGAGCCAGCTCACCTGCCGGAACTTCGTACAAGTACAGATTGTCGCGACTGATTCCCAACGAGCCAAACCACTCGAGGTATTGTTCCACCCAGTAGTCAACCAGCTTGACGTGTTCGGCGGTGGGCGACACAAAATACTCCATCTCCATCTGCTCAAACTCACGCGTTCTTAAGATGAAGTTTCCCGGGGTTACTTCGTTACGAAACGACTTGCCAACCTGCGCGATACCAAACGGCAATTTGCGCCGCATCGTAGTCTGCACATTCAAGAAGTTATTGAATATACCCTGCGCGGTTTCCGGTCTCAGATAGGCGAGCGCAGTCGGATCGTCATCGGCGACTGCACCTAATTTGGTTTGCAGCATCGTGTTGAACGGGCGAGCTTCGGTCCAGTCGCTCGCGCCGCACGAAGGGCACTTGTTGTCGACGATCTTGTCGGCGCGAAAACGTCCTTTACACTTACGACAGTCAATTAACCAGTCGTTGAAAGTTGCTTCATGACCCGAATACTTCCAAACAAGGCGATTGAGAATGATGGAAGAATCAACTCCTTCGATGTCGTCGCGTTCGTAGACGAGCCAGCGCCACCACGATTGCTTCACGTTGTTGCAAAGCTCGACGCCGAGTGGACCATAGTCCCAGGCGCTGCCGAGGCCGCCGTAAACTTCCGAAGAGGGAAAGACAAAACCTCGCCGCTTGGCGAGAGAAACGATGGTGTCGATATTTGGTGCAGGCACGAATACATTAAGCCACAAAGAGGCACAAAAAGCACAAACAGATTAATCAAAATCAGTTTTGTGCTTTACGTGCCTTTTTGTGGCTGTTACTTGCTCGGTGTTTGAATGTTGACGTCGATTTTCTGACTTCCGCCGCCTCCAAATATTCGGCCTCTAAACATATACAACCCGATTAAAATCACGAGCACAAATATCACAAGTATCGCGACGACTCCGACACTGCCGGCGCCACCTCCACCTTCTTCGGCCATGAAGGGCTCCTCCTTAAATTTTTGAAGAGAAAGTAAGCCGGGGGGCTTTTTGGAGGGATCGAACGGGGACAGCCACAGATTAACACGGATTTAGATGATCCGTGAAAATCTGTGGCGAAAGTATTTTAGGGACGACGACGCTTACCTGGATTGACTTCACCGGCCTGAACGGTCGGTGTCGGTTGCGGTGCTGCCGCACCACTCGGAACGATCCAGAGCTCAACGCTGTCTTCTTCGCGGAAACCACCGTTGACGATTACGAGACGCGAAGCATCAATACCGCGTTGCGTGACGAGATAGTCGCGCGCCCGCGTCATGAGCTTCTCGACCTGGCCTAACGGACTCATTCGTCCACCGTAGGCGATGATATAACCGCGTGTCGACGGATCGTTTTGCAGCTCAACTGCGAGGTTGTCGAGACGTGCTTTCTGATCGTCGAAGGTGCAGTTGTTACACTCGTCAAACTCGCGCGCAACAATCACCTTCTTCTCAATTGGCGCAATGACCGACACTGCCTGAACCGTTTGAGCACACGCCGGATCGGGAGAGCCATCGTCGGCAGTCAAAGTCGCCGTGATGCGTTGTCCGCCAAGTCCGGTGGAGTCGACATTCAAGGTCGACGTACCAAGACCACTGATCACGCGCGCACTCGACGGCGAAACGTTCCACTTATACTTGATTGGAGCGCTGCCGGTGTACGCAACGTCAGCCGTGTACGTAATGATCTCGCCTTCAGTCACCTGCTTCGGTGCAGAGACATTCAGCGGGAACGGGCAGGGCGACTTTGGCAGCGGCGGCAGCGGTTTGTAATTCACCACCACACACTTGATGCGTCCTGCCGGTAGATCGATTTCGCGAATCCAGAACTGACCGTTCGGCAAAGTGACCTGAACATTGTGGACACCCGGGTCGAGATCGATCGCGCGATATTCAGTCAGCGTCTCGCCGCGAGCTTTTCCATCAATCGTCAGTAACAGTCCACCCGGGTTCGTTAGAATCTTTATGGTGCCGTTCTTTGCTTTCTTTGGTTTTGCCGAGACAGTCGACGTTTGAACTGCAAAGAATACAAATGCAAGCAGAACCGCAAGGCTGAGGATGAATTTACGTATTGACATGTCTTATTCCTCCTCCTCTATCTGCTCGACTGCTTTTGTCTTTGAGTAACGTCGCCTCAAACCTGCACCAAACGCCATCAGACCCGTTCCCAGCAACACCAGGGAGGCAGGCTCTGGAACCTGCGGAGTCGGCGTTGGAGTCGGTGTCGGTGTCGGCGTAGGCGTAGGCGTCGGAGTTGGAGTCGGGTTCGTCTCGGGCGTGTCGCAATCATCGCAATGGTGAATGAAGACGAGCGGGACTGCTGCCAGGAACAGGAACGGCCACTTCGGAATGCCTCCTGCGATCAGGAGCTCACCACAGTCGCAAATCGTGCCTTCGACTTCGGCTTCTTCAAAAACCTCAACACCAAGACGCTGTCCTTCACCGGTAACAACGACTCCGGAAGTGACTGTATCCGTCTTCGGAGCTTGTGTTCCGGCGTTATCGGTATGTGGTCCAGTCAGGGTGGATCCCTTTTCACCTTTCGGATCTTGCTGCGTGATTAACGAGTTGAGTCTTAGATCGGGAGTACCTTTGGAACTGTTAATCGTTTGAATGACCTGATTGATTCTGACGGGATCGGCAAACGCGGGCACCGCGGCAAACGAGATCACGCACAGGACTAAGAAGGCGCCGACAACACGCCGGCATCTTTGTGCGAGTCTGGTACTGAAGACCTGAGGGAACAATACGTTCATATAGTTGACTGACCTAACTAACGAACTTGGGAGAATTCGCTAGTCCCACCTTTTCGGTTGTCTTTATCCAATACAAAGACATTGCTAATACCCGGGAAACTCCAGCGATAAAGCATTTCTGGGGAGGCCCAGTGACGGAAGCGAGCGTCTCGAAGGTTAAAGGTCTAACCGACCCTTTTCAGGCTCTCGCCATTTCAGGACATAAAGGTAAGAGTTATAGTGCAATTTCAGGGCCGCCAGGAAAGTTGAGGAAAACGGCGTGTTTCGAGGTTTAACGCGGCGGGATTTGTCTAGAACCCGGACCGACGGTCTGAGAACTAGACGAATTGCAAAATGAGGGGCCTCCTTGGAGTGCGCCAACTTGTTGGCGCTTTGGTATTAGTTCTCAGCTATGGCTTACCAAAGCGCCAACAAGT
>DASWUM010000059.1:0-9241 GCA_036401595.1 Pyrinomonadaceae bacterium
CAAGTTCGGAACGAGGGCGGCCACGGAGGGCCGCCCGTGCAGTACGTTCCGAGGATCAAAATCAATTATGAGTAAAATTGCTACGTCGCTTCCGCACGCCGCGATTGCGCTGGATAGATCGTCATCAATTGCGCTCTATCGCCAGCTCTACGATCAACTTCGCAACGCCATCCTCTCGGGACGTCTTGCTCCCGGCACGCGGCTCCCGTCAACACGCGAACTTGCCAGCGAGCTGAACATCGCTCGTAACACCGTCCTCAACACATTCGATCAACTCTACGCCGAGAGCTATCTGGAAAGACGCGTCGGTGACGGCACTTATGTTTCCCACCAACTACCCGACGACTTACTCTCTGTAAACGAACAGCCGGCTCGAGCACGTTCGAAACGCCACGGCCCATCCTTGTCAAGCGTCGCAAGCTTCAGGCATGTAAGCGTTGCGAATTACTCCGGACCTCCGCGCCCGTTTCGCACCGGTACACCAGCACTCGACGCGTTTCCACACAAACTCTGGGGACGATTGCTCACCCGACGTTGGTCCAATGGGACCGGCGAGATGCTCCAGTACAGTGACTCCGCTGGTTACTTACCGCTCAGAAAAGCCATCGCTGCTTACGTTTCGACGACTCGCGCCGTCCGCTGCGTTCCGGAACAATTGATCATCACCTCCGGTTCGCAACACGCACTCGAGATCGTGATTCGCACCGTTCTCAAACCCGGTGACAAAGTCTGGATGGAAGATCCCGGCTTCCTCGGTGCGAGGGCCTCGTTCATGGCCGCGGGCGCTGCTCTGACTCCGGTGCCGGTTGATGCCGACGGTATAAACATCGCATCGGGTCTGGAACGTTGTCCCGATCCGCGACTCGTCTACGTCACGCCTTCACATCAATATCCACTCGGGAGCACGTTGAGCCTTAGCCGCAGACTCGCTCTCGTGAAGCTTGCGGCTCGAAGCGGTTCATGGGTAATCGAAGACGACTACGACAGCGAGTTTCGTTACGTCGGCCGTCCCCTTGCGGCACTGCAAGGTTTGGACAACGAGCAACGTGTGATCTACATCGGCACTCTGAGCAAGGTGCTGTTTCCATCGATTCGCCTCGGTTACATCATTGCGCCGCCTGATTTGTTCGATGCCCTGTTGAGCGCACGTCGTCTTGGCGGACATCAATCGCCGACTTTGGAACAAGCTGTACTCGCAGATTTCATCAGTGAGGGACACTTCGCACGGCATATCAGGCGCATGCGAGTGCTCTACGCAGAGCGGCAACAGGCGCTAGTGAAAGCCGCCAGGAGTGAGCTACAAGGGCTGCTCGAGGTGAGTCCGAGCAATGCAGGCATGCATCTTTTGGGATGGCTCCCGAAACAAGTCGACGACCAAGTCGCGTTCCGTGCTGCTACGGACGCGGGCATCGAAGTCACACCACTCTCAGCTTACTGCATCGTACCTCACAAACGAGGAGCCTTGAGACTCGGCTACACCGGTTACAAACCGAGAGAAATCTGGCGCGCCACACGTCGACTTGCCGAAGTGCTAAGCAACATTTGAATCAGGATGGATTTAGCCGACAAAAGCTTCCTGTTAACCACCAAAGCGGTGCTATTATTCACATCGCTTCAAGTGAGGACGACCAATCATGTCCAGTTTTAAAACTTCTCTTCTATTTCTAGCCTTCATACTGCTAGTGCCCGCCATCTCCTTCGCTCAAACGAAGCCTGAGAAGCCCGAACAGAGCGGCGACACGCAGGACGTAATCAAGTTTGAGACGTCACTGGTACAAACCGACGTGATGGTGTTCGACAAGAACGGGCGCTTCGTCGGAGGCCTAAAACCGGAACAGTTTCAGTTAAAGATCAACAAGTCGCCGCGGGAGATTTCGTTTTTCGAAGCGAAGCGGTCGGGTGGTTACAGCAGTCAGCGCGAGGAAGTAAAGTCCGATCAGCCCGTCACCGTCGACACAACCAAAACTAATGCGCCGAAGCCCGACGCACAACGACGCTCCGTCATTTTCTTCGTCGATGATTTACACCTTGCGCCAGACAGTCTGGTGCGTACACGAAAGGCATTGCTCGACTTTATTAACGGCGTCGGCGAGAACGATCTGGTCGCCATCACTTCGCCCAGCGGACAGATTGGGTTCCTGCAACAGTTCACATCTGATAAGGAAGCGCTGCGATCAGCCGTCGCCCGTTTGAATTACCGCACAAACACAAAAACCGATATGGAGAGACCTCCGATGTCTGAATACCTCGCGATGAAGATCCGCGAAGGTGATGAGCAGGCACTGATTTACTACATTCAGGAGGTCCAAAGACAAAGCTGTTTTCGTGCCGCTAACTCGATGATTTGTACTGTCACCCCTCAGGGCGCAAAACAGATAGTCAAAAATCGCGCACAGCAAATCGCCGTGGAGTCTGCTCCGGCAACAGACAACACCCTCCGGCTTCTCGAAGGTCTGATGCGTACTGCGGCTCAGTTGGCGGGACGCAAACTGGTGTTTGTAATTTCCGATGGGTTCTATCTAAACGATACCAAGACAGGCTCGATCGACAGGATCAAGAGAGTAACTGACGCAGCCGGGCGCGCAGGCGTTGTGATCTACACGCTCGATGCGCGTGGCATCATTGGCGACGCTATCGATGTAACCAATAACAAACCACTCGACTCGAAAGGAATGCTGGTCGGCGCTGGGATCGGAGAGATCTCAGCTTCACAGGACGGTCTTAATGCACTCGCCAAAGACACTGGCGGCCAGGCGTTTCGTAACACGAACCGCCCTATGTCCGAGTGGGTTGAAAGCGTAGTCGACGAAACGTCAAACTACTATTTGATCGCCTGGAAACCTGATAATGACGAACAGAAGCGAGGGAAGTTCAAAGACATCGACGTCAGCATCATCGGCCGTCCGGATCTCAAAGTTCGCGTGCGTACAACCTATTTCAAATCTGCAGCGCTGCCGTTACTGAACACCAAGAGAAAGCCCGACAAGGATCCGACTAAAGCCCGTGAAGATGACATGCGTCTCGTGATCGATGCGCCTGTTTCACAACGCGAAGTTCCGGCTGCAGTCGATCTCCGTTTTGTACAAATGCCGGGTATCGGCACACGCGTCGTCGCGACACTCTCGATAGACGAAACGGCGCTGACGTTTGAGCCGATCGATGGAAAGCTCGCGGCGGATGTTGACGTCGGTGGCATTCTTTACGACGACAAAGGCAAACCGATTAATAGCTTTGTCGGACGCCTGCGAATCTTCCCACAGAGCACGCCGGCAAAGGCTTCTGCGGATAAACGGTCACGCTCAATTTACCGCTTCACTACACTCGTGCCCGGCGGTCTCTACCAGGTTCGAGTCGGCGTTCGTGATCTAAAGAGCAGTCGCATCGGAAGCGCGATGGACTGGATCAAGGTGCCCAAGCTTTAGTACCCGCCTCGCGAATCAAGCATGCAACTGAAAACAGTCTTACTGCTCATCATCTCCAATGTGTTCATGACCGTTGCGTGGTACGGCCATCTCAAATTCAAGAAGGCTCCGCTGCTTGCGGCAATCGCCGCCAGTTGGGGCATAGCTTTTTTTGAGTATGTGTTTCAAGTGCCGGCCAATCGCATCGGTGCAAACTACTTCAGCCTGACCCAACTCAAGATCATGCAGGAGTGCATCACCTTGTTCGTGTTCACGGTGTTTGTATTTCTCGTTTTCCGAGAGCCGATACGCTGGAACAATCTCGTCTCATACGCGCTGTTGATCGGTGCCGTCGCCTTCGCCTTCTGGCCCGCAAAGGTTTAGGCGTTCTTAAAAGCAGAGGTCCTCTCTTTACCTCATAAAGCACTTGACCGAAGTCCCGCGACAGGCGTAACCTCTCCTCGTCTGTGACTTTGCGAGGCAAAGGGCTTTGAGGCTTACTTTATGGGCAATTACGACGTAACCATCATCGGCGCTGGTCTTGCTGGTCTGCAATGTGCTCGCCTGCTCGGACGGAAAGGCTTGCGCGTCCTGCTCGTCGACCGCAAGAACACACTCGATCAGAAGATTCACACCACCGGAATCTTTGTACGGCGCACGCTCCTCGATTTCGACATCCCCGACGACTGTTTAGGGCCAGCCATCAAACACGTCACGCTCTATTCACCGGCTCTACGTTCGATGGAGTTTGTCAGCGAGTACGACGAGTTTCGCATCGGACGCATGGGCCAACTCTACCAGCGTTACTTGCAGCAGTGTCTTCATGCCGGAGTCGAGTGGCTCCCGGAAACAAGTTATCTCGGATATGTCTCGACGAATGGTAAGTTGACGGTCCGCCTTGGCGACGACGAAGTCACTACTCGCTACCTGATTGGCGCTGACGGCGCACGTTCTCGCGTCGGTCGCGATTTACAACTCGACCAGAATCGAGAATGGATTGTCGGCGTTGAAAGTGTTTATGAAGGCGCTGTCCTCGATGGTCCACCGCGTCTGCTTTGCTTTCTCGATCCCGAGCTCGCCCCTGGTTACATTGCCTGGATTGCGCACGACGGTGAAGAAGCGCATCTCGGCGTTGGCGGTTATTCAGCGAACTTCGATCCCAATGCGGCGCTGGAAACATTCCGCTCGCGTGTTGCCCACATAATTGATCTCAGACACGCGAAACAGATCGAACGCCGTGCTGGATACATTCCGGTAGGTGGCGTGCTGCGAAACATCGCAAACAGCAACGGACTGCTGCTCGGCGATGCCGCGGGCGCTGTCTCACCGCTCACTGCCGGCGGACTCGATCCCTGCATGCGTCTATCTGCGTTCGCAGCGCAGGTCGTGAGTGAATATTTGTCGAGTGGTGATCCGCAGGTCTTGAGCGCTTATTCGGGAGAATTATTCCGCGCCAGATTTGCGTCGCGTTTGTGGGCGCGTCGCATTGCCGCGAATCTGAATCAGCGTCAACTGATCGAGCTCGGCTGCACTGTCCTCCGCTTCCCGCTAGTCAATCGAATCGCGCGACACGTCTTCTTCGGTCGCGGCTCCTTCCCCGACGTAGGTTCTGAAGCGGTTTTAGCCACGGATTTTCACGGATGAATCCGTGTCTAAGTTCTAATCCGAGCGCAGCGCTACCAGCGGATCGACGCGGGTTGCACGAAGGGCCGGGATGTAACAGGCCACGAGCGCAACTGCGATCAGAGCCAGAGTAGCGAGTGGCAGAATTAATGGATCGCGCGTCGGTAGTGATGGAATGAGTGAAACCAACAACCGCGACACGGCGTAGGCGCCTGCGCCGCCTAACAACGCTCCCATCGCGACCAGCACTGCGCCTTTGCCCAGCACCAGCCACATAACATCGCGAGACTGAGCGCCGAGCGCCATGCGAATACCTAGCTCGCCCGTACGTTGGACCACTGTGTACGAGACAACACCGTAGATTCCAATCGCCGCCAGGATCACACCAATCGTGGCAAACGCTCCCAATAAACTTCCCAGCAGCGAAATGTTGCCCAGTCCCGAATTCACAGTTGCTCGCGCCGTGCGAATGCGGTAGACCGGTAACTCCGGATCCAATCCGGCAATCGCACTGCGAAGACTGTTCCCCATCCCTTCAGGACTCGAGGAAGTTCGCAATACGAGCGTGAGATACGCAGGCGCAGCTTGGGTCATGGGCAGGAACGCTTCGTAGCGTGTGTACGGCTCTCCCAGATCACCCGGAAACGCGAGGTCATTAACTACGCCGACAACTTCGTAGAAGTCTTTTTTTTTCCCGGTACTACTGACACGTTTTCCAATTGGATTTTCGTTGGGCCAGAAAGTACGCGCGGTTGTTTCATTGATGATGACGACGTTTGGGTGATCGGACGTATCAGCCGTGTTGAAGGTTCGTCCTTGTTTTAAGCGCGCGCCGAGTGTTGCGAAGTAGTCGCTGCTGATCGGTTCGTAAAACATCTCCGGATACTTGTCCGGCGGCGGCTCGGGTCGACCTTCAACCAAAAACGAACTGCTGCTGTTGAAGCCAAACACCATCTGAGAACTGCCAATCGCAGCGTGCTCGACACCGGGCAGCGCACGCAGACGATTTTCCAGCGCCGTCAAAAAAACAACTCGTTGCTTGTCGTCGGTGTACTTCTCTCCCCGCAGACTCATCTGCGCCGTCACGAGGCCATCAACTTGCCAACCCGGATCGGCATTGATGAAGCGTTGCAAACCCCGCAGGAACAATCCAGCGGCTGCGAGCAACACGAGGGCAAATGCCACTTCACCGACAATCAACGTGTGTCGCAAACGATGTTGCGATCGTCCCGCGGTGTTACCACGCGAGTTCTCACGCAGCGCCAGATTCACATCCGCGCGCGAGGCTAACCACGCAGGAACGGTCCCGAATATGACTCCCGTCAAGAGCGAGACCAGGAGGGCAAAAGCAAACACTTTGTAATCGAGTTGCACGCTCGCGCCGGGCAAGTCAGTAAACATGCGAGCACTGATGAAACGAACCGCTGCGAGGGCAATGCCCAAACTAATCGCGCCGCCAATCAGCGCAACAATGATGCTCTCGGTAAACGAATGTCTGAGCAGTCGCCAGCGTCCCGCTCCAAGCGCCGCACGAACCGCCAATTCGCGTGCCCGCCCCGCAGTGCGCACGAGTTGAAGATTTGCGAGGTTTGCACACGCAATCAGCAACACAAAACCCGCAAGCCCAAACGTGAACCACATAACGGTTCTGCCGATATCGTCGGACATAGATCGCTGTAGCGGTTCGAGTCGAATGCTCTCGCCTTCATTCGACGAGTTCTGCTTGCCGATATTTGCAGCGAGCGTAATCATGCTCTGCTCGGCCTGCTGGATTGTGACGCCGGGCTTCAGTCGACCGAATGAGGAGAGATAATTGGTACCGCGATTGGTTTTTCCTTCAGGAGTGAAAGCCAGCGGCTGCCAAATATCGACGGGCCCCCAAAGTATCGGGTGCTCAAACCCGGATGGCATCACGCCTATGATCTCTACGGTTTTTCCGTCGAGCTGAATTCGCCGGCCGACAACGCCCGGATCGCTTCCAAATCGCCGCGCCCAAAAACGATCACTCAGGACGATGACGTTATCGGCGCCAGCCTCGAATTCTTCCGGCTTGAAGACCCGGCCGTGGGCCGGCTGCACTCCCAATATCGGAAAGAAATCGGCAGTGCCCGCAAGGCTGAGAAGACGTTCCGCTGTCTGGCCCTGTTCGGTGAGATTGCGGCTGACAAAGTTGTAAGCAGACATCTTCTCAAAGACCGTATTCTGGGCGGCCTGATCAAAGAAATTTCCGGCTGAAAATGGCCAACTTTGTGAATGGGGCGACGTGCGCCAGACTCTGATCAATCGCTCAGACTGCGGGTATGGCAACGCGCCAAACAGGAACGTATTCAGCACGCTGAACATGGCCGTATTGATACCGATACCGAGAGCAAGCGTCAGCGCGGAAACGATCGTAAAACCCTTGTGCTTTAGCAGCATGCGGAGGCTATAGCGCACATCCTGAGATACGCTCGTCATAACCGTTTCTCCAGTTGTCAGGTCGGGCTAGTTTTTGGCGGAATTACTCACTAATGAAAACACCGTGAGGGATAACTATTGTGACAATTAATTCTCAGCAATCCTAAGATGATTGGTTGATCGGCTTAGTGGCTAATCTTATTAATACTATCTTGCGCTGCGTTTCTAACGCCTTCGTTCTCGTCTTTGAGCAATTTCCGGAGGGCCGCCAGCGATTCCCTGGAATTATTTTTGACCAGACCGTACGCCACATTTCGTCGAACATCCGCGTCGCGATCATCCTGCATTTTCAAGAGCAGTTTCATTGCTGATTTATGAGGACTATCAGCAAAAGCATCGGCAACGTTCCATCGCGTATCATCACTGGAACTGTCCATTGCTTCCTGAAGGGCTTGAATTGCCCGATCATCGTCATACCTGCCGAGTACCGCTATCGCTCGAGATCTCATTCCTCGTTCGGTGAACTCCCAATCGTGTACAGAGTCGGCTAACTTGCGGAGTGCTTCTGCAAAATAAGTGATCACTCTTTTATCTCTGATAGAAGCGAGGGCCTGTGCTGACTCTGCCGCCCTGGGATCGCTCAGATCAAGCATGATGCTGCCGAGTGAACTAATGATTCCTCCCATTTTGTTTTCGTCGTAAGGCACCACCACGAACTCGGCGTTGACATCGGCCTGCATCGAATAGTTGCGTGGTCCGGTATCAGAAGCCTCGTAATTACTAAAGCCCATGGCCCTTTTTACATTGATCTGATAAGTACCGGTGCGCTCAATATTGGCCCAGTGCGAAAGAAAAAGTCGCACCGTATATGTGTCGCCCGAGTCCATAGAACCACAACCGATAAAGCCGCCCCCACCGTCCACCTCGATTTGGGGAAGTTCTGCGCCCTCAGCATTTCGAACCGTTACCTTGTAACTGTCAGGCCTGCCAAATCGGTTGCGATAGTCGCCGCCAATGCCCAGACATAACTTCTCTCCGGACAGATTCGTTACTTCGAATGAAATAAACAAAGGTTCCCCGAGCATGATCGTGTTCTTGTCGGGTTTGAGACGGATTTGGACCGGAACGTCCTGAGTTGGGGCGACATCTTGTGCATTGACGGCCGAACAGAGGGACACAAGAAGCACAAAGATTGCACAGCGAAACATTTGGCCATGACAGTACCAAAAAAGATGAACAAAATTAAGGGCTGGCGGTGTTATCTCAACGGGCTCCACCAAAACTGGCAGTGGTCAGTTAACAAAAGTGGAACCTAAACGTCTACTAAGTGGAATTACTTCTAGCTGCGCTACAAGCAGCGTATCAATTGGCTACGAAACTGGGGGATTTATGTTGAAGGTACACGCCAAAAAATTGCACGCCGTTGAAGTTCTTTCGCTCGAAGGGCAAATTGTTAATGGTGAAGCAGAGACTCTGCGCGGCGCCGTGCAGTTAGCATCCGACATCAGCGATATCGTTCTCGATTTAGCAAACGTAACGAACGTGGATGCCCACGGGCTGGGCGTGTTGTTACAGTTGCGTGAACAGACGAGTGCCCAAGGAATTCATCTGGAATTAATTAATGTGAGTAGACGCCTGTACCAGCTTTTCGAAATCACGCGACTCAATACTGTTTTCGAAATCAACCGCGACGTCCGATTCTTTCCCGCGGTCGCGTATTCGCACCGCGTGCCGGTCGCTGCGTGAAGGTCAACTGGAATTAAGAGATCACAACCCAAGTTGGAAGGGGTCAGTACCGCCCGCGGTAGCGGGTGGGTCAG
>DASWUM010000060.1:0-29528 GCA_036401595.1 Pyrinomonadaceae bacterium
ACAGTACGTTCTGAGTCATCTTTCAAACCTTCTCGATCGGTAGCCGAGGAAAAGACTGAGAGCTGCGATGAGACACGCGAGCGGGCAGAGTAACATCGAGTAGCGCATGTTGAGAGGATTAGTCGTCGCGCCGAGCCAGTCGTTCAGCTGGCCGATGATGAGCGAACCGATGCCGTACGCAATGATGACGGCGAAGAAGTAAACACCAATTCCGAGTCCACGCAGCTCCGGCCCGGCGATGTCGTGCACATCCGCCGCGGCTGGCCCCAGCCAAACGAGCGAGAGCGCCAACAAGACGAGATTCGCAATCAACAACAGCAACAGATTTCCCGAGAAAATAAACAACAACCAGAACGGCACGGCGATCAACGCCGCCAGAGCGCCAAACAACATGCGTCCACCGCGTCCGAACCGTTTGAACCTGTCGGCAAGATAACCGCCCAGAATCGTTCCTGGCACGCCTGCGATCAGCGTCAGCACTCCGCCATAAAAACCAATCGTCAGGAGATCCAGTTTGTAAACACGCGTGACAAACGTGGCGCCCCAAAACGAAAGATTGTTTGCGGCGAGACCGAAACAGCCGTAGCCAAGATAGTGATATCGCAGAGGCACCGAGTTGAAGAGAATCTTCCAGTCGTGTGCGGTGTATTTCGTGGTGGCGACTTCGGTCCGGCCGCGGGGTTCCTCTCGTAGCAGATAGACAAGAATCGCGATCGCGAGTCCCGGAAAACCAAGCGCGTAAAATGCGACACGCCAACCGTAGTACTGGCCCAGCCAGCCACCAAGAAAGAAAGCGAGACCCGCGCCGATCGCAATCCCGGAAGAGTAGACAGCCTGCACAGTCGCTCGCACGCGTGGCGGAAAGTAGTCGCTCAACAATGAGAGCGCTGCTGGTCCAAGAGTCGCCTCGCCAACGCCAACCATCATCCGGCAGATCAACAACGACCAGAAGCCGCTGGCAAATCCGGTCAGACCCGAGAAGATACTCCACACGGCGAGCCCGACCGCGATCATGTTTTTTCTCACGACGCGATCGGCGAGACGGCCGAATGGAATTCCGAGCACCGTGAAGAAGATGACAAACGACATACTGCCGAGGAGGGCTAACTGAAGATCAGTAAACGCCATCTCCTTCTTAATGAGTGGCAGCAGGATGTAGATGATGGTGCGGTCGAGGTAGTTGAAGACATAGACGAGCGTCAGCAACCCAAGCGCATACCAGGAATAAGGCTTCACTTCCGTCTTCATCGGTATTTATCCGCGGCTCAAAACGGTTGCCTCACCGCGGATCACAACTTCTCCGCGCTGGTTGATACAAATTGTCTCGAGTTTGAGGATCGGCTTATTTTCGCGAACCTCTTTCACAGTCACTCGGGCTGTGATCTCGTCTCCCGGAAAAACCGGCGCGACGAATTGAAGTGTTTGGCCGAGATAAATGCTTCCGGCGCCTGGCAGCTTGTTGGCAAGCACTGCAGAGATGAGCGACGCGCCCAACATTCCGTGCGCAATCGTTCGCCCGAAACGAGTCGTTTGCGCAAACGCTTCATCGACGTGTACCGGATTGTGATCGCCGGTTGCGTCGGCGAATGCGTTGATGGCGGATTGCTCGATTGTCTTCGTGATTTCGGCACTATCGCCGACGTTGAAGTTCATCTCAATTCGCGCCTTCGCCGAGGAATTTGATCACGGCCGCGTTGAATTCCGCCGGTTTCTCAATTTGTGGCATGTGACCACACTGGTCGAAGACAACGAGCTGCGAGCCGGCAATGTCTTTCTTGAAGAGTTCGCCTTCAGCCACAGCCACCAGGCCGTCCTGCTTTCCCCAGATAAGCAATGTTGGACGCTTGATGGTTTTGACGGTGTCGTCGAGATAGTCTTCGCCGCGGATGATCGACTCGGTAATGCTGTTGATGGTGTAGCCGTCGCCGGCGGCAAGACGAGTTGCAATCGCCTGGTCTATAGCGGCATCAGTCAAGAACAGCTTATTGTAAAAAACCTTCGCTACCAAAACCTTCATGCCGTCACGCGTCGTCGGATTCAGACCATAAAACACACGCGTATCGAAATCCTTTGGCGGCGCATGACCAGCCGCATCGACGAGCACAAGCTTGTCGACGCGATCCGGAAACGAAGCGGTGAATGCCGCCGCGATCCAGCCACCCATCGAATTACCAACGAGGGACGCACGCTCAATCTTCAGTTGTTTACAAAACTGATCGAGAAAGTCGACATACGTACGGATGCGATAATTCACGAGCGGCTTGTCCGACTTTCCGAAACCGATTTGATCGGGCACAACCACGTGATACTTCTCAGCCAGCGCGGCGATATTCAGTTGCCACACCTGCGTAGAACCACCAAGCCCGTGAAGAAGAATTACGGTCGGCCCCGACCCCGCTTCAACGTAATGAATCTTCTGACCAAAAACGGTAGTCTCTTTGGCAGTCTGCGCATTCGCGAGACTCGCCATGCAAAACGTAATCGCAATCAGCAACCAAATCCGTGTTTTCATCTGTGTTCATCCGTGGCTAAATAAAGTTCATCAATCACGTTGCGAAATTCCTTCGTAATTACGTCACGCTTTAACTTCCCTGTCGGTGTGATCTCATCTCGTGCGATCTCAAAATCGCGATCGAGTATCGCAAAACGTTTGATCGCTTCAGTAGACGAAACACGGCGATTTACCCTCTCGATAATTGATTGAATTGTTTCGCGTGTCTCAGGCGTATTCAGAGTGATGAGGGCGACGAGGTAACTCTTCCCTTCACCGTAAACCATCGCCTGGCTGATCGAGTGATGCTCTTTCAACATGTTCTCAAGCAACGCGGGCGAGACTTTCTTTCCGGTCGAAGTTACGATCAGTTCTTTCTTGCGACCGATGATCTTCAGAAAACCGTCGTGGTCGAATTCCCCGAGGTCGCCGGTCAACAACCAGCCATCGGAAAATACCTTCGCCGTCTCTTCCGGCGCTTTGTAATAACCACTAAACATCATCTCGCTACGCACGAGGATTTCATTGTCGTCTGCGAGGCGAACTTCACAGCCCGGCATCGGTGGTCCAACCGTGCCGAATTTGTAATTGTCAGGACGATTGAAAGCGACGCAGACGTTCTCGGTAAGTCCGTAGGCTTGCAGGATCGGCAGGCCTGCTGCAGCAAAGAACTCGGCAACTTCGAGCGGCAAAGGCGCGCCGCCCGAGGTGGCCAGTCGAATTTGGCCGCCAAAGTAATCCTTAACTCGCGTCGACTTCTCCGTAACGGCTAGTGTGTGAATCTTTTCAAAAAACCGGGGCAAACTGGCAAACACAGTCGGCTTAACCTCGAGCATGTACTCGCCGAGACGTGTGAGGTCGTCGACAAAGTAAGCCGAAGCTCCTGCGTAAAGACGGTTGTAAAGACCGGAGATCCGCTCGGCCACGTGACAAAACGGAAGATAGGAAAATGATACGTCGGTGTCGTAAATCGGAATCGTCTGGCGCAGCGACTCCACACTATTGATGATATATCGATGATTCAGACACGCGCCCTTCGGTGGCCCGGTCGTGCCCGACGTGTAGACCATGATCGCGATGTCGTCGACGCTTGCGCCTTCAGCACGTTCTTTCAGCGACGCGGCGAAACGCGATCGTTCTGCGTGTCCACGCGCAATCAGGTCGCGATAATTGATTACGTCTCCACTCGTCTCAGCATCGAGCACGATGATGTGCCGAACCTTTGCAAGCTGATCGCGTACGCCAAGCACTTTCTCTAGTTGCTCGCGTGAATCAACGAGTACAAACTCGGCATCCGAGTGATTGATGATGTAGGCAACCTGCTCCGCGGAGCTCGTCGGATAAAGCCCAACACCGACTCCACCGGCCATGATTGTTCCAATATCGCTGATGGGCCACTCGGGAACGTTCCCCATCAAAATGCAAACTGACCCACCGCGCTTCAACCCAAGCGATAACAGCGCCGTGGCAAAATCAAACGCCTCCCCCTCAAACCTCCGCCACGAAATCCCCTGCCAGCGATCCTGCGCCCGAAAGTAAAAAACATCTTTCGATTCGCCCGCATACTTCTTCACGCGATCGACAAACAGCGAATAGACAGTCGGATATTTCATAAACTGTTTTTGGCCACAAAGAGGCACAAAATGCAGAAGGAAGAATTTAATAAATCATTTTGAGCTTTATGTGCTTTTTTGTGGCTACCATTTGAACGCTACGCAAGCCATATTGAGGCCTCCACCCGACGCACACATGATCACATTGTCACCACGGTCCAACTTGCCGGCCGAGACAGCATCGTGGAGCACCATCG
The DNA here is from genome assembly GCA_036401595.1 of Pyrinomonadaceae bacterium. Classification (GTDB taxonomy): domain Bacteria; phylum Acidobacteriota; class Blastocatellia; order Pyrinomonadales; family Pyrinomonadaceae; genus PSRF01. Next base: position 4,302 of record DASWUM010000060.1, read on the forward strand.
GAATGCACGCCGAACCCGTGTAACCCCACTTGTGCATGATCGTGTGCGTGCGCTCCATCGGCAACTCGAGCTTGCTCATCACTTCCTTGATCGTGCTCAAGTTCACCTGCGTGAAAAGAAACAACTTGATGTCACTCAGATCGAGTCGCGCTTTCACAAGCACGTCTTTTACGATTGCCGGCCAACCCTCCGTGTTTACTTCCGCCGGATACTTCTTCGCGAAGCGCACCTTGGTCCACATCCCTTCGTCGATCATCTCTTTCGTAATCGGCAGACGCGTTCCCCCGGCATAAATACCCATGTGATCGTGATAGCTGCCGTCAGCATGTAGTTTGCCCGCGAGAAAACCGGGACGATCGTCTCGTGCCTGAAGGACAACTGCACCGGCGCCGTCGGCAAAGATCGTCGCGGTCTTCTTGTCGTGCAGATCGAGATACTTACTCATCGCATACGCGCCGACGACGAGCACGTTTCGATAAGCCGAGTCAGCGATGATGAACTTAGAAGCAGTATCAAGCGCCGTGACAAAGCCAGCGCAGGCACTGTTGACGTCGAACGTGCCGGCATTCGACGCGCCAAGGCGATGTTGAACGACAACGGACGTCGCAGGTGAAAGTTGTTCGGGCGTGTCGGTGGCGAGGATGATCAAATCCAACTCGTGCGCGTCGAGGCGAGCCGCTTCGAGTGCCATACGGCTGGCGTTAGTCGCGAGGTCGGCAGTGCTTTCGTTCTCGCCGCAGACGTGTCGTTCGTTGATGCCGAGAACGCGAGTCACAAATTCGTTAATGTCTTCGCCGAGAATTCGGCTGAGATCGTCATTTGTGACGATCTTTTCAGGAACGTAAATACCCGTACTGATAATGTTTGCAAAAGGCATTTTAGCCACGGATAAACGCGGATATTAACTGATTGAATTCCTGTGCTTGTTCGATAAAGAAAGTGTGACTGCCGCCTTTGACGATGTGCAATTCTGCGTTAGGAATCTTTGCCGCCAGGTTGCGGGAGTTCTGCACGGGCACAATCACGTCGGCATCGCCACTCAAAACGAGCGTCGGAGATTTGATCTCCGACAGTCGTGACTCAACATTGAAATTCATCGCCGCCTGCAATTGGCTTAGGTAAATGTGCTCGGGCACGTCGTTTGTCGCACGCAGGTGAACAATCTGATCGACTTCGGCTGCTTGCGTCTGTACAAATTCAGGCGTGAATGCGAGCAACAGATTCGCTCGCATCCGCTCTTCACTATTGAGACCCTTCGTCGAAGCGAGGGCCATGAGCGTTTCAGGCGCCGGGATGATGTGATTTGGTCCACCAAAACTCGTGCAACAGAGCACCAGCTTCCGGGTCATCGACGGATACTTGAGCGCAAACTCCTGCGCCACAAAACCGCCGAACGAAGCGCCAACGATATGTGCACTCGTGATCCCGATTGTCTCTAACAAGTGTGCGACGTCGTCGGCGAGTAAGCCGATAGTCTGCGGACCTTCAGGTTTGTCGGAAGCTGACACACCGCGCGGATCGAAAATGACGACGCGGAAATTCTGCGACAGGTCGACGGTCTGTCTGAACCAGATCCAACGACCTGCCGCAAATCCCGGTATCAGAACTACCGGCTCGCCATCACCCTCGACCTCGTAGTAAAGCTGCAAACCGTTAACTGCTACTTTTGGCATTTTGGAGTGCGACGATTTTTAGAAGTTCACCTTGAACGCAAACTGAATCACACGCGGTCCGGCACTGGTCGCAGTGATGCGGCCAAATGTCGCCGGCACTGCGATGTTGCTGTTCGGATTCGCGAAATTGGCCCAGTTGAAGATGTTGAAAAACTCCGTCCGAAACTCGCCGCGAACACGCTCGGTGATCGGAATAAACTTCACGACCGAGAAGTCCATGTTCTTTTGTCCCGGCCCGTAAAGGAAATTGCGCGACGTGTTGCCAAAGGGATTGTTTGGATCGAAGTTCGGGTTGTTTGGCGTTCCCAAATTCGTCCCCGCAACGATCGGCCGCGAAATCACAAACGCCGAAGTGTTGAAGAACGCGTTGAGCCGCGCCTGCGTGCTGCCGCTCGTCTCGACACTACCGGTAAATCCAGGCGCAAGGTTCGCACGCTGGACGATGTTGTTGCCGACGACGTCGACAATGGAGTAGGGAGTTCCAGTTTGCAAAGTCAAAATACCGTTCATCTGCCAGTTGTTGAGCAGCCAGCGCGCCGAGCTTGTTTCGGAAACGAGTTTTGGCAAGTCGTAAACAAAGCTGGTAACAAAACGGTGCCGCCGATCGAAATCGGATGGGCCATAATTCGTCTTCCAGTTGAATTGATCGCCGGCAACGGCAAACAATTCGTTGATGGTGCCGCCGGAATAATAATCGTTCGACTTTCCGTAAGTGTAAGCGCTCAAGAACTGCAATCCACGACTAAAGCGCTTGGTAACGCTGATTTGCAGCGAGTTGTATTTAGAGTTTGAGCTCGACTGAACCTGCTGAATTCCGCCCGCAACGTTCTTCTGCGTCGAGAGCGCAGTGCCAAACGGAGCCACAAACACGTTCGCCGCACGATTGTACACGGGTTGATTGAGTGTGATTACCTGAAGCAGCTTTGTTCCCTTCGAACCAACGTAACCGACTTCTAACAAGTAGTCTTTCGCAAACTCCCACTGCACGTTTGCGTTGTACTGGTGAATGTACGGCGTGCGCAAATTCGGATCGATAAAGATACCGCTGATAGGCACACCAACAATCGGCGCGAATGGCGCGAGTGGCGAAGGAATCGTCGGGTTAACTGGAAACTGTCCGGGTTGCGGCACCGGGATGAACGGATCCGACATCGTTCGCAGGATACCCGGCAAGCCCACCGCGAGCGCGAGATACGGATAGTTGAGTAACTGCGTGTTTGCGTAGCGAGTCGAGAAACGGTCGTAGTAAATGCCGTAACCGCCACGCGCGACGAGTGAGCCCGCATCGTTCAAGCGATAAGCAAATCCCACTCGTGGAGCGAAGTTGTTCTTGTCAGTCGGAATGAGGGTGTCTTCAACTGTCGGAACACCTGCGAGCGTGCCGTTACCGGCCTGTACAAAACCATTCGGTGGACCAGCGGGCGACGCGGTCGTGCCCTGGCGAAACTGATCGGGCAGGAAGTTTACGAGACGTCCGCGGGTATCAACCGGATAGCCGTAAAAGTCGTAACGGACGCCGAGATTCAACGTCAGCCGTGAGTTAACCTTCCAGTCGTCCTGGGCAAACCCACTCCAATCGTTGATACGCAGCGCGCGGTCAAACACACCCGAGCCAATAATCGAGACGCCGTTGCCAACCAGGAAGTTGTTAAAGCTCGAAAAGATCACCTGGCCGCGCGAGAACGCGTTGAAGTAGAAGTTGACCTGGGAACGACGATACTCGCCGCCGAAGCGCAAGCGATGATTACCTCGCACGACCGACAACGTGTCGCCGTAGGTGAATGCGTTGATACGCGACGACTGATCGGCAAACGGCGACGAGCCAAGCGTAAACAAGCCAGTCACGGTCAACGTCGGCATGCCCGGAAACAGGTTCTTCAAAGGCGTGTTGATTCCAAACTGCGATGCCGTGAAAGGCTCTTCCGCGACCGAAGTCACGCGCAGGCGGCTGAAACCGAAGCGTGCCTGGTTAACTACGTTCGGGCTGAAGACGTACGTGTCAGTGATCGCGTTGAGATCCTGAATGATGTCGAGCGAGCCACCGGTTCCCGGAAGCTGAGTGACACCGTTGCCGAGTCCGGCGAAGTTGTAGTTGGCCTGAAAGGTCGGATTGCTGGCGAAGAAGTTTTTCCAGCTAAGAGTGTGCTTGTCGTTCAGACGCCAGTCGAAGTTTGCATTGAACTGGTTTTCACGAAAACGAGAAAGGCCCGAGATTGGAGTCAAGCCGCTTGCGGTCGCCGCGGACGGAATCGCAAAAGCGCCATTCGGCAACTTCGCGTTAAGAACGTTGACGATCACAGGATTGATCGCAGCGACCGGCAACCCGAAAGCCGCGGCGAGACCGGCGGCCGTGCGATTGTTATCGGTCAACTGCGGAGGAATGAACGGAAACATCAAACTGTTATTCAACGACGCGCCGTTGCGCTCGCGCGTGCCCTGATACGAACCAAAGAAGAAGAGCTTGTCGCTGACGATTGGGCCACCGAGAGTGCCGCCAAACTGGTTACGACTCAACACCGGTCGGGGGCGTCCGGCGGCGTTCAAAAAGAAATCGTTGGCATTCAGCGCGTTGTTGCGCAGAAAGTAATAAGCGTTGCCATGAAATGCGTTCTCGCCTGATTTCGTGATCGCCTCGACGTTGCCGCCGGCATTACGTCCCTGCGAAGCGTCGTAGAGACTTGTTTGCACGATGAATTCCTGGATCGTGTCGGTTGCGGGAACGGCGATGTTTGGCGTCGAGTTGGTGCCGATGGAGTTGGCGTCGATGCCGTTGATGCGGACGTTGTTACTCGTCGTGCGCTGGCCGTTAACCGAGATGATCGCATCGCCGCGTCCGAGCTCCGTGTTATTGGCGACTGACGAAGAAGTTCCCGGCGAGAGTGTCAGCAGTTGCTGGAAGTTTCTGGTCGGCAGCGGTAACTGGCGGATCGTCTGCTGTTCGATCGTACGGCCGACTTGCGACGTTTCCTGCTGGACGAGTGGCGCGTCGGCACTAATCGTCACCATTCCGGAGACGGTGGCCGCGTCGAGACGAATCGGAAGTGTCGTAGTCTGCGTGACGTTGATCCGCACTTCGTCGACTACGACAGTGCGGAAGCCATTCGCAGTTATCTCCAGCTTGTAGGTACCGGCGGGCAGAAGCGTAAACACGAAATCACCGGCATCGTTGGTGACCGCGTCGCGCACCTGTGCGGTGACGAGGCTCGTCAGCTTCACGCTCGCGCCGGTGACGACAGCGCTGTTTGCGTCGACGACACTGCCGCTCAACTGGCCCGTGCCACCCTGAGCAAGAGCACTCGACAGCATCAAAAGGATGAATAGAAAACTGAGAACCACTCGAGTCGAGCTAAACATGATCTTCCTCCTACAAGTCTGAACTACCGCCGTCGCGGAAAAACACGAACGTTCGTTTTTCTTTTTATCCACAGATGACACAGATTCCATTCACCAGTCTGGGTAATCTGTGGATACTAGCGCGCCGTCTTGCGCGATTTTTTGGTCTTGTGGCTTTGCAACAACCCGCGACAATAAATCTCGGTCAACTGCGTGATGACCTGCTCGTCAGTCAAGCCGAAGTGACGGTTGCCGCCAAACAACTTCTCAACCAGAAAGTAGTTGAAGAACTGCATATAGACGGCGGTGAAACCGACCGCCGGATCGACGTCGACGTGCACTGCCCCACAGCTTTTCAACTCGTCAAACTGCGTGGCGAAGCGCCGGCGCAGATTGTGAACCAGCCCTTCAAACATCTTGCGAAAGTGGCGGTTCTCGAATTCGAGTACGTCGATGTACATCAGCAGCCAGAAGTCGTGGTGGTCGTTCACCATCTTCTTGATCTGTTGCCCGAACCGGACCAGGGACTCGGCTTTGAGTGGCTCGTCGATCTCGTCGAAGATCGCGCGCAGACGGCTGTCGATGGTCGTCTGGTACTTGCTGATGATCGACTCGAGGATCTCTTCTTTGGTCCGGTAATAGTTATAAACATTGCCGAGCGAGGTACCTGCCCGGGCGGCAATGTTGCGCATCGAGGTGGCATGAAACCCCTGCTTGATGAAGAGTTTCTTCGCCGCTTCCTCGATCCGACCTTTGTTCTTCTCGATCGCGCTGGGACTGAGTTTTGGCATTCCGCCTATAAAAACGAACGTCCGTATTTTATTTACATTTAAGTTGGTGTCAAGGACAAACCACAGAATACGCCGATCAGGTAATGAATCTGTGTAATCTGTGGATTCAGGATGGACCTAAACCTCACTGAAAATCGCGTTAGTAGTAGACGAGGTTTTTGATAACTCAAGGAGCCAACAAGGAGTTCCAATGAAGGTCAACGCGAAGTACGTGGTCTTTACTGCAATTGCCCTCGCAAGCACTTATGTTCTTTATCATAATGAACGCTTTCTCGTAGATTCATCACATCCGGTGTGGCAACATTACGCGCCATTCAAATGGTGGTTACTGCCGCACGGCATCTTCGGCGCGATCGTGCTGCTCTTTGCGCCGTTACAATTCTCTGACCGCTTGCGCAAACGCTTTACCAGAGCGCATCGCATCATGGGCCGGCTTTACGTCGTCGGCGCAATTCTGCTCGCACCGATGGGTGCTTACATTCAGTATTACCAGGAGCGCATGGGAGCGCCGCGTTCGTTTACGATCCTGGGGATCGTGGATGCGGCCCTGTTGATGGGCGCAACTACAATCGCATTTGTCTTTGCGTTCAGACGAAAGATCGCGCTGCACCGGCAGTGGGCCACGCGCAGCTACGCGCTTGCGCTTGTCTTCATCGCCGGACGCTTTGTTTTGGGAGTTACTGGCTGGGAAACGCTCGGAGTCGAGATCGTGCAGGCGATCATCTGGGGTTGTCTCGCACTTGCAGTTCCGCTTGCCGATATCTCGCTCAACTGGAGAGAGCTGCGGAATGTTTCAGCGGCTGCCAAACCTGCGGTGCCACACAGCGTGCCGGAGCGCGTTCCGCGCGCGGCCTAATCAATGGCCACAAAAGGCACAAAAAGAGTGTTTTCCTTTTTGTGCCTTTTTGTGGCGATGCTTCTAATTCTGAAGGACAGGAAACGGCGGACGGCGGATCTTCTCGGTGCACGAAACATCCAATCCTTCCGTCGTCCCTTTATCGATGAAATCCGCTATCACGCTCTCGATGCACTCGTAAGTATTGTGAGTCGCATTGGGGACAACCACGAGCTTGCTGCGTGAGAGCGTCTTCGCAACGGTCTGCGCCAGCCACGGCGGCGTCACCGGATCAAGCTCACCCGATACCAGCAAAACCGGAACATCACTCTTCACCGGATCGAGAAAACTGGCTTCGACCTTTGCCTGCGGCCACTCAGCACATGCTTTGATCGTGGGCCGCACGCGCGCGTCGCCATAAAAACTGTTCGCGCTTGTCGACTTGATGTCTTCGGCAGTAATGAACGGCGTGTCTTCGGCACAGATCACGGATAGCTGCATGCCACGCGAAATCTTCGCGTCGATCTGCGAGACGACCTGAAACGCTGTTCCAACCAAGCCACCGAGATCGCCATTCGCGCCCAGGTGAATCAGAGCCGGCAGGGCGGCCGCAGCATTTGGAATGTAAAGCATTTGCCGAATTCCATCGACAAACGCATCGCGCGTCACCGTGACTTTTTGTGTGCTGCGCGTATAGACGTTGGTTACGTCGACCTCGACCGGTCCATTGTCGAATCGTGCCAGCACCTTCTTGAAGTCGGCTTCAAGACTCGGATAGGCAGTCTTGCACGTCTGATCTGCGGCGCAGTCGGCGAACATTCGATTTACTGCATCCTGCACGCCGCGGGCGAACGAAAGCGGAATCTTCGCCGCCGGTGGTGCGACGCCGAAGATCGCAACGCTTCGTACGTGAGCGCCATGTTGCCGCAAGTAAACGAGTGAAGTCGTCGAGCCGTAGGAGCCGCCGTAAACGTTGACGCGATCGTAACCAAGCGCTGCTCGCACTTCGTCGAGATCGTCCATGGCGATCGACGTTGTGTAGAGTTTGAGATCCGCAACTTTCTCGAGCTCAGCGCGGCACGCGCGAATCTTCTCAACCGGAAACTGCTCGCCGAAGTAGCCACGCATATCTTCGCGACTGCCGAACGGCGCACAGTTCAGCGGATTCGATTCTCCTGTGCCTCGCTGATCGACGAGCACGACGTCGCGATTCCGGCGCAGGCCGTCCATGAACGATGCTTCCGCATATCCGGTAGCCGCGGCACCCGGACCACCGGCGAGATAAAAGAGTGGATCAGGCGCAGGCTTCGGACTCTTCGCCGGCAGCAGAATTATGTTGAGGGGAATTTTCCGGCCCGTGCGTGTGGCACGGTTTTCGAAGACTTCATACTTCACGCAGAGCGCATCGCTGGTCAGCGTGGGGCTGTTACACGGCTTCATTTGAACGTTGCCGCGTTTTACCGGCGCAGTCGAGATTGTCGCTCCCGATTTGCGAAAGATAAGCGGAAAAGATGTTCCTGCCTGAGTAAAGGTGCCAACAATCTCGGCAGCGGCTGGATTGAGCGTGCCTTCATAGCTGATCGACAGCTTCTTCATTTCAAAGCGCAGCACATTATTTTGCAGCGTGATGGAGTCGACCTCGAGATCGCTCGCGTTCTGGTCGGGACTATCCATCAGGGCCTGAAGCTGGCCATTTGGACCGTCGCTGACTTTGAGGACTAGGCGAAGTTTCACATCGCCAACCTTCAAGACGCTTTCCCAGTTTCCCTGAATGCCTGAAGGTGGCTTCGTATTCTGAGCTGCGGTCGATCCGATGAAGAAAAGACTAAGAATGAGACAAGTAAGTGTGACTTTGATTTTCATTGTTGTAGGTATCCACAGATTACACAGATACCGTTGACAGCCGCAATGCGTCGGGCGTATTGTAGCCGCTGAATGAAGTCCGCGACGTCCAACCAAACAATCAACTGCGCTTGTACCTGTTGTTGTATGCCGACGAGGGAGCGGACTGACGTGTATGTGACGTAGATTCTTTAGCAATCATCAGCATTCACCAGGGCCGCTCATTTCGAGCGGCCCTTTTTTTGTCTTTGCGACTGAACCGAACCACGGCGAGGAGAAAGAAAATGCGCGACTCAGAACCACTGGGTATCTACTACGAACATCCCGATTGGTTTCGACCACTCTTTGCAGAACTCGATCGACGAGCAATTCCGTATGCGGCCGTCGATGCGACTCGTCACCGCTACGATCCCGACGAAGAAAAGTCGTACGCGGTCGTTTTCAACCGGATGAGTCCATCCGCATACCTGCGCGGCCACGGCCACGGAATCTTCTATTCGCTGCAATATCTCGATCATCTCGAACGGCTTGGCGTCAGAGTCATCAACGGTCAACAAGCCTTTGCAGTCGAGATATCCAAAGCTCGTCAACTCTCGTTGCTCACCTCGCTCAATCTTCCTTATCCAAAGTCACGCGTGATCAATCATCCGTCGGTCGCCGTCGCTGCGTCGGAAGGGCTACGGTTTCCGATCGTCGTCAAAGCAAACATCGGCGGCAGTGGCGCGGGCATCGTCCGGTTTGATTCGAGAGAATCGCTGGTCAACGCAGTCGAGAACGACACGCTCGATCTCGGCATCGATCAAACAGCCCTCGTCCAGGAGTTCATTCCGCCGCGCGACGGACATATCACCAGAGTTGAAACACTCGGCGGCAAGTATCTCTACGGCATCAAGGTCTACACCACCGGCGACACATTCAATCTCTGTCCCGCAGATATTTGCCAAACCACCGATGGCGTCGAGCTGACGCGCGTCGCCTGTCCTGTCGATGCACCAAAATCCGGCTTGCGAGTCGAAGCATTCGAGCCGCCGTCCGACGTGATCCGATCGGTTGAGCGAATCGTGCGGGCGGCGCAGATCGACGTCGGCGGCGTTGAGTACATCGTCGACGACCGCGACGGCTCACTGCTCTATTACGACATCAACGCACTCTCAAACTTTGTCGCCGATGCGACGCGCGTCGTCGGGTTCGACCCGCACGCGCGACTGGTCGACTTTCTCGAGAAGGAGGTTACGCGATGCGCTACGGTTACTGGCTCCCGGTTTTCGGCGGTTGGCTGAGAAACGTCGAAGACGAAGGCATGGAAGCGAGTTGGAACTACGTCAGTCGCCTCGCTCGACGCAGCGAGCAGATTGGTTACGACCTGACCCTCGTTGCAGAACTCAATCTCAACGACATCAAGGGTGTCGAAGCTCCTTCGCTCGACGCCTGGTCCACCGCGGCAGCGCTTGCCGCCGTTACTGACACGCTCGAATTGATGGTGGCAGTGCGACCGACATTTCACCAGCCCGCACTACTGGCAAAGCAGGCCGCAAACATCGATCACATCGGCGGCAGCGGCCGTCTCTCGCTCAACGTTGTCTCTTCGTGGTGGGCCGATGAGGCGAAGAAATACGGCGTCGAGTTTGAGCAACACGACGATCGTTATGCGCGCACACGCGAGTGGCTCGAGATCGTCGAGCGACTCTGGGAAGAAGATCACTTCTCGTTTTCGGGAAAGTACTACCGCGTTGACGACGCCGTCCTGCAACCGAAGCCGACGACGCGACCACGGCCAACAATCTACGCCGGTGGTGAGTCGGAAGCAGCAAAGGAGTTGATCTCACGCTGGTGCGATGCGTACGTCATGCACGGTGACGAGCCGGCGCGTGTGCGCGAGAAGATCCGCGACATGTCCGAGCGTCGCGAGCGTCTCGGTTTGCCGCCGATGAAGTTTGGCGTCGCGGCATATGCGATTGTGCGCGACACCGAGGCGGAAGCGAAACGCGAGCTCGAGCGCATCACCAACGTCAAACAGTTTGCGGCAGGGTATGAGAACTACCAGCAGTGGGTCTCGGGAACAAAACTCGAACAAAAGGTGTCGCTTGAGGATTATAGCGTGTCGAATCGTGGTCTTAGATCTGGGCTGGTCGGCACGGCGGGGCAGGTCGCTGACCGTGTCGAGGAGTTTGAAGCCGCGGGTGTCGATCTGCTCCTGTTGCAGTGTAGCCCGCAGCTTGAAGAGATGGAGCGATTCGCGGAGACAGTGATCCGTGCAAGGCAGCCTGTTTTATCGCGGAACGTGACGAATCAGGCCTCGATACACAGCAAGCATGCAGTGAGTTAGGCAAAGGAAGATTGAAATGAAAAGCGAGCGATTAACAAAAATCCAGCGAGAGACAGCAAACAATCATTCGGCTCTTGAGCTGTTCACCAACATACCAAGACAGCGGTTGATCAATCTCAACACGCCGATCGAACGGCTCGATCGTTTGCGGCAGGCAATTCCCGGCGCACCGCAACTCTGGATCAAGCGAGACGATCTGACGGGTTATCTCGGCGGCGGCAACAAGCTGCGCAAACTCGAGTATGTGATGGCGCACGCGCTTTCGCTTGGCGCCACGACGATTCTCACGACCGGTTCCGTCACTTCTAACCTGGCACGAACAACGGCGCTCGTCGCCAGACGTTTTGGTTTGAAGGTTGAGCTCATTCTGAGCGGCGGCGATCCGCAAGCTGCACGCGCGAATTGGCGCATTGCGGAACTGCTCGACGTGAAACTGCATCGCGTTTCTTCGAGCGATCAGCGAGCGTCGAGAATGCAGGAAGTCGCGCAAGAGCTGGAGCAGCGCGGCGAGCGCGTTTACCAGATTCCACTCGGAGCCTCGAACGAGATTGGATCGTTTGGAATGGTGGCGGCGTTTGAAGAAGTTGGTATTCAGCAGCTTGAGCTCGGGCTTCAGTTTGACGCGATCGTCTTTGCAACTTCGTCCGGCGGCACTCAGGCTGGGCTGGAAGTGGGTAGGCGGTTGTTCAATTATCGTAGCTTGCGTTTGCTGGGAATCAGTGCCGACGATCCGTTTGACGTGATAAAGGAAAACGTCTTCAAGGCGATCGGACCAATGCTTTCGATTCTGGGTAAGTCTGAAGCCCCGACGTGGGGCGAGTTACACGTCGACGATGACTTTGTTGGCGACGGTTATGCGGTGCCGACGAGAGAATCTCGCGAGGCAGAAAAACTTTTCGCAGAGACGGAAGGCATACTGCTCGATCCTGTGTATACCGCCAAAGCCGCAGCGGGTTTGCTCTCGTATAGTCGTCAGGGAAGATTCAAAGAGACTGACCGGGTGCTGTTCTGGCATACTGGAGGAGCACTGACGCTCTTGTGAGTTCAATCTACTCCAACAGTTTAGCCACAGATGAACACGGATTTCTTACGGATCGGTTCAATCGTACTTTCTGTTCTCGCATTGTGCAGTCCTGTCTTAGCTCACGAACTTCGGTCACCTGATGGAAAGATCGTGGTTACGGTTCGTGCTGAGCAACAGATCAGTTACGACGTTAGCGTTAGCGGCAACAAGGTGATTGAGAATGCGACGCTGTCGCTCGACGTCGATCATCAGAAGCTCGGGTCTGGCGCGAAGCTTGATTCAGTTAAGAACGACACGGTCGACAATGTGATTGAACCGCCGGTTAAGGTGAAGTCTGCGAAGATTCGCGAGCATTACAATCAACTGCGGCTCTCGTTCGGTAATTTTGCTGTTACCTTCCGGGCGTACAACGAAGGCATCGCCTATCGATTTGAAACGGCTCTGCCATTGAACTTTGTGAAAGTTTACGGCGAAGAAGCCACGTTCAATTTTGCGGGCAATTACAACGTTTACTACCCGAAAGAAGACAGTTTCTTTTCACATAACGAGCGTGAGTTTATTCAACTGCCACTGAATAAAATCGCCGCCGACGCGCTCGCGAGTTTGCCTGCGGTTGTAGTTGCGCCGAATGGCGTGAAACTCGTCGTCGCGGAGTCTGACGTCGACGACTATCCCGGTCTTTGGCTACACGGCAACGCAAACAACAGTCTCTCCGCGACGTTTCCGCCAGTTGCGCTCAAGGAAACTGCCACCGATCGCAATCGCGATCGCGATATCCGCGTCACTGAAGCTGCCAATTACATCGCTCAAACGAAAGGCACGCGCACGTTTCCGTGGCGCATCATCGGCGTCGCCGCGACCGATGGCGACTTGATCACAAACGAGATGGTCTATCTCCTCGCGAAACCGTCGGAAGTGCGCGACACGTCGTGGATCAAACCCGGGAAAGTCGCCTGGGATTGGTACAACGCCAACAACATCTACGGCGTCGATTTCAAATCGGGCATCGATACACAGACGTACAAGTACTACATCGACTTCGCGTCGAAGTACGGGATTGAATACATCATTCTCGACGAAGGTTGGTACAAGCTCGGCAACGTGCTTGAAGTTGTGCCTTCGATGAACGTGGAAGAGCTGGTGGCTTACGGGAAACAGAAAAACGTCGGCATCATTCTCTGGATGGTTTGGAAGACGCTTGACGATCAATTCCTGCCGGCGATGGACCAGTTTGAGAAGTGGGGCGTGAAGGGCCTGAAAGTCGACTTCATGCAGCGCGACGATCAGAAGGTCATCAACTTCTATTACAAGCTCTGTCGCGAAGCTGCGAGGCGAAAGATGCTGGTTGATTATCACGGCGCGATCAGACCGGCGACGATGATTCGCACCTGGCCCAACCTAATCAACACCGAAGGTGTGCGTGGTAACGAGCAAAACAAGTGGAGCAAGTTTGCCAATCCGGAACACAACGTGACGTTGCCGTTTACGAGAATGTTTCTGGGGCCGATGGATTACACGCCGGGCGCGATGGTCAACAGCGGAGGGGAGAGAAATTTTGCGGCGGTCTTTGAGCGTCCGATGAGTATGGGCACGCGTTGTCATCAACTGGCGATGTATGTTGTTTACGAGAGCCCGTTGCAGATGCTGGCTGACAGCCCGTCGCACTATTTGAAAGAGCCCGAGGTGATGGAATTTCTCGGGCCAGTGCCAACGGTCTGGGATGAGACGAAGGTGCTGGGCGCGCAGATGGGCGATTACGTGATCGTCGCGCGGAGAAATGGGCGTGATTGGTACATCGGCGCCATGACGGATTGGACTGCGCGCGATCTCGACATCGATCTAAGTTTCCTGCCCACCGGCAGTTTCCGGATGTCTTCATACGCCGACGGCACCAACGCCGATCGCTACGGCAGCGACTACAAAAAGATGGTCCAAGGTGTCACCAAAACATCAAAACTTAAAGTGCACCTGATGGGCGGCGGCGGTTGGGCCGCCCACCTCATCCCAGCTACACGCTAAAAATCCGGGTTTTAAAATCCGTGTCATCCGCGGCTAAATATTCGTCCGTCGCTCATACTCTTCAGGGTACCTCGCACCCTGAACAGTAATCTTCTTAGCCGCCTCCTCGATTTCACGGAGATCCTCGATACTCAGCTCGACATCCGCTGCCCCGAGATTCTCATCGAGTCGCTCCAGCTTGCGTGTGCCCGGTATCGGCACGATCCACGGCTTCTGCGCCAACAGCCACGCAAGCGCAATCTGCGCCGGCGTCGCATTCTTCCGCTCTCCAATCTCGCGCAGCAGATCAACCACAGCCTGATTCGCCTTTCGTGCATCCGCCGTAAATCGCGGCACCGTATTGCGAAAGTCTGACTTGTCAAAGCTCGTGTTCTCGTCGATCTTGCCCGTCAGAAATCCTCGTCCCAACGGACTGAACGGCACAAACCCGATACCGAGTTCTTCAAGCACTGCCAACGTTTCTTCTTCCGGCCTTCGCCACCACAACGAATACTCGCTTTGCAGCGCCGTCACCGGCTGCACTGCATGCGCACGTCGAATCGTCTGCACACCTGCTTCGGAAAGTCCGAAGTGCCGAACCTTCCCTTCCTCGATCAACTCCTTCACCGCTCCAGCAACGTCCTCGATCGGCACATCAGGATCGACGCGGTGTTGATACAACAAGTCGATCGTTTCAATTCCGAGTCGCTTCAAAGAAGCATCAGCAACCTCCTTGATATGTTCCGGTCGGCTATCGACGCCAATCTGCTCGCCCTTCGGACTGAGTTTGAATCCAAACTTCGTCGCAATCACAACCTGATCGCGCAAAGGCCTCAGCGCTTCGCCGACCAGCTCTTCATTCGTGAACGGTCCGTAAACTTCAGCCGTGTCGAAGAACGTCACGCCGCGCTCGACCGCCTTTCGCAGCAACGCGATCATCTCCTGTTTGTCTCCGGCCGGGCCGTAGCCGAAACTCATCCCCATACATCCGAGCCCGAGAGCCGACACTTCCAGCCCGCTATTACCCAATTTGCGCTTTTTCATTGTCTCTCCTTCAATGATTTCAGGGACTTATTCTAATACCAAAGCGGCGCGAGGGCATCGCACTGCGGGAGGCCTCAAGTTCCCTTGCGCAATGTCCCGCAGTAACGTACAAAGTCTCCAGTGGCTGAACTATCCCCCGGAGCTACGCTGTCCCGTTATCGCATCATCGACAAGATCGGTGCGGGTGGAATGGGTGAGGTGTACCGCGCGCAGGACACCGAACTCGGCCGGCCGGTAGCTTTAAAGTTCCTCACCAGCGACGTCTCACATCATCAAAGCCGTCTGAAGCGTTTCATTCAGGAAGCAAAAGCCGCTTCGGCGCTGAATCATCCAAACATTCTGACCGTCTATGAAATCGGGCGTGTCGGCGACGACACTTTCATCGCGACCGAGTTCGTTGAAGGCGTCACACTCCGACAGCACATGCGCTATAAGCGCCTGAAGCTGATCGAAGTCCTCGACATCGGAATACAGATCGCTTCCGCCCTCGTTGCCGCGCATGCTGCCGGCATCGTTCATCGCGACATCAAGCCGGAGAACATCATGGTGCGCAAGGACCACATCGTGAAGTTGCTCGACTTCGGCCTCGCAAAGCTCACGGAACGAGAAGAAACATCGAGCGGACTCGAAGCAACGACGATGGCGCTCGTCAATACCGAACCAGGCTCGGTGCTGGGAACGGCGACGTACATGTCGCCGGAACAGGCTGCCGGACGTGAAGTCGATGCGCGATCGGATATCTGGAGTCTGGGTGTCGTGCTTTATGAGATGGTCGCAGCGCATCCGCCATTCGAGGGCTCGTCGAAAAGTCACATCATTGTCGCGATCATCGATCACGATCCGATACCGATAACTCAGTTTGCGCCCGAGGTACCTGAAGCACTCGAATGGATCATCGCTGAAGCACTCACCAAAGACGCGGACGAACGCTGTCAGACGGCGAAGGAAATGCTGAGCAAGTTGAAACGATTGAAACAGCGTGTCGAATCCGGCGCGCTACCGACGTCGCCGTCAGAATTCGATCGTTCGATTCCGCCGCGGGCTTCGACGACGTCATCGCCAACGTTGGCTTCCGCAGCAGGTATGCCGACCCTCAGTGACACGCTCAGATCTACGGCCGGAAACCTCAACTCCACGCAGGCAATCTCAAGCGGTATCACGGCCCCACCAAAGAGCCGCGGACTAATCTATCTTGCCGCTCTCGTGCTCGGATTGATTGTCGTCGCAGCAGGCGGATTCGGACTCTACAAACTATTCACTCGACCGAAAGATTTTGGACCTGCACGGATGACAGCACTCACCACTGGCGGGAAGATCAATGGCGAAGACATCAACGGCCAGGTGTCAATCTCACCGGATGGCAAGTATGTCGTTTCGGCTGCGAATGATGCCAGGCAGCAGGCAAGTCTTTGGCTCAGACAGATTTCAACGAACAGTCTTGTCAGGATCGTTCAACCGGAAGTCGGTGGTTACCTGGGAACGACGTTCTCACCCGACGGCGAGCTCGTTTATTACGTCGCTACGCTTGAAAAGAACAAGTTCGTGCCGACGCTTTATCGTGTTCCGGTGCTTGGTGGCAGTCCTGCAAAAGTGCTCGATCGGGTCTTCAGTGCAATCGGATTTTCTCCCGACGGCAAGCAGTTCGCATTCGTCCGCAAGAATCAGGACGACATGGCGTTGATGATCGCAAACACTGACGGCGGCGGTGAACCAAGAAGCATCGCGGTACTGAAACAGCCAAATGGCTTCTCGACTTCCGGACCGTCGTGGTCTCCTGACGCAAAGCGAATCGCCACCGGGATGTTCAATGCGAGTGGCGCGGGTAATTCGACGGTCGTGGAAGTTCCGGTTGATGGCGGCGAACCTCGACCGATTGGGTCGGAAAAGTGGGCCAGCGTTGGCAGGCTTCTCTGGGTCGGCGACAGCAGCGGCTTGATCATGACTGCGCAGCCCGAAGTCTCATCAATCGGTACGCAGGTTTGGTTTCTTCCTTACCGCGGCGGGCCGGCGCGACGGATCACAAACGATTTGAATGGTTACGGCGAAGTCAGTCTTGGGCTCACATCGGATTCAGGCACGATTGCAACGATCCAACAGGTGAACGCTAGCAGCATCTGGATCAGCACTCCCAACGAAGACGAGAGTCGTGCCCGACAGGTTCTGAAAACAAATCTTCCTGAGTCAGTTTCGTGGACTCCCGATGGGAAAATTGTTTATGCGAGCCGGACCGGAGAGAACTGGGACATCTGGATCGCAAACAACGACGGTTCTGAAGGCAAACAATTAACCAGCGACGCTTTCATCGATCACCAACCAACAGTTTCACCTGATAATCGCTACGTAGTTTTCCAATCCACTCGAGCAGGCGCGCGAAACATCTGGCGCATCGACGCCGACGGAAGCAATCCGAAACAACTGACCGAAGGCAATTATGTTGATGCGAATCCGGTTGTTTCGATTGACAGTCGCTTCGTGGTCTTTATGTCATTGCGATCCGGGGTTTGGACCATCTGGAAAGTCGGAATCGACGGCGGCGCTCCCGTGCAGTTGACTAACACGAGTTCCGAATTTCCATCGATCTCGCCGGACGGCAAGTCGATCTCGTATTTCTATGTTGACGAACAGGCAAACGCGCAACCGAAGCTCGCGATCATCGCTTTCGAAGGCGGCGCGCCCGTGAAGACGATCGATCTGCCACGTTCGGTTCAACCGATCGCCTTTTCCTGGATGCCTGATGGACAGTCGATCGCTTACCTCGACAACAGTTCCGGAATTCTGAACGTTTGGAGTCAACCGCTTGCGGGTGGGGCGCCAAAGCAACTAACCTATTTCAAATCCGAATTCGTAACCAGTTTCGCAATCTCGCGCGACGGCAAGATTGCAACATACCGCTGGTCAGCCACGAGAGACATCGTGCTGATCAAGGATTTCAACTAACTTCCTCGAACTATCCACAGATCACGCAGATCCCTCTGAGTCATCTGTGGTCCTACTACAAGGAGGCCCAGAATGAAGCAAAAAGAATGGACCATCATGATCTACATGGCGGGTGACAATAATCTCGCCGTTGACATGGCTTATGCCATGGAACAAATCAAGAGCGTGGCGGACGTAGGCGAAAACACTCCCAACCTGTTTGTTTACTACGACGGCAATTCGCCTTCAATTCCGACGCTCTATTGTGACTTTTCAGAGCCGGGCAAGCCCCGGTACGTGCGCTCATACAAAGTAGAAGACAAACTCCACCCGGTTACGCCTAAACACAATGAGAATGCCGCTGACATGCGGTCGATCCTCAATTTCGTTGACTGGTGCGTCAACAAGGTGGAGGTCGAAGACAACGGACGGATCACGAAGGGCCGTCGCGCAGACAAGTATGCGTTGATCTTCTCAGGACACTCGCTCGGCTTTCAGGACATCGGCTTGTTTAAAGATGAAACGTCAGGCAAGTCGATGAACATGAAAAGGTTTTTTCGGACTCTCCTTTTGGCAGCGGTTCAGGATCAGGAGATGTTGGACGAAATCGCTCTCGAATATGATTTTGACGATGAATTAGAAAAGATTGTGACCACAAAATTGCTTGGTCAAAAGCTCGACATACTTGGGTTTGATAGTTGCGTGATGGGCATGCTCGAAGTTGGTTACCAGTTTAATAAGATTGCCCACACCATGATTGCATCTGAAGGCAGCGTACCGAGCGCGGGTTGGACTTATGCGAAGATACTCGGACTCCTTACGCAGGAACAATACCGCAATCTGAACTCTCGCGAAGTTGCGGAACTCTTCGTGAAAAAGTTCATTCGTACTCAGGACGAATATACTGTCGGTGGCGTTTCAGTCGACATGGCTGCATGGGATCTTTCGCAGTTTGAAGGTCTTGCTGATGCATTCGAGGACCTTTCAAAAGCACTGCTTGAGTGTTTTGACGATCCGGATAGCCGGATCTACCGGCAGATGGAGAGAGTGATTTTACATGTACACTGGAGGTGTCAGTCGTACATGTACGATCAGAATGTCGATCTTGGCGACTTCTGCGAACTGCTCGACCGAGAATGTGGTCGAGTAGTGGAGGAGCTTGGAAGCGGGAAAGATACGAAGTTGCTAAAAGACGTACAAGCCGCCTGCGTACAGGTGCAGGATGAGTTGAAGAACGCTGTGATCCTGAGTGGGTTTAGTGGCGGTGGCTATCAGTATTCGAATGGGGTCTCGGTGTTCTTTCCCTGGTCGCGCGAGGGATATGAGGTATCGAGGAAGAATTACGAGAGCCTTTGGTTTACAAAACAGGCGAAGACAAAGAAATTGTCGTGGAACGGCTTTCTCAAGAAATATTTGTACGAGGTCAGTCTACGCAAAGTTGAGACGGTTGGTGCTGAGGTTCCTGTGGGAGCGAAATACCGTTACAAATCAGGCGTACCACTCGATGAGCCACCCAGATTGGCGATGGCTGTAGCCAGCGGCAACGGATCGTCGCGTACCAAGATCGCCGGCCAGGAAGGCTCGAAGATCGCTGGACAAGAGGGTTCGAAGATCGCTGGACAAGAAGGTTCCAAGATCGCGGGCCAGGAAGGTTCCAAGATCGCGGGCCAGGAAGGTTCGAAGATCGCCGGACAAGAAGGTTCGAAGATCGCAGGCCAGGAAGGCTCCAAGATCGCCGGACAAGAAGGTTCGAAGATCGCCGGCCAGGAAGGTTCGAAGATCGCTGGGCAAGAAGGCTCGAAGCTTGCCGGTGGCGGATCGAGTGCGTTCTTCAACAGCTTGCGGCTTTTCAAAAATATCGAGAGCCGTTGGGACGTCTCAGGTTTTACAAAGAAGCCACAGGATATGCATGGCGATTAACTAAGTTCGGAGTCACCGCATGAGTACACCTCCGCCAAATCAGAACGATCCAAACGCAAACGTCGAACAGAGAATCCGCACGATGCGCACGCTCTGGATCGCACTGCTGTTGAGCATCGGTATTTACTACATCGTTACGCCCTTCCTGAAATCGGCCAGAGATATCGCGCCGAACCCGACGCTATCTCTCGTACTGCTCGTGGGCGCGGCGTTAACGACTCTGATTTCGTTTCCCATCAAGAACAGATTGTTGTCCCGTGCCGTCGATCAACAACAACCGCAACAGGTCCAACAAGCCTATATCGTGGGTTGGGCGATCAATGAGGTGGGAGCGCTCTTCGGGATGCTCGATTATCTCGTGACCGGACATCCTCACTATTACTTCCCGTTTATTATTGCCGCATTGGGATTGTTATTTCACTTCCCCAAACGCGAGCCGGTAATAAACGCAGCGTTCAAGACATCAAGGCTTTAGGAGTTCACAATGAAGAGTTTTTACGGATTGTTAACCTGCGTGGTCCTGCTCGTCGTGGTTTCGCCAATCGTATCGTCGCAGCAGAAGCCGGAACCCGAACACAAACTCGTCGAGTTTCACATGGCGCTGTTGAAGCACGGCCCGAAATGGACTGCTACACAGACCGACGAAACGAAGCGCCTACAGCAGGACCACGTCAACTATGTGATCTCGATGCTTGAAGCCGGCAAAGCAATCATGGCCGGACCACTCGGCGACTCCACAGAGATCGACGGAGTCTTCGTCTTTCGCGCCAAGTCCGCGGAGGAAGCAAAAGCATGGGCCGAAGCAGACCCGTCGGTCGCATCGGGATTCCGCATCGCAGAAATGCATCCGTGGTGGTCGGAAGACATCTTTAACAAGCCTGCAAAGCCACTGAAGTTGACGAAGATGTATCTCGCGTTTCTTACCCGCGGAGACAAATGGACCGCGGAGAAAACACCGGCGACGGAAGAGATTCAGAAAGGCCACATGGCCAACATCAACCGGCTGGCGGAAATGAAGAAGCTGATCGCAGCAGGACCATTCGGAGATGACGGACGCCTGCGCGGCATCTTCGTCTTTCGCGTTGACTCGTTGGAAGAAGCAAAGAGTCTCACCGCCACCGATCCCGCAATCCAGGCCGGCCGCCTCGCCATGGACATCCACCCCTGGATGATCCCCGAGGGCATCTTGCCCAATTAGAACGTACTGTTGGGGCGGCCCTCCGTGGCCGCCCTTGCGTGGACCCCAAACAACTCAAAAAGCTATGGCCTCGGATTCGGCGAACACGATTTCAAACAAAGGGCGGCCACGGAGGGCCGCCCCTACAGTAGCTCCAATCGTTCTTTAAATATCTGAGGTCACGCGGTTGGAACATCGTCGAGACCCATACCGTACTTTCGTGCGTTCAGTTAGAATCCTCTTCAACTCGAGGTTTTATGTATTGTCCTAATTGTGGTCAGCAACAGGTCTCGGATGAGATGAGGTTTTGTTCGCGCTGCGGCCAGGCGCTGAGCGGATTGGCGGAATGGCTAGCCGGCGTTAGCATGCCCGCAACGCGCGCCGAGAGAAGTCAGGTGGTGGCGGCATCCCCACGGCGCAAAGGAATTCGTCGAGCCGCGAAACTGATGTTTTTCAGCGGAGTCCTCTTCCCAATCTTCCTCGTGATTAGCCTCGCGGTCGATGAGCCCGGACCACTGAGTATTCCAGTGCTACTCTTTTTTGTATCGCTCGTCATGATGCTTTACGCGCGTCTTTTCAGCGACCGGCAAGAACACGTCATCTATCAGTCGCCCCAAGCCTCCGTTCCGGGACCAACATCCACACGCAGTTCACTACCTCCGGCAACGAGCATTCCCATACCCAACGCCGGCCGGCAGCAAGTCAGAACAAACGAGCTCGCACAACCACCCAGCGTCACCGAAAACACCACCAGGCTCCTAGATAACGAGTGATCTAATCTGTGTAATCTGTGGATAAACGATCTTCTTGACAGCGTACTCCCAGTAGCGTATAGTCCCGCTCGCGTTAAATCGATTTCGGACACCGCACCTCTACCGGGAATGAACCCACCGTTCTCGGCGGCGTCGATAAATAACAACTGAATTGAATCTATATAGCTGGTTTCAATCTCTCCGAGGAGGATGAGTCTATGAAGAGTCTGAAGCTGCGATTGGGATTACTCTGTCTTGGTGCACTGCTAATGCTCGGTCTTTCTCACGCAGTCGCGCAGGCGGCTTGCGCAAACCGTGAGGCCGGAGGCAATGCTTATGGCGATTATGACTGCACTTTGATCAGATCATGCGGAGGCTGGTGCTATTACGACTGCACGTGCAGCAATCTCTTTCCGGGATACACGTGCAACGACGTGCTGGCTGAAGCAGGTTTTGAGCCGGTTGACAACATTCCCTGCTCCGGGTGAACAAACGATCTCGTGGTTGGACCATAAGATCGTGCGGCCTGGTCCAACCACATTTCCCGACTCATAACCAATGATAAAGATCATCTCGTTACAACTATCGATCCTGTTTACCTTCTTGCTGCCGCCGGCGATGGCTCAAAAGGCGCGTGGTGGGTTCAAGGTGCGCGAGCCAAATCTTTATGCACCGCACTTGTATGCCGACAATCTCAGCTTCGAAGCAGCGCTCCTTAATCTTCCTGGAGCTGGAAACAAACAGAGCTACTGGGAGCTTTCATATCAAATCTTCTTCGTTCCGGAAGACAAGTATTACGAAGCACTGAAAAGGGCACCAAAAGGTCCTTCAAATCCCACGGCGGAAGAGTTTCCGGGACGCATACTGCTCGCCAAAGGTCATAAAGAGAGAATGCGTGTAAGCCGAACCATCGCCTTGAACGGCGTGACATTCAAACAAAAGGTTCCGGATGCGCAGCGCACAAAATTCGCTCATCTGCTGACCGCGTATTCGGTAAAAATCTTCGATGCCCAGTTGAAAACAACGGTCTACTACTCAGGAATATTTCTTACCGAGCCCTACGAGCAGGATGAAACGGACCAGGCGACTGCTCGCAAGACAATCTACTTGAATTTCAGTGTTAACCGCGACGGCACGCTCAACCGTTCGCAATTACCTCCAGGTACACTCCATTGATCTCACTAACGACAAAACGATGGCTCAGGATCTCGGGCGTCGTGCTCTTTCTTGTGGCTGTGTTTTGTGCGGGCTTCATCTTTTTCTACAGCCGGATGCAACGCTCACAGGAAGTATCAACTGGATCAAACTCCAAATCTCTTATCAATAAACCACTGCCGCAGGCTGAGTTGATCGATGCCAACGGCTCGAAGATTGACGAGCAGATTCTCAGACGAGGAAAGGTGATTCTCGTTTTTGTGACCGCAGACTGTGATGCTTGTCTCAAGGAGAGCAAGTTTCTGGCAACAATGCTCGGCAAGCGGAGCGACGTCAATTTCTACGGGCTCGTTCCATTTGGGAAGAGTTCGGACACATCGCAGGTGGCGGAGAAGGTGTTTCCGTTCCGAGTGTTCTACGACGACGGCAATTCGTTCGTGCACTCGATGGGTATAAACCGAGTTCCGGTGAAGGTGTTTCTTGAAGACGGGATCATAAAGAAGGGTTGGATAGGCGCAGCAATGACGGATCAGTCGAAGCGAGCGTTTGAGGAGTGGTTTGAGAGTCTGCCGTGAACAGGATTTTTCAAGATGAACACTGTCGTTAATTCCATTGGACTCGTGATTGCGCTTGTTTGTTTCCAACAGCCAGACACGCCAAAGCCGCAGGAAGTTCAGTTGCTGAAAAGAATCGTCGATGTGCTCGACTCGACCGCCGATGAAGCAAAGAAGTGGGACGACAAGGCTGTCGCTGCTCGAACGCAGGCACAAATCGCAGATCTGATCTGGGATGCGAATCCCGAGAATGCTCGCGAATACTTGAAAGCCGCCTGGGCCACGGCCGCGAAAATCGAAGAACCGAAGCAGGTGCGCTCGACGTTCGTAAATCCGTCCATTCGTAACGCAGTGAGAAGAGATGTATTGCTCGTCGCCAGAAAGCGGGCACCCAAGTTGGCAGCGGACTGGCTCGAAGAGCTGGTCGAAGATAGCAAGTCCACGGAGAAAAAGGATCGCGGAACGTTTGACGATCGCTCGACTCGCAGCGCCGTGCTACTTCAGATGGCGAATGACGTTGTAGCTGAGAATCCACAAGCGGCCGCAAATTTACTCGTCGAGAGTTTGCGCGACGGTATTTCTTTCAACTTTCAAACCATTCTCGTGCGCATTCAGGAGAAGAATGCTGCTCTCGCCGAGTCCGTGTTTCGCGCTGCACTCAAGCGTCTTGAATCTGTCGGCCTGAGCGATCCAAACGAACTGCTTGTGCTCTACTCTTATCTCTACACACCCGGGCGTGTGTATGGCGCCAACATGTCAGACAGTCGCAATCGAGTACAGATTGCTGTCGGTGGCGCAGGTGTGTCCGTTCCGGCAGCGCGTCAGAATCCGGGGCTCGCACTGGAGTTCTTGAATCTCGCATCGGATCTGTTACTGAGCGCGCCGATATCGCCGTCCGATAATCCACAACTGGCTGCGCGGTCGTTAGTGAGCGTGATCGGTGTGTTGTTGAGAGTCGTCAACGAACAATTACCGGACAAGGCGGCGCTGCTGCGGGCACGAGCACAGCAACTTGATGCTGAAGCTCAATTCTCGAGTGTGCCTGCTCCACGAAAGCCTGACATGCCAGAGGTTCGTCCGGGAGAAAGCAAGGAGAACTTCGCTGAGCGCAGAGTCGATCTGCTTGAAGAGACGGCAGCTCGAGGTCGCGATGTGTTAACGCGTGACATCGGCTATGCAACGGCTGCTGTAGCCACGACGGTTGAGCGTTACGAACGAGGTTTAGATCTCGCCGGAAAGATCGATGATAAGAACCTCCGCGACGGCGTGCGGAGCTGGCTCATTTATCGTGCGGTGCTGCACCTTATCGCGACTGGCGATCTCGATGAGGCTCAGCGATTGAACTTGAAGAATGATGATGCGATACCGCGCGCGATCTGCTACGTCGTCGGCGCGCAAAAACTCGTTAATAGCGGCGACAAGACGCGTGCTGGTGAGTGGTTGCGCGAAGCAGGAGCCTTCGTCAAGCGAAGCGAGCCGAATGAAAGTGTGACACGAATCGCACTCGGCATCGTGTCGACTTACGGACGTTTCGACACTCAAGCGGCGCTCGAGTGGCTGGTGTTTGCTGTGAAGTTGATGCGCACGGCCGCGCCTACATCGCTGAACGACGATCGGGCGCCGGCACTTAAACGGATCAGCGGTGTGACACCGGTTATCGATGCCGGCAGCGCCACGCGAGGTTTCAGTTTGCAGTCGGCAGTTGCCGCTTTGCCGCGAGAACAATTCGAACAGGTGCTTTACATTCTCAATGACATAACACCGCGCGAAGCACGTGGAATCGCCGTGCTCACACTTTCTTCAACGTATCTCAAAACACGCCGTCAAGACTAACTAGGTCACACAGCACGTACTGTAGGGGCGGCCCTCCGTGGCCGCCCTTGGTTG
>DASWUM010000061.1:0-10642 GCA_036401595.1 Pyrinomonadaceae bacterium
GAGCGAAGCGAGCACGTCGCCCCTGGGACAAACCGAAGTGGACCGCGAAGCTCTGAAGGAGCGAAATAACTCGCAATGATATTTCGCATTTTCAGTGCTCGTCTAGATTTTTTCATTCTACCCAGGGGCGACGCGCTTCGCTTCGCTCGCACTTGCCCCTGGCTATCATATTTCGCGCCGGTGGCGCTGCCGCTCTGATTCCGATTCTTGAGGTAAACTTCACCACGCAGTGGAATGATAATGAATTCATTGACTGGATGAGAACAAGCCATGAGAGCAGTTGTTATTACTCGGTTCGGTGGGCCTGAAGTTCTGGAGATCCAGGACGTTCCGACGCCACAGCCTGGACCCGACGAGGTGCTTGTGCGCGTGCGGAGCACGGCGATCAATCGCGCAGATCTATTACAGCGCGCAGGTGGATACGCTCCGCCGCCGGGTGCGTCGCAAAACATTTCGGGGCTGGAGTTTGCCGGCGAAGTCGCAGAGTTGGGTGCGAACGCTGGTCGCTGGCATGAGGGCGATCGCGTCATGGGCATCACCGGTGGCGGCGCTCACGCCGAATTCGTTGCGACTCATCAGGATGCGCTGGCCGCCGTGCCACCGGATCTCGAATGGTCTGCCGCGGGAGGCGTTCCTGAAGTTTTCATCACCGCACACGACGCACTTCAACAGGCCGGATTCAAAGCCGGAGACAACGTGCTGATACATGCGGTTGGAAGCGGAGTCGGACTCGCAGCGACACAAATCGTCAAAGCTCTCGGTGGCCGAGCCTTCGGCACTTCGCGTACGCCCGACAAAATCGAACGCGCGAAGTCATTCGGGCTGGAATCGGGATATGTAGTTCCGGAGCCGAGCGCGTTGGCAAGACTTTCCGACTTCGCTAAAGGAGTGACCGGAGGCGAAGGGTTTAATGTCGTACTCGATCTGAATGGCGGTCCATACTTCGCCGCGAGCCTCGAAGCGATGGCGCTCAAAGGTCGGCTCATCCTGATCGGCGGTGTCGCTGGTGGAAAGACAAATGTCGAACTCCATCAGATCCTGCGCAAGCGTCTACACATCATCGGCACGGTGCTGCGCGCGCGACCACTGCCTGAGAAGATCGCAGTCACTACCGCATTCGAACGAGACGTCGTGCCGCTGCTGGCCGCGGGAACAATTCAGCCGGTGATCGATTCGGTTTTTCCGATCGAGAAAATTCAGGACGCTCATCGACGTCTTGAATCCAACCAGACGTTCGGCAAGGTCGTACTCACGATGTCATGAACTGTTGTCAACTACGAAAGGGTTGAAGCGGATCGGTTTCTTGCAATAGGCGCAGGTGCTTTCGAGTCTCGAGTCGACGAAAGCATTTTGATTCAATGAGAGACAGGGCGACTGTTGAGGCTTGAGCGCCGCTGAAAGTTCTTCGATAGTCTCGAGGATAGTTGCAGGAGGCTTCAGAGTCCGATCACACCAGGCACAAACGGCAACAAGGTTCTCGGCCCAGCCACGACGCACAAAATCGTAAATCCGAACCGCGGTTGTGACGCGAGGCTCGTTGGACCACTCTACAAAGTCAAGCATTCGCACATTGCCCGATTGCCCGCCAATGATCACATGCCGGCCTCGCATCGCGAGTGAAAGCACTACAAACGGCTGGACGCAAACAGAAACACATTCGCCATTCGACAAATCCCAAACGCGAACAGTTCGGTCGCGACTTGCCGAAACTACATAGCGAATGTCGGCGGTGATACTGAGCCCTGTGATTTGGTCTGAGTGACCCGCGAGTCTTCTTAACTCGGATCCAGTTCGTACCGACCAGACACTCACCGTCCCCTCAATTCCTCCCGTAACGGCGTATTGTCCGTCATCAGAAAGTGCCATGGCATAAATCGAATCTTTGGTGGCTTTGAAGACGCGTACGCGTTTTTCAGTGGCGAGATTCCAACTCATTAGCAGCCGATTTAGTTTTCCGAACTCGTCTTCGCCAGCAGAAACCAGCAACCGGCAATCTGTCGCTAAAGCCGCTGCTCGTACTCCGGCCTGGTGACCACTCAAAACACAGCTAAGTCGACCCGTGATGAGGTTCCAAACTCTAAGCTCTTGATCGTTGCCGAACTGAGACCCCGAAACCGCTATGCTTCCGTCAACGGAAATCGTCAACGCATAGACTGGCCCCGTTTCACCTTTGAGCGGCGCCGGTTTAGAAATGAATCCTTTGGAAACTCTAAAAGTTCTGAAGTGCTTATGCGTTGCAATCACTGCACGCGATCCGTCAGGTGTGATCGCAATCGCGTTGAGACTACTAGCGTCCTTGAGTTCTGAGTAAGCCTGACTACCAGTCTTTAGCTCATGCAAAAGGAAAACCCTGTCGTCATCGCATGAGGCGGCAACGCGGCCGTCGCTTCTGAATGCGACCTGATCGACGTTACCTTGCGAAGCTGCTTCGTCCTCGGTTGGCGCATGCCAGCCACGACCAGCGTCCCAGAGCTGAACAGTGCCATCGTAGGAAACGGTTATTACTCTGCGAGCGTCGGCAGTCAAAGCAAGTTGCGTGATCGCAGGAACACTGCCAGCCGGCGGCCAAAGATGACGAACGCTCTCCCCAGTCTCGATATCACAAAACGTGACCGTACCACGATTTCCAAGGGCGACGATGCGTCCGTCCGCTGAGACTGCGAGCGATTCCGCTTCCATCGTTCGCGGACCCTCAACGGAATGCAGCGTGTTCAGTTTGGACCGCTTGACCACGTCCCATGTTTGACACGAACCCTGGCTACTGGCAACTACAAGCCGTCGCAGATCCGGAGTCGCAGCCAGGGCTTTGACTTGACCGCGTCGCGGACGAATTACTGCGGTGCACTTTTTCGCAACCAGATCCCACACTCGGATTGTCGTATCACTACCGCCCGAAATGGCCCAACGACAATCTTGCGATAGCAGCACAGATTCGATTTCATCCGTGTGTCCTTTTAGAACTGCAAGACAAACGCCTTTTTCAAGATCCCAGAATCGTACGGTGTGATCCTGACCGGCAGAAACCGCAAGCTCGCCGCTCGCAGAGATCGCGACTGTCATCGGTCGATCTTCATGTCCACTCAATCGTCTCAAGCAGGTGCCCGTGGAGACATCCCAGAGACGAATGTCGTTGTCGCCGTTACCGGACACTAACCGGCGACCATCGGGAGTCATCGCGACTGCCTGAACCCAGCCTCCATCGTCGTCAAGAATTCGCAGTCGCCTTCCACTAACGAGATCCCAAACGTACATGGTGGTGCTGAAGGTTGAAACGGCGGTAGTGCCGTCAATTGATGCCGTTACGCCTGATATATCCTGGCCCATATCGCTGGCGTCGCCCACACCCGGAACCAGTGTTCGTATGATGACCGGTTCCGGATCGAATTGTGCGCGATACTTCGGACGGCAGAGCAGAGAGAACGGATTAATCATTCGTGACTTGAATAGTGCC
Organism: Pyrinomonadaceae bacterium; assembly: GCA_036401595.1. Lineage (GTDB taxonomy): Bacteria > Acidobacteriota > Blastocatellia > Pyrinomonadales > Pyrinomonadaceae > PSRF01. The sequence goes on from DASWUM010000061.1 coordinate 3,452, forward strand.
TCCGCGGCCTTTCCAACTGGACCAGCCTCGAAATCGTTGTAAGCCTGTTGCAGACAAAAATCTGGTTGCAAGCGCCACCGATCCAAACTCTGATTCTCTCCGGCAACAAATGCGGCAAACGCGCGGAGATTCCCGAGGCGTCCCTTCGTGATTGGTTTCGAATCGGACGCGCGAAGCAGTGCCAGTGGTGCAACCGGACGAGGGGTTTCCTTCAAGTTAGCATCGCCGGCGGAGCGATCCAATTCCTGCTTGCAGGCGCGTGCGTAAGTTGCAAGTTCGCGCGCGTACTTTTGTGCGTACTCTCTGTTTTTCGCAGTCTCGATCGCTTCCGCTTGTGCTTCGGGGAGTGCTTCGAGTGCCCTGGAAAAATCTTCGCCGAGTTCGTAAGCCATTCCTGCGCGAGACTTGGCGGCAACGAAATCTAGATCGCAGAGTGTTGTCTCAACTTTATCCCACGACTCGGCCTGAGTCTGGTGGTAGACAACTTCACTCAAAGCGCGCCGCTGTTCGGAGTTCCAGTTGGATTCACTGTGCGCCGCTTTTTCAAAGTAACGCGCCACTTCGTAGTTGGTACGCCGAAATACTCGGCTCGATTTCTTTTTGCCATGAATGGCCAGATACCGACGGCTCGCGGCCAGCCGGAGTTGTTGGTGATAAAAACCAATTAATCCTGCGCCTGACGATTCGTCTTTTGGCTGTAAATAAAAGGCCAGGGCGCGGTAGAAACGGGTCCAATCGAGACGCGTGGCGCTTTTCATCGCACGCTTCAACAGATCGAGTATTTCTGCTTCTGTCAGACCGGATCGCGAAACTCCAAGCCAGCGAAGCACGCGCTCGACGAGTTTACGACCGTGATCCGCTTCAAGCCGTACGAGCACTTGCGCAAACAGGTCCGGCAACGTATTTGGTAGTTCGTCGATCCTCGCGGAGATCGACGCATAGTCACCAAACAGACTGAGCTCCTCCAAGGCAACGCGTAGATACAACGGCAATGCGGCGTCGGGACGTCGCTGGCTGTTGAGCAATTCATCGATCTGATCGTCAGTCAGCTTTTTGCCACGCTCTAGCAACAGGCGGCTGATTAACTCTCTTCGATCATTCTCTGAAAGTGGCGGCAGGTTAATGATCGATTCGGGTTTCAGTTGTTGTTGCAGGCTGTCGAGTGTTTTGCCGGAAAGAGTGCTGACGACGAGTCGCACGTTGCGCGGCAACTTCATCGGCAGCCAATCCAATTGATGACTTTCAGAACTGGGATCCAGTTGATCGAGCGCATCGATTACGAGAAGCAATCGCTTCCGCGGTCCGAGCGCCTTGATTAACTGATGAAGTAACAGGCGCAACTCTTCAGGTTTTGCAGGAATCGGGATTCGCAGGCGCAACGATTCACTTAAAGACTCGACTATCGATCGCAGCGCGCTAATCAGATCGGTCGATGCCGGACTTGCGCCGATGAAGAAGGGAAGCACTACCGCATTCGTTCGCTTCCCGGCTCGAACAGCAAATTCGGCCAGTAAGGCTGATTTGCCCGAACCCGGTTGACCTGTGATTACGAGTGGCGTACTTGCTTTGGCGTCTTCCGCGTACTCGAACATCTGAGCGAGCGTATCCTTACGTCCGAGGAAGAGTCGCGTGCGATCTTGCAGGAACGACTCTTGTGCATCGTAAGAGACAGACTGTCGCGCGCGTGTTCGTGAAGTTTTGTATTCCTCTTCAATGGCACTCCACAATTTTTCGAGAACGGAATCGCCCCACGTGTCCAATCCTTTAAGTCTGATTGTTCCGTGATCGAGTAACGACTGCTGAAAGGGTTCACTGAGCCGGGACCATTCGCCGGGTTGGACCACACCGTCACCGAAACTCTTTTTGTCTGCCGCAGACAGCCGGACTTTCAGAAGATTCAAGTCAACGTAAAGCCCGGCGTACTCAACGTTGTAGTCGTCAACGGGCTGACTCGAGCGTATGAGTGTCTTTAATTGCTCGAGCTTTGTCCGCCGTTCCGGATTAGACTCCACAAAAACAGGGCGAAACGACGCCGGGAAGTGAACATCATCGAGAAACTCTCCGCGACGCAGATAGAAGAAAGCTCTGTATGGAACAGGGGAGGTTAGCGCGCCGTAATGAAACTCACGTTCGGTAATTGATTGACCGGCGCCTGGAATATCTGCCGACTCAAAGTGCGGAAGAAGTCGACTGAGCAGAGCGTCCGGCATCGTTGTCTCTCCTGACAAACGATAGATCGCAGTTTTAAGAGTTTCATCGAGCGTGTACCAGGTGCTTAGCAAACTCGAATCTTCGGGCGGCATCGAGTTACAAAGCTTTTCGAAAGTTGAAACGTCTAGCTGGTCAGGTGGCGGCACCCAACCGTAACGCTCGCCGAGTAATCCAATAAAGAAAGGTCTCGACCGATCGATCTCGTCGAGACAGACACTCAAGCTGCCACGGCGGCGTGAGTCTTCGGCCGTCACTCCCCAACGCAGATCGATCCCCAGAAACTCAACTCCGAGTTTTGCACAGCGACTCCGCAACTCCGGAAAGACAAAGCGGTTGAGACGATCGCGTTCGGCGTGCATATCGCGGAACGTCGACGACACAAAAACGCGCACCACCCGTGACGTTGTTTTCTTCAACTCGGCGCCGTCCGTCATCTCAGTTCGGTTCCTATCCACAGATTACACAGATTCTATTAATCAATCGGTGTAATCTGTGGATAAGAAAGCAGCAAATCCGCGCGTGCCGGGGATAGTATGGACCAATCGCATTCGATGGGAAAAGAGACTGAGCTACGTCCTGACTTTTAGGGCAACGCCATGAATAGATATAATCGCCACCGAGTCATAGGAGACGTCACGCGTTATGAAAAAATCTCTACTCCTTACCGTCCTCGTAGTCATGTCTTCTTCTCTTGTCGCGGCGCAACAACAAAAACCGGCGTTACAGTCTTCCGGTAATCAGAAAACTGCCGAGGCGCCAACGCGGCTGTTGTTGGAAGTGAACTACAACCCAGCCATCCCGCCGGCCTACTCCACGGTGAATGGTCCGGAAGTGAAAGCGAAGTGGATTTGGGTGACACGATTCGTGCGGATTCCAGGCGTCACGACTGCCGGCCCGACGATTCAAGCCGTCAAGCTTGAGTCGCAATTCAATGGGGAAACGGCCGACACTCGAGTAACACTTTTACGTGGAGAGAAGGGGTTCGATCAGGAAGATTTGGTTGGCGTCTATCACCTTGGCGTGGGTGAACAGAGGACCATCACGGACCTCCGCGCTCACGGGGTCGAGCCATTTCGCATCACGTTGCTGAACCCGCTGCCGCCACTGCCACCGGCGCCCACTTTTGAGAATCTAACAAGGACGGTCGATATCGCAAGCGTTCGATCTGAGAACTTACCCAGACCCGCTTACGTTGTTACTTTCCGCAACGGCTCAGACAAGAATTTACTCGCTGTGCGCATAGACGTTAAAAGGAATGGCAACTACGTGTCGGCCAGTCTCTTTAATTCTGAAGACGGTCAACCGATCATTGTGCCCGGCGGTACTGCAGAGCGGTACATCGCGGTGGAAACGCCACAAGCAACCGCCACCGGTGGTTACGAGCCCGGCACAGCACCAGCAAACACACTCGTTATACGCAGTGCCATCTTTGCGGACCTGAGTTTTGAGGGAGAGGTGGAGCCAGCCTGCCAGGTTGAGTCGATGGTGATGGGTCGGCGTGTCTGGCTCAGACACGTGCTGCCGTTGCTCGAGCAGGAGTTGCAGCGACCGATAAGCGATCACATTGAAGCCGCTCGACAATTCAAGGAGAAGTTTGCGGCGCTTGAATTTGGGTTCAGCGAGAGCGAACGCAATCAGGTTTCATCTGTTTCAAGCGAATGTAAGAAACCGATCGAGCTGGCGGAAATAATGCCCAAGGCATTGAAACTAAGAACGTTGCGCGACTTGGATGAGATCATCACGAATCGTCCCTCACCACCAGTCAACTTCAAAGCATGGCTCGCAGCTCAGCAGGCGGACTACAAAGCCTGGCTCGCTCGTCTCTAGACCACGGACGCAATAGTTTGGAGTGCGCCAACGTATTGGCGCTTTAGTATGTTCACCAAAGCGATGACAAGTCACCGCACTCCATACGAGGCCCTATTTACCGCATCCAAAATATGTTTTTGACGTGACATATATTCTGTAGTTGGAATATACACTGCCCTTGTGAGCTTGCAACTGACCCTATTCATGAGGCATCATAGGCACTGGTTAATCCTTCTCTCGCGCATCGACGGTGATGCGCCCCGCGCATAAATCGATCAGCGCTGGCGTTTGGAAGTTCGAGAGCAGGCTTGTTTCACACTTCGAAGCCGCTCTTTAGAGAATCCGAACCTGGTCCTTCGACCGCTACCGTTTCGCCGAAGCCCATCCGATTCGCAGCTTCTTTTCAACCCCAAAAGGGGAAAGGTATTTTTTATGTCAACGAAACTTTATGTTGGAAACCTCGCTTTCCAAACCACCAGTCAGGAACTGCAGCAATTGTTTGGTCAGGCCGGCACGGTTCAATCCGCCAGTGTTGTAGAAGATCGCGACACCGGACGCTCGAGAGGCTTTGCCTTCGTCGAAATGTCCAGTGAGGAAGAAGCGACCTCAGCAATCGCACAATTCAATGGCAAGGAAGTCGGCGGACGCGCCTTGAAGGTCAACGAAGCCAAGCCACGCGAAAATCGCGGTGGCGGCGGCGGACGTGGCTTTAGTGACAATCGCGGTGGTGGTGGTTATGGCGGCGGCAACGGCGGTGGACGCCGCTCTGAGCCCCGCTGGTAACAATCAGCGCTCCACGCATTTTGGATCTCCGTGATGTCTTTACATCACGGAGATTCTCTGCGCTATCGAAATCGATTTTGCGCGCGTCAGTTGCGCACAATCGTGTCCGGCAACAAGGTGGGGTTGTTACATGAACGTAGAAAAAGAAAGCCACGACTCATCCGCGAGTCAGAAGTTCCAGATCAATTGGGCTAAAGGGAATTGGGGTACCGGGACTTTCCTTGTTATCGCCCACATCGCGGCCGTCGCAGCGCTATTCTTCTGGAGTTGGCCCGCGATAATAACCGCCGTTGTGTTTTATTGGATTGCCGGCAGTCTTGGTATCGGCATGGGCTACCATCGTTTGTTGACCCACCGCGGTTACAAGGTGCCCAAAATCGTCGAATACATTTTGGTGACGTGCGGCACGATGTCCCTCGAAGGTGGTCCTATCCAGTGGGTAGTGACGCATCGCATACATCATGCGCACACAGATCGCACAGGCGATCCGCATACTCCGCGCGATGGAGGCTGGTGGGCACACATTGGTTGGATATTGTGGGGCACAGCCCAGAATCATTCTGAGGCCACTCTCGCACGCTACGCGCCCGACTTATTGAACGATCGCTATTATCGCTGGCTTACCCGGAAATACTACGTTCCTCTCTTGATTGTCGGAGTGATGCTTTTTATCTTTGGCGGTTGGGGAGTATTGTTATGGGGAGTTTTCCTCCGGCTGACGCTGGCGCTGCATGCCACCTGGCTTGTCAATTCGGCGACGCATTTGTGGGGGAGAAGAAGATTTGAAACCGGTGACGATTCGCGCAATAGTTGGTGGGTGGCGCTGCTGACATTCGGTGAAGGTTGGCACAATAACCATCACGCTCATCCAACCTCGGCACGGCATGGTCTACGTTGGTATGAGATTGATTTAAACTGGCTAGGTATCAGGGCGTTGCAATTTCTCGGATTAGCCCATGGCATAAAGCGCGTTCGCTTCAATCGCGTTTCTTCTGCCTGGCAGCCCATCGCAGGGCGGGTTAAGTCCGAACGTACCTGAAAATCAGCCGGAGACGGGAGATATCATGGACGAGAAGGCCATTTTCAAAGTTGGAGATCGCGTCGATCAGATGTGCATTACTTGTAATGAGGAGCGCGGTCACGTCGTAGTTTCTGTCAGCAAGAAGGGAAGTATCACGCGCGTTGGTTGTCCAATGTGCGGGTCACGAGTGGTGTATCGGGCCGGCACTACACGTCATACGTCCGCCAAGGTCGGCGCCCCGTATGATCGGGCCCGTACCTATCGCAAAGGACAGACGCTGATGCACCCCACGTTTGGTGAAGGCGAGGTAACTGCGATCATAGAGCCACAGAAGATGGATGTCTTATTCGCGGATCGCGTACGCCGGCTCATTCATGCGCTTTCGTAGTCCCAGTCTTCGCGTGGAATCGATGGCGGCTGAAATAGTAGCTGTCAGTTACTTGAACCCTACCCTGCCGTAAATTAGCTCTGCCGGGAGCGGTCCCCAAAGGCGCGAATCATTTGAGTGGTCGCGATTATCGCCAAGAACAAAGTATGTTTGAGGCGGTATTGTGCGGTCCGCCATGTTCTTGGTAGCTGTATTCAGTTCACTGTCCACATAACTCTCTTCGAGTAGTTGTTGTCCAACAAAAACTCTTCGTTCCCTGATCGATATAACCTCACCAGGTAAGCCGTCGACGCGCTTGATGAACCGTTGTTCTTGATCGGTCAGTTTAGATTATGTTTCACGCAAAGACAGCAAAGAGAACGTCTGATTTCTTTGCGTCTTTCGTGGCGACTTTGCGCCTTTGCGTGAGACATACTTCAAACTAACCCATTACTCACAGTCCCGAGGTTTTCCACTTTCTGTTAGAGTTTGGGTCAAAGGTCGTTCACTACGCAGTTGGGAATCACTTCCAGACCTGAATGAAAAAAATTATTCTGCTTTTCATCGGCTCCTTTTTGGTAACGGCTGTTTTCTCGGCATCGCTAAAAGTTTTCTTCCAGGCAGTTAGCTGGCGCGAGGTTCTGATCAAGGGACTCTTGATCCCGTGCTTTACCTGGACGCTCCAGCTACTTTTGTCTGCTGCGTTTTTGGACGCAAAAAGCAGATTGAGATACTGGAATCGACTCGGGTGGGTTTGTTTGATCGGCTCGATCGCGCTGTTGCCGGCGGCGTTTTATAACTTTCTGACCGTGCAACCCTGGGTGTGGGTATCGATCGTCAATGTATTGGCGAGCGTTGTCTTAATGGCGATAACGTTGCACGTACTGTTACGCCGCGATGGCTTTCGCTGGCAATGGACTCTTAGTTGGTGCGTGCTGATCGTTGTCAATATGTCGCTGTATCTATCGTCGGTACTATGAAGCCAGAAATACATAAAAAC
>DASWUM010000062.1:0-41526 GCA_036401595.1 Pyrinomonadaceae bacterium
GGATGGGTAAACGATCAGCATGCAATATTCCTAGCCTTCTTGATTTTCATGGACTTACCCATCCGCTACCGCGGACGGTACTGACCCCGCCCAAGCACGACGTCCTGACTTTTAGTACAAAGCCGGGCCGAGACTATTCAAGAGTCAGGAAACGTTGATCCAACAACGTCATAAAACAGTTTCTCGCGGTGTTCTAAGTAGTAAGAAGTTCAAGTGTCCAAACCAAATATTGGAGAAAATTCCATGAGAAGGCATTCATTAATTGCTTTGCTCGTAGTATCAGGGATCGTCACGCTCAATTGTCTCAGTAACGTGCCGGCCATCAACGGCGTCCCAAACCGTCAAGAGCAACAAACAATCAAAGCTTCGTTACCAAAACTCGGCACTGAACGGCCCGCACTTTCATTTCAATTACTTTCAGGAAAACAGGCCCCCACTTGGCCGGCGCTGGAAGGTAGAGTTGTAATCGTGGATTTTTGGGCCACCTGGTGCGGTCCCTGCATTGCGTCAATACCACGCTTGAACGACCTGCATACAAAGTTTGAACACGAAAAAGTCACCTTCTTCTCCGTCACGTATGAACCACCTCCATACGTGCGCGAGTTCTTGAAAGAACATCCGATTGCGTCAGAGGTCGGGATCGACGACTCGTTCGACACATTCAAGACCTTTCAGGCCTGGGGCATTCCTGTCATCTTCATATTCGACTCCAAAGGAAAGCTCGTCGCGACAACCCATCCCAATAACCTCACGCCGGAAGTGATCTCCGCAGCTCTACGGGGTGAGGTTCCGCAGGTGAAACAGGCAGTACCGTGGAGTGATCCCGCCGGAGCGGAGAACTACTTTAGAAAGCTTCAGCTTGAACTCAAGGAAAAATACAAGCAATAGCTATGGGGCAATTCGAATCGTGCCGGTGTTACTCGTCTGTCCATGCGCAAAGATCTGGACGGTGTAAGTGCCAGCCACTAGTGTATTCGGAAGCCTTATGACTACCTGCGTAAATTCAGAATTCGGAATTACTCTAACAGCTTCGGCCGACGCAAAGTGAAACACTCCATTGCTATTCTGTATGAGAATGACTTGAACGTCTGACGGCGACTCGCCGGGATTCAGTTGCAAATTCCGAGCGAAAAATGCGACTCGGGTATTGCGATCAGGTCCGGTCGAGTACCACTCCGGAATGCCTTGAACACGAAACGGATCCCTGACGGCCAACAGCGCATCAACAGCAGCGGCTTGGCCTGCAATCGGACCAGACTCTTCAAGTAATAAGCTCAACGGATCGTCGTCCTCGATTACGATGAATGCAAAATTCGGATTCGCCAGCACCGCTCCGCTTGGATTCGAAAGACCAACTCCAAGACCTTCATTCCCCTCAGCGTTGTTGTCGCCGCAAATCTTTATTGGGATAGAAAAAGCGCTAACGCTCGGAGTGAACGACAGAGTGCCGGAAGCCGAAACATAGTCGACACCGGCGTTATTACACGAGCTGCCGCCCGATGCACCTCCGTTAATCGTTGTGAAATCAACACTCACCGCCCTACCAGTCGCAGCTGAGAGACTGATCGTAAACGAAGCATCTGTCGTGGTACCGGCATTGCCCTCAACAACATTAACGCCGGCGACGCTGATCGTTGGCACTGTATCGTGATCTTGCACAGTTACGACGAGCTTAACGGGCGCTCCCAGTGCCTCAAGGTTCGCCGTGGCCAACGCGATCGAAAACGTTTCATCGATCTCAGTCGTGGCATCGTCTGCAATCGGGATCTGAATAGTCTTGGTTGTCTCACCACCCGTGAACGTCAACGTGCCTGACGCCGAAGTATAATCCTGACCGGCGATAGCAGTGCCGTCAGTGGTTGCATAGTCAACGCTCAAATTGCCTGTGGTACCGCCTTTGCGCACGACTATTACTGATAGCGTCCCGACATCTTCAATTGCCTTGATTGCACTCGCAGTGAATTGCACACTGCCAGTTGCACCGGTTGAGTCAGCAGCCGAAAACTCCGACGTGTTTCCGTTTGGATCAGTCGCTGTTGCAGTGATGACGCGACCAACCGGTAAAGCAATCGGGAACGTCGCATTGATAGTGGCGTCGCCATTGCCATCTGTGGTTACCGAGGTGGCGTTGAAGAACTGCGCTCCTTCTCCATTGCCTGAAGGATCCGCCGCTCCATTCGAATAGAAATCGATCTGAAAAGTGGTGTTGGACAGAGACTTCAAAGTTCCCTGAATCGTCGTACTATTACTCGACGACATCACGCCGCTGATCACGGGAAAATTCTGAAGATTGTTTGGGCCCGTGTCCGGATCGGTACCATCATTGGCGGTAACGCCATTCGCTCCGAGATCGATTCCCAGGCCATTGTTTGAAAAAATTGAATTGCTACGGATCGAGTCGCCCTGGGCGTTTCCGGTGATCGTTATGCCGCTCGCGCCGTTGAAGGCAATCTTGTTAGCTGCCTCAATCTGCGAGCCGCCGATGGTGTTATTTACTGCACCGTTGATAGCGATGCCCTGTTGGTTATTTGGTAGCGGTCCGGTTCCGGCTGCATTCAGTCCGATAAAGTTTCCCTGAATGACATTACCGACAGTGGTGGAGAAGAAACCGAGTTGAATGCCGACCGAATTTCCCGAAATGACGTTTCGCGCTTCGGGAACAAGTCCGCCAATTCTATGGTTGTTCGAGGTGATATTAATGCCGGCGCTTGAGCCACCGAGAGCCTTGGTGCCGGTAACGTCAGTACCAATGTAATTGCCCTGGATGGTGGCGCCCGTTTCTGTGTTGCTGAAACCGAGAGAGATATTGCAATTGTTGCTAAAGGTGCCATTCGTAGAAATGATATTTCTCGCCCCCGGCTCGGTGCCGCCGATCAACGCACCGTCAGCGGCCGAAACACCATTGCCACTATTACCCAAAGCCAAAGTGCCGGTTATGTCTGTACCAATGAAATTGCCTTGTACCTTAGTACCAGTGCCACGGATGCTCACACCATCGCTCGAATTGCCTGAGATGACATTTCTGGCTCCGGCTGTGAGGCCACCAACCAATATGTTCTGACCGTTAGCCGAAATACCGGCGGTGTTCGGAATTTTCTTTGTACCGGTGACATCTGTTCCGATCAAGTTACCTTGAATCCTCGTGCTATTGCCGTTGGTGATGATTCCGCCACCTTGATTCCCGGAGATCAGATTGCCGGCTCCGGCTGCAGTGCCTCCGATGAGATTGTCAATCGAAGTCGCATTGAAAATCGCCACGGCGGTTGAGTTGTGAAGCTCTGCCGTTCCTGCGGCGTTCGTGCCGATGAAGTTTCCCTGAATTGCATTAGCATTGCCCCCGTTGATCTCAAGGGCATTTAATGAATTTCCTGAGATAACGTTTCGCGCCGCTGCTGTGGTCCCACCAATCAAATTGTTCGACGAGTTCGTCAGTTGCATGCCGCGTTGGTTTTGTCGTGCGGTCGTCCCATTCGCTCCGACGCCGATGTAGTTCCCCTGGATCACGTTGTTGTCGCAATTGTTCAAGGCAATGCCGCTACCACCACGGAAGTTTACGATTGCCAATCCACGCACAGTGGTGCCGCCGGTCTTGATGTTTAGACCATTGCTATTGACAGTGCCGGTGCCGAGCCCTGTTCCATCAAGTTCGATGAGCGGCGCACCTGCGTATCCGGGTTGAGTGGTGGCGTCGATAACCACTCGATCCGTAAGCTCGGGCAACGCAATCAAAAGAGAGATTACCTTTACTCCCGGTCCGGGAATATTGAAGGTGATTGTGTCTGTGCCGATTGTCGCGTTTGCGTTGATGATGGCGTCGCGCAGTGATCCGGCGCCGTGATTGTTAACATTGGTCACCACAAAACTCTGGCGTGTGGCAGCGAAATCCGCTGTCTGGTTTGCGCTCAGGTTGTTGAAGGTTTGAGCTGAGCCAAAGTTAAAACCAAGTAGCGATGGAGTGACCGTATAGTTTCCGCCGGCAACGAGTTCGAATGAATAGTTACCATTGCTGTCGGTAGTTCTTAGGCCCGGTTGTGATCCGCTGAGCGTCACCGTGACGCCGTCTAGCCCGACGCCGTTTTCGCTGACTTTGCCGCTGATCGTGAAGAACTGTGCACCACTCGCTGCAGCAGTGAAATCCAGAACCTGATCGCTGTTGAGATTGTTGAAAGTCTGACTCGCTGGCGTCATCGTGAAGTGAGCCTTGCTGGCAGTCACGGTGTAGTTTCCGCCTTCACGTAATCTCGAGAACTGGTACGACCCGTCACCTTCAGTCAGTACACTGGTTAGTGACCCGCCGTCGTTCAAAACAACTTCCGCCCCACTCAGCGGCGTAACGCCGTTAGCCAACACGCGACCACCAATGACATACGACGTCGAGAGCTTCGTAATAAAAGCGTCCTGGGAACCACGATTGAAAGGCTGATACACGCCCGGAGTAACCGGAAAGTCCAGGGATGTCGTAGATCCGGTGACATACGCACTGCCCGAAGAGTCGACCGCTATACCGAAAGCCAGGGCGTTGACATTGGCGAAACTGGCGGGATTAATTGGACCACCAATAAAAGTCGAATAAATCAAACCATTCCCGGCGGCATTGATTTTAGTTACAAATGCATCGGTACCGGAGGGTGTGCTTGATGCGAGATACAGCGTTGAAGACCTCAGCGGATCAACCACAAGTGCCAACACCTGCGACACGTTGAGTCCTTTATTCACTTGTTTCCATGTTTGCCCGTTGTCAGTACTTTTGAACAGGCCTTCTGAATTAGAGAAGAATGGACTCGTAATTAGATAAAGCGTAGATGGATTCAACGGATCGAAAACGATCTTGCCAGTCTTGGGAGGAACTGGAGACCAACTGGCGCCTCCATCGATACTCTTAAATAAGGTCTGATCAGTGTTGGCATATAAAAGTCCTGCTGTATGCGGACTCACAGCAATCGAGCGTGCACCCTGAACTGTAGTCCCAAGAGATTGCCAGCTTGTCCCGCCGTCACTACTTTTGAAAATCCCGCCGGGACTATTACTTTCCAGCGCATAGATAATCGAATGGTTCAATGGGTCGATAACCAAAGCCGTGGGCTGTTGCGGCGGCGCTCCTGCCAGGGGCGACCAGTTATCCGCTCCATCAGTTGTCTTATAGATATGGTTACCACTAAAACAACAACCCACACTTACATAAAGAACATTGGGTGTAACCGGATCGATAGCCAGACTACTAGAGTTAATCGAAGGTAATCCGTTGCTGCGCTGGATCCATAAATTTCCGCCATTCGTGCTCTTATAGACCCCCCTGCTACTGCTGCTGAAATCAGTAACCACTAGATACACTGTCGAGGGTGTCACTGGATCGATCGTCAGCCCCACCACATTGCGGGCGACAGTCAGACCGTTGTTTATTGCCGACCAGGTCCTGCCACCGTTAGTACTTTTGAAAATACCGTCTTGCGTCCCCACGTAGATTGTTGAAGGTGCTGTTGGATCGATTGCCAAGAGATTGACAGAGGAGTTTCCACAACAGCCGGTGGCTGTAAAACCGTAATTGTCGTTGCTCCAGTTTGCAGCGCTATCGACGCTTTTGTAGAGCGGGCTGCGAGTGCGCACTGCGCCCACAGTCAGTGGAAAATTTCCTGAGTCCGTGGATCCGGTCACATAAGCATTGTTTGCTGAGTCAATCGCTATGCTGCGACCTACATCGCTTTGGACTCCACCGAGATATGTTGAATAAATGAGTGCCGATCCCTGACTGTTGAATTTCGTAACGAAAGCGTCTCCCTGAGAACCTCCACCAGCAAATGCCTGAATCGGATTCAATGTGGGGAAGTTCGATGAATCAGTGTTACCGGTGACGTAAGCGTTTCCCGAAGCATCCGCGGCTATTCCCCAACCGGCCTCAAAACTATTAGTGCCGCCAAGATAGGTTGAATAGATGGGCGAACCAGTTGGGTTGAGTTTAGTGACGAAAGCGTCCGCTGAGGAAGATTGCGCGAGCGTAGGCTGAAATCCATTTACGATCAGAAAGTCATTAGAACTCGTCGAGCCGGTTATGTATGCGTTACCTGAGGCATCAGCGGCTATTGCATTCGCCGTGTCACATGAGGCACCTCTGAGATACGTCGAATAAACATAAGAGGGCACACTGGGATTCAACTTCACTGCGAATGCGTCATTACAACTGATATTAGTGGGTGCTCCCTGGACGGCGTTGACCAAGGGGAAATTCGTTGAGGTAGTCACACCGGCGACATAGATGTTTCCGTTTCCGTCGACGGCGATCCCATTGCCAGTTTCTTCATTACTCCCACCAATCAAAGTCGAAAACAAAATTCCAGAGCCCGATGCATTCAACTTTGTAATAAAACAGTCGCTCGAGAAAGATGTCCCCGTGCCGACGTACAGAATCGATCCATTAGTCGGGTGGGGAGCGATAGCACGAACAGAGAGATTCCAGAGACCGGTATTGGCAGGGGTCCAGTTTGCTCCTCCGTTTGTAGTTTTAATAATCCCGGTGTTACCAACGGCTGCAAAAACACCCGAAGTCGTTGCCGCCATCGCATTGACCTGGCTGAACTGCGGTATCCCGTTCGTAAGTGGAGTCCAGGAAGTCGCACCGTTTGTACTCTTATTGATACCTCCGGTGGAACTATGGCCGGTATAAATGGTGGCCGAATTGGCAGGATCGATCACGATGGTGTTGATGAACGTTGGACTTGGACCACCCATTCCGTTGTTCATCGCGGTCCAGACACTGCCACCGTTTGTTGACTTAAAGAAACCACTGCCCGACGTGCCTGCATAGATCGTCAATGGCGCCGTTGGATCGATAGCGATGGCACGAACGTTTGGAGTGCCCGGTACGCCAAAATTGTTTTGTGGGATCCAGGTAGCTCCGCTGTCTGTACTTTTGAACGCACCATTGCCTCCACCAAGGTACATCGTCGACGGCGTCGAAGGATCGAACACAATACAGGAGATGGTTCCGAAGGTGAGCGGCGCGGTAACTACGGGATTCCAGGTGTTTCCACCATCGGTCGACTTTATTAGGCCGCTGAATACTCCCATGAAAAGCGTAGAAGAGTTTGTTGGGTGTACTGCCATTGCGCCGATAAACGAACCACTTGGTAACCCGGTGCCCGTTCCTTTGGTCCATGTCGCTCCGCCATCAGTGCTGCGATAGATTCCGTCTGTCGTCGCTTCGTAGATGATGTTGGCGGCGTTTGGAGCAACGACAACCGCAATTGCGTCACCAGCCAGTCCTGAATTTTGGTTGTTCCAGTTGTCGGCCGCATCAATGGTCTTAAAAAAGCTGCTCGTCGTTTTTAATCCGTTGACTACGGGAAAGTCAGTCGAGGAGGTGTTTCCCGTGATGTAAGCATGTCCAGTTGAGTCCACAGCAATACCAAATCCGTTGGTGAAGCCGGGGTTATTACCGTTGAGGTACGTCGAGTAGATCAATGAACTCCCGGTCGGATCGAGTTTTGTAACGAATGCTCCGCCGCGTGTGGGTGTCGTCTTGAAAGCTCCTGCCGTGGTGGGGAAACCCGTAAACTCAGTCGTGCCTGTGACGTATGCGTTTCCCTGAGAATCGACTGCGATCGCGGAAGTTTGATCGTTGTTGCTGGAACCCAGCAGCGTTGAGTATGAGAGCACCGGATCGATTACGAGTGGTTTGTTGGGGTCAAATCGATCGAGCTTAAACCTCACCTCGTTTCCGTTGATGACGTAGGTACCTTTAACCTCGCGACGAATACCATTTGGATCGAACTGGTAAATCACCGGCTTATTCAGTGACACTTCCCCGTGCTTCAACGCGAGCAATAATTTTCCGGTCTTGTCGAGCCGAATTCGATCGGCGCCATCGACGCTGAATCTGATGAGTTTTGGATTTGCGCCGACACCCACTACGAAGTCGTATTCGAGTTCTCGTTGACTGCCGTAATACACAACATCGATTCCCGGATAGATGTCTTTGAAGTATGCCTTCTTATAAGTGCGAATATTGCGGCGCCACTTCTCCGGATCGTTACCGATGAAGTAGTTAACTTTGCCGGGCAGTTCCTCCTGACCTTCCACTTGCGGCGTTGCATTAGCGCCGAGCATCTTCAGGCGCAGGACCGTGCCTTCGCGTACGTTCTCACCCTCGCCTGCCGGTTGTTTCGACTTATCCACCTGGGAGGCACGCGGCTTTTGCACTCGCAGAACAGCATCAGTCGCAGTCAGAAATAGATCGTAGCCAGGTCCGTGCGATAGGAACTTCACATGGTTGTCGATCTGGCCTTGATTTTCCTCAAAGCTGAGCGGCAACCTGCCGAACTTTTCCGCGAGCCTCGCTTTGGCGGGTGCGCTGGCCGGCGTTAGATTTGCCGGAGTTGCTGGTTCGGGAAGGTTGTTGGCGTCGTTTCGTGCTGCCACAAAAACCACACTTGCGAGAGTGGCAAGCAGGAGAGCAATTCCGAATGTGAGCAGAGTCCGCCTAATGCGCGATGAAGAGAGGTTATGTAATTTCATGGTAAAGGAAAACTGTCTATAACCGCGTCAGCGAGAAGGTTACTAAATTACTTAGACGGTAACCTGACGTTCGAGTCGGAGGTTGGTGCCTGGGCTAATGAACGTTATTTTCGGTTGACGGCCGCTCAGATGTCAACGAAAAAGTACGTCGTTTCCGGACTTTGCGCCCTGGCGCGGAGACAGCGTCTTAACTATCACGCGCAAAGTTCAGCGCAGACACCTCCTTGAGTATAAAAGCGTAATGCCAAGACGATTCTGGCCGAGTGCAACAGCCTTCAGAACTGATTGAGGTTGGTGTCATCAACATATCAACATCTTCCACCTTCATTTCAACCGAAAGCTCCGCACAATAATGTTCATCTGCTCGCGAAGAGCTGGGAGTCTGTCTTGCGCGACTGTAAATCGAAGTGCATAGAACGTCCGTATATCAACCTGCAGGTAATAGATCCGGCCGTCCATCACCTTACCAGCGTCAGTGTATTCGTAAGAAAAACTTGCTCCGCTAAGATTGCCGCCGAGAAACTCACCTCTGCAATCGCCACAAAGCACATAACCCGGTAGGTGTTGCAGACTAAACTTCTCTTCTGATTGAAACAGATCAGCCGCACTGGTTCCGGGCTTAACCACGATCTTGCTCAGACGTAAATAACCGTTTAGCTCATCACTTCCGTAAACAAATTCCGGGTGCTCGTGAACGTCGAGTCGTGAAACGGTGCGCCAGGTTGCCGAAGGAAACTCGATCACGTATTCCACTCGGTCGCTACTGAATGTCCAGCTTTGCGCTAGTGCCGTAGAAGCACTGAAACAAAAACACAGCACCACGATCAGAAGCTCGCGCATGACACTCTCCTTTCTTCAATATCCAACCAGCGTCTCCCTGTGCTTTGTCCGATTCATCCGTGATGCTTTCGAGTACCACTTCTCGCCGCTTCAACTTGCGCCCCTATTTCCGATCCGAATATCGACGTTTACGTCCCAACCCTCGTGCTTACGCCACCGGCGCTGCCGGCAGCCGCACGATTTCCACCGAGCACCCGGCATGATGAACCACACCACTCGAAACGGATCCAAGCAACAGCCGATTCCACGCGCCCAAACCACGCGAGCCTATGACGATCAGATCCGCGTGCCAGTTTTCGGCCTCATCGACAATGACTTGTCTCGGTGGACCTTCAATGATCTCTGTGCTGATCTTCAGAGTTTTGTCTTCAATAGTATTGAGCTTCGCCATGGCTCGGTTGATTACATCCTGGCCAGCGAGTCGAATGCCTTTTTCCAGTTGTTCAAAATATTCCGGCGAAGCAGCCCAGGGTTCGATACCCACCATGATCGGCATCTCTGCGGCCGTAATCACCTTCACTTCACTTCCGGGCGGCCACGGCCTTTTAACGATCTCTTCAATTGCGGCATCGCTGTAAGCCGATCCGTCAACTGCTAATAGGATTCTCATTTTCCACTCCTCTCGCTGGTCACACCGTATCTTCACGCCTTCAGCAACGCTGAAATCAGATGACTCTCATTCATCTTCATTGCACAGGATGTGCCGTTTTCGCGTGTACCAGTTTGTCAGGCGTTCGAGCAAAGTGCGGCAGGATGGTTGCGGATTTTCCCGCAACATCTGCGTTTTTTTTGACTAACGGACTGGAATGAGAGGGCCTATCGCTGGTGAGTTGCGTGCAATATCCAGAGGCATTTGAGGCTCACGATTTGATTGTTTCAGCAGTAGGCGCATTAGCTGGCTGGCAGAAACGGCGGAGTCAATTTGCATTTGACCCAACCTCCTTTGGCATATTCGTTGCACCAAAGTGCACGGACAACTAGTCGAAGACTATTGGGCGCCACTCAGTAGTCAAATTTACTGCCTTGTCGAGCCTCAACAGTCTTCCTTGCTCATAAGAAAGGCGGTTCCCTAATGTCGACAAAATCCATTTCGATGTATGACTTCGATGACGAGCTGACCAGTAGTAAGAAACTCATCAAGGAGATCAGTCAACGAAGGCAAGATATAAAGTCATACCTTGGCAAACAAGAGCCGTGGGGGAGGAAACTCACGATTGTCAACATTGTATGTAGTGCAGTAGCCACCGTCTTTACAGCAGCACCGGCAGTTGGCGGGAAAACTCTGCTCGACGCAATCGGGGCTTCGAACACTACTACAGTCAGAATTCTCCTCGCCGTGGCAGCACTGTTTTCAGCGATTTCTGTGATCGTGGCCAATCTGTATCGGTCGCAAGAGATCGCTGCCCGCCTTGGCAAAACTCAGGCTTCCGACGCTAACTTGAACTGGCTTAAACTTGGTCTTGAATTGAACCAAATCCGGCTTGCTGAGGCGTACACTCAATACAGACAGTGTCTGCAAGAGACTGACTTTATACCCGAAGCCGCACAGGTTACCGCTCAATCAGACCTCGACAAGGTCAAGGGTGAAATAGAAACGCCGACCGCAAACGGAGTTGTTGAAGATGTAATCTGCTGTTCTGGCTCAGCCATGGGTGAAGGGCTGGGTTCAAACCTGCACCTTTGGCTAGCAGTGAGAATTAAAGATTGTCTGTGGCTTAAAGAAGGTGAAGTATTCCCGGATGCAAATCACATTTGGACAAAGAAAATCCATGAAACGGGAGCCCCAGATACTTTCTCATTGGCGTTATACGTTGCGGATGATGAGGCAAATGAGGAGATTAAAGCCTGGTTCGAGAATTGTGACCGAATTAATGATTACCCACCATTGAAATCGAAATTCCCAGGTCTACGTTGGCTCGATCAGGTCGATGAGCTGCGGCATTCGAGAGTGTCGCATAAGAATTTGCAGGCATCGTATGCAAGAGCGGCCGACTGAGGGCGCGCCAAGTCTGAGCTGTGGTTGAAGTGATGGCTAGAATGCGATATTTCTGCTCGCGTGGCTGTACGCGAGTACCATCGGTAATGTCGTTCGCTGGGTGAACGATCAATTCCTCGCCTGCCTCAACACCACTCATGATTCGCGCTGCGAAGGGAGTGCGCTCGCCAATTTTAACGGTGCGCAGACGTGCTCGCCCGTCTTCAACGACAAACACACTCCACGCATCGTCGCGTCGAAAGAGTGCGCTAACAGGAACCTGCAAGACATTTTCGTCCTGCCAAACGACGATGCGAGCCTCGACGCGATAACCATCTCCGAGTGCGGTCGAAGGGGTGGTTAAATCCGCAATCACGTTCACGCGTTGCTCTTCGATTCCAAGCGCAGATACTTTCGTGAAAGCTGAAGGCTCGATCAGTCTCACTTGTGCGTCGAGTGCTTCTGGTCCACCCCATGCTTCAATGAAGACTCTTGACCCGGGACTAACTTTGACGGCATCTGTCGATAGCAACTCGATCACGAGCTCGAGCTTTGCAGGGTTGCTCAATTCCACCAACGGCGCGCCCGCAACGATGACGCGTTCGCTCTCTTCGACAAGCCTTAGAACTCTTCCATCCGTAGGAGCGTGAACCTTTACCGACGCCGCTGGAGCACTCTGGTTAACCGCCAGCAGCGCGGCACGCGCAACCTCGACTTCATGTGCCGCACTCTCAGCCCTGGACCGTGCAGCTTCATACTCTCGCAAGCTCGTGGATACCGCAGTTTGTGACCTTTCCAATTCCTGACGCGAGATGACACCGCTGCGCGCAAGGTTCTCGCTACGCTGCTGCTCGCGCAGTGCCTGATCGTAAGTCGCTCTGTTTCGATTAACCATCTGATCGACTTCGCGTAGCGCATCTTCTGCTGCATTTACGCGACCAATCGCCTCGGCGCGTTGTCGGGGATCGAGCGGGCTCAACGGCAAAGGATCGATCTGCGCGATCAGTTGTCCACTCTTTACAGTATCACCGCGGCGGAGAGCGATGCGTCGCAAACGCCCGGCTACCGGCGCAGCAATCACATAGCGGTCACGTACGCGAGTCTTGCCTTCCCCATCAACGGTAACGGTCATCGCTTCGCGCGAAACTACAGCCACATCGACTTTCGTTGGCGTGGGAACTAACCACATCGTCAAGAGCCCCAGGATGACTGCAGCAACTACTAATAAAAGGATCGTGCTTAAGATTCGTTTCATGACATTTCACTCCCGCGTCTTCAAGACCGCGACCAGATCCAGATGCCGCAGCCGCCATCGCACCAGGTAACCCGAAAGAAAAGCTGATCCGGCTACCACCAGAAAAGCCAAAGCGTAAGTCCTGGCGCTGATAAAGAGTGGGAACCGGATTAGCTCGGTGTCGATAGCAACGGTGATCAGTCCTGCTATTCCATATCCCACTGCGAACCCAACCGGGATGGCAATCATGGTGAGAATTGCCTGCTCGCCCAGCAACATGAAACCAATCTCGCCGCGTGTGAAGCCAAGAACGCGCAGCGATGCAAGCTCATGTCCGCGCTCAGAGAGCGCAATGCGTGCGCCGTTGTAGACCATTCCGAAAGCGATGATCACAGCAAAGCCGATCAGGATTGCCGTTGAGACATTGATAGTCCTGGCAATAGTGTCGTTGAAGCTGGCTAAAGCAACTTCTGGAATTGAAACCGAACTGATCGCCGGCGTCTGTTTCAGCTGCGCATATAAATCTGGAATGCGTGGAGATTCCACCATCAGAAACGCGCCGCTGCTGGTCTGCCCCTCCTGCATCAAGCGATTCAAGGCGCGCTTGTCCATGTAGGCGGAGAGTCCAACCAATTCATCGACAGTTCCCGCAACGACAACGTCGCGCACGGGCCGCGCTCCTTCGAGAACTTCAACGGTGACACTTTGGCCCGGCCTGACACTCAGAATCTCTGCCAGTTGAGACGTTAGCAACAGACCATCTGGCGGGACCCCGACGGGCTCAAAATCCTTGCTGACTATTCGACGCAGATCGGCTGTGCTTTCTAATCCAAACAAGACGGTGCGGCGCGTTCGATGTGCAAATCGAAGCCTCGCCGGAACCGCGCGGTAGGATTCAACGCGAATCACGCCGGGCAGGTGAGCGAGATCGTATTTAACGTTGGCCGGCCGTGGTTCATGGAAAGTAACCGAGACGTCCTCGCGCTGGACCGCGTCAAACTGGACCTCGACGATCCGCTCGATAGTGTCGAAGTAAAGGAAGAACCCAACAACCAGCAAACTCACGGCGAGGGCGATACCGAAGATCGACACCATTGCCTTTGCGGGTCGTCTCTCGAGATTGCGCAGAATGATCCGCACGGAGGTGGGGACGAGTCGATGAAAACCGAGACGCTCAATGAGACCGGCCCGGAACCGAGCCGGCGGCTCAGGGCGCATTGCCTCGGCTGGCGGCAGTCCAACTGCGCGTTTCGCAGCGACAACCGCTCCGATCGCTGCCGAACCCAGACTGATTAGTACCGCGCTGGTGATGACTAATGGTCCAGGTTGATAGACCAGCACAGGAAATCTGAAGAACTCCCTGTAGAGTTCGGTGATCCTCAGACCGAAATACCAGCCAACGCCAATTCCCAGTGCAATCCCACCCAGCACAACCACAAACGCAAGCTTCAAATAATGAAAACCGATCGAGTAGTTTCCGTAGCCGAATGCCTTTAGCACTCCAATCTCCTGACGTTGTGTTGCGACCATGCGCGACAAGACGAGGTGAATCAGAAAGGCAGTGACCGCGAGGAAAATTCCGGGAATAAAGGTGCCGGTCACCTGCAGTTCACCAATCTCGTTTGAGAGAAAATGATTAGAGACCTGATCGGCGCGGTTATAAGCACCCAGCCCACCATAGCTTGCAAGCAGATTATCGAGTCGCTGAATTACGTCCGCTTCAACTGCGCCAGGCGCCAGAGTGAGGGCAACATCATTGAACGCGCCCTTCATGTTGAAGACTGGACCAAGCGCTTCCCGACTCATCCAGAGCACGCCAGACCGCCGATTGTCGGGAAACATCTCACCACTTCGGATCTCGTAAACGTATTCAGGGGACAGTGCTATACCGACGATTTGCAGCTTCTGCCATTTGCCGTTTATAACTGCCGACAGAGTGTCCCCCGGCTTCAAACTGTTGGCGGTAGCAAACGCACCGCTGATAAGAACTTCGTCTTTCCGTCCAGGTTCAACATATCTTCCATCCCTGAGATAGAGATCATTCAGCATCGGCCGGCGTTGTTCTGGAATGGAAATTATTCTGCCCTTGGCAGGTTCGTTCAACCCTGCCACGTCGAGTGTTACGTCGGCCACCACACGAAACTCCGCGGTCCCCACTCCCGGAATCTCACTGATCCTGGTCGCAATGGAATCTGGCGCGCGTTTGAGTTGCGCAAATACTTCCGCAAAGCGGTAGGTTTCGTAGTATGACTTTTGCGACGTTAACAGCGAGTTATACGTGCTCCGCATTGCCACAAACGAAGCAACTCCACATGCCACTACGAGCGTGATGGCTAGTACCTGCCCCCGCAAGTGGATAACTTCGCGAATCAGTTTTCGATCAAGCGTCTTCACCAAACCAAATCCTTTGGTGAGGCTTTCTTTTCATTGCGACGCACCTCCGCAATCTGACCGCTGCGCATTCGCAGCACGCGGTCAGCCATGTCGGCGATTGCGGCGTTATGCGTAATGATTGCAGTCGTGGTTCCTAAATCCCGGTTGACCCGTTCAATCGCCTCGAGCACCAGCTTCCCGGTTGCATAGTCGAGAGCACCGGTTGGTTCATCGCAGAGCAACACCTCGGGACGTTTCGCTACGGCACGAGCAATCGCCACTCGCTGTTGCTCACCACCGGAGAGCTGAGCAGGAAAGTGATGCATTCGGTCCCCGAGCCCGACGAGTTGCAGGGCTTCCTCAGGCCGCATTGGATTCTCAGCAATGTCTGTTACCAACTCGACGTTTTCGAGCGCAGTCAGGCTCGGGATCAGGTTGTAGAATTGAAAAACGAATCCGACGTGCTCGCGACGGTAACGCGTTAACTCTGCGTCATCATCTATGCTGAGGTTGTGATCGCGGTAAAAGACTTCCCCACTGGTTGGAACATCCAACCCGCCGAGGATATTCAGCAGAGTCGACTTGCCGCTGCCTGACGCACCGAGCAATACCACCAGCTCACCTTTGTAGAGCTCCAGATTTACGGATCTCAAAGCATGGACGTCGACATCTCCCATGCGGTAAGCCTTCGAGAGCTTACGCGCAATGAAGACTGCCTCAGTGATTTCCGGTTGTTGTAAAAGCTGCTTCACATCTGTTCAGGGTGCAAGAGTCATACCCCCGAACCAGAAACCCGACTTAATTAGATTTGAGGGTGATAAGTCGTAGCGCAATTGAACTTACTAGTTTTGCTGCGGGCTTTCGCCCAGCAAAATGGGAACTTTACGCAGCGGTTGCCCACTTATCTCCATCGGCTGCAACGTTCGGCCTAAAACCAGCTCGTCATCTCGGCACAAGCGTTGCGAACCAGTTCGTGAAGGGAGGGGCTATCATGATTGCTATTCAAAGAATTCTCTGTCCCACAGACCTCTCAACGGAGTCTGATGAGGCCTTGCGTTATGCGGTGGCGCTGTCATCCACCTACGACGCGAAACTTTTTGTTCTCTACTGTAAGGAGGCGGGACTCAATAATAACGGCCGCGCCGAACCTGGTGAAACGACTCCACTGTTTCTTGCCTCACTCGCTCCAAACCTTGGATTGAATAGTTTTTCCGACCTGAATTGGGAAGGTTTGGTCGCTGAGAACGTGGATGATGTTGGAAAGACCATCGTACTCGAGGCGGCGAAACATGAAGTGGATCTGATCGTAATGCGTTCTCGCCGTCGACCACACGCTGCGGCATTGCTTGGGTCGACCGCCGAAACAGTATCCCGCAACGCCCCCTGTTCAGTGCTGATAACACATCCACAAGAACGCGAGTGGGTTAGCTTCTCAACTGGCGAGATCGATCTCAACCGAATCCTCGTGGCGCACGATTTCTCCGCTGACTCAGAACTCGCGCTGAAGTACGGCGTTTCACTGGCCCAGGAATACCAGGCTGAGTTGCATTTGCTCCACGTTCTAAGCAAGGAGGAGCGTGACCAACCGGAACTTGCCTGGGCCCAGGCAGGCAGTGAAAGCGGCTACAAGAACGCCGCCCTTCAGCTGCAAGCGGCTATACCGAAGGAAGCATTTCTTTGGTCCAGGATTGTTAACGCCGTGAGCTGTGGTAAGACGTACCACGAGGTACTGACTTATGCGAAGGAGCACGACATCGATCTGATCTGCATGGGCGCCGGCAGTACACGCTCTATTCTCGGTGCGCTCTTCGGTTCAAACACCAATTGCGTTTTACGACAAGCGCCCTGTCCGGTACTGGTCGCGCGTCCGACACGGACTGGAGTGACTCAGTTAACAAAGTGAGAAAGATCGGAATTGGCGAAAGCTGTCATCAACGGAAAAGTTCATGAGTTTGAGCCGGGCGTTTCAATTCTGAAAATGTGCCGCGCCATTGGTGTCGACATTCCCACGCTCTGTCACGATGAACGATTGAAACCGATCGGCAGTTGTCGCATGTGCCTTGTCGAAATCGAGAAAAAGGCACATCCCGTCACAGCGTGCAATACATTACTCACGGACGGGATGGTGATCGAAACTCACACTCCCGCACTCGAGAATGAGCGGCGCATGCTTCTGAAGATGTTGGCCCGGGATCATCCCGGGGATGGTCTACAAAAAACTCCCGAGAAACCGTTCTACCGCTATGCGCGCGCATACGGATTATCCGAAAGCGACTTCACCGGATCGTCTGAGCCGCACTTGCTTGACGACTCACATCCTTATATTCACGTCGACATGTCGCAGTGCATTGTTTGCTACCGCTGTGTGCGTATTTGTGAAGAGTTGCAAGGTCAATTCGTTTGGCAGATTGTCAACCGAGGCCACGAAACACGGATTTTTCCGGACTCAGGGACCACGTTGCGGGAGAGTTCATGTGTGAGTTGCGGCGCTTGTGTGGATACGTGCCCAAGCGGAGCTCTGGAAGACAAGTCACTTCTCACCTACGGAATGCCGGCAAGTTGGACCAGAACGACGTGTCCCTATTGCGGCACCGGCTGTGAAATGGATGTTGGCACCAGCAGGAATCGTATCGTCTCGATAAAGCCACGACATGATGCACCGGTGAATCGTGGTCATCTCTGCGTGAAAGGACGCTATGCGTTCGACTTTGTTTCTGCTCCGGATCGGATCACGAAACCGATGATTCGTAAAGGAGACAAGTGGCAACAAGTCACGTGGAACGACGCCGTCTCTTTCATCGCTGAATCCCTGCAACGGATTTCCGAAAAGTATGGACCAGATAGCATTGCAGTACTGGGCTCCGCCCGCGGCACGAACGAGGAGAATTATCTCGCACAAAAGTTCGCGCGCATGGTAATCGGCACGAACAATGTCGATTGCTGCGCGCGAGTCTGCCATACGCCCACGGCGGCGGCGATGAAACTAATGCTCGGTACGGGTGCGGCGACAAATTCTTACAACGACATCGAGAAAGCCCGAACAATTCTCATCTGTGGGGCGAATGCTACCGAGAACCACCCAATAGTCGGCGCAAGAATCAAGCAGGCGGCTTTGAAGGGGGCGAATCTGATCATCATCGATCCCAGACAAATCGAGCTTACTCAGTACGCCGCGATTCACGTGCAAGCACGCCCTGGGACCAACATTCCGCTCCTGAACGCAATGGCTTGCACGATCGTTGAAGAGCAACTGTTTGACCATCAGTTTACGACTGAACGCGCGGCTGAGTGGGATGAGTTCTGCCACTTTATCAAGCAGTTTTCTCCCGAGAAGGTTGAGGCTGATTGCGGAGTCAAAGCAGATCTGATCCGAAAAGCCGCTCGACTCTACGCCAGCGCAAAACCTTCTATGTGTTTTCATGGTTTGGGAGTGACCGAACACACGCAGGGTACCGAAGGAGTCATGTGCCTGGTCAATCTCGCTCTCCTTTCCGGAAACATTGGCAAGCCGGGCACCGGCATTAACCCGCTGCGTGGTCAGAACAACGTTCAAGGCGCGGCACATATGGGTTGCGATCCTGGCGTTCTCACCGGCAGTGTTTCTTTGAATGACGCGCGACCACTGTTTGAGAGTGTTTGGGGAGCATCAGTGCCGCGGAGGCAGGGTCTCAACCTGCTCGAAATGATGGACTCTGCCGAAGTCGGCACCCTGAAGGCACTATGGGCCATCGGCTACGACATTGCACTGACCAACGCGAATACAACTGCAACTGCGCATGCATTGCGGTCTCTTGATCTCGTTATTGTCCAGGACATGTTTATGAACGAGACCGCTCGCCAATTTGGGTCAGTGTTTCTGCCTGCGGCTTCCTCGTTTGAAAGAGACGGCACCTTTATGAATGCCGAACGCCGCATTCAACGTATCCGTAAAGCGATTGAGCCTGTCGATCAATCGAGACCTGACTGCGAAATCATTTGTGCGATTGCTAAGGCGATGGGCAAAGGTGAAAGTTTCAGTTACGGCTCTGCTGAAGAGATTTGGAATGAAATCCGTTCGGTTTGGCCCGCCGGCCGTGGCATCACTTATGAACGACTGGACGGAGGTGGTTTGCAGTGGCCTTGTCCGGACCCTGATCATTCCGGCACTGAAGTAATGCACACGGAGAGCTTTCCCATTGGCCGGGCCGCGCTACGGCGAGTTCCTTATCGTCCAACCGATGAAATTGTTAACGAAGAATTTCCTTTTCTGCTGATTACTGGAAGGACTCTCAACCAGTTCAACGCTGGGACGATGACGATGCGTACAGCAAATGTGAAGCTGAGACCCTCGGATGTGCTCGACATATCTTCCGATGACGCGAAGCGACTGAAACTTCAGGAGGGAGAGCGCGTGCAAATCCGCAGTCGTTACGGTGCAGCGACACTGCCAATTCGAATCACGTCAACTGTAAAACCCGGAGAGTTGTTTGCGACGTTTCACACTGCGGAAGTATTTCTCAATCGCGTGACCAGTCCTCATCGAGATCGATACGTGAAGAGTCCGGAATACAAAGTTACAGCCGTCAGGATTGAAAAGGGTAAACAAGCGAAAGGTGAAAGAAGATGAGTGCTCAACAACTACAACATTCAAAATACGGATTCAGTAAGACAGTTGATCTTCCTTACGAAGAAGCTGTCGAACAAGCGCGCGTTGCACTCAAGGTGGAAGGTTTCGGTGTCCTCTGTGAAATCGACATCAAGGAGAAGCTAAAAGAAAAGCTCGGTGTGGATTTCCGCAACTATGTGATTCTCGGCGCCTGCAATCCTCCTTTGGCCTACAAGACTCTGCAAGAAGAGCTCGGCATCGGACTGCTTCTTCCCTGCAATGTCATTGTTTATGAAACTGACGAAGCCGGAAAATCTGTAGTTGCCGCGATCGATGCGAAGACGATGCTGTCCGTGGTAGGAGCCAACAATGCAACTATCAACGCAGTAGCTACTGAGGTAAATGAAAAGCTCCAGCGTGTGGTCGCTCAGCTAAAACGCGCGTAGGGGGCGGAGCTAAGCGGCTTGAGCTTTAGAGAGTGATTCTAGTGCCTGATAGGTTGCACGTTCTCCACTGGCAATCAGCCGCTCAACGGCAGCGGCGCCGGGAACATAACCAGCCAGCGGTATCTCTGGCTGAATGTGGATCTCAGTCTGGGCCACGGCGAACCTATAATGGGAGGGATAGGCTTGAGTGGTCCAGTGCCGTTCTGATGGAGAACAACCTAACGAACGCATTACAGAACTCCACTCCCACACATCGGAGGCAATAACAAAGTCGGCGTTCTGCGTACGACAAACGTGGGAAGGCAATACGCACGAAAAACCGCCATCTTTGAGTTTCTGACCTTCGCGGCTAACCGGCCGCCGAATTAAACGCAGGGCGCAGCTTGCACTTATGGCCGACGACAATGGTCCAGTCGTAATGGTGAACGGTTTGTTTGCTGGGACGATAGTCGCCACTGCCGCAAAAGGAGTAGCGAGTTGTTCGAAACTTTCAGGCAGATACTGAGCACAGAATCGTTCGAGCGTTTTTCCATGCAGCAAACGGGGCCAGAATACAGACCTCGCCATGTTCGCGATTTCGCGCCAGTCCATACCGGCTGCGACTGCAGCGCCGATAATGCTGCCCACGCTGGTGCCGGCCACCACCGCGGGTTTGATACCGACTTCGTCCAGCGCCTTGATAACTCCAATGTGAGCAAGACCGCGCACAGCGCCGCCGCTGAGAGCCAGACCAACACGTTTGGATTTAAGTGAGCGAAGAACGTCTTCCATGTCCGACCATTATCACATTGAAAAAGAGGAGTCCAAAACGGAGCTCGAAGTTGCGTCTGATCGATTGACTCGTATTTCCGAACTACTGGCGTCCTCAAATAAAAAGCAAACAGACAAACAACCAGGTCGAAATATATTGACGCGTGCTATCGACTCAACGTTTGCTCTGCTGCGCAAATATCTTCCGCCTCTTCACTGGCTTATCGTCGCATTGGGTGCAACGGTTCTGTTTCTCTACGCGCAGGTGGTCGCATTTACCGCACGACTCGTCTCAACTGGCAACCCAAAGTGGCCAGATATTCCGGCACCATGTGTTCTGGCGCTGTGGCACCATGATGCGCCTTCCCTCCTGGTAATATTCGCGAAACGACGTCCACATTGCCGTACAACAATCATGGTTTCCCACGATCCACGAGGTGACACCCTGGCATTGCTCTGCCGCATGATTGGTTTTCACGTTGTTCGGGGAGATAGCGGGGAAGGCGGCTGGGATGCTTTGTTACAACTAGCCAGGGAACTCATGAACGGCTCCCTCGTCATTCTAACTGCCGATGGTGGAGGTCCTGCACGACAGGCAAAAGTAGGCGCAATTGCTTTGGCTTCGGCGGTTGGCGTGCCTCTAATTCCGTTAGGTGCTGATTGCTTCCCGGCGATTGAAGAACGTCACAAGTGGGATGCCGCACGCAATCCAGTCCCCTTTTGCTCCCTGAATATCTTGCTCGGGCCACCTCGCACATTCGAACCTCTAACAGACCTCACATCCGTTGAAGGGGCCCAAGCCTGGCTCGAGAAAACATTGAACAGTCTCGTGCTAAAGTAAGCAGAACCCCTGACGCTCACAATCTGTCGTCGCGCATTTCATCAAGCATCTGCTGAATTCGTTGTTTGAGTGCTGCCGTCACTTTTTCATAAGCGAGCTCTTTATCAGTCTCACCTGAAATAACACTGTGGACATCAATCGGTTCGCCGAAACTTATCTTCACCTTTGCCAGGCGGAAACGCCACGATCTGCGCGGCCAAACGCGATACACTCCATCCAGCGCTACCGGCACTATCGGAAGATCCAACTCGGTCGCGAGAATTGCCGCGCCTTTTCTAAACTCATACAACTGACCATCAAACGAGCGCTGCCCTTCCGGATAAATATTGAGTATCTTCCCGGCGCGAAGACCGGCGGCGCCGGCACGCATCGCGCGCATCAGTTGCACATCCGGGTCAATCGGTACGACATTTATCAGCCGCGCCAGCCAGGACATAAAGCGATTCGTAAAGTACATACTTGCGCCAACCTGGAAAATGTTTTGCAGTATGCGTCGCGGGTACGTAGAACAGACAAGGAATGGATCCAGGTAGCTCTGGTGGTTCGGGCAAATCATATAAGGCGGTTTGACACGATCGAGAACTTCGCTGCCTCGCACCTCCATGCGAAATAAGAGTTGCGCTCCGATCCGAATGATTCGCAACACGAGGTAAGCAAATAGCACTACGACTGGTTTGTGCTTTAGAAGGTGCTCGACGTCCGGCAGGGTCTCAGCCGTTTGCGCCAGTTCTGTTTGCCAGCGAAACTCCGGACCGACCATTCCGCGTGATCGTGAGCCGCCATCGAGTCTTGACGTTACAAGTTGGACCAGGTCGCCGACTCTCTGAACGGTCGAGAGTTCCTGCGGGTCGAGTTCTATGCCCAGTGTTTGTTCGACACTGGCAAAGCATTCAGTCCGCGCCAGCGAGTCCAGCCCGAGATCGATCTCGAAATGCATGAGTGGATGAATCAACTCGACGTCATGGTTGTGCTGTTTCACTGCTGCGATCGTTGCGCGACCGGCAACGGAATTCATCAACGCTTGTTCTGTCTCGCTGAATTGAACCGGCCTTGCCTCTCGTTTTTTCCCATTCTGCTGCTCCAGTTCTTCGAGCCGGCTTTTCACTTCAAACCGCTTTACTTTGCGAGTGGAGGTGCGCGGTAAGGGCTCAGCACGCAGGACAAAATCATGCACGCGCTGGTATTCAGGCAGTTCCCTTCCGAGGTTCTCCAATTCCCAAACGACCCACTCCCGCGCATTACCGATGTGTTGAGCTCTGAGATATTCAAAGTTCGGCACCACCACACCACGCAGTTTTTCCGCTCTCTTGAATTCGCTTGATTCATCTTTCACGCCAATCACGCAAACTTCACTAACGAACGGCGATCGTTCGTAATGGGCCTCGACATCTTCAGGGAAAACGTTTTTGCCGGAGGGTAATTTGATGACGTCTTTC
This sequence comes from Pyrinomonadaceae bacterium, assembly GCA_036401595.1. Classification (GTDB taxonomy): domain Bacteria; phylum Acidobacteriota; class Blastocatellia; order Pyrinomonadales; family Pyrinomonadaceae; genus PSRF01. Next base: position 22,989 of record DASWUM010000062.1, read on the forward strand.
TGGCGACCGACGATATAAAGATGTCCTTGCTTATCAAACCGTCCCAGGTCACCGGAGCGAAACCAGCCATCGCTGGTGAATGCCTCGCGGTTAGCTTCTGGATTTTGATAATAGCCCAACATGACAATCGGTCCGCGGATCAAGACTTCGCCGACTCCCTCCTCGTTAGGCTGATCGATCTTGACCTCAACACCGTTGAGCGGCGTGCCAACGGATCCGATCTTGTTGTCTTCGAAGCGCGTCACCGTTGCGGCGCCGGCAGTCTCCGTCAAACCATAACCCTGGAGAATCGTGAAACCTAAGTGATGAAAATCCCTCGCAACGTCTTCGTCGAAGCTGGCTCCAGCCGAAACTGCAAGTCTTAGCTTCCCGCCAAAAGATTGGTGAATGGGTTTGAAAAACCATCGTCCAGCATTCAAACCAAACCAGTCGCGCAGCCACCCATTGGCAGCGAGCATGAGACGAAACATTATCCTCAAAGGTCGGGAGCGTGCCCGCACACCATCCCAGATCTTTTTGTGAAAGAGATACCAGAGACGCGGCACACCCACGAGCGCAGTCGCTCCGCTTTCTCTTAAGCCTCGTTCAATTCCAGCACTACTTAATTCCGTGAGATAGACCACCCGCGCACCTACCGTTGTGGCGAGCCAAAGATTCACGATTTGCGAGTAGGCGTGGAATAGCGGCAGGAGGCTGACGACCACCTCCTGATCGCTAATACGCATCACTTCCTCGACCTTTTCGCTCTCCGCATAAATGTTTCCATGCGTAAGCGGCACGGCCTTGGGAGCGCCGGTCGTACCTGACGTGTACATGAGGAGTGCGAGATCGTCTGCGCCAGCCGGTGGAGGAGCTTCATTAAATTCTTTCGGCGTTGGGGTTTCAGCCCAGTCTTCAAAACGGGACAGGCCATCAGGCTGTGTAAGCGGCCGCAAAGCAACTGCAGGGATGTTGCTGCCAATAAGTTCACAGGCGGCTCGAAACTTTTCTACCGAAGCCGGTGAAACAAACGCGAGCTTTGCTTCAGAGCCTTTTAGAAAGGCGCCAATAGCCTGTGTTGTGGCGGCCGGATCCATCGGGGTGACGACCGCACCGCGATAGATTATTCCCAGATAAGCAATGGCCCAGTTGGGATGGTTTTCACCAATAAGCGCGACGCGGTCGCCGAAAGCAATCTTCTCCTGACTGAGGCGATATGCGACGCTGCGTATCTGGGCCAGCATTGAACCGAAGGTAATACTCTCCGCTCCGTCTGGCCCGATTACCATCATCGCAACCTTGTCAGACCGAGTACCTGCGGCCGCTACCACTCGTTGACAGAAGGTTTCGTTTTTTACTTCTTCGGCCACAGCTCTATCCAATCAGTCTTGTGTATGCGCGGAATCCCCACTCCCCATGATACTTGCCCATTCCCGAATTGCCGACGCCACCGAACCAGTAAATCGTGGATAATGGCTGCACCGTGCAGTCGTTGATCGCCGCTAGCTTCCGCCTGCGACCACGTCTGCGCTTCACCTATGAGTTGCAGGAACTATGCCTGACCCTTCCCGTGCCTTGGCCCAGATACAAACACCATCCCCATTAGGGTACTAACGTTCGGTTAACACCCCGCAGCCGTTTGTGAACGCCGAATCTGCGGCGGAGGCCTTGAGTACCGAGCGCAATGCTCGGATTAGCTCGGCAGAATTAAACGGCTTTTCTATGTATCCCTGTGCGCCCGCTCGAGCTCCCGCTTCTCTGTCGGCCTGCGTAAATGCACCAGAGCAAATCAATATCGGAGTGGTCTGATCAAAAGTGCGAATCTGGCGACAGAGTTCGATTCCAGTAGCGTCCTGCATCCAATAGTCCAATATTAAAGCGTCAAAGCTTTCGGTCTCGATCCGTTGTAAAACATCTGCGGCATTCTCGCTCGTAGACACGCCAAAGCCAGCCGCGTGCAAGAGCGCTTGGACCAGTTCACAGATGTCTGAGTTATCATCCGCAAAGAGTATGTGCGGTTCCATTCGCATCACACGACCTCCACAACGGGAGCGACACACTTAACGCGACGTAAGCCGATGCTAGCTGACGTTAATTATCAGGTGCTGTCCATCCGGCTATTCGGAGCTGCTCAATTGCACTTTGGATCCCCACAGCAAAATTCGACGTCTTGTCGTCGGCAAGAAATGCGAACGTCACCCCGATCACCTTCCCCCTCTCCCCAAACATCGGCGTGCCGGACGATCCCTGGGTGGTCATCGCATCGACAACAATTCGATTCCTGAACAAATCCCTAATATGCCCCTGCGTAATCATCGGTCTGATTAAGCTACGTTTCGCAAGTTGATCGAGCAGACTTGTGAGCGAGGCACCATACTGGTCCATTAACCCCACTGCTTCCTTTTCCGGCAACAACGCCAACAATCTATCAGGCCCAGTTGGATAACCCATCGTCATAACGGATTTACCGACCTCGAGCGCTCCTGATTCTTTATCTAATGGAAGAGCAGGAATTCCTGACGGTATTGTTTTGGATTGCAATGCACAGACAGCGATCTCATCGGTTTTTGAGCTCGATTTGAGCGTAAGAGGGATTGGCTGGCGTTGCCCTGGAAAGAAGGCCAATAAGTGCTTCAACCGAGGTGTTGCACCGGTGCTCTCGATGTAAAACTGAGTGCGCCTGTCTGCTGCCCACGGCTCAAGGGCAATGTGATGATTTGTTAAAACATATCCACGGCCTACATAAAAACCAGTGGCCTCGAATTCTTGCTCAAAAATGGCTCCCTCGCCTTCGTATGTAAGCTGTCGTCCGGTGCCAATTATTAATAAACTTTCTGCGGTGGCATCCTCGACCTCGGAATACCTCAAGGGGCGGCCCGTACTCGGTTCGACAAGAATGTACGAACCCGCGATCAAACAAACTCCATTGCCATAAGTGGCCCAAAGCTTAGCCGGCAACGCAAGCGAACGTACACTTGATCTATCCGAATCGTTAAGTTCAGAGTTCATGTCTTTGGGACGCGCAATCTGTTGCTCGATTCGATCAATGCGCTTGTGAATAGTGGCGAGTTGTTTATCAAACTCCTCAATTCGGCTGCTTTCGGTCACGCCCAGCATTTTCTGCTGCCCTTCGTAGGCTGTTAAAACCGAACGGATGAAGAAGACTGCTGTACCTACAACTAGAATAACTGCGACGAACACCAGGATTCTGACGGTCAGACTAATTCGTTCGACTAACCCTCGCCTCAACCCAACGTGCCGCGGGGCCTCTACCAAGATTGGCGCGATTAACATAATTGCCCTCCTGAATAATAAACAGGCAATGTATATACCCATCGCTGGAGCCCAGGAAGACGGCTCAAAAGCTCGATTCATTTAAGATAAAGCGTGGTTTCCCTCTATTCTGCGTAGCTTTTCGCAATGAGAAAAAATCAACCCGCCACGCAACCGCTGGCAAGGGTTGGACCAGCCCACCGGGGTTAGTCAGCGCACAGGCGCTTCCAACCAGTTCTTAGTGTGGAAAGTCGCCTTGGGTTGCGGAAAAAACCACAGTCAAGTCCCTCAAGGAGCGCATTCATGGTTGATTCTATTGGTTCGTGAGCAACCCTTTGCGGGCACACGCATTGCACACCCTAATAGTCGATTTGTGTAATGAGAGGAAAAATGTCATGGCTCACAAACAAGTTCTTTTTCGCTCAGAGGCTCGTGAAAAGATCCTTCACGGCGCGAGTGCGCTCGCAGACGCGGTGCGCGTAACCCTTGGTCCTAAATCTAAATCAGTATTGATTGAGAAAAAATGGGGCAAACCGATCGTCTGCAACGATGGAGTAACGATCGCGAAAGAGTTTGATCTGGAAGATCCTGAGGAAAACCTTGGCGCACAGATGATTCGCGAAGCAGCAGAGCGAACGGGCGATGAGGTCGGTGATGGAACAAGCACGGCAACACTGGTGGCCCACGCTATTCTTGCAGAAGGAATACGCAACCTTGCTGCCGGGGCCAGCGCGGTTGATCTGAAGCGCGGACTTGATCGAGGTCTTCGAATAGCTGTCGCATCACTCAAAAACCTCTCTCGCCCTGTGAGTAGCCGAAAGGAAAAAGCACAGGTCGCTACCATCTCCGCCCATAACGACTCGAGTATGGGCGAGTTGGTAGCCGATGCGGTTGAGAAGGTCGGTCAGGAGGGTGTTATCTCAGTGGAAGAGGCCAAGGGGACTGAAACCACCCTCGAAGTTGTCGAAGGCATGCAGTTCGATCGCGGGTTTCTCTCGCCGTATTTCATTACTGATACTGAAAAATTGGAAGCCGTCCTCGTTGACCCTCTCATCCTTCTCTACGAGAAGAAGATCACTAACTTAAACGACTTACTACCGTTGCTGGAACAAGTGGCCAAGAGCAGCGCTTCGTTGGTCATCGTTGCGGAAGACATCGAAGGCGAGGCACTCGCGACCCTGGTGGTCAATAAGATTCGCGGAGTTTTGCCGTGTATCGCTGTTAAAGCGCCCGGTTTCGGGGATCGACGCAAAGCAATGCTCGAAGACATCGCAATTCTGACCGGAGCAAAAGTGGTTGCCGAAGAGCTCGGAGTAAAACTGGAAAACGTCACACTCAATGAATTGGGCAAGGCCAAGAGAATAGTTATCGATCGCGAAAACACCACGATTATCGGCGGCGGTGGTGCGAAGGAGTCTATCGAAGCACGATGTCTGGAGCTTCGGAAGCAGATCCAAACAACGACCTCCGATTACGATCGCGAAAAACTCGAAGAGCGTTTGGCAAAGCTGGCGGGAGGAGTTGCAGTGGTCCGTGTTGGCGCTCCGTCGGAAACAGAAATGAAGAGCAGAAAGGAAGCATTCGAGGATGCTATCAGCGCAGAGAAGGCCGCGATGGCAGAAGGAATCGTTCCGGGTGGCGGCCTCGCATTGCTGCGCTCGATAGCGTTAGTCAACCAGGAAGCGGCGAAGTGCGAGGGTGACGAACGAACCGGACTGCTAATTCTCAAACGCGCTCTCGAAGCACCCACGCGACAGATCGCCGAGAACTCTTCTGTCGACGGCGGCGTTGTCGTCGACAAGATGATCAACGGCAGTGGCAATTACGGCTTCGATGCAGCACATGGCGAGTATTGTGATCTGATGGAGGCCGGAATTATCGATCCAACGAAAGTAGTACGGGTTGCACTGGAGAATGCAGTGTCCGTTTCGAGTGTTCTTTTACTTACAGAAGCCACCTTGACTGAAATTCCCGAGAAGCAATCGGAACGCGCGGCGGCCCTTGAGCAAATGCCAGTCTAATATTACGCAGATTACGCAGATTCCTTCTGCGTAATCTGTAGTCCGTGGACGAAGAGGGACGGTAACATTCGTTATATTCGCGTTACGTGTTTTATGGGAACGTAGCGCGGGATCCACATATTATTCGCCACCGAGTGTTCTAGAGAATCCACACTCATGGATCTGGTCAATCCGGATCTCATTGCTTCGTTCCCAACCGCGATTGCAACTCGGTACGAGATCTCTCGCACAGCCTCCAAAGGTGGGAACAGAGGACCATCCGGGTCGCTCAATGCCGGAGAGAATTCACTCAGCACACGTGCAGCCGCAGAGAACATCGCGTCTGTGACTCGATCAGCACCTGACGCAATCACGCCCAATCCGACTCCTGGAAATATAAACACGTTGTTGCACTGGCCGACCTTAATCAATCGCCCCTCATATCTGACTGGCGCAAATGGGCTGCCCGTTGCGATTAAGGCGCGTCCTTCCGTCCATTGAAGGAGTTCCGATGGCGTCGCCTCGCTCTTCGAGGTTGGATTTGAAAGCGGAAAGATCACGGGACGCTCAACGTGCTTGGCCATCTCTCGAACAATGTCCTCGCTAAAAGCTCCGCCCTGACCAGATGTGCCGATCAGAATCGTAGGCTGAACACTCCTTACCACTTCGAAAAAACTGAAGCTATCAGGATCGATCGACGCCATTCGTTCTGTTGGCTGCGCGTATCTACGTTTTGAGTCTTCCAGATTAGTGCGTCCGGTGTGAACCAGCCCTTTGCTGTCGACTAGCCATAGCTTCTGTCTCGCATCATGCTCGGTATATCCTTCTTGAAGCATTGCCGCGGTAATCTGGTCGCAGATCCCAATCGCCGATGAGCCGGCTCCCAAAATCACGATTCGTTGTTCGCCAAGTTTTGAATCCAACAGTTTCATCGCCGCCAGGAGACCGGCCACCGTTACGGCGCCGGTTCCCTGAATATCGTCGTTGAAAGTACAGAGACGATCGCGGTAGCGCTCGAGCAATCGCGCGGCGTTGTGCTTTGAAAAGTCTTCCCACTGGAGCAACACTCGAGGAAACTTCTCCATGACTGCTTTTACAAATGCTTCAATAAAGTCGTCGTACTCCTGTCCTCGCACGCGTGCGTGCCGCCAACCCAAATACAATGGATCGTCCAGCAGTTCGCGATTATCAGTTCCGACATCCAGCATGACAGGAAGAGTCGCGGCCGGATGAATGCCCGCGCAAACAGAGTAAAGCGAGAGTTTGCCGATCGGGATGCCCATGCCTCCCACTCCCAGGTCACCCAACCCGAGGATTCGTTCGCCGTCAGTCACGACTATGACTTCAACTCCATCCGAAGGAGCGTTGTTGAGCAACACCGGAATCTCATCACGATTAGGATACGAGATGTATAGTCCGCGAGGCCTGCGAAATACATGGCTGTATTGCCGGCAACCCTCACCAACTGTCGGCGTATAGATGATCGGCATCATTTCATTGATGTGTTCCAGCAACAGACGATAAAAGAGTGTCTCGTTGCGATCCTGTAGGGCCGTCAGGAACACATAGCGCTCGAGATCAGTTTCTTTGCACCGGTAGTTCTCGTAGGTGCGAGCGAGTTGTTCTTCAAGAGTGGACGAATGCCCTGGAAGCAATCCCAAAAGGCCCAGCTCACAGCGCTCGTCCTGGGAAAACGCGCTGCCCTTGTTGAGCAAAGGGTTATCGAGGAGAAGTTGTCCGGTGAGACTAGTTTCGATTAGAGCTTCGCTTTGATTTGTGACAACAGAACTCATTAGTGTCACGCTCCGTTTGGAGCCGCCCCCTCTTCAATCGCTACTACGCAACGCCTGTGCCCGGAGAACTGATTGAGTAATTTACAAACACGTGAAAAAGGCAGGAGAAAATCGGCTCATCGATTCCTAGAGTTGATGATTCAAAGTTCGCAGAAATGCAGTCGCGAGCTTTCACACAATATCTGCGTAAGATTGCTCAGCATGATTGCAACCAACCGTGTGCGGGTATTGAAGTAATTTCATGATTCCGTGGTGCAAATTCAGAGGCCCGAGGAGGTCACTCAGTGCGAAGCGCGATCGTGGGGTTCACTTTCGTGGCGCGTCGCGCGGGGATGTACGACGCCGCAACTCCCACTGCGATGAGCACCGCCGAAACGCTGGCGAACGTTAGATAATCAGTCGCGGTCACTCCATAGAGAAGGCTTGCCATCAGACGGGTCAGCGCGTATGCCGATATCAATCCGGCTGCAACGCCTATCAATGTCAACGTCAGTCCCTGCCGCAGCACCAACCGCAACACATCCATTCTGCCAGCGCCAAGCGCCATACGAATTCCCAGCTCGCGTCTGCGGAGGGTGACTGTGTAATTCATCACGCCATAGACTCCGACCGCCGCCAACATCAGCGCCACTCCGGCAAAAGTGAGCAACAGTGTCATGTTGAAACGCCGGCCGGAAAGCGACTTCGTAAGAACCTGGTCCATAGTCTCTACGTCAGTCAGGGCTTGTTCTTTGTCGATTGAATAAATCGCTGTCGAAACAGGCTGGACCAGGCTTTCCGGGTTTGAAGCAGTGCGCACCACGAAGCTCATGTAAGGTCGCGGTGATTGTTTGTATGGCATATACATCATCGCGGCCGAATCGACGTCGAGCCCACTCGCCTTGACATCACCTACTATGCCGACAATCTCACGCGCCCCTTGCTCGTGATGAAATGACGGCGTTAGCCGTTTACCAATCGGGTTATCCCCCGGCCAGAACCGTCGCGCCATTGCCTCGCTGATGATCACAACTGGCACGCTGTTATCACGATCATGATCGCTGAAGAAACGCCCCTGACGCAGCGGGATGCCGATCGCCTGGAAATAGTCGGAGGTGATGTAACGCGTCTGGGCCATCGGCTGCTCCGCAACGGTGCCGGCAGGTCGGCCTTCGATGCTGAAAGGCTGTGTCGATCCACCCCCTCCCAGTGGAATGGTAGTTGTAGCTCCAACAGAAACGACACCAGGCACAGCACGGATCCGTTCGAGCGCTCGGTCAAGAAACGCAAGCTGTTGCTGAGGTTCGGAATACCTGAGGGGCGTTAGAGCGACACTCATCGTTAACGCATTACTCGTGTCGAACCCGGGATGAACGTTTTGCAGCTTCCAGAAACTGCGAATCATCAACCCTGCTCCGATCAGCAGAACGAGCGACAGAGCCACTTCGGAAATCACCAGTGCCTTGCGTGTGTGCTGTTTGATCGGGCTGCCGCCGGTTCGGCCCGATCCTTGTTTCAAAGTGTCACTGAGATTGGTCCTCGTTAACTGTAGCGCAGGCACAATCCCGATCATGATTCCCACGCCGAACGACACCAGCAGAGTAAAGCCCAGGGTCCAGGTGTCGATGCCGATGTCACCTGAATTAGGAAGATTGCCCAGTTGGACCAGCATCTTACTCCCCAATATGGCGAGCAGAAGGCCAAGTACGCCTCCACTAACAGCAAGCAGAACGCTTTCAGTAAGTAGTTGCCTGATCAGACGTGCCCGCCCGGCGCCGAGCGCGATACGCACCGCGATTTCTTTCTGGCGGTTGGCGCCTCTCGCGAGCATCAGGTTCGCGACGTTTGCGCAGGCGATCAACAGAACGAAGCCTACAGCACAGAAAAGCACAAGCAGCGCCAGGCGGATATCGCCGACGACATCTTCACGCAGCGGGATCACGACTGCGCCCCAACCTCTATTCTCTTCTGGATATTGTTGTTCGAGCCGGTTCGAAATCGTACTCATCTCCGCCTGCGCCTGTTCGGGTGAGACGTTCTGCTTGAGACGCGCAACCACGAGGTAGTCATGAATCGATCGGATTTGACGTTCCTTGTCATCCCACGCCAGAGGCACCCATAGATCAGCCTCTCGCGGAAATTCAAACCCGGCGGGCATGATGCCTACCACGGTGAAACTTCGACTGTTGATGGTCACAGTCTGACCGATGATGTTCGGGTTCGCGCCGAAGGCTCGTTGCCACAGTCCGTGGCCAATCACAGCAACCTGGTCACGTCCCGGTTGTTCCTCGTCGGGTGTAAACGTGCGGCCCTGCACTGCATTAGTGCGCAACACCGAAAAGAAGTCTGACGATACGGCGGCGCCGATCAATGGCAGGGGATCATTACTGGTGCTCAGACTAAACCCTGTGTATGAGTAAACCGCGATCTGTTCGAACGAACTGCTCTGTGCCTTCCAATCAAGATAGTTCGCGGGAGAAACTGAGAATTTATCGAGGCCTGGAAAACTCTGCTGCGGCGGTGTGTGCCACACATCGACAATCCGTTCGGATTCGGGAAAGGGTAACGGCCGCAGTAGTAGACCATTAACGACGCTGAATATCGCTGTGTTGGCGCCAATCCCGAGTGCGAGCGATAACACGGTTACCACGCTGAAAATAGGACTATGGACCAAAGCTCGCACACCAAATCGAATGTCTCGCCACCCGGTTTCTATGAATTGGCCCATTCTAATCTCCCTTACTTTTTCGTGAACTTGATCGACGCCGCCAAGCTCAACGAGAGCATTACGTCGAGCCTCTTCAGGGCTAAGTCCCTGACTGATCTTCGTCTCCGTCAACATGTCCAGATACGCCTGAATCTCTTCAGTGAACTCGTGGTCCACACGGTCCTTGTGGAACAGGTTGCGGCAGAGACTGGCCAGGCGAGGAATCAACGGCACGATTACTTCTCCTCAAGTAGCTTTTAGAGCGCTGGTGATCGCGACGGAAATCCGTTGCCAATCCTGCGTCTCCTTATCGAACTGACGCCGGCCGGCTGCGGTCAGGCGATAGTATTTTGCGCGACGATTGTTTTCTGACTCACCCCACGACGACTGCAGCCAGCCCGCCTCTTCCATCCGGTGTAACGCCGGGAAAAGTGAACCGGGTTTGACTTTGAAGGTTCCCTTCGTGATTTGTTCGATCCGCTGTGAAACGCCTAGTCCGTGCAGCGGACCGAGTGCCAGTGATTTCAGCACCAGCAGATCGAGCGTACCTTGCAACAGATCAACTTGCCTTCCCGCCATGTAATCTCTCCTATAGACAGTCTGTAGAAGGTACAGATAAATGTTTTCATATAGAATGTCAATACGAACACGGATGAACGCGGATAAAAATCCGGATTTCTATCCATGTTTATCTGTGTCCCACATGGTTTGACTATCTTTCTCATTTTCTGAGGGGAAAACAGAGCATGAGCGTGTAGCATGTATGAGTGTCTCGCTGGTGGACGAAAAGCGGATCGATTTATCTACTTGATGTTTTCGGCTCTTCGGAGGTTCAATTACGTGAAGATCAAACGCTTGCTTACTGGCCCCGAGGTACTGACGACGGTTGTGATCCTCGGACTCTTCCTTGCATGGGTCAGTGGTGGCCGACTCAGATACGGTTATCCGTTTCGAAACTTCTTTCCGCAAACTTGCATTTATCTCTCGATGGGAGACGTCGTTCCCACGCTGATCGTATTTCTATTCGGACTTGGTTCCGCAATCACTTGCTTAGTCGTATTGTCTCGAAGTAGTGCAAGGTTCAGGCGATTCCTATTTGGCGTAATTGTGGCCTTGCTGACATTCTGCGTTGGCGTGTACATCAACGGCACAAGTTTATGCGCGCTTGAGCGGAATCGGTGATGAGCGGCTTCCTTGCTAAGTTGGGCGGGCCACTACAGAGCAAACATTGGGGCAGCACCTCTGAATAATATGCGCCGAGAGGTGATTAAAGTTCTTAGTCTACTCATCGCCGTGAGCCTGCTTGGAGGCGGTGTCGGAGCCTGCAAATTGTTGTGCGACCCGCCGACCCTTCGAATCACCGGCGACTCTCAAAAGAAGGACGTTTTTGCTACCTTTCTTGGTGAGTATTGTGATTCGCTGTCAAATGTGAGGCTGACGGACACGACGACGAATGTTGATGTCTGGAACGTCGACATCCATCCGGGCGTTGCCTTTTGCAACTTCTCGTTTTCCCTTGGCAACAATGCGGCATTTCAGGAAGGCGTATCGCAAATCAACGTCCCTGCCAATCAGAATACGTTTACTTTGACGCCGCACACGAAATACAGAATCACGGTACGTCGCGTCGGCTCGACAAGTCTTTGCAGTGTGGGGTCGGCGACATTCGAGTTCTAGATCCGGATTTATCTCGGCGTTTATCTGTGTTCCAAAACTGTCTCGGAGTGCAGTCAGCGGGTTGGACGCGCAACCTTGTACATCGCTTGCACGATTCGATCGGCAAGATCACTTTGATAGAGATCCATGTGGTCGCGACCTTCGACGATCTCAAACGTCGCATCACTACCGAGCTTCTTTAGTGTGTCGCGCAACAGGTAAACCGCTTCTTCGAGATGAAAGTTATCGGCTGTACCAACCACCACATGAACCTTTCCACGCAACTTTGGCTCAAGTGTTTTCCAGTTCGTCACGAGTAGACGCGAGATGTCGTAACGCTGCCACGCCTTTTGTACTTCAGGATCGACCGCACCAGTATCTCGATCGAATAACCTCATCGGCCGCCCATCTTCACCACGCGGACTGAAAACGGCTTCGAACGACTCGACCTGTCCGCCATACTCACCAATGACGCGTGCGAACTGGACATATTGAGCCCACGAAAAAACTTCGTTTCCTTTGAAGCGGAAAATATTACGCGGCTTGTCTCCTGGACCACGATAGAAGTTGTCAGCCGGATATTTTGTGAGATCGATCGTGCTGAAACTACGAAAGTCGACCGGATCAGGCGAGGTGGACCACGTCCCACCAAACACATCCGGATAGTTCACCTGTAGCCAAAGCGTCGACCAACCGCCCGATGAGTGTCCGGTTAGAAAGCGACCTCTCGAAACGCCGTCCATTCTGAACTTTTGTTCCAGATACGGGATGAACTCTCTTGTCAGTGCGTAGCCCCACGGTCCGTTGTTCACCGAATCGGCAAACTCGTGATGGCCCATCGGACAAACGCCGTCAAGATAGACACTGATCATCTCCGGCAACTTCTTATCAGCCATCTTCTTGTAAAGAGCAGCGCCCGAGGTCCAGGCACTTCGATACGAGCCGCCAAAGCCGTGGACGCGATAGATCACCGGATACCGCAACTTCGAAGTCGCATAGCTCGGCGGCAACAGCACGCCGGCGCGCATAACGATCGGTTTTCCCCAGAACGCACTCAGCGAAGGACTCTGAAAAGTTATTAGCTTCGTAGTTTCGGTATCGCTGATAGGGTGTTCGTCTGTTATTCGCTTCGTGAGCGTCAACTGAACCGGCTCAGACTCTGAAGGAGTCAGACCACGCGCCGAAGTAACCTCGCTTCGCAGATCTCCTTCGCCCGTACCCGAATACGAGTAAGAATGGTTCACGTCCAAGAGCGCCATCAACTGGTAGTCATCAGACGGCGCTGTTGAAAGCGGCGCTGGTGAAGCAATGTCGTCCGCGCTGAACTCGATTGACTTTCCCGGTGTTAAGTTTTGGACTTCCTTTGCTGCAACCCAGACCTTGCTCAGATCAAAAAGTGAAGGTTCGATGACCTGTAAAGGTTCCGAGCTTTTCGTCATGAAGACAATTAGTCGACCAGAGACAGGTTCGGAAGAAAGTGTGGGAGCCAGGGTGACCGTGAAACGAAGCTTCTGTTTCTCGGCGGCGACGCGCGTGGGAACAACAACGAACGCCGCGATTAGAAGTACGAGACCAACTGACCTGTAGATCGTCTTCATTTGATTTACCAAATCTGGCAACGTTTCGCACGGACCATCGGACTGTCAGCCTTGCATTGAAACGCTTCCGCGAACTCGGGCATGTTTGAGAGTGGACCATTCGCTCTGAACTTAGCGAGCGGATGTGGATCCTGGGCTGCCAGGAATCGAGCGTATTCGGGACGCATGTTCGTGGCCCAATTGTGCGCGTAGGCCAGGAAGAATCGTTGCTCGGGAGTAAAGCCGTCGATGTTCTTCGGACGCGGTTTTCCTTCCATCGATTTCTGCAGCGCCGCGTACGCGATCGCCAGTCCACCCAGATCGGCGATCGACTCACCGACAACCAGCTCACCTTTTTGGTTGAGCCCCTTCTCGATTTCGTAGCCGTTGAATTGATCGATGATGCATTGGGCACGCTCGTCAAATGCTTTGCGATCGTCGGGCGTCCACCAATCGGCAAGATTGCCCTTGGCGTCGAACTGGCGTCCCTCGTCGTCGAATCCGTGCGTCAGCTCGTGACCGATGATTGCGCCCATCCCACCATAGTTGACGGCATCGTCCGCAGTGGGATCGAACAGTGGTGATTGAAGAATGCCTGCGGGAAAAATTATTTCGTTGTTCTGCGGATTGTATCCGGCGTTGACGATCTGCGGTGGAATTATCCACTCGAGTCTGTCTACAGGCTTTCCGATCTTCGCCAAGTCCCGCCGTTCTGCAAATTCAGTTGCGCTTAATCTGTTAACCACAAAGGCACTGCGGTCGACTTTCATGGTGGAGTAATCGATCCACTTATCGGGATACCCGATCTTGTCCACAATCGCATCGAGCTTGAGGAGAGCCTGCTTGCGAGTGTTCTCTCCCATCCAACTCAACGTCGAGATGTCACTGCGCAGAGCCGCCTTCAAGTTCTCGATCATGTCTAACACGCGCGCTTTTGCAGATGGCGGAAATGCCTTCTGAACATAAACCTGTCCGACAGCTTCACCCAGCGCCGTGTTGGTTGCCGCAACGCAACGTTTCCAGCGCGGCAGATTCTCGGTAGCGCCCTGAAGTATCTTGCGATTGAAATTGAAGTTTTCGTCGACGAATGCGGAAGAAAGTGAAGCAGCCGTATTGTTGACCAGATGCCACCTGAGATACGTCTGCCAGTCAGCAATCGGAACAGTCGAAAGCTGTTGATTCAAGATCTTAAAGAATTCAGGCGAACCAACGTTGACGTCAGTCTTTTGTCGCAGACCGACGCCGGTGAAGAACGATGGCCAGTCGAAGTTTGGCGCGAGTTCACTTACTTGCGCGATCGACATCCGGTGATAAAGCTTTTCGGGATTGCGCTGTTCAACTCGCGTGAGCGAAGCTTCAGCCAACTTCGTCTCAAGCGCCATAATCATCTTTGCGGCAGCTTCAGCTTTAGCTGGTTCGTCGCCCATTAACTCAAACATCTTCGCAACGTGTTTGAGATATTGCTCGCGAATCATCTTCGACTTGTCGTCGGTCTTCGTGTAGTAATCGCGATCGGGTAGACCAAGTCCTCCTTGAAATATCCCGGCCGTAATCTCGGAGCTATTCTTAAAGTCCTGATTGGAGCCATCGACAAACATCGCATTGATGCCGATGAAGTGAAGGTGGGTTACTACTGCTTGAAGCGACTTCTGGTCTTTTATCTTCGCAATACGATCGAACTCCGGCGCCAACGCTTTGATACCATCGGCTTCGATCTTCGACTCATCCATGCAACTCGCGTAATAGTCGCCTATCTTTTGTTCGTTGCTTCCCTTCTTTGCCGCCGTATTTTTAGCAGCGGCTTCGAGGATGTCGTGCAGCAGTTCGCGATTTCTTTCATTCAGAATATTGCCGAGACTCCATGAAGGAAACGCCGGCGGAATTGGATTGGCTTTTATCCATCCGCCATTCACATATTGATAGAAGTCCGTACATGCCGCGGCACTCTGATCGAAAGTTGAAGGATCAAGTTTGTGTGTCGACTGAGCGAAGAGCGAAGCAACCGTGACGCTCACCAACAGCGAGCCAACGACAAGCAGTCTGATGAAAAGAATCATAAGTACCTCAGATCGAGCTCAATATTTTGTCTGCGACGCGGCCAAAAGTACTACCGGGTCACTTTTTCGTCACTAGACTGTTGGTCGAAGCTGGTCTCAGACTTTAGTTGGAGACGTGGACGAGTCAAACCTGTCTGGCACACTCTTCGAGAAACGGTCTAATGCTCTCAAAACTCAGCCGTTCTTCACGGTCCATATATTCACGTAATCCATCAATCGCAGTCCAGGTGGGATGGTAGCGGCCATAAACATCTTCGGCATCCAAATCACCCCAACTACCATCCGCATTCTGTTGCGTGATAAGAAAACGCGTCCCTTCAATTACGAGCGGGTGATCTTCCTCGAGGCCGAACGACTTCAACGAGTCAAGGAACTCACCCATCGTTTCCGGATCTTCCATGACGATCGCCCGGGTGAGATTTTTCTTCAGGAATTCATACTCTTGAGGTAACCAGGCGGGAGCGAGTCGGTAGAAGCTATAGTCGTTTAAGGTGTAAACAATATGCGTCACCGCATAGATGGCCCAATAAAAGTCCGCGTCGTCTTCGTCATATTCAGGGTAGGGACGCATCTTTGGCAGCCACTTGATGACGTCAGCGTAGGATGCGCCTAGTTTGATTCCGGCGCGCTCACTGAGATAGGTTCGAATTAGCGCATCAAGCCAAACCGCATACGAACTCCACATTATTAGTCGCTTCTTACACGCGCGGCAGCTTTTGCGCCCGCGTTCGTTAGCGAAGCCGCACGCGCATTCGTCAGGCAAATCTTCACATGGCGGTTCGCGGACCGGATCAAAGCCCAAATAATCTTGTGGACCGAAACCGGCTGCAGCGTTGCGAAGGATCTTCTTGAACTGGTCGTCACTAACGCCCAATCTTTCGGCTGCATCGCTGCCCATCACCAGATTCGCGATTGTGTCCGCATCAGGATCGTCAGGGAGTTGCGCGTGCTCTCGTCTCCAGTATCGCGCTCTCTCGAGTCCCATCCTCTGGGCAGTTCGGCGGAGGTTGCGATCCTTCGAGGTCGACTCAATGCAGTTGAAACAACATAGAAAGTCGTGTCCGTACAACTCGAAGTTTTCCCGAACGCAAGCCGTTCGATAGACAAAGTCCAGCCCTCGCTCAATCGCCTGCCGTCGTTCTGTTTTGGTGACCTGGATCAAGGGTTTAGGCTGAATGGTCCTTATACTATTCCTTGCTCAGTACTACAAGATTTTGAAGGTCATAAACCTTAGCCATATTTAGGCCCAACTGATGCTAAGATTCGTCGCACAAGTCAGACGCGCCAACCTAATTTGTTAAGCGAAGGAGAACAGATGAAGCTACTCATTTTCTTCCTGCTGTTGGCAGTTCCGTTTACGACTCATGCGCAGTCTGCGACGGAAGTTGCGGCGCGTAAAGCCATGTTCCGGTATAACGATCGCTCACTCCTCGCGGTCAAAGAGGTTTCCTCCGAACAGCGAGGCGAGGTGACCGTGAAAGACATCACGTTGTCGTCTGGTCCAGGCCGAACAACAAAGGCCTACCTGGTTGTTCCCCAAGGCAATGG
The DNA here is from genome assembly GCA_036401595.1 of Pyrinomonadaceae bacterium. Taxonomy (GTDB): domain Bacteria; phylum Acidobacteriota; class Blastocatellia; order Pyrinomonadales; family Pyrinomonadaceae; genus PSRF01. The sequence continues at coordinate 39,558 of DASWUM010000062.1, forward strand.
ACCATTCGCAGGCATCTTGTGGGTGCATTGGCTTGGCGACGAGAAATCAGACCGGACGCAGTTCCTGGATGAAGCAGTGCAACTTGCGCCGAAAGGAGCGGTGTCGCTCCTGGTTGATGCGATGTGGTCTGCGCCGGACTGGTTCGGCAAACGAATTCCTGAAAGAGATCACGACAATTCAATCGGTCAAGTAATCGAACTCAGACAGGCTCTCGATCTGTTGTCCTTACAAGCAAACGTTGACAAGGCCCGTATCGGTTTTGTTGGTCATGATTACGGTGCAATGTACGGGATGTTGATGGCCGGTGTGGATCAGCGCATCAATACGTTTGTCTTCATTGCGGCAACGCAGAGTCTCAACGATTGGGCGTTTCTTGGTCCGCAGCCGAAATCAAAGGCGGCCTACTTAAAACAGAATTCAGATCTGGAGCTTACTGACTATTTGCGCGAGGTCAGGAACGCGAACAAGTTGTTTCAGTTTGGAAAAGGCGACTTCTTTATTTCGCAGGCCGACGCTGCGATTCTATTCAGGGCCGCCCCGGAACCCAAGCAGCGCAAACTCTACGACGCTTCGCACAAGATGGAGTCAAACGAAATCATGAAAGACCGGGATGAGTTTCTGGTAAAGCAATTGAAACTCTGAACCGCTTCCGGATAATACGCTCGCCAACCAAGGAATGCTGAGTTAACCAAGGAGAAATCGTATGCGAATAGCTAACGCGATTCTTTTCGGATTGATCCTGGCGGTGACCCTAACCGCACAGACTCGACCGCGCGGTAGAGACCTCGGCATTCCATTCCCCGGGCGCACTGGTCCAAACAACGCCATCACGGATGTCTCGGGTATCGCGGTCGGTCACGTCACTCTTATCGAGGGAGAAGGCAAACTCATTCCGGGAAAAGGTCCGATCCGAACGGGAGTCACGGCTATTCTTCCCAGACCGAAAGGCAATTGGGATCCTGTCTTCGCGGCGACGTTCAATCTGAATGGCAATGGCGACATGACGGGAATCAATTGGATCAAAGAATCCGGCTTTCTCGAGGGTCCTATCCTGTTAACGGGTACGCACAGCGTTGGCACGGTCCGCGACGCGGCGATTCAGTGGCAATTGAAGAATGGCCGAGAGTTTTTATTTACCTATCCAGTGGTTGCCGAGACGTTTGATTTCTTGAACGACGCGAACGGCGAACACGTGAAAGCGATCCATGCGTTCCAGGCACTGGATAACGCGAAGTCCGGAGTCGTCCGGGAAGGGGCAGTCGGTGGCGGCACAGGAATGGGCTGCAACGGATTTAAAGGTGGAATCGGCACCTCGTCGCGCGTGTTAACTGAGCGAGCCGGCGGTTACACCGTCGGGGTGCTGGTGCAGTGTAACTACGGCGGCGACCTGAGAATTTTGGGCGTTCCGATTCGGGAGGAGATTGGCGACCTGCGCATTTGTACAACGCTGCCTCAACCGCTCACTCGCGAGTGGACCCGCGGTATCCCGTCATGCGCGACGGCCGGAGCCAACGGAAATGCTGCAGCGGCGCCAGATGTTGAAGGTCGAGGTTCAATCATTGTGATCGTGGCCACCGATGCTCCTTTGCTTCCTCACCAACTGGAACGGTTGACGCGTCGAGTTGGAATGGGTCTGGGACGGCTGGGGAGTTGGGCCGGCAATTCATCCGGCGATCTGTTTCTCGCTTTTTCAACTGCGAACCCCGGAGCCGCGAATTCGTCTGGAACGCCTTCACTGACGATGTTACCTAACGATCGCATTGACCCGCTGTTTCAAGCGACGATCGACGCTACCGAAGAGGCGGTTGTGAACGCGATGCTCGCCGCGGAGACGATGACCGGAGCCGATGGAATCAGAGTCTTTGGTTTACCTGGCGATCGAGTTGTGGCGGCGCTTCGAAAATACAATCGCATGAAATAAAGAGTGTGTTGAGTTCGACGCAGGGGCGGCCACGGAGTGCCGCCCCT
>DASWUM010000063.1:0-7716 GCA_036401595.1 Pyrinomonadaceae bacterium
TGACCCCGTCCAAGTGCGACGACCAGTACCGCGGCGGATATTGACGCGATCAAAGCTCGATTCCTAACCTTGAGGCCAAAGCAGTGCCAGACGTTCAGATTGCCAACAAGCTAGTTGGATTGCAGCAACCGGTGTTCGTGATTGCCGAAGCAGGTGTAAACCACAACGGCGATCTGAAACTGGCTCGCGATCTGATCGATCTCGCCGTCGACGCCGGGGCCGATGCGGTGAAGTTTCAGACGTTTCGCGCCGAGTTACTGGCAACGCCAGAGGCACCGAAAGCTGAGTATCAACTCCAAACAACCGCCAGCGGTGAATCACAGCTTGAGATGCTGCGCGGGCTGGAACTTTCCAGCGACGCGCATCGCGAGCTTCAGGCATACTGCCACGAACGAGGCATAATTTTTCTTTCGACGCCGTTTGACGAAGAGTCCGTAGATTTCCTCGACTCGCTCGGCGTCCCCGCTTTCAAGATCAGTTCGGGCGATCTCACCAATTCTCCGCTGCTTGAATACATCGCCGGCAAAGGCAAGCCAGTGATTCTTTCGACCGGCATGTCAGAGATCTCGGAGTTGATTGAAGCTATTAGTGTGTTGAATCTGGCGGGCTGTGAGAATCCGATCCTGCTCCACTGCGTTTCGAACTACCCGGCTGATCCTGCCGAGGTCAACCTGCGCGCCATGCAAACAATGCGCGCCGCGTTCGATCTGCCGGTTGGTTTTTCCGATCATACCGAGGGCATCGATGTGTCACTCGCGGCGGTGGCTCTGGGAGCGTGTGTCATCGAAAAGCATTTTACGCTCGATCGAACACTGCCCGGACCAGACCATCGCGCGTCACTCGAGCCAAAAGAGCTGCGCCAGCTAATCCAGTCGATTCGCCGTATTGAAAGCGCGCTGGGGAATGGCAGAAAAGTGCCGACCGCAAGTGAAGTTGAAACGGCGAAAGTGGCGCGTCGAAGTTTGTTTGCGAGTGTCGATATTCCCGCGGGTGCAACTCTGAAACGCGAGATGGTGATGATGCGACGACCCGGCACCGGTTTGTCACCTGCGCTTCTCAGTACACTGATTGGTCAACGCGCGGCGCGTGATATCGCCGCCGGGACGATTCTGGAAATCGATATGTTTGCTGGCTGAGCTTGCCTAACGGCAGGGTATTCAGCGCCAAAGGCGCGCAACATAATTCCGCGCCAAAGACGTGCATATGATTTAGCGCCAAAGGCGCGCAATATGATAGCCAGGGGCACGCGCTGAGCGAAGCGAAGGGCGTCGCCCCTGGTCAAATAGAAAATAATCGCGATGAGCACCAAAGGTGCGAAATATCATCGCCGGTTATTCCGCTCTTTCAGAGCTCGACGCTTAATTATGTTTGTTTCCAGGGGCGACGTGCTCGCTTCGCTCGCACTTGCCCCTGGCTTTCATATTGCGCGCCTTTGGCGCTCCGGACACACATATTCTGCGCCTTTGGCGCTCCGAACAGAGAAATCTGACTTTTGTGAAAGTCGTTGACTGACCGAAACTTTGCAAGGCTTCAGGGACGATGGGATTGAACATTTGGATCACCGGATGCAGTGGCTTTCTGGGTACCAGGCTGGCCAGAAACAGGATCGCAAAAAACGATCGCGTCACGAGTCTGTCAAGAAGACCATCGGCGGACGCCGATAAATCCGTCGTCGTCGATCTCGCAAACAGCAATTCTCCGAAATTGATCGCGAAACTGGCCCACGAAGACGGCCCGCCCGACGTCGTTATTCACGCCGCATCGAAGCAGCCGAGCCCGGGAGATCTCGCTGCCTTCGTCAACGCGAACGTCCAAACCACTTCAAATCTCATTGAAGGGTTAACGATGCAGCCGCCGCGGATGATCATCTACACCTCGACGATTAGTGTTTACGGTAAGCCATCGTTGCTTCCGGTAGACGAAGCTTGCCCGGCCGGTGGCACGCTGCCTTACGCCGCCACCAAGCGTTGGTCCGAGCAATTGCTGGAGACGTTTCAACGCTATTCACGGATCGTCGTGCTGCGTTTGCCCAGTCTCTACGGCGCCGGGCAGGCTGACAGTTTTATCGACGGCCTGGCGCGTACTGCACAGCGAGATGAGCCCATCGAGCTTTTTTCACGCGGCGAGTTGATCCGCGATGCGCTGCACGTCAGCGACGTCGTTAAAACAATCGACAACTGTATCGCTCAGCCCGTTTCAGCTATGTTTTCAATAATGAACCTCGGCTGCGGGCGGTCGATCAAAACCAGCGAGTGGGCGCGTGCGCTCGTTGACGCACTCGACAGCAAAAGCGATATCATTCCCGTCGATCGAGAGACTTCTTATTTCAGTCTTTATGCCGACATTACTGTCGCGCAAGCGCAGCTTGGGTTCGCGCCGATGTCGCTGGCCGAATCGATGAACGTTTATGCAAAAGAATTACGAACATGATCCGGCTCATCCGCTGACAACAGCGTTTCCCTACTTTCCGCCGGACGAGCAGAAATGGCTCGACGGCGAGTTGGGCCAGATTTTGAATGGCATGCTCGCAATGGGTCCGCGAGTGGCGCAGTTTGAACGTGAGTTTGCGGCGTATTGCGGACAGCCGTATGGCATCGCTTTTCCCAGCTGTACCTCTTCGATGGAAGCGGCGTTGCTCGCGTTCGGAGTGGGAGCGGGGGATGAAGTGCTGGTTCCGGTTGAAACCTTCATTGCTACCGGAATGGTCGTTTCACTCGTCGGCGCTCGTCCTGTTTTTACTGAAGTTTCAGCAAGCAATTTCTCAATGGATTTTGAGGACGCATGGTCGCGTGTGACTGAGAAAACTCGCGGCGCCATCGTGGTCCATTTTGGCGGTTTCATTTCGCCGCAATTGCCGGCGTTTGTACAAAAGATGCGCGACTCAGGCCGCTTTGTCATCGAAGACGCGGCTCACGCACCCGGCGCGGAATTGAATGGACACAAGGCAGGCAGTCTTGCTGACGCAGGCTGCTTCTCGTTTTATCCGACGAAGATCATGACGACGGGTGAAGGTGGAATGCTCGTCACGGGTCGTGAAGATATCGCGAGGACGGTACGGAGTCTTCAGTTGCGCGGCCGCGATCTCGAACACCGCGAAGAACGTTACGTGTTACCGGGACGAAACAATCGGTTTACTGAAATCGCAGCGGCGATGGGTTTAAGTCAACTGCGTTCACTCCCGGAATTTCTGGCGGCGCGCAGGCGTGTCGCCGCAGTTTACGACGAGATGTTGCTCGGCAGTGAACTATTCGTTCCCCTGCTTGCTGAAGACGGCAGCGTGCCGAGTTACTGGCGTTATGTGGCGATACCGACAGTGGAAATCGATCGCGTAGCCTTGCGAGATGCGCTCGCCGCAGATCAGATCACGATCGACTGGGCCTACGATCCGCCATTACACCTGCAACCGGTTTTTCAGCGAATGTTGGACACTCGGCCCGGGATGTTGCCGCGTTCCGAGAACCTTTTGGCGCGCCATATTTGTCTGCCCGTGCACGCCCGCATGCGCGATCAGGATGCGGAGTTTGTCGCACAACGATTGCTCGCCCACGTCCGTGCCCAAACGCAATCCGCAGCGCAAACTTCGTGAAGATCGCCATTCACCAACCACAGTATTTTCCCTGGCCGCCTTATGTGCACAAAGTAATGTCTGCTGATATATTCGTTTATCTCGATACGGTTCAGTTCAGTAAGAACGGCGTTCAAAATCGTAATCAAATAAAGACGAAACAGGGACCGCAATGGCTCACAGTCCCGGTGCAACACGAACTCGGTCAGAGCATTCGCGAAACGCACCTCGTAGACGCAAACATAACTGTTAAGCACTGGAAGACGCTGCAAGCCAACTACGCACGAACACCGGGCTTTCAGCGCTGGAAAGAAGAGTTACAGCTCCTGCTGACGCAAACCTATCAAACGCTCGATCAAGTCGCTATCGCATCAACTGAATGGATGCTCGAAAAGCTGGGATTCAGCAGCAAACGGGTCAAGGCCTCGGATATTCCTGAAACGCACGGCCGCGCCTCAGAACTCGTCGCCTCAATCTGTAAGGCTCTCGATGCAGATCGATACCTTACCGGCACGGGCGCGCTCGCTTACCTCGAGCGGGCAGACTTCGATCGCATCAATTGTGAAGTTGAAGTGCAACGCTGGCGATCGTTTACATACGAACAGGCTGGGACTGAAACCGGGTTTGCTCCAGATCTTTCCACGCTCGATCTCCTGCTAAACCACCCGGACACGGCGACGGACATGATCGCCGCGGCCGGGAGTTGGGAGGTACTCAAAAGCGAATGAGCAAACGACGCGTGCTCGGCATTACAGCAATTCGCTCCGAATACTTCCTTCAGCGACCAATCCTGCAGGCGATCGCCGCTCATCCGAATCTTGAGCTGGGACTGGTTGTGACCGGCGCTCACCTCTCGCCACTGCACGATTACACCGTCAAACAGATCGAAGCGGATGGCTTCCCAATCGTCGCGCGCATTGAGAATCTGATCTATTCCGATCGCGACGCTGCTCGACTCAAAGGTGCTGCGTCGCAATTGCAGGTTTTGACTCATCTGGTTGACGAGCTTCGGCCCGATTGGTTGTTTGTTCCCGCCGATCGCGAAGAGTCGATGACGCTCGCTCTTTGCGGCACTTACATGAACATCGCCACCGCGCATTACGCCGCGGGCGATCGCGTGGTCGGCAATGCGGACGACATGATCCGGCATGCTGTGTCTCGTTTGTCACATCTGCTGCTGACGACGCACGAGCTTGCGCGCGAGCGTTTAATCAAGGCCGGCGAACAGGAGTGGCGTGTTCATAACGTTGGGCACGCAGGAATCGATCGTCTGCGCTCGACGGCAGAGCTAAGCGCTTCCGAACTCGCCCGCGCGCTTAGTGTCGACAAGATCGCCGACCAGTTTGCAGTGATCGTTCAACATCCGTTGACGTCCGAGATTGGTAAAGCCGGCGAGCAGATGCGTGAGACGCTGTCAGCAGTGCTCGCATTGGGACTACAGACCTTCATTAGTTATCCCAATTCCGATCCGGGCAGCAGTCAGATCGTCGACGTGATTGAAGAGTACCGCTCCGATCCGCGAGTGTCCGTGTTCAAAAACATCCCCGATCCCGAGTTTGTAAATCTTTTGAGACGGGCGACAGTTTTAATCGGCAACTCGAGTCTCGGATTGCTCGAGGCGCCGTATTTGAAGTTGCCTGTAATCAACGTCGGTCGCAGGCAATCAGAACGACATCACGCGAGCAACGTTTTCTTCGTGCCCGCGGAACGCGAAGCAATCGTGCGACAGATAAAAGCGATTATCGAAGACGACGAAACGAAGCGGCGGATCAGCGAGTGTGAGAATCCGTTTGGTGACGGACACACGGGCGGGCGTGTCGCAGATTTGTTAGCCAACACCATCATTGACGCCGCACTGCTAAACAAGGATTTGAGTTACTAGGATCGGGTCAGTCGTCGTGGATTAGGGCGCCTCCTTGGAGTGCGGTGACTTGTCACCGCTTTGGTAAAAAATAACAAAGCGCCAACAAGTTGGCGCACTCCAAGGAGGCGCCCTAACCCACAACGCAATTGACAGGAGTACGAGGACAATGACGCAAACCTGGGATCAGGTTTACAGCCAAAATTTCATGACCATGTGGTATCCGAACGAGGATATCATTCGCTTCTGCTCGCGCTTGATCCAGAAACAATTGACGCACGACAAGTTTGACGTCAAACGGCGCGTCGAACGCGTGCTCGATCTCGGCTGCGGTAATGGTCGCCATGCGATGTATTTCGCGCGCCAGGGTTTTTCAGCCGCTGGGATCGACGTTTCCGAACAGGCGATCGAGTGGGCGAAAGATTGGGCGTCGCGCGAGGGATTAGAGATAGACTTTCGGGTTGGCGATATTGAGAACCTGCCGTTCGACGACAGTACTGTCGATGTCGTGGTCTCGCACGGTGTGCTCGATCACGTTCACATGTCGACGGCTCGAAAGGCTGCTACCGAAGTGCGAAGAGTCCTGGGACCGGGCGGCCTTTTCTATTGCGATTTGCGTTCGACCGAGGATTTTGAGTACGGCACCGGCGATGCCGCCGGGCCAAATACGTTCGTCGTCAGCGAGGGTTTTGAACGCGGGCTCGTGCAGCACTTTTTCTCGCGCGCCGAGACCGAGGAGCTATTTGACGGTCTTTTTCGAATCCTCTACAGTGAAATCACCGAGAATAAGCTCGGACCTGACTTTCAGCGGAAATATTCTCGGTGGGTTTTCGCCGCTGAATCGCTCTGAATTCTTTGATGAGAATACTTGTCATAGCACCCCATCCGGATGACGAGACCCTCGGATGCGGAGGCTCCCTTCTCAAGCATAAATCCAAAGGCGACAGCCTGTCGTGGCTGATCGCCACTCGTGGTCACGAGCCGCAATGGTCGTCGGAACTGCTCGAGCGAAAAGAGAATGAGATTGCGAATGTTACTGCCGCTTACGGTTTTGAAAACACATTCCGGCTCAGTTTTCCGACGATAAAACTCGACATCATCCCCCTCGACGAAATCATCGTTGCGATTCGCGATGCCGTCACCGATTGCAAGCCCGACGTTGTTTATCTCAATCACTTCGGAGACGTGCACTCAGACCATCGCGTCGTTTTTGAAGCGACCCTGTCAGTGCTGAAACCTTTTTACAGCGGCAAGCACGGCGTGAAGAAAATATTGAGTTACGAGGTGCTCTCCTCGACTGATGCCGCGCCGCTGAATCCCGCGCGCATGTTCGTGCCCAACGTCTTCAATGACGTTACGGACTTCTGGGAAAAGAAACTCGAGATCATGGCGCTTTATGAATCTGAGCTTCAGGAGTATCCGTTGCCACGTGCGCTCGACAGCTTGCGCGCGCTCGGGCGAGTCAGAGGCGCGACTATCGGCGCCGAATTTGCCGAAGCTTTCATGCTCGTGCGCGAGGTGAGTTGATGATCCCGGTTGTCGGCTTTGGCGCGGGCGGCCATGCGAAGGTCGTAATCGAGATACTGCGTTCGCTGGGCGAGTATGAAATCGTTGGCTTGCTGGAAACGCAAAAAGAGTTGTGGGGAACTAGAGTTCTCGAAGTTGAGGTGTTGGGCGATGATTCGCTCATGGGTGAGTTGAAAAGTCGGGGTGTCAACCACGCGTTTATCGGACTCGGCACCGTCGGCGACGCGCATCCGCGACGGCAGCTTTACGAAAAGGTTTCGCAGTTTGGGTTTCAGATTGTCGCGGCGATTCATCCGGCAGCAGTGGTTTCGCCATCGGCGCAGATTGGCAAGGGACCAACGATCATGGCCGGCACCGTCGTCAATGCGAATGCCGTGCTTGGCGATAACGTGATTGTAAACACTGGCGCGATCGTGGAGCACGATTGCGTGGTCGGCGATCATTCACACATCGCCACGGGCGCGTGCTTAGCGGGCGCTGTACATGTTGGGCGGGGCTCGCATATCGGACTTGGCGCGGTGGTGCGACAGGAGATCGTCATCGGGTCCGAAGTGACCGTCGGAGCGGGCTCGGTGGTAGTGCGAGACGTGCCTGACGGGCAGACAGTCGTCGGTGTCCCGGCGAGAGTTAGAGGCGATTAACTTGGACGGGGGTCCGTACCGTCCGCGCTAGCGGTCGTCGCACTTGGACGGGGTCAGTACCGTCCGCGGTAGCGGATGGGTCAGTGATCAGCATGCGAAATCAACTATCAATCGAGAACCTC
>DASWUM010000064.1:0-7277 GCA_036401595.1 Pyrinomonadaceae bacterium
GTAAGTCCATGAGAATCAAAAAAGGTTAGGCATATTGCATGCAGATCGTTTACCCATCCGCTACCGCGGACGGTACTGACCCCGCCCAAGCACGATTCCCGACTCTTGAGGCAAGCATCCGGGACCCAAGCAATCTTTGAGTAACACTATTACTCCACCACTCATTTCTGCTGGTCCGTTTATTTACACGCCGCTCGCTTGTTCTCAGCCCTCACGCATCTCGTTTTAGATTGCTTTTAGAAAACTGTGAGCCTTTTTTCGCCCGATTTTTATCGATCGTAAAAGACTTTTCTTCACGACTGGGATTAGTGTTGGAAATGACTTCCGACTTTTGAGGCACGACTGTTCATCAAGAGAACGGCGAATACAGTGACTTTTACCAACGAAGTTCGACCGGCAAACGGCCAGTTTTTTCTCGAAGACAAGTATGAATCCGAGATCGAGCCGGTTCCGGATTCGGCGGAAGACTCTGAAGTCGCCGTGGGTGTAAAAGCCACTGCTAATGGATCGCTTGAATCGGTGACGCGGATGGACGCCGTGAAGGTGTTAGCGTTGGCGCTTAACGCTGCTCTGGGAACCAGTGGACCGCAGTCCGGCGAGCTCCCGAGGCAACGGCGCATGACGCCCGGAGTCGCCGTGAGTTTTCGTAATGAGGTTCAGCGATTTGAGGCAACGCTGATCCGCAGTGCTCTCACGTACACAGGTGGCCGCCAAAGGCGAGCAGCGCGATTGCTTGGAATAAACGTGTCTACCATGAACTCGAAAATAAAACGATACAAGATTACGCTCGAGGAATTGAATACATAGCTCCTCGCTTCCTCAAGAGTTCATCAATTCCCAGAGACAAATCGATTTTCGCGATACGAGCGATTCAGAACCATGCGAAAGTAGGCGTGCTCGTGACAATGAATGGGCGTTTGCAATCTGTCTGTTGTTAACAGCTCACTTCTTTCTTTCATAGATAAGCGTGAAAGTGGGTTTCCATGTCTTGCCCCCATCACTGGACGATTCACCCTGCTGTTTCACGCGATCGCCTGCAATGCTGGATAAAGTTATGCGAGTGATTTTTTGGGTCCCATCGCTCTGGACCTTCTCGGAAGTTGTGAACTGCATGCGATTGGCGCCAGCTTCGCCAAATGCTTCGATGACGCCGCCTACATCATCAATCCACGTCTGCTGCCACTTCTTCGACTCTTTGTTGTAGAAGCTGAGACTCTTGCCCGAGCCTCCTTTGGAACCAACCCAATTCTCGAGCAGCGCACATTTACCAAGGACCAATTGCACGTTGTTGGTGCCAGCGATCTCACCGCTCTCAGTTTTTACGTTCCAGTCGCCAATCCAGAAATCCAGTTGACGATATTCCGGGGCGCTGGAACACTTCGTCTCTCCAGCAGGCAGGTTGGCGAGAAATTCTTTGAACTGCGGGTCACGTTGCAGTGATTCCAGGTCAGGATCCGTCCTAAGGAGATCAAGCTCCTCGAAACCACCAGCCACGGCCTTCTTCAGCCATTCAATTGCCTTCGCATTTTCCTTGAGTCGAGAATACGAACAGGCGAGGTTGTACATCGGCAACGGGTTGCCGGTGATCTCTGCTGCTCGCTGAAAAGCAAGGACTGCACGTTGATACTCACCCAGCGCGTGAAGCGAAGCGCCGAGGCGAAACGAAGCGCCACCGTTTTTTGGCTCCAAACTGGATATGACTTCGTAGGCTTTGACTGAGTTGGGCCAATCCTGTCGCTGAAAGAACTGATTCGCCTCAACTCTCATCTCCTGTGTCACAGCTTGCGGGCCGGCAGTCTGAGTGGGTGTTTGTGACAGTGTTCCGACCGCGCAGACAACAACAGTCAGAACAACGTGAAGTGCGCGCAGAGTTTTTAGCATTCGTCGTCTCTCTCTCATAGGGAAGAAATTTGAATCCGGGCTGCCACTGATAAAATTCTGGACACTTCGGCGAACCTTCACCATGGTCAAGTAAAAAATTGCAACGAGTGTGCCAGTCAAACACTCGCTGTCGAGCGTAGATCGACTGGCGGTTGCTAACCCAAAGATTAGAAATCGAAATTGAGGATTTTGAATTATTCAGATTTCTCTCGCCGGCGAGCAAACCGTGGCGTACAGGATTCGAGACGTTTGTGGTGAGCTCGCTTAAGGGCGGAGGATCTAGCGGAGATTGCTTACCAAAACTACATTGCTGTTTACATTTCCTCGAACACAAAGTAGTTGCTTGCCGTCAAATGACCAATTGAAGCGAAATATCTGACCTGATGAAAAGTGTGTTACTTGAGATGGTGAGCCACCACGGATGCTTTGACTCCAGATATTCGACACCCCATTGCGATCCTCAACATACGTTATTGCTTCGCCATCATGAGTCCAGCGAAACAGTGCATTGCTGGCCAAGTTCATTGGAAGCTCTTTCACTACGCTTCCGTCCGCAAAGTTTATGATTCGTATCTTCCAGGCAGAGTCTGCCGCCTTCTGGTAGAGAACCGCCAATAGTTTTCCATCCGGCGAAAAAAGCGGAAACTTCGAAGATTGCTCCGCGATGCGAACGGGTTGACCGCCTTCACTTGGTATCTTCCACACGGTTTCGGCCAAAGTTTCTTTTAACTGTTGGTCTCTGTCGTAGGACGAATAGACAACCCACTTCCCATCCGGTGAAACGTCCGGATTTCGATCGTCGTTCCCGTTGGTTATTTGCTGCGGATTTGTTCCATCGATCTTAACGCGCCAAATGCGCGTCGGCGAGTTCTGGCTGGACGAAGCGAACAAAACGACGGCGCCGTCGCGCGTCATCGTCGGCGTTGCGTCTCTTCGATCGTTGACAGTAACCTGAGTCTTGCCTGAACCATCGGCGTTCATCAGCCAGATATCTAAATTGCCATCAGCTTCTGAGGTAAAGATTATTTTGCCATTCGCTGCCCATGACGCGCCCCCGAGGCCGGCATTCAGTTCTGAAGAAACTACGCTGGTGCGTTCCGGTTCTTTGAACGACGACACCTCGATATTTGAGATCACCTCAGATTGCACCGTGGCGAGTAGATCCCCAGCGTCTGACAGACTAACACCGCGGTAGTCCATTAAGTCATTCGTGATTTTGTTGACGGCGCCGCTGGGATAGGCGATCCGCCAAATTTGATTGCGACCAGACTGTTGTGAAGCGGCTGTCAGGATAAGATCGTTACTGGTTCCGGCCCATGCAGTTCTTCCGACCCGAGCCCACCGTTGCTCGGTCATCTGTTTTTGAGACCAATTTGACGTGTCGATAGCGACCACAGTCTCGAACACGCCCTTTTCGTCGTCCCCACGAAAACCACAAGCTATAACTTTGCCGTCAGGGGACCACGTTGGCCCGGCGGTGGAGAAAAAAGCGGGAAATGTTTTCACCGCTATCTGTTGTTCGCCGGAGCCGTCGGCATTTGCGACCAGCAGAGCGCTCTGTCGCACGGCCGGATAGCCACGCACAAAAACAAAACGATCACCAGCCGGTGAAAATGAGACGGAACTATCGATGTCCTCGATGACTTTTTTGGGGGGACCACCAATGATGGAGATCTTATAGAGCACTCCCTTGATTTCCCCAGGCTCGTAGCGGACAAAAAGCACGTTACCAGAGTCGGGAGTAAATGAAAGTCCGATCAGGGTCGCGTCAGTAGCTGGTACAAGCGGCGTGCTGCTGGCAGACGAATTCTGCTTTAACCAAATTGCCTGCTTGCCACCGTCGGTAGTGATGTAAGTAACGTACTTTCCGTCCGGTGAGACTACGGCGAATCTCGCATCCCCACTCAACGTAACGCGGTTTAGCGTCATGCGTTCGAAACTGGCTGGCACGCTTGCTGCGGTTCGTGATTTTCTCCACGCACGCGCTATCCATACGGTGCCGGCGCCGACCGCCACAAGAAGCAGGCCAAGCAGAACCACACGCGCGTATTTCCCAGATAGAGTCTCGGGAGATTGAGAAGCTGCGACTGATCTCAACGTAGGAGAAAAACCAAATTGCGTGCTGGGCTCAGCCGATGCCGCGGTGCCATTCTGGCGAAACTCACTCGGCCTCAAAGTGTCGTCTTGAGAAACTTCGGCCAGTTCGTCGCTTGTCAGATTCTTTGCCGCGCTTGAGCTCGTGTCGAGAAGGTTGGTGACAAAGCGATATCCTCGTTTGGGTATGGTTTCAATAAACTGGACGTCGCCGCAGTAGCTGGCAAGAATCTTCCGGACTGTTGAGACGTTCTGCGTTACAGTCGCCTCTTCTACATAAGTATCATGCCAAACCTCGTCTAATAGTTGATTCTTGGTGACGACGTGATTCGCATTTCGCACCAGCACGATGAGGGTTTCCAAAGCCTTTGGTGTCAAAGAGACGAGCCCGCCTTTGTACAAAAGGCAACGCTCGGGTGCGTTGAGCACAAAGTCGCCGAATACGTAAAGTTCGTCGGGATAACGAGTTACGGGAGGCTTTGAGAAATCCTTTAGATCATGATCGTTAGTTTGAGGATAAGATTTTAACATTCTTTTAGGACTTACCTCTTCCCAACCCGATATCCTTGAAACTGTTGCGAGCTGGTTTTCTTATCGATCAAATAAACGTGCCGACTGTGGATTTATTAGTTCATCAAGTTTGGTTCGATTCTAGTCAGAACAGGAAGTGGAAACAAGCATTATCCACTTTTACGTCTGAGGCCACAGCGGTCCGTTGAGTTGCTTCGTTCCATCAATCTGTAAAAGAAAGGCACTTTTGTCTCCATGCGTGAAGGCGGGCAAAAGCTTCGGCTTGAACAAACCGAGCCCTCGGATGGCGTTTCCAACCGGAGTTCGATGTTGAAGAATCTGGTGTCTGCACTGGCCCTGGCTGTGGACGCCCTCGACGGCCACAGTGAAACAGATCGCATCGGGCTTGGACCAATCGTCTTTGATCATGCAATTGATTTTTATGATGAAGTGCGTGATTTCGAAATTGCTTTGATCGTAAGGGCGCTGAAAGTTACGGGAGGCTCGCAGGTGCGAGCTGCTGAACTTCTCGCCCTCAATACCACAACGCTGAACGCGAAGATCAAACACTACAACATACCGTGGCGAAGGATAGCCTGAAGGCCGTTACCAATCGTGCGAGTCATGCTGCAAGCTCTCCAACGGGGGCAACGGCAGATAATCGTTTTTTTGCCTCCACCATTATTGCACGCCGGAGAATGGAAGCGATCCGGGTCCTGGTACTTGCTCTTTACCGAGAGCTCGAAGCGCCGAATCTTACAGCGGTTCCCCACGAAGGGTTGAATCTTCACAACGAAGTGGCTCGCTTCGAAGCCGATCTAATTCGAAGCGCGCTCGCAGTAACAGGGAACCGACAACGACAGGCCGCCCGCTTACTTGGGATGAAAGTTGCCACACTTAATGCAAAGGTTAAGAAGTACCAATTAATTCCGCGGCAAAAACTGGAAAACAGCGAAGAGCTGGACCTGAGACTTGGATAACTTAACGTTCGACTTGCACTCGGGCAATGACATCAACTGATGGCCCAGATCATTGCCCGATGCAATCAACAATCACAATTCGACGGAGACTAATGAATCGAAGTGGTCTTGCCGGCTCTTGCCTCGCAGTTGCAATTCTATTCTTAGTGTCAGCCTCATCGATCAGTTCCGCGACTACTTCGAACAACAGTCCGAGCCTGCAACCAGCTGAGCTCAGCGGATATTGGACAGGGACGGCGGCAAAGGACGGTTCGGAGTTAAGCATTTCCGTTGACTTCTCACCCGACGGCAAGACGTATCGTGGCCTGTTCAGCGCCACGCAGACTGGGTTGTTCGAGGCTCCGCTGAACGAGGTTCAGTTCAAATCTCCTCAAATTCGATTCGAGTTGAGTAGCGAGATTGGAAAGTCGTCGTTTGAGGGAGAAATCCGCGCAGATGAGATCAGCGGTCAATGGCAGTTCAGGAACCTGTCCGGCACGTTCAAACTCAAACGAGTTGAAGCGCCTAAGTTGCCATACACAACTGAAGCGGTTCAGTTTCGTAACGCTGGAATAACCTTTGGCGGTACGTTGCGCGTGCCTCAGGAAAAAGGTCAGCATCCGGCACTGATTTTTCTACACGGAAGTGGCGCTCAATCTCGACAAAGCGATGCTTTTCTGGCGGACCAATTGGCGCGGTCGGGTATAGCGACTTTGACTTTCGATAAGCGTGGAGTAGGCGCCTCTCAAGCGAAGTCGTGGAACGCGTCGTTTAAGGAGTATGCCGAGGATGCGCTCGCGGCAGTCAAACTGCTTCAGGGGCACGCTCGCATCAAGCCGCAGCGAATCGGATTGTATGGACCAAGTCAGGGAGCCTGGATTGCTTCTTTGGCGGCTTCGATGTCCAGGGACGTTGCTTTCATCATAGTTCGCTCGGGAGGCGGCATCACGCCGGTTGAACAAGAGCAATATCGCGGACGGCAACTTCTGCGTAAGCAGGGATTCTCAGAAACCGAGATTGACGAAGCGTTGAGGTTCCGAAAGCTCAAATACGATTTAGTCATTACCGGCAAAGGAAATGAGGAGTTTGAATCAACACTGGCTGAAGTAAAGCAGCGAAAATGGTTCCCTCATGTGCGCGAGAATCTACCAGCTGCCGATTTTTGGAAGCCCAATGGTTACTACGACCCGATTCCGGTTTGGCAGCGCGTTCAATGCCCGGTACTTGGTTTGTTTGGTGAACGCGACGAATCAACCCCAACAACAGAAACAGTTGAGAAGATCAGAAGTGCTTTGCAAACCGCCTCCAACAAGGACTTTACTTTGAAAGTATTTCCACTCGCAGATCATGGACTGATCATTTGGCCCGAACCGATCGGTCCGTTTAAGTGGTTCACACTTGCGCCCGCATTTGTCGAAACATTATCCAGTTGGGTTGTGAGTCACGGAAATTAATGACAGAGCTTCGACATCCCCTTGTTGCACGACTTCAAATATAGCCTTCGCATGGAAAGTATCAGGCGAGCGCTGCTACGAATGCCTCTCATAGCTTTACGTCAGGACTGAACTCCTTGTGTATAGGAATCGAGACAATCCACGAGCGCAGTTGTGCGTGTTGGCAGGATTCTTTTACAAATTTCGCAAGACCTTCCTGTTGAAACATCCGAATTCGTGAAAACGAAGTCGATTGACTCGATCGCTCGTTTCGCAATCGAGCGATTTACCTGCTGACTAGCTTTGCCTCAAAAGTCGGAAATCATTCTTGGAGCGGGTCAGTACAGGGAGCGGTAGCGACCTGGTCGACGATCAGCGTGCGATATCTTCTAACAATTTT
>DASWUM010000065.1:0-35771 GCA_036401595.1 Pyrinomonadaceae bacterium
GGCCCTCCGTGGCCGCCCTTGGTCGATTTCATTTCTACAAGATTTCCGGATGAACAGGATTTACTTTGATCTCGACGGTTTTTTCACCGAGGTAT
This sequence comes from Pyrinomonadaceae bacterium, assembly GCA_036401595.1. GTDB lineage: Bacteria > Acidobacteriota > Blastocatellia > Pyrinomonadales > Pyrinomonadaceae > PSRF01. Next base: position 96 of record DASWUM010000065.1, read on the forward strand.
GGATGCTTGCCGGTAAGACGAATCAAGCCACCGCTCTCTCGCGCTTTGATCCAAATAGCACCGACGCCACCAAACAACGAGAACGGATTCTCGCCGATTATCTGGCCTGGTCCGGTCAAGCTGAAACTGATGGCTGCATTCGCTAACGGCCGCACAGCGCCGTATTCGTCAGTCACTTTCAACACCACGCGCGTCGCATCGATGCCGTCACCATTCAACTCGCGATCGTCGGCGTCCATGTGAAACTGTCGATCCGCTCCCTGCCCCGATAACTTCTTCGTGACGACGAGCTTTCCGCCTATGTAACCTTCCAAGGTCAGGTCGCCCCAACCTTTGTTAATACCCGCGCGCAGGTTGGTTACAAACGGCGGATACTTCAAGTGCGGGAAATTCTCTCGATCGGGCCCGATGTCCGCGACAAGATTCTTGCCAATGTAGATCTTGAGATGATCGCAGTTGGACGAGACCATCGCGATATTGAAACTCTCGTTACGATCGCCGCGCGACCAATCAAAGGCCGGTTCTAAAACAATCTCTTCCTCGGGATCGCATTGCGACTTGTAGAAACCACCGGCCGGTTTCGCAATCCGGAAGATATCGCCAACGCCGTGATAGCAGATGCGATCGGTCGAACAGAAGTTTGCGTGCGTGTTGTAGTCAAACGCACACCAGCCAATCCCACCCGCGTATCGCTTGTCCGAGGCCAGTTGATTGTGGACGCGCGCGTGTCGCATCGCGTGTTCGGTGACGCGCTCGACATTGTCGTTGCGCTTTGTCGGATACATGTGACCGATGAACTCGGTGTTCAGGTAAAGCGGATGCTTCGGCGGCCGCAGAGGTATCTGAAAGTCGTTCATCGTGAACACGTCTTCGAGTAGTTCGGATTCGTAGTTGTAACGAATGCCGCCCGTTTGACGAGAGTCGTCGAGTGAATGCGCCAGTTGATTTGTCCGCGTGTAGAAATCGTGATCGTCACGCGACTCGTTGACGCGCACTCCCCAGAGCACGATCGACGGGTGATTCCAATCGCGACGGACCATGCTCTCAACATAACTCACCGACAGATCCTTCCATTGCTGGTCGCCGATGTGCTGCCAGCCCGGAATCTCTTCGAGGACGAGCAAACCGTATTCATCACAGGCATCGAGAAAGTGCGGCGACTGAGGATAATGCGAAGTGCGCACGATGTTGCACTTCAACTCTTTCTTCAAAATCCACGCATCGCGTTTTTGTACGCGCGCTGGCATCGCCTGGCCCACAAAAGGAAATGTTTGGTGTCGATTCAAGCCACGCAGCTTGAGGTGTTTCCCGCTCAGAAAGAAACCGTCGGGCGTGAATCGCGCTTCACGAAAGCCCGTGCGCGTGGTGTATTCATCGACTCTTCGACCATCATCCAATAGCGTCACACGCACGTCGTAGAGCTTCGGACGATCGGGCTCCCACAGTTGAATCGCACCGAGATTCGTGAGGGTTACCTCGGCAATGCGTACCGCCGGCACCTCTGCTTTATCGACCACATGCGAACCGTCAAGCAATTCGACTCTCACCTTCGAAGGCGTCGATTCGCCATTCTCGAGGAAGCAACGCACTTGCAGGTGGTATCGGGAATTCGGTACACGCACCGGTTTCGCAAAAACATTTTCGATAAACGTCTGCGGCACGATTCGCAGTTGCACGTCGCGATAGATACCTCCGAATGTCAGGTAATCGATCTCGCCGCCAAACGGTGGTATGTCCTTCCGTTCAGTCGAATCCACCTCAACTGCAATGACATTGTCACCGCGCCGGTTCAAATGCGACGTCAGTTCATACGAGAACGGCGTGTACCCGCCGCGATATTCACCGAGACGATGACCATTAATATGGACCGTTGCCGCGGTCATCACCGCGCCAAAATCAACGAAGACACGCTTTTCTCTTGCGCTCGGAGGTAACTGGAAATGGCGGCGATAAAGCGAGACGAACTGATAGTCTTTGTCGTCAAAGCCATGCCACGGCATCGTCTTGTTTGTATGCGGAATTGTCACCCGGGTGAAACGCCTGTCGTCAAATCGCAGCTCCGTGCCGCCGGCGAGGTTCTTTTCACTGAACAGCCAATTACGGTTGAGCGGATAAACGCGCCTGCGGCTATGTGATCCATCCTGCGCTGCCTCGGCAGCCAGCGGAAACAACGAGATCCCCACCAACCCCACACTGCTGCTTTTGACGAAGCTTCGTCTGTCGATTTTTTTCATTTAATCTCCTTGGCCCCCACAAGGGCCACAAAAGGCCCAAAAAACACAAAGAGCACAAAAAGAACAATACGACTCTCGAGAATTAGAGAAACTATTATGTGCCTTTTGTGCTTTATGCGCCTTTTGTGGCCCTTATTGTGGCAGTTTTGGACCAGCGTAGATAACTGCTATTTCCCCGACAGAGGTCGTCTTGTCGGTGCCAAAACCCGACAGCGAAATGAGCTTCAGATAACGCGCGGTGTTGACGCGCGAGAACCCGACGTATTGCGGAGCGAAACTGGAAAGCAATTCACCGCGCGCGACATCCGACCATAACTTTCCGTCATCACTAATCTGAACCGCGAATTCACGAATATCACCTTCATGCTCGCGATGATTCTGACGTCCCATCAACACCAGCCCCGCCATTGCCACGGGCGCCGGAAAACTGATCGTCAGCTCTACCGGTTCTCGAACCGGCGCTTTCTGATCGCCAACCAGTATGAACGTTGTCGGATCGCCATCGATTGCCGAACTCGCCGACGCGCCTTCAACTTCCGCTTTGGCGCCGAGCTTCGCCATGATGCGCGTGTCGAAGAGCAGACTACGCATCTGGTTTCGCGATATTCCGACCGTCGGTTGAAAACAGTCGCTCTTCATGTAGGTAAGCAGCGACTTGCGCAGTTGATATAAAACAGGATTGGCAGTCTCCTTAGTAACGTCGATCGCTGACACAAGCAGTTTGCCCTGGCCGACGACGCCTTCAAACAAGAGTCCGAGTTTGTAGTTGCGATTCCAATCGTCGATGGCCCACACGACCGGTTCCAGCTCTACGGGCAGGCGCTCCATATTGATCGCTCGCGTCCCCCGAATAATCTCGGCCCACTGCCAGTCGAAATGCGAAGTAGTAGGAAACCCCATCAGCATGTTCGACTTTGTCTCGCCTGGCTTCCGGTTGATCCACAATCCCAACATTCGTCCCCACGACGGCATCATTTGACGATTCCAAAAGATCGGCACGACATCCAGCGGCGGACTACTCCATTCGAGATCGTTACTGCGTGGTGCGAATAGCACTTTGCCGCCGGTCGCGAGTTTCGCCTGTGCTTCGTCCCATGAATTCGTTACCAGAACGTCAGTCACGCGCGATAGCTGGCACTGAGACCCGAGCGGTGGCTCATACGTCTGGCGCACACTTAAATCCGGAGTGGGAAAAACCCAGAACGTCCAGCTATTTTCGAAATAAGTCGAGCCACGCACGACGCCGGCTCTCGAGATAATCTTGCGCGTAATCGGAGTAAAGAAACTCGACGGCGCAAGCGTTACAGTCAACGTGTGTTCGCCTGGTCCAAGCTTCGCAAGATCGACGTAAACACTGCCGAGCGGAATATTTTTCCCGATCGGAATCGTCTTCGCATCCCATTCGCCAACTAAGTCACCGATGTGCCAAACACCTTTTCCGTCTTCCATAGGTTCGGCGCCGTAGTGTGCCACTTCCACCGGGACGTCGAGTCGTTCCGTGCTTCCAAAAACATATTTTGGAAACCGCGCGAGCGGAACCGTGGCATTGCAGAAATCTTTGAACTCCTCCGCTTTGATGTAACCCTTCGTCTCCCAAAACGGATCGAGCAAACCGACCAACGCCGTTCCCTGGCCGAGATAGTCGTGCAGATCGAGCAGTTGAAAACCGCTGAGCCCGCGTGTTCTTAGATTCGACTCGATCTCTTCTTTGTAAACGAGTGCTTGAAACTGTCCCGAAGCTCGTGCGAACTCGCTGTTCTTTTCCAGCAACCCATGCGCCTTGAGCGAGTCGCGAAAGATCTCGTAGTTGCCCGGTTTCATGTACGTGCCATTGAACTTCTTGATCACGTCATAGTCGGGATAGGCAGCCCATTGACCAATCTCGTGCGAGATCACGGGAATGTTGATGTCTTCGAGAGCGTCGTCGTAGTCGCCGCCAAACCAGCCTGACTCGCGTCGCAGCGCTTTTGGTCCAATGCGTTGAATCGCGAGGTAATCGCTTCCTTCAGTGAGATTCTCAATCTGCCGTTCAGTGTGACCAGTCCCACGCGTGTACAAGCGACGTGGATCTTTCAACCGATAGTATTTCGCCCAACCTGCTAATACCGGTTGCCAGTTCCCTTTTGGCTCGTTACTCGCCGACAACAACATGAACGAAGGATGATTGCCATAAGCCCTGATCATTCGCTCTGTTTCCTGGTAGAGCACTCGCTCCATCGGCGTGTCGGGATTGAACTCATTCCACATGCCCGGCTCGGGTTGCAAATAAAAACCGAGACTGTCCGCCGCTTCAAACGCCGCTTCAGGCGGACACCACGAATGAAAACGCATGTGGTTCAAACCCCACGCGCGACACGTCTCAAACAGTTTCTTCCAATAAGCGACGTCAGTCGCAGGATAACCGGTGAGCGGAAAGTCGCCGCCGTGATGCGTGCCTCTGAAAATAATGGGACGGCCATTGAGTAGAAACTCTTTTCCCTCGGCCTTGAAATCACGCAGTCCGATGTTCAGATCAACAGTCTCGTCGACGTTGTTTCCCTTCAACCATAAACTGAGCGGATAAAGTTGCGGATGAAACTCATCCCATCTGACTGCATCCGCCCGGATTGGCACTGAGACTTCGGCAACTCCGCCGGTATCGTCCCAGGTTGCGGGAACAATACCGATGTCAGGCCACATGGCGGTCAACGTTCCCGAGCCACTCAGTCCGGTCTGATTGCCGATGCGTACTTTGACGAGCATCGTCTTCTGCGCGGGATTCGGAAACGCTTGCACATCGTCGATCCAAACGCGTCCAGTCGTCGAAAGTTGAATCTTTCCGGTGATGCCGTTCCAACTGGAAGCCAACGAATCGGAAACGCTGTGCGCGTCGGGGCGGTACGGCAGGATCATGCGATTGTCGACACGAACCGTGATGACATGGCGGCCCTGCGATACAGTGCCGAGGTCAAAAACGTGCGGCGCAACCAGAGTCCGATCAGAACCAATCTTTTTGTTGTCGAGCCAGACAGTCGTTTCCCAGTGCGGGCGTTCGAGCGTTAGGACCACGCGGCGACCGACCCAATTCGAGGGGATGGTAATGTCTTTTTGATACCACGCGACGCCGAGATAATGCCGCGGCGGTTGCGACAGGAAAGGGACTTTGACGTTCCGCTCGGTGTAGTCCTTGTAATCGTCGCGGAGATACCAGAAGTGATCGTAGAGTGACAAAACCCAGGGTGTCTTCGTCGTGATTTCATCGCCCTGATATTGTGCCTGGAGGACGCCGGGTAGCTTGATGAATTCGGGGAAGCGGCGGCTTTGCCATTGTTGTGTGACGCCTTCGTCGTAACGATCGAGAGCAAACCGCCACATGCCGCTGAGGTCCTGTGGTACCGAGACATGCGGCAGAACTTGAGCTCCCGCCGGCAACACACAAACTATCAACAGCAATGTGATTACGATTACGCGTGTCTTAAGCATGCTTGATCTTGTAAATCCGCGTTCATCCTGTAATCCGCGTCTACTTGTGTCGTTCGAACCACGCTCTCAAGTCAGCATCGAGCTTCTTCAAATCCGGTTTCTTCTCCGCGATCTCCAAACTCTCTTTCCACTCTCGATTCAAATCGCCGAGCTCGACCGTCGCACCAACCCGAACGAACATTGGTAGCTGATGCGTCGCGGCGGGAACCGTAATCGTCTGTCCACCCCGATAGACTCGCGCCGGATTCCACGCATCACGCCAGCGTTGTCCCGCCGGTAAGTAAACCTGTTGCTCGCGCTTCCCTTTTTCCCAGACCGGCGATACGAGGATGTCGCGGCCGTAAAGATAAGTCCACCAGTTGGACCACGCCGCGGGCGCATTCGGGTCGACCAGAAACAGTGGACGAACGATCGGCATGCCCGTCTTCGTCGCCTCCTGCGCGTGCGCGTAACTATAATCGATCAACCGCTGGTGCAAACGCGCATACATGCGCCACATCGCGATCAAATGCGTGTCGTACTGCGGCTCGCGCGGCAAATTCCAGAACGCCACGTTGCGCGTTGGACCAACCTCCATGATTGGATTCAGCGCGCCAAAAGCCAGCCACCTGCCGCAGACTTCCTGTTCCAGCAGTTGCTGGTTGTAACCGCAAATGTCAGAGCCCCAGTTTGGATAACCCATCACCGCCGATCGCTGCACTGCGATGATCGACGCGCGCAAACCTTCCTGCGTGCCGCCGACATCGCCACCCCAAAAGACCGCGTAAGGCGAACTACCGGTGTAAGCCGCGCGCGGCATGAGCGCGACGTCGTTGCCACGATACTTGTGCGCGATTTCGTACACCGCTTTCACGTACATCGGTGGGTAAGCGTTCCGATTTTCGCGAATCGTGCGACCGTCAAACACTTTGTATGGCCCTGACTCCGGAATGTCTTCTTCCGCACGATCCATTTTGAAACCGGCGACGCCGAGTTTCAGAAGCTTCGCGACACCTTCCTGCCAATACGTGCGTGCTGCCGGGTTGGTCAAATCGACCATCGGAAAGTTGTTGCCATTGGCCGGGCGCACTTGCCCTGCGAGGGTGTAGCCCTTCGCCATTGCTTCCTGCATCATCTTTCCCTGAAAGAATGGCGCAATCCACAGCACTGTTTTAGTGTCGTTACCTTCGAGCCATTTCACCATCCGCGCAAAGTGCGGCAGACGATTCTCGTCGATGTCGAAGTCGTCGTAGCCCCAGGGCTTTCCCGGTCCCCACGGACGATCGATCCAGTAGACACCATTCGGAATCCCGAACGCGCGCATCATCAGCACGTCTTCCATGATTTCGGAATTGAATGGACCAGTGACGGGAGTCCCGTCGTAATAGCTCGTGCGCTGCGTGTGTTCGTCGCGCCAGCGCCACGGCGTGTAGATCCATTTCGGCGGCAGAAAAGGTGGACCTGCATCGAGTGCATGCTCGCGGACGAGTGAGGCGGGATTTGACGCTGTATAAATCTTTAGTTCGAGTGATGGGCCTTCGAATTCGATTTGCACACTGCGCGAATCTGAGGAGGCAAGATCGAATTTTCCCGGCCAGTTGCCTTTAACAAAGGCTGCGTAGCCTCGCGACGAGATGAAGAATGGAGCGTAGATTGACGTCGTAGGCTTGATGATCATGTCCACTTTCTGCCCACGCAGATTCATCGCTTCGCTGATGCCCGGAGCCCACGACTTCGCTTGTGGTCCATCAACCACACGCTCCATCAACCCGGTGTAGTACTCGCCTGGCAATGCGTCAATCGAAATTCCCCACTTGACTATGCCGGTGTCAGGTTGTGCTTTGAAAGAGATGTCGAAGTTGTCGTGATCCCGGGTAATTGAGGCAGTGAGTGTGACGCCGTCCGGCATTTGCACGGTTCTGGTCCAACCACGTGTGGTGACGCCCGGCGTACTGAATTGTTGCTTCGTCGGATATATGTGAGCATTGCCAACTCCATAGAACAAGCGATGTAAACGAAGCGCACGGGTTGATTTCAGTTTCGCACTCGAAAGAAAGATCTCCGTTCCTTCGAAAACTCTTCGTTGCTGTGCGGCGGAATGGCTCGCGACCGCAAGGACTATTAGTAGACACGTGGATAGTTTTTTTCTCATCGTTTTTTAACCACAGATTACACAGATTTTTATTTGATCCGTGGTCGTGGTGGTGGTGACATTCCGACGCCGAGATAAAAGCTCGTGTGCGGCGGTTGATTGTAAGCGACGTTTTGCCACGCAATGCTCAGACGATATTGCGGATCGTGCATCAACGTATAAAAGCGATGCTCCGTCGGTATCACCGTCGTGTAGATGTGCAACTCCTTGTTGTCCGTCGTGCGCCAGATAACTTCCTCACGCCAGTCGCCTAGAATGTCCGCACTCAACGCCGGCGTCGCCTTGGTTCCATTGTTTGAAGCACACTCGTCCGCCTTCAACAACACAGTCTCCGTACTGTCTGCCGGATTCCACTTGGAGATCGTATTGCGGTCGAGTAACTCGCCGAGTAGATCGCCATCCCACCAAATTCCAAAGTTGCACGAACGCGGAGTTTGTTCCGAGATCTTTTCTCCTTTTGCGTTCCAGAGACCGGTGAGTCCCGCGCCACGCACCCAACTCTCATATCCTCGATACCGCGGATCGATATCAAGCGCGAGCCCTCGACCCGGTCCTTCACCATCTTCACCTGCTTTTACGGAGGCCTTCTTCCAGATCACTTCGCCGGTGCGTGCATCGCGAAAACTCGCGCCCGCATCGTCGAATCGCTCCTGAATGTCGAACACTTCGAGACCGGGTCGATCGGGATCGAGATCCGTGACGTGCAATGCATCGCCGTGGCCCAGGCCGGTCGAGTAAAGACCGCGACCATCGTCGTCGATTGCCGCCGCACCATAAATGATCTCGTCGCGCCCATCGCCGTCAACATCCGCAACGCTCAGGTTGTGATTGCCTTGTCCACTGTAACGCTGGTTGCCATCTGCGCTGTCAAAGGTCCAAAGGTGCGTGAGCTTCCCGCCTCTCCAGTTCCATGCAGCGAGAACTGAACGCGTGTAATAACCACGCGCCATCACGAGACTCGGTCGCTCGCCGTCGAGATATGCAACACAAGCGAGAAAGCGATCGACGCGATTACCAACTCCATCGCCCCAGATCGCCTGCAGCTCATCAGGCGTGGGATTCAGTTTCGTTGGATGACGAGGCGGAACATAGTTTGTCGTTGCTAAAGCTGCTCCAGTTTGGCCGTCGAAGATTGTCAGATATTCAGGTCCGGCGAGGACAAAGCCACTCACGTCGCGTTTCTGCTCGACGCCGCTACGATTCTTCACCATGACGGTTGCGCCTTCGGGCTGGCGGTAGTCGGCTTTCGCGTCGCCGATTACTTTTCCCTTGCCATCGATCGTGCCGTCCGCGGTCTTGCACGCGACTTCGGCTTTTCCGTCACCATCGAGATCGTAGACCATGAACTGCGTGTAGTGTGCGCCCTCGCGAATGTTGCGACCAAGGTTGATGCGCCAGAGCTTGGTGCCGTCCAGTTTATAAGCTTCAAGGATTGGCTCAGTCGTGACTCCCGTTTGCGAATTGTCGCGCCCACGGCCAACCTGGTGAACGACTAATTCATACTCGCCATCGCCGTCGAGATCTCCGGGCGACACATCATTCGGCGAATAACCTTCCGGAGTTTGCAGCGGGATGGAAAGATACTGTCGCACCGGCGGCGCGGCGCTCAGCTTGAACCCCCCGCTCGCCGCTTGTTCGCGACCTTTGAGAACAGGCTTTACGAAGTATGAATTCGCCTTTGATAAATCAGAATTGGTGTCGATGAAGCTTGTCGCCGATGTGAGTGGTGCAGCATTCAACTTGACCGTTCCAGCGCCGTCGGTCTTTCGGTAAACATTGAAAGCGATGCCGTCCGGATCGGTTCCGAGCAGACGCCAACCGACAAACACCTTCCCTTGCTGGTAGTGAACAGCGACCACTCCCCGGCCGAGTCTCTCCATCTGGCGCGGACGCAGACCGCGGTCAGCGGAGACGTGCATGGCTCGATCACTGAGGAAATGAGACAGACACAGAACCGACACGATTGCACATAGTAACTGTGGCAAAGTGCGTCTTTTCAATCGGGACATTTTATTAGCAAATCGGTGCAAAAAATGTTGACTTCTCTGTTGGTTTAGTTTAGAAAAATTTGCCCAGATTACATTTGCAGCTCCCAAACCGCGACCGCACGTTTCACGTTTCCTGGAGGAACAGATCGCATGAGATCGTCGCGAATTACCATCAGCCTCGCGCTATTCCTTTTCGTTCTTCTCTCTTTGAATGCGATCGGCACGACTGCCGAGAAGGTTCTCACGGCGCGGGAGTATGCGCTGCCTTCGCTGGTCTCGGAATACCACGGAGCGGAAACGGAATCATACCTGTCACCAACCTCCGACGAAGGCGGTATCAAGGAGGTCATTCCGGCCAAGTACGCGACTCGCTACTTCGCATGGAAGAAGGACTTCCTGTCTACCGAAGCCGGCAGAGAGCAGTGGGCCATCTATGCGAACAATCCGCAGTTCACGTTGACCATTACCGTAGCGCGTGACAATGCCGAGGGCGCGGCCACCGGGAAATATCGCTGGGACAGTTCGGGAAAACTCGTGGCGGCGACGATCACGCTCGGCAGTCGCCTGGATAACGGCTATCCCAATCCAATTTACTTCCCCGTGATGAACTCATTGATGGCGACCGAATCGCAGGTGCCGATCAGCGGGAACACACTCGCAGCGACGAAGATTGCGCACGAGTTTGGTCACGTTATTCGAACGTCGCAAGTCGACGCCCATCTCTACCAACTGCAAGCGCAGTTGATTCCGCAGTACAACAAGATCTTTCTCGATAACGGACGCCTGGCCACCGATCCAAAACTGATTGAGATCGCGGAGCAGATGGGCGGCACACCCGTCACGATCTGGGAAGACCGTGAATACTGGGGTGAAACGAACGCCATGCTCTACCTGCGCGATCGCATCACTGAGAACGACATGCGTTGCTTCCTGTTCAGCCGCATTCGGCACAGCATCGATCTGTACGCGAAGCAGTACGAGAAACGCTTCTTCGACATCGCACACGCGGCTCCAACAACGAAGCTCTGCGGCTGGTGATCCACAGATTACGCAGATTCAATCTGTGTAATCTGTGGCTTAAACTGCCGGCCTCAAGCCTTCTGAGCGAACGGTCCAACTTCCATCCTTCGGAAATCCCGGCGCATTTGTGTTTGGGCCGTTCTTCCACCCACCGGCCATCAACGCAATCGCATAAAGCAAACCACCGTTACCAGGTAGATAACACGGCAGATTTGGGCGCTGCCAATTGTGCCCGTTTGCGAGATACCGGTTCTTTTCCGTCTGCATCATCAATGCGTCGATCGCGACACTCGTCTCACCAAGCCGCGCCGCGGTCATCGCCGTCATCGGATAATCCCAACCCCACGTCTTATCCCACTGCCAGCGCTGCATCGTCTCGCGCAAGGTGCGTCGCATCGTCTCTTTGTCAACACCGTCGCCCGGCAGAACGCCTAGCGCACCCAGCATCGACGGATGATCGTAGTTTCTCTCGCTGAACGTCTGCGGACAATTCTCGTGTGCGAGATAGACGCCGTTCTTCGCCGGCAACGGCGAGAGATTACAAAGCACACGTTCCCATTGTGCGTTTCTTCCGACGCCCAATCGCTCACGCCAGTGCTGTGCGACTTTCAGTCCGTAAGACCAGTATGAGAGCTCAAAGGTCGGGTTCCAGGTCTCTGTAGGTGGATGGTTCTCCTGCGCTGGAATAACCGGTGGCCCAAGCACGAAGCGCGACGTTCGCTTGTCAAAGAACGCGTAGTCGACCATGAACTCCGCCGACTGAAACACGAGGTCGCGATACTGCTGTAATGTGCTCTGCCTCGGCTTCGCTTGGTAACAAAGCTCGGCGTAGAAGATCGGATGCGGTTGTTGCCAGATGAGTAGCGGACCGATCGGCGACGGACTATCACGCCCTTCCGGTCCAACCATCTTGGGCCAACGCGCACCGCGATAGCCCTGCGAACGCGCCAACTCCTCAGCGCGCGGCAAAATCTTCTGGTACCAGCCAAGACTCCTCTCAAACAACGGCAAACGTTTCCATAAAGCAAAGTGCGTTGCGTGCCACCAGTGCATCTCGAGGTGAAACTTTCCGTACCAACTGTTAACCGTCAGTCCGGTTTCCTGAGGCGGCATACTGCCCGAGCACTGAATGGCAGTCAGGTATTGCGACAAGACCACACGTCGCTCGAGCTCGATTGCTCGCGTGTCTTTACTATGGGCCAACTCAACGGCAGCACCATGCGTCCAGAAGTGTTGCCAGCTTCGCGTGCTTGCAGCGATCGCCTGCGTCGCACTCGGCAGAATACCGCTTGGTTTCTCGCGCGAAAACTCGACGACAAACTCATTGGACTTCAACACCAGCGCGTGTTGGCCATCGATCCGCAGTCGTCCCCGATGCTTAACCGTGACGTAATAAGCATCTCCATCCAACTGACGCGCAATAACCGTCTGATCCTTTTCATCCGCGTTAATCCTCGTTCTATGTTTGTCGGGTTGATTCCAGTCGGCGGCTTGCATTGAAGGCGAGCCATACGGAAATGCAATCCGAATTGCCAGATCACGCAAACCCGACTGAATCACGACTGCGAGCAGATCGCGTTCGGGATGAACCGCAGTTGTTACTGACACCGGCGCGCCGAGCAATTTGAACTCACTCGTCAGTACTCCGCGCCAGAGATCGAGTCGCTGATCGATCTCTGAAACGTCGTCCGCCTTGATCTCTTCAACTTTATCTTTCGCGAGACAGAGCCCAATCTGGCCCAGATGAAGTCGATGGGGGTTCTCACGTAACCAATTGAAGAGTTCTGTCTGGCCTTCCGAACTGGTGTTGTAGCCGACGTTTCGCCCGTACGTTTCGTAGAGCTTGGGACGCAATGTTTGTGATTTGAGCGACGCCGGAAGCGGCCGCGTGTGCCAACCCCATTGCGACATCGTGCAGAGCGGCATCGCGTCGGCGTAGAGCTGCGGAAACGTTTGCAAACCAGTTACGTCGGCAGTGAATGCAAATTCGCCGTTGCCAAGTGACAAGGGCGAGAGCGGATCGATCTTCGAAAGCCGTGGATTGTGGCGACTGACGAGCGCGTAGCGATCGATCGCGGGTGCCGCAAGTGTGCGAGTTGAAGCGAGCGCACCAGCGGCAAGAAGCGTCCGCAGAAAGTCTCTACGTGAAACCATGTGCTCTATAAAAACCAAGGGCGGCCACGGAGGGCCGCCCCTACAGTACGTACCGAGAAGTTTTTATTTTCTTCTCGTTGGTGTTTTATGTGCCCCTTTGTGGCTAGAAAATAAACTTCGCTGCCAACTGCGCGCGGCGAGCGTAGTTTAGCTGGTTCGACGTCGAGATTGCACCAAAGCCCGAAGATCCGGCATTCACCGTTGGTCCAGGGAACAACGGATGATTGAACGCATTGATGAACTCAACACGGAATTGAAGCTTCATGCTTTCGCGCAACTGAATGTCTTTGCGCAAACCAAGGTCGACGTTGTTGATTGGATCGATCCGAACTTGACTGAGGAAGAACGGGAACGTCCGCAAGTGATCGACCGGCGCGGGGCAATTTGTGGCGGCCGTTAGACCAGCCTGCGATGCGCCGCAGGTCGGCGTGCCCCCAACCAATGAAACAAACGCTGACGTGTTGAACCAGCGATCGACTGTCTGCTGACTCTTCGGAAGTGACGGGTCACCGCCGAGATAGAACAGGTCGTTTGCAAATCTCAGCGGGAAACCAGTCTGGTAAACATAAGTTCCCTGAATCTGCCAACCACCAACAATCGCGTTAGCGAGCCGGTTCGCATTTCCAAAGATGCGCTGGCCTCGACCGAACGGCAATTCCAGAAAACCGCTCATCGAGAATCGGTTCGGAGTGTCTTGAGGCGATCTCTGTTTGACGGGATGTTCGTCTGCCGGATTCAAGTACTCAGTAGCTTCCAGCCATCTCGACATGGTGTAAGCGAACTGTAGTCCGTAATTCTTGGAGAACCGCTTGTCCAAGCTGAACTGAGCTGATTGATACCAGCTCTCGCCGTCGTTCACCGTGGTGTTTATGTCACCAAAGTTTGGGAAGGGACGCAGCAACTGTCGTCGCGTTGTCGTGGCGCCGGCGCCGACGAAGAGTGCAGCGCCGCTGGTGCAGCCCGTGCCCGTGGCATTGGGGTTACTGCAGAAAAACGGATTCGCCACCGTGCCGCCGAGATTAGTGTTGTTGGCATTCTGAGCGGCAGTGCGCGAGTTGTCGAGGCTTAGATACTTATTGGGGAGAGCATTTATGTTCCGGGTGATTTCGATGTCGTAGCCTTTGTCGCCTACGTACGTCGCTTCAAACACCCAGCCATTCCAAAGTTCGCGCTGGATACCAAACGACCAGCGCGCCTGTTTGGCAACTTTGGGATCCTGATTGAAGAACGAGATGGTCTGGCCCAGGGCGGTCTGCCGGCCCAATGAATTGCCACTCGGCTCCGTGATGCCGCTTGGGAATGGGTTGGTGATCAAGAACGGCAGTGGCGCACCATTTGGACCAGTGCCCAATGCTTGAGTAGTGGTTTGAGTGTAACCCGGCTGGATCACATCGCCGCGTCGCTCACCCAGGAAGCCCTGGAACAAACCGAAGCCACCGCGAATCACGGTCTTGTCGTTGTATGAATAAGCAAAGCCTACACGCGGCAGGAAACCGCTCTTGGGCGTGTTGTAGAGTCCACTACCGGTATCTTTACCGGCAAACAATAGACCACCTTTAGAACTGATCGTAGTCAACCCATAGATCGTCTTGAGTGGATCATTTGCATTTAACTTGCCCAGTATCGCGGTTAAGTTCGTCTGCGCTGCTGTTGCAAACGGCTGGGTGTAGTCGAAGTCGAAACCGGACACGCTCTTATCCTGGCGTTCAGTTAAGGCCTGTTCAAATTCCCAACGCACACCCAAATTCAGCGTCAGCTTAGTCGTGAGTTTGTAGTCGTCCTGGACGAAGAATCCCCAGGTCTTCGAATACTCCGAATAGTCTGAAGCGCGAACAATCGACATCGTAGTTGGATAGCCAAGCAGGAATGCTGCAAAACCCTGCAAGCCTTCCACATCAGTGCCGGCGGCGCTGCCAATCTTGGTAAAGGTGTTATCGAAGATAAACTGTCCTGACTGGTTGTTGCTCTTGAAACTATCGTCTTCACGATAGATACGCATCTCGCCACCGAACCGGAACGAGTGCTTTTCCTTCGTCCAATTCAACACCGCCGTTCCAAAGTGACTGCTCACTGGTCGGAACTCATTTGTATGGCCATTGCCAATCGCAGCGCCCGTGCAATTTCCGCCGCAGTTGAAATCGAAACGCGGGAAGCGACGAACGCCTTCGCCAATCGCGTTGTTGAAAGACGACGGAAATCCGAGCGTGGTCAGATCCATTCCATACTGGCCTTCCGGAGCATCCGGAGCGCGAATGAACCGATTAAAGCCATAACGGAAATTCATCACGGTGTTGGCATTAAAGGTGTGAACTTCGTCAATCACCGCCTGCCTGGATTGGAAGACAAACCGGTCACCTACGTAAATTGAATCGGTGTAGTTGTTGTAGGTGCTCTTTCGGTTATACCAGCTATAGCGACCAAACACTTTGTCGTTCTCACCAATGCTCTGGTCCAACCGGATGGTGTAGTTGCGGTAAGGCGGATTGAGAAGCTCGGAAAGCGTCGAGTCTCTAATATTGTTGTTCAGCAGGAAGTTACCCTGTGCGCCATGCTTTGGAAGTGGCCAGTAGGCCATCACAGCCTTGGCAACGGGACTAATACGAAAGTCAGGAATCTTGTTGTTAGTGAACTGTGTGCGGTTAGTGACGTTGCCGCCAGCGAACGTGCCCGTCAGCGGATCATAGATCTTGATGACGCTAGCATAAGCAGAGAAATCACCGTTCCTGAGAGCCTCGGTCGGCACCCAGATATTGTTTGCATCGAAGCGCGGTCGCGAGTCGTTGATGCTCTCATAAGCGAAGAAGAAGAAGCTCTTGTTCTTTCCGCTGTAGACCTTTGGAATCGTTATTGGACCACCAATGCTGAAGCCCGGACGATTCGAGAAGCTGTATGGTCTACCCTGTCGCTGTGCATTGCCGAAAAAGTCGTTAGCAGCCCAGCCGCCTGGTTCGAGCCAGTAATAGGCAGTGCCGTGAAAGTCGTTCGTGCCGCCTTTGGTAACGATGCTGGTGACGCCGCCCTCGGTGTTGCCAAATTGAGCATCGTAGGTCGCGGTTTGTACTCTGAATTCCTGTGTCGCATCGCTGGTCGGAACATACGACGCGATCACCTCGTTGGCATTTGCTGTTGCCGTGCTCGGAGCGCCGTCGATCAGGAGGTCGCTGCGTATGCCGCGGGCGCCGCCCATCGCGAAGTTGGCGATGTGTGTTGGTTCAAATGGACGATCCAAACGCGTGCTGCCGGTGTAGGAAACACCAGGAGCGAGATTGATAAGCACGTACGGATCGCCGTGAATCGAAGGCAGCTCGTCTACGCGCTTGCGATCGATTGTCAGACCGAGGTTTGGATCTGAGACTTTGAGTTGCGATGAGTCAGAGGTGACTGTGACCGTCTCCTGGACCGTGCCCACATCGAGGGTAATCGTCAACGTGCTCGTCTCATTAATTGCTACCGTGACCTTGTCGAGCACAGCTTTTTTGAATCCGGAGACTTCTACCAGCACCTGATAGCTTCCGGGCAGGAGGTATGGTGCGTCGAAGAGGCCCGCATCGTTCGTCGTTACGGTCGTGGTTCCCGCTCTCGCCAGATCAGTGACTTTCACTGAAGCACCGGGCACCGCTGATCCGTTCGGGTCTAAAACCCGACCGCTTATCTTTCCACGCGACTCCTGCGCATTGAAGGACGAGGACACAAAAAGAATCGCGCCGATGAGCATCAAAGCGCGAACAATAGTCGGGAAGTATTTAACTGGTGTGCTCATTTTATCTCCTGTTCGACTGAAGTTAGGCCGGGCCCGGCGTAACTTATGGCAACAATCTGGTAGCAGCGTAGCTAGAGCTAATGACTCGTTCTAACCTCGTGGTTTGACCAATCACCGAATTAGTATTGCTGAGTTATCGCGAATGTGGTTATGAAAACCCGTACTAAAGACCGCCTGGAAACGCTGAAATTGCTGGTCCCGCATTTTGTTGCAGGCCCGGCGCAAAGTCAAGCTTTTTCCTTACCAATTTTTCGGATCAAGCATTTCAGGTATTACCAAAGAGTATTCCCGTTTTCACTGTGCAAGGTTTGTTCCGCGCTGGTAACAAACTAAAGTAAGTGATTTCTGCGCTCCTGGACGAATCTCGCAGTGCTATGAGTCCATAATTATGGATTCAACTTTGCTATTTTGAACTGACATATCCGCGATTGGTCAAGCCACTGGGAACGTACTGTAGGGGCGGCCCTCCGTGGCCGCCCGTGCGTGGAACACATTCTTTTGCGGTAAAAACGATGCCCTAAGCTGGGTTCTTGTCTTTGCGTGGCGGGATGACAGTAACTTGCAGTCCAAACAGCTTCGCATCCACCGAGTAAGCACCGGGACCGAGAAAGAAGAGCGCCGCCGACGTGAGTATTCTCAGGATGTACACGAAGTTAATCGCCTGATCAGCCGCAAATAGATTCACGAAGGCAGCGGCACAGGCAATCACGGAGAGTGCCGGTGTTAAAAAGCCGATGCAGAGTGAAATTGAGGCCAAAACGATAAACGACATGAGCGCCCAGTAGAGAGCGGGTGAAGAAAACTGGAAGTTATGCGTGAGATTTATAGCGAACATTGCAGCGGTCGCTACTCGTAAAAGCAATAACCCGAACCCCGGGCCCCCCTGAGGAAACATTGAGTAGAGTCTCTGCACGATAGTTAGGTTAGCGAAATCACTCAAGCTCAAACACCCGATTTGAGGCTATCCCGCTATACCTCTTTTGAGGGATACCGTGGAATAGGACGCCGTCAGAACTCGAGCTTGAGAGCAAACTGGATCGAGCGGGGGCCGCCAATTTGGTACAGAGGATTGAGCCCGCCATTTGCGCCACCTGAGCCAAGACTGTTCGCCAGTGTCTGGGTAGACCGCCCAAACAGCGCACTCGTCAAAACATTTGTCGGACTACCGAAGTTCGGGTGGTTGAAGATATTGAAAAACTCAGCTCGGAACCGCAGCCCCAATCGCTCGCGCAAGTGAAACTGCCGCTGCAATCCGACATCCGTCTGCCAAGCTCCAAAACCTCGCAGCACGTTGCGCCCGAAATTACCCTGCGTTCCAGCCTGCGCCGCCGTAAAAGCAGCACGATTGAAGATTTTCCCGCCGGGAAACTGTGCGCCACGGATCTCGAGGGGAGCACCCGCATTCAAGTTCGGCCGTGGCGCGAGCTGCGTACCTCCAGCAAAGAAACTACTGCCAACAATGTTCACAGGCAGAGCCGATCTGGCAAAAATGAAACTGTCCAGCGACCAGCCCTTTGATATCGCTTTGAGAGTTTTTTGAGATTTAAATGAGGGCAACTCATACGTCAGACCGGCACTGAACGCATGTCGGACATCAAAGTTCGAATTGCCGCGGTCGAGGTTTATGTTAGCGATTTGGCCGGGCGTGTTGACGTTGGTGGCAATCGCATCCGTCGAAGCGATGTCGATCGAATGTGACCAGGAATATGACGCCAACGCCTGCAATCCACGCGACAAACGTCGCTGAAACTTAACCTGCAGAGCATGGTAGTCAGAGGTGGCCGAATTGTCGGTCAAGGCAATGAAATCGAAATTCGGATTGACGCCAGACAGATTTGTTACCCGAAGCAATTCCCTTCCGGTCGCGCCGACATACGTTAACGACAGGCTTTGATTGTTTCCAATGGACTGCTCGAGCGCGAGATTCCATTGAAGGGTGCGCGGTAGTTTCAAATGCGGATTGGCAAGCAGCATTGTTCCAGCCGGCAGATTCGTCGTGAGCGCAGGCGGAGCAGCTTGCTGCGGGGTCAGTGGAAACGGCGAGTTTGAAAAGCTCTTGTCAATAAGATAAGGAAAGAAGCTCGAAACTCCGCCGAGCGATCCCTGTCCAAGATCGTAAAAGACTCCAAAGCCTGCGCGCACGACCGCGCCCCAGTTTCGAATTCCACCAAACTGATAAGCGGCTCCGATCCGGGGCGCGATATTTCCATAAGTCGTTTCGTAAAGCGGCGTACCGCGCGGCGCGAGCGTCATCGTCGCCGGATTATTCAGACCGACGACAGTGAACGGATCGTTATCTCGATTCTTCCCTCGCAACGCCGGATTGATGTCCCACCTTAAACCGTACGTTACTGTTAATCGAGGTGTGAGCTTCCAGGTATCCTGTCCAAACACTGAAAAGTTCTGTGACAAGAGTGCGTTCGTTTGAAACGAGCTCGATTGGGCCAATAACGCTATGCCGGACAACGCGCCTCCCGGCGCACTACCGACGCCGGAGAACGCCGCAAACTGATGATAAGCGGCGGGACTACTGAACGGAGCGAGCCAACGATAGTCCATGCCAAACTTCAATTGATGACGGCCCTTTGTCACTGACAGGTTGTCGACCACGTTGACCTGTCGTTGCTCGTCAATTCCCTGTTTGCCCTGAACATATTGCCCAACTCCCAGGAGGATGAATAAGAAAGTGCCGTTTGCGGAATTGATACCCGAGGGAAACAACGTCGAATCCGTCAGTGGCACAGCGCCACCGAAATCGTCCATCACGAAGTCGATGCCGATGCGGTGGTTACTGTAGTTCAGCCGCACTTCGTTACTGATTTCAGGTCTGATCAATTGCGTCAAGCCGATCGTTCCTGTGTGCACAGTCGACGACAATGAATTCGTCGTGCTGAGCACTCTGCCGGACGAGAAAACCGGTCCTCGCTGGTCCATGTTCGACGGCGAGTAGTTATACCTGCCAAACAAGTTGAGCTTCGATCGCAGTGAATGATCGACGCGGATGCTGTACGCATCGAGCGACGAGGGATTGGAAAAGCTGGCATTGAATTGTGCCGTCCCGGGCCCGAGTGCGCGGCCATTCGCCACGGGATACGCATTTAAGTAAGGACGCACCGCAGTCGGAGCTAGCTGACGCGACTGGCTATCCGGCACCACGGTTTGCATGCTCGACGGCTGGCGCAACCGTTGTCCTTCGTATGAGAAGAAAAAGAAAGTTCTGTCTCTGACTATTGGCCCACCAAGTACACCGCCAAAATCATTCAGTCGCTCGGCTGGTTTTGCCAGTCCATTGAAATTTACAAACCAGTCTCGGGCATCGAGGACGTCGTTCCTGAAGTATTCGAACAGCGTGCCGTGAAAAGCATTCGTTCCCGATCGCGTCGCAATCGAGATCTGCGCGCCCGGCGTGCGTCCGAACTCGGGAGCAAAGGAAGACGTCTGGATCCTGAATTCCTGCATCGCATCGACCGACACCAGACTGTTCGTTCCGCCGGCAGCGCTGAGCGCAGGCAAGGCGCCCGAAGCACTCTGCATCATCGCAATGAATCCGGTGACGCCGAAATTCGCGCTGACGCCATCAACCGTAAAATAGTTGGCGTCAGCACGCTGCCCGTTCACACTGAACTGTCCCTGATCGTTAAAGGTCGACGGAGTGACAACCACACCGGGCGTCAAATCGATCAGCGTCTGAAAACTTCGGCCATTGAGCGGAACGTTGTCCACAAACGTGCGGTTGATAACCGTGCTGACCGAACCTGATTCAGTGTTTACCAGCGGCGCACCGCTCTCCACCGTGACAGTTTCCGACACGTCGCCGAGCAACATCTGGAGATCGATTCTCAGCGCGTCCTGGACGTGAAGCATCACGTCAGGCTTGATTAACTTCTTAAACCCGGGCTTTTCGATTTCGAGGCGATACAGGTTTGGCGGAAGATTCACGAGGTGATACTCACCCGAATCATTCGTTAGGTTTTCGTAGCGGATATTCGTGCCGGCGCTGATAGCCGCCACTTTGGCATTGACGATGAGCGCGTTCACGGGATCTGTAATACGTCCCGCAAGCGAAGCATTCGTGGATTGGGCCTGGCCCAAAAAAAACGAAGTGAGGAGGATGAATACTAATGCAGCAACTCGGTGCACAAGTCCAAACCTCACAGTCAAAAGTGGATGGATCACACTACTGTCTGATGCGAGTCGTGTCAATGCCGAGAAAGTGTAATACCCACGTAACCCGATAGAGTGATGCAAGACTCTCTGTTGTGCGCCAATTTGTTACTACACAGCTTTGCGCAGAGAAGAATGAGATAAGATATGCGGCCTATGGAAGAAGCGCCTCGACGAGGACGACACGTCTTTCTGCCTGGCCTCATATTCATTTTCCTGCTGCTGGCTTGGTGCCAGCCTGCGTTCGCATTGAATCCCTCACTGGACGTTAGCCAATACGCACACACGTCCTGGAAGATTCGCGACGGTTTTCCCAAAGGCGAAGTTAGTTCGATCGCTCAAACGCCCGACGGTTTTCTCTGGATTGGCACAGAATTCGGTTTGTACCGTTTCGATGGTTTCAAGAGCGTTATCTGGCATCCGCCCGCTGACCAAAAGCTTCCGTCCGAGTTTATTTTTAGCCTACTAGTCGCGCGTGACGGCACCCTTTGGATTGGCACAATGAAGGGCCTCTCAAGCTGGAAGGATGGGAAGCTCACGCTTTACGCAGACCTCGGCGATCGTTACATCTTCAAGATCCTGGAGGATCGTGAAGGCACGATCTGGGCGAGCGGATTGGCGCTCGGGACCGGAAGGCTGTGCTCGATTCGGAATAGTAGTGTTCAGTGTTTTGGAGACGACGGCAGTCTCGGCCGCGGAGCCTACAATCTATACGAGGACAGCAAGGGCAATCTTTGGGCAGGAGTTAAGGATGGATTGTGGCGCTGGAAACCTGGACCACCTAAATTCTATCCGCTTGCAGGCGAGCCTGACGGCATCCAGTGTTTTGGTGAAGACACCGACGGCACGTTGCTCGTCGGTTGGAAGGGCGGCATTCATCGATTCAGCGAAGGCACGACCGAGCTATACCCGATCCCGGGAAGAACAACTCAAATTCGAGGTCGAAGAATGCTTCGCGATCGCGACGGCAGTTTGTGGATAGGAACTTATAACGAGGGTATCGTACACGTTCACCAGGGAAGAACAGACGTATTTGGGTTCTCAGATGGCCTTTCAGCCGAAAACGCCGCAGTGCCCTTTGAGGATCGCGAGGGCAATGTCTGGATAGCTACCGCAAACGGCCTCGATCGTTTTCGCGATTTTGCAATCGCCACATTCGCTGTCAGACAGGGTTTGTCGAGTTTGAGAATCCGATCGGTCATTGCCGAAAAGGATGGCGGCGTTTTACTGGCCGCTCCCGATGGACTGTATCGATGGAACGGTAGCCAGTTTACGGTTCTCGACGTTAAGTATTCGAGTTCAAACGGATTCGCCCCAAATTCACTATTTCAGGACGAGGCCGGTCTAATTTGGATTTCCACTCCCTTTGAGTTCGGATATCTCGACAACAATCGATTTATTTCTGTCATCGCGGTAAAGGGGGCTGTTACTGCCATCGCACAGGACAAAGCCGGGAGTTTGTGGATCTCCAACGAGCATGTGGGTCTCTTCCACGTGCTCGGTGGGAAAGTAGTCCAACAACTTCCCTGGACCACACTTGGCCCTCACGGTCATGCAAGTGCGATGGTCGGGGATCCGGTCCACGGCGGGGTCTGGCTTGGTTTCTTTCAGGGAGGTATTGCCTATTTCAGTAACGGCCAGATCCAGAAGTCGTACACAACTGCGAATGGGTTGGGCAATGGCAGTGTGAGTGACATTCACCTCGATCAGGACGGAGCACTCTGGATAGCAACTGAAGGAGGTCTCAGCCGCTTAAAGAATGAGCGTGTGGCCACGCTGAACACTGAGAACGGATTACCATGCACGACAATTCATTGGTTGAGAGAAGACGACGCTCATTCGTTCTGGCTTTACACAGCTTGTGGTCTGTTGCGCGTTGCACGGCCCGAGTTAAATCAATGGTCTGCGGCAATGGACCAGAACCTGAACACGAAACCTGTGGTTCATCCCGCTGTCTTCGACAATTCGGATGGCGTCAGAATTTTTGCTACACCCAATCACTTCAGTCCGCAGGTCGCCAAAGCCACGGATGGTAAACTGTGGTTCTATGCCGGTGACGGTATCAGCGTTATCGATCCGTCGCACCTTCCTTTTAATAAGCTCCCGCCCTCTGTTCATATCGACCAATTCGTTGCGGACCGCACCACCTACGACGCGATCTCTGATGCAACCGGGGCGCTACGACTACCTCCATTGATACGCGATCTGCGAATTGACTACACGGCCCTAAGCCTCGCCGCTCCCGAAAAGATCCTTTTTCGATACATGCTCGAAGGCCGTGATACTGAGTGGCAGGAAGCCGGCAACCGGCGCCAGGTGTTTTATAACGATCTTGGACCAGGCACTTACCGCTTTCGCGTGATGGCGTCCAACAACAGCGGCGTGTGGAACGAAACCGGCACCTACATCGATTTCTCAATCGCTCCGGCGTATTACCAATCGATGTGGTTTCGCATCCTTGTCGTGGTCGTGGTTCTGTTAGTGCTCGTCGCTCTTTATGAACTGCGGCTGCGACAGGTGGCGGGAATCGTGCGCGGGCGGATGGAAGAACGACTCGAGGAACGAGAGCGAATCGCCAGAGATCTGCACGACACTCTACTGCAGAGCGTGCAGGGACTCATTCTCAAGTTTTACGCCGTCTCGAAACAGATACCTGCCGACCTTCCTGCTCACAGCGCACTTGAAAAGACGCTGGACCACGCCGACCAGGTTCTCGCCGAAGGAAGAGACCGCATTCTAAATCTGCGCGTCAATTCCGCGTCACTGAATGATCTCCCGGCGGCCTTTCGTTCTGTCGCTGAAGAAACGTCGCTGGGTCGTGATGCGATCTTTAAAACGGTGGTTGAGGGTCATGTGCGTGACCTGCATCCACTGGTTCTGGAAGAGTGCTACTGCATTGGGCGCGAGGCGATCATCAATGCGCTTAGTCACTCGGAGGCGCAACACGTCGAAGCGGAAATCACTTACGACTCGCGTCAGTTTCGTCTACGCGTTCGTGACGATGGACGAGGTATAGAATCAAAAATACTGGAAGCAGGCGGGCGCGCCGGTCATTGGGGTCTCCAGGGAATGCGCGAGCGGACTCACAAGATTGGTGGGCAATTGAAGTTTTGGAGCCGTCCGGGAACGGGAACAGAAGTTGAGCTCACAGTTCCAGGCACTACCGCCTATGGCAACACGGCACAAAAACCACAAATATAGTATTTCTTTTGTGCTTCTTTGTGGCTACTCTTAGATTTCGATGATGCCCCGTTTGACGGCGATCGTTACGGCGTGAGTTCGATCGTTTGCGCCAAGCTTGGAAAGAATGTTTTTCATGTGAGCTTTGACCGTTTCCTCGGAGACGTGGAGGAGTTGGGCCACGCTCTTGTTGGCGTTACCCTCGGCCACCGAACGCAAAACTTCAATCTCACGTTCGGTCAATGCATCGTCACTGTGATGCTCGGCGATCTCGACGGCAATTTCGGCGGGAATTCTTTTCTTGCCGCCGTGAACCGTGCGAATCGTGTCGATCAACTCTTTTCGCACCATGCTCTTCAGCAGATATCCTGACGCGCCGGCTTTGACGGCCCGCGCCGCCTGGGCATCTCCGCTGTAAGTTGTAAGCACAATGATGCGGGCATCGGGAAACTCTTCGCGAATTTTCAGAATCGCGTCGATGCCGTTGATCTCAGGCATCTGCACGTCCATCAGCGTCACATCGGGTCGGATAGCGCGAAACTTCTCGATCGCTTCGCGTCCGTTGCTGGCTTCGGCGACGAGAACCATGTCCTCCTCACCGGCAAGCACAGCCGCAATCCCCTCACGTAACATCGGATGGTCGTCGACCGACAGAATTCGAATCGGGACAGGGGCGCTCATAATGAAATGGTAGAGGCAGTCTACTACGAATCGCTCAAAAAATTGAGCCGTTGGCGCTCCGACAATTATTCGTTTGAGCCGAGAAAGCTCTCGGGATCAGCCAGAAATTCTTCAAAGCGCGCCAGAAACCGGCCCACGTGCAAACCGTCCATGAGCGCATGATGGACTTCGACGGAGAACGGCATCATCGTGCGTCCGTTCTCCTCAGTGAATTTTCCAAAAACAAATCTCGGCACGGAATCCCCGCGGCCGGGAGTGCGAGCGTGCGCGAAGCTGGTGAATGAAATCCACGGCAACGTCGTGTGATAGATCACATCATCCCGCATCGTCGGCTTCAATGGACCAGTGTCGTTGCGTACATCGTCAACGGCCTTGCTCATCTCGGCCACAAACTTGTCGAAGTCCTGATGATAATCAAAATATGCGTAAGCAAAACTCTCATTCGGCAGCAACACGGTGGTGCCGCCATTGATTACGTCATAAACGATTATGTTTCGATCTTTGAGGCGGTAGCGAAATGGCTCAGTCTCGTTGGCGGCGCGCAGCCCAAAGTAATGAACAGCCGAAGATACTCGAAGGCCCGGTCGGCTACGCACAAAAGCCAGCAGCCCGGTGACGTCGAGCCTCGTGCCGATGTTGAAGTATGGATTTGTATAACCGATGAAGAATTCAAAGGTTTGGCGGCGATACCACGTTTCTAAATCAAGGTATTTAGTCATAGTTGCCTAATCATAATAACGCGCTGCGAAAGGCCAGCCGACTGCTGTATGAACCGGCTCGCATGCTACCGCACACGCCCAGCAGTCTGATTGTCATTAAAAGTAACTCCCTCTACCTGCGTGACCGCAAGTTGTCACCGTGACCATACTTGGTCACCTCTTTTAACTCGGCCAAGTCCTTCGAAGTCCATTCCTGCCTGAAAATTATAAACAGATTGTGGCAGCCGGATTGCACAAACGCAAAGTACCGTCCAGTTACGAATTTGGAATTGTAGAGGTTGTTAAATGCAGGTAGGACTACAAAGCCCTGTAATCAAACATAGGCTCGCTATATCAATATTTTTCGCGACGGCAGTCGTAATACTGTGCTCGCTTTTCGAATTGGGGCGCATTTGAGTGAGGCGCGGAAAGAACTATTGCGGTTTGCGTTTCAATTCCCAAAGCACGTTTACGATGACCCAGCGTCCGTTGACCTTCGCCATGTGCATGTAGTCGATCCAGCCGGACATCACGGCCTTGACGCTCGCGGCGTTTTCGAACACATCCAAAATTGTAATGTCTTTCTGCTGCCGTTCTTTCGGCGTATCCTTGCCGCCGCCGCGTTTAACTCCCTGCACCAAACCCATCGCACTCATCTGCTCCAGACGGCTTCGGCCTTTGTCGTCGGTGAAAACGACACGTTTGGCGAGATCGGGGTGTAGCGCGCGTTCCATCCGCTCGGGATTTGCTTCGTACCAGCCTTCGACATAATCGAGCGCGGTCTGTGTGATGGCTTGCCGGTCGGCATCGGAAACCTGCGTTTGACCGTTAACGACCGGAACGGAAAACAGAAAGCCCGCGATCACGAGCAGGAATAGAGTTCTCATGGGAAGTCGTCCTTTCATTTCGGCGAGACTCTAATTACTCGTATGAATGACCACAACAACTTTGTGAGATCCGGTCAATTTTTTGTGAGATGCGGTATCGATTTAGTGAAGGTAGTCAGACTCTCAAAGCGGTCTGAAGATTCTTGCGGTAGCGGCGCGACGTTGACAGCCTCGTGCCGTCTTTTAAGAGGACGTCAAACTCGCCTTTGGAAGTCGGATGAAGCTCCTGAATTTGATCGATGCGCACGATCGTCGAGCGACGCAGCCGGACGAACGCATCCGGATCCAATTTTTTCTCGATCCGATCCATTGTTTCGCGTAACAAGTATGCCTTGCTTTTACTGTGGAGGCTGACGTAGTTACCTTCCGAGGTAATCCATTCGATGTCCTCAGTGTTCAGAAGCACGATCCGACCGTTAACTTTGATTGAGACCCGAGACAAATATTCAGTGGGTTGCTCCGGTTGCTGCTCGGATTTGTCGTCGATTACTTCGACGGAGGAGTCTTGTGTCTCGAGACGATCCGGCTTGAAGAGAAACTGATGGGCGGAATAGATCGCGATAATCAGCGCGTAAACCAAAACGCTCTGGTGAAATTCTTCCAGCACCAGTTCTTTGTACAGACCGATGGCGCGGTTTACACCCGATCCGGAAAGGAGCGTAGCGACGAAGGAGTACAAAGCCAGCTGCGTCAAAGCAAAAACAACCGCCGCCGGAGCATGAACAAAAAAAGCCGCGCGAAATCGACCTTTCGTAAATGGAAAACGCGAAGCTAAACGGAGAACTAACGGCGTGAGAAGTGCCCAGCAGTAAGCGCACAGCAGCCACGGGACTAGATGGCGCGGCAGGTCTGCAAAGCCTCTTGAGATCCCACGCCTGATCATGCTCTGACTCGCAAAAAAGATTCCGTATGCAGTCCACGCCAGGAAGATCAGCCCCAGCCGGATATAACTTTGCTTTCCGATTGTGAGAAATCGTGTTTGCATGGTCTTTATAAATATAAGACGTTGACGTTAAGATCGCGAATCAATCTGTGTAATCTGTGGACAAGAATTGATACGAGGCAGACAGTCAAAATGATCCCAAACAGTCTCAGACTCCTTTCAATAATTCTCTTCACTTCAGCAATCTTCGCTCAGACCGGCCAAAAAATTGCCAAAATCGAGGCTGAAGGTCTGCAAACTGTGACCACTGAGACGGTCATCGCGACCAGTGGCTTGAAGATCGGCGACCCTTTTTCGTCCGAAGCAACCGACGCCGCCGCCGAGCGTTTGGTGAGCAGTGGTCTGTTCAAGAAAGTCGGCTATCGCACACGATACACCGGCACAAGCGTGACAATCACATTTCAGCTTGAAGAACTGAAAGGCAAGTGGTCACCAGTCGCTTTCGATAACTTCATTTGGTTTCCCGACGAAGAATTGGCCGCCGCTATCAAACGTGAGGTTCCCACTTTCAACGGCTCGGCGCCCGATGCAGGCGACACTCCCGAAGCGATCAGGAAAGCTCTTCAGAACCTGCTCGCTGAACGCAAGCTACCGGGACAAGTGGAATACAACTTCACGGAACACGAACACATGTTTCGCGTCGAGGGCGTTCCGATGAAGATCTGCACGCTTCACTTCCCCGGCGCGCAAAGTGTATCGGAAGAAAAACTCATTCAAGCCACGCGCAGCTCAATGGACCAGGAATACTCGCGTCAGTCAGCGAATACTTTTCCGAAATATGGTCTCTATCCGATCTACCGCGAGTTGGGCCACCTGCGCGCATCGTTCGGAGTTTCGGAAGCCAAGCCCGATACGAAGGACGGTTGTGAAGGAGTTGACTTAACCATCCCGGTCAATGAGGGTCCGAAGTACAAATGGGCCAAGGCTGAGTGGTCCGGAATTCAGGTGTTAACGGCGCCGGAACTCGACGATGCGTTAGGCATGAAACCGGGCGAAGTCGCGAACGGCAAAAAGTTCGATAAAGGTCTGACTGAGGTCCAGAAGGCTTATGGTAAACATGGACACATTCAGGCACGCATGAATCCCACACCTGAATTTGACGACGCCACGCCGCAAGTCACTTTCAAGATCGCGGTGAACGAGGGCCCGCAATATCGCATGGGCACAGTCGAGTTCAAAGGGTTTTCAGCCGGCGATGCGTCAACGCTTGCGAAGAAGTGGGGTCTCAAGAGCGGCGAGGTTTACGATCAGACTTATACCGGTCGATTCTTCCGTGACGAGGCGCGTGAGATCACCACGCAAATCGCAAACGAACGACGGACGCTGGGCAAGCCACTGCCAAACTTCGACACACGGGAAGTGCCAAATCGTCAGACTTTGATTGTGAACCTGACGATTGAGCTTAAAGACTGAAGCTATTCGTTGCGAAGTGCGACCAACGGATCGACTTTCGTTGCTCTTCGCGCCGGAACGTAGCAAGCAATCAAGGCAACGACGGTCAGGACTGCTGCCAGGACTCCGTACGTCACAATGTCCGTTGGTCCAACTCCGAACAATAAGCTCCGCAACAATCTCGTCAGCGCGATTGCACCAATCAGTCCCACGACAACGCCGGCTATGGTCAGGATCATTCCCTGTTTAAGCACCCAACGCAGAATCGCGCTTCTCGTTGCGCCTAATGCAACACGAATTCCGATCTCACGTGTTCTTTGTGTCACTGAATACGCGATCACGCCATAAATGCCGACCCCAGCAAGCAACAACGCGAGCACTCCGAACAATCCCACTAACTGCATGGCAAACTTGCGACGACTGACCGACTCGGCTGCGACCTTCGACATCGAGGTTTCACCAAAGACCGGCAGGTCTCGATCGACCGCATGCACCTGTTCGCGCAGCGACTGCCAAATGGTCGCGGGCGCTACGTCGGAACGCAGGTAAATCGCCATCGCGTAAGCGGGATTTTGAAAGATTGGATGATAGAGATGCGGCTGATCCGGCTGGTCAAAGCCGTCGCTCTTTACGTTACCGACAATACCGACCACCGTCATCCACGGAGCATCCGAGGCTGGACCACCTCGCTTGATTCGCAGTCCCACGGGATCTCGATTGTTGAAGTAACGGTCCACAAGTGCCTCATCGATTAGCACCACCTGCGCCGCTTTCCGATCGTCGGAGTCGGTGAAAAATCGACCGCGTTTCAGTGGCGCTCCGATTGTTCGAAAGTAATCTGGCGAAACAACGCCAATCTGCGCGGTGGGGATGTTGTTGTTGGTAACAACGTCTCCTTCAATCGTAAAACCACCGGAATTGTGTGGCCCAACGAGCGGCACAGCATTGCCACTGCTGATCGCGGCGTTGTGTACGCCCGGAATCGCACTCACTCGTTGCAGTAAATCCTTTATGAAGCCCGATCGCTTTAACGGATCGCGGTACGGATCGAGCTCCGGATTGTTTGGAACAGGCAGCCAGACACGAGCAAGTAACACGCTGTCGGGATTGAAACCCGGATTGACGTCGAGGAGCCGGCCAAAGCTACGGAGCAGTAATCCCGCGGCAATCATCAGAATTAACGACAGGCCAAACTCGAGCACCACCAGCCCGCTGCGAAAACGATGAGTTGCGAGGCCGAATCCGGATCCGTGACTACCGTCTTTCAGATTAGCGACCACATCCGGTCTTGACGATTGAAGCGCGGGAACAAGCCCGAACAGCAATCCCGTCACGGTCGAGATCAGAAACACAAAACCCAGGACACTCAGACTGATTCCGATTTCGTTTAGTCGAGGAATATCGGCAGGAATGAACTGGACGAGTCCTTTTAGTGTCACCGCGAGCACAACGAGTGCGAGCGACCCACCGATAAACGCGAGTAGCAAACTCTCCATCAGAAGTTGAATCGTGAGGCGGCGTCGACTCGCACCGAGTGCAAGGCGAATGGCCATTTCACGACGACGGCCCGACGCTCGTGCGAGCATCAGGTTTGCAAGATTGACGCAGCCGATGAGTAACACTAATCCGACGGCGGCCAGAACAACGTAGAGAATCGTTCGCACGTTGCCGACCAATTGCTGGTGCGCTGACAGCACGCGAACTGACCAGCCTGCCTGTTGCGGATATTCCTTCGGAAATTCCGTCTGCAGGTTGGCAACGAGACCATCGACTTTCGCCTGTGCCTGGTTTAAGTCGACTCCGTCTTTCAGACGTGCAATCGCGCCCGGAAGCATTCGCGCTGCGCGTACGGGAGGGCCGAACGGGTTCGCTGAGAAGCCCGCGGTGGCCCACATGTCGACGTCGTTGCGTAGAGTTTTGCCGGGGTGACGAAATTCCGGAGGCATCACGCCGATAATCGTGTAAAGATCTGTGTCCGCATAAACCTTTCGCCCGAGAACACTTCGATCGCCGCCATAGAGTCGCTTCCAGAGTCCATCGCTAATCACGACGCCCTCGGCAAAACCCTTCGCACCCTGTTCTTCTGGACCGAACACGCGACCGAGTTGAGCGTTCGCGCCGAGTAACTCGAAGTAGTTCGGACTCACAGCCAGCAGCTCGATTCGTTCCGGTCTTTCAGAGCCGGTCAGGTTTGCATCGACCGGCCAGACTGCCGATACCTGCTGGAAAGCGCCCGAGCGCTCTTGCAGATCTTTGAGCTCGTCAACCGACAATCCAACATCTTCGATCTGTCGGCCCGTCAAATCATCGCGAATGATCACAATCTGTTCTGGCTTGGAAAACGGAAGCGGTCGCAGAACTACGGCGTTAACAACACTAAAGATCGCCGTATTGGCGCCAATGCCGAATGCGAGTGTCAGCACGGCAACCGATGTGAATCCCAGGTTATTGCGTAACTTGCGCGCTGCGTAGCGGACGTCATGAAGAAGCGTATTCATTGAGCGGTCCTTTCAGGTGTCTATTTTGGAGAAGCCTTCAACGGGGAGCAGCGCAGGCAGGATTCAGATCCGTTCAAGGTCTCTTTTGTGCGTCGATCTTGGGTTTACGGTTTTTGAGTGCAATTAGTTCAAGGATTTAGTCCGATTTGCTTTGCCCACTGACGACACGAAATCTGAGTTTCACGAAACACAACCGGCAAATTGGTTTGAGGCAATCGAACTGCATCAGCAGGATAGGTCAAGGAATCCATTGCGCCAATACAGCGAGGGTCTTCGACATTACTCACAAACACTTCGACGTGACCATCGACTTCGCAAGCGCCGTCAATAAAAGTCCAGTAACCCGACGTCGGCCGTTGACCCATTGCTGAAACGACGATCATCTCTTTGGTGAAGTCGATTTCGGGGGGTGGGATTGCAGCAGTGAACCGTTTCCAGAAATCACTGAACTCGTCGCGATTCTTGATGACAAGGCGAAACCCTTTGTCAGCAACAAAGATGTTAATAGGAGGCCCTGGCATCGGCCTGGTCCCGCCAAAGCGAAGCGGCACCTCGGGGCCGGTCATCTTGGGTCCAGGCATCAACGTGATCGGAAGCACCTTCCCGCGACACACAACCGGCGCCGTCCCTTGCACAGCAAAGCAGAATGAGAGACCCATAAGGATCGAGAAAAATATTAAAGCCGATTTCATTCCAATCATGACCTCGAACCCCCTCCTGGATCCACGTTCGATTACTGTTTTTGTTGCAAAGTCTTGGGCGCTTAACCAATCACTTCATGGCTATTCGGAACGTCGTGCGCGTTGAAGGCGAGTAATAGTTCTTTGAAGTCTTGGCACATCCGATGAGGATTTGTTCCAACCATAACAAATCTTGGTCAGCGTCCACACGGCTTCAATCCGCTCTTCCGGAGAGGCCATCGACCAATCGTCGTCTGTCGATTCCGGTGATCCTTTGCGAATCAATCTGACTGTGATTTCTTCGTCCGGCGAATCTTGGGACATGCGAAAAATTATAACATGCACGAGTTTCTGAAATTGTAATCAGCGTTCAGCGTTTACCTCGCGCGTCGCGCAGAAATAATGTGCGTGGTACGATTCGCCAACCTGGACAGATCGTCAAACATAAATCCGCTGAATGAGCTAGTGAGGAGCAGATGGGAGTGTTGTGAGCGATACCGAAACGAAAGTCATGCCGGCGGTTTTCTTTGGGCATGGGAATCCGTTGAATGCGTTGCGGCGGAATGCGTGGACGGATGGCTGGGCTGCGATTGGTGCGGCAATGCCACGTCCGCGTGCGATCCTGTGCATCTCTGCTCACTGGTATTTGCCAGCGACGCTTGTAACCGCTGTGCAACAGCCGCGGACGATTCACGACTTCGGCGGCTTCCCTCGCGAGTTGTATGACGTCAAGTATCCTGCGCCGGGAGATCCTGAGCTGGCGCGGCGCGTTCGGGATTTGCTAGCGCCCTTGAATGTCGGACTTGACGAGCGATGGGGTCTCGATCACGGCACCTGGTCCGTGTTATGCCACGTGTTTCCAGATGCAGATATCCCAGTTGTGCAACTCAGCATCGACGAAACACAACCAGCCGGGTTTCATTACGACATCGGAAAGCAACTAGCGCCATTGCGTGATGAAGGCGTGCTTGTCATCGGCAGCGGCAACCTGGTCCATAACCTGCACGCCTATGCCTGGGGTCGGCATGAAGTAGAACCGCTCAAGTGGGCCATGAGTTTTGAAGAACGCGCCCGCGCACTCCTTGAAACCGGCAACCATGGACCATTGATCAACTACGAGACGCTCGGCAGTGACGCAATCCTCGCAGCGCCTACGCCTGACCACTATCTGCCTTTGCTATACATTGCTGCTATGCAACGTGATGGAGATCGTCTCGACTTTCCCGTGCAAGGCTTCGACGGCGGTTCGATCTCGATGCTCTCGGTCCGAATTGGAGATTAATTAGCCACGGATGACACGGATAGAAATCCGATTTTTTATCGGTGTCATCAGTGGCTAAAAATGCCAGCGACCAGATCAGAACTCTATCACCACACCGGCAGACGGCAGGATCGGCAACACACGATCGAGTTGACCGAACACGCGACCGGTGCTGACGTCAAAGCCATCGAAGCCCGCATAGCGCACGTTATTCCGATTCAGCAGATTTAACACCTCGCCCGTCGCTGTCAGTTTCCAGCGTTTGAAGAGAAACGCTTTGCTGACGCGCACATCCAGCCGCGCGTAGTCAGGCACGCGTACTTCGTTGCGCCGGCTAGACAAGAAATAAATGTCGCCGACTTGCGTGAAGAACCCCGGAATCGGCGGCCCGGTGGCGAAACGAAAGACAACGCTGAGATTCCACGTGTCAGTGAAGCGATAACTGGCATCGGTGTTCAGTAGATGTTGTTGCTCGTTGTCAGCAACAAACGACAAACCGGTTTGCGAGTCGGTGAGTCTGGTTCGCAAGAACGAATACGAGATCCAACCGGCAAGCTTGTTGGCACTACGTCGTTGCAAGGTCAACTCGAATCCACGCGCGTGGCCGTCCAGAGAATTTCGAAATGGAAACTCGGCAAAGGAAACAAAACCTCCAACCAGTCGCGGCTCAGAGAGACTGAAGAATAGATTTGCGTCCTCGCGATCGAATACTTCGACACTCACACGCACGCGATCGCCAACCAACGCTTCGACACCGCCACTCACATTCGTTGCTCGTTCGGCGCGTAAACTTCTCGACCCAAGCCGGCCAAAGATCTGTTCGAAGTCCGGAAACTGGTAATAGCGTCCCGCCATCGCGTGTACTCGCCAATGGTCATTGATCGACCACGTAAAAGACGCACGTGGCGAGTTCAATGTTTGCGATGTCACCTCGCTGTGTTCCACGCGCAGCCCACCAGTGAATTGCAAACGCCAGCGTTCATTCCTCCAGGTATCCTGGGCGTACAAGGCGTGCTCGGTTCCGTCTTGATTAAAGCTGCCGAAGTCAAACGGAACATTCGCGAATGAGAAGCGCTGGCTGAGACTGTTAACATTGATCGATCTGACGTAAACACCTGCCTCGAGCCTGTTCGAATGCGGCAGTTGAAAGCTCACGTCTGAACGTACACCAAGCTGAGACCGATCGCCGTCGTTGAGGATCAGCTCGTCACGATTCTCGTTCTTGAAGTTTGTCTTCAGCGCGAAGAAACGCGTTTGCCAGAAGACTCGCTCGTTTGGGGTAAACCTCCAGTGCGCATTCAGTAGAAGGTTGCGCGACTCGCCGCGGAAGACCGAGTTTACAAACAGGAGTTCTCGATCGCGATTGCGGTCGTAGTCAAAGCTGCCGTAGATAGACGAGAACCCGACCTGATGTTTTTCTGAAAAGTCGTAGAGCAGTTTCCCCTGGATATCGGCAAAGCCCAGAACGGGAGGGTTGTTGGCAAACTGGTTCTGATCGTTGATGCGACGCACGAGATAACCGACATAACTCTTGCGCGCCGCTATCAGGTACGAACCTTTTGCGCTCGAGATTGGACCATCGATCATCCCGGAGATGCCGCTTAGCGCCGCCGCAATTCGACCGGCCGGCTTCACGCGATTGCCGTCGCGTGAGTCGAGGTCCAACACTGCAGCAGTTCGATTGCCGAAGTTTGCAGGACTGCCGCCGCTCAGCAACGACACTGAATCGATCGCGTCAGAGTTGATTACCGAAAGCGAACCGGTGTCGGGATATCCGCCGGCGACTGTGTGCACGAAATTGTCCGTGAGCACGCCGTCGAGCCACACCCCGACGCGATCGAAGCCGGCGCCGCGAACGGAAAACTCGCTGCGAAAGTCGTCGTTAGCGGCGACTCCGGGTAAGGTTTGCGCCGCGCGAATCGGATCGCTCAGGAGGATGCTCGACGTCGCTTGCAGCTCACGCTTGTTGAGGGTTTGTTCAAAGGTCGAGGTGGTGCGAGTGGTTTCGAATGGGCCGGCGGAAACCGTGACGCGTTCTGTTAACGCGGCGGCGTCTTCGTTTAAGGCAATTTCGACATCCGTTCCCGCGCTGACGTTGATCGTTTTCTTTACGAGACCGTACGTGACTGTGGTGATGTAGAGTTCCTGTGGGCCTGGAGGTAGTTCGAGAGTGAAGACGCCATTGGCGTCGGTGATCGTTGCGTTGTCGGTGAGTTTTGCGACGACGCGAACGTTGCTCATAGGTTCGCCACTGTTTGCGTCGACAACCCTGCCGCGTAACGTGACCGAGCGATCTTGTGCGATTGCAAGTAAGGGAAAGTTAAGCAGCAGGAGCAAAGCGACGATCAGTTTGTCGGGTGCGGTGAGTTTCACGTTGATTCCTCGCGAACTCCTGGTAAGGGAAACACTGCAACTCTATTAGTGTTCTCTAATTCCCGCAACTTTTTCTGAAGAAATCAGAATCATGCTTGGACGGGGTCAGTACAGGGAGCGGTAGCGACCTGGTCAACGATAGCGATCAAAATCGTTAGGAATATCGCACG
>DASWUM010000066.1:0-33650 GCA_036401595.1 Pyrinomonadaceae bacterium
CGGAGAGCCGCCCCCTACAGTACGTACCACAGCGCCAGCCACGATTAGGCACCTTATGTTCTATCGAACGTACTGTAGGGGCGGCTCTCCGTGGCCGCCCCGGTGTCGAACTCTTTCCTTACAAAAGCGCAAAAATATGCAAAGGCTGGCGTGAGTTTGTACGTATCTGCAGCTGGTAAACGGAATTCCGATTCTTTGAATCCAAGTCCGTACTTATTGCATCCACAAATTGGAGATTTAGGAATGAAAGAAGTGAACAGTTATAGAGGAGCGCTTTCGCGCATAAACATTTTACTGAGCTTAGTGCTGGTAGTTTTTTCGTTCGCCTCGTGCATCGGGCAGAACAAGTTAATGAGTCTGACAGCCGCCCAACCAGCAGCGGCGGCGCCGGTTGCCAGCGCGCCTGGAGTGCAGAACTCATACGCTGACCTTGTCAGTCGCGTGTCCCCCGCGGTCGTGACCATCCGGTCAACCGAGCGTGCCCGCGCTGCACAGCAGTATCCTTTCATGGACGACCCGACATTCCGGGAGTTTTTCGGCGACCGGATGCCGCAGCAACAGCAGCAGCCGCCACAGCGAGTCCAGGGTGTCGGTTCGGGAGTCATCGTCAATTCTGAGGGCTACATTCTGACAAACCATCACGTGGTCGATGGCGCCCTCGAAATCAAAGTCGAGCTAACGGACAATCGGACCTTCACCGCAAAGCTGGTCGGTTCTGATCCGCCGAGCGACCTCGCCGTGTTGAAGATCGACGCCAAAGACCTGCCAATACTGTCACTCGGCGATTCCGACAAGGTTCGCGTGGGCGACGCTGTTTTGGCAGTCGGTAATCCGCTGGGTATCGGTCAAACCGTTACCTCCGGCATCGTAAGCGCTAAAGGCCGCGCCACGGGTTTGAGTGACGGCAGTTTTGAAGACTTTTTGCAGACTGACGCCGCGATCAATCGTGGTAATTCCGGCGGTGCTCTCGTGAACGTCAGTGGCGAGCTGATCGGGATCAACTCCCAGATTCTTTCGCCGTCAGGCGGCAACATCGGAATCGGTTTCGCGATTCCGTCCAACATGGCGAAGGCCGTGATGGATCAGTTAATGAAGACCGGCAAAGTGCGGCGTGGAATGCTGGGCGTGACGATTCAGTCGGTTGATTCGGATCTCGCGCAAAGCTTGAGTCTTCCTGCCGCGCGCGGAGCGATCGTCACGTCGGTTCAGAATGGTGGTCCAGCTGAGAAGGCCGGCATTCAACGAGGCGACGTGATCCTGGCGGTGAACAAGCAACCGGTGGCAGACAACAACAACCTGCGTAACCTCGTTGCCAGCATGCCTCCGGGAGCGAGCGTTGAAGTCTCGGCGCTGCGTAACGGCCGCGATCAGAATTTCCACGTTGCGCTTGCTGAGCTTCCGGATCGTCCGCAGCCGGACAGCGAAGACGACAGCACTAACAGCGCCGGCGTCGGCAATGGGAAGTTTGGAATTAGTGTCCAACCGCTGACCGGCGACATGGCTTCGCGCTACGGGCTCGAGGCCGGCGACGAGGGCGTACTGGTGACGCGAGTTGATCCGTCGGGGAGTGCCGCGAATGCTGGCATCAGACAGGGTGACCTGATTCAGGAAGTCAATCGTCAGCCTGTCAAGACGCCAGCAGAATTTATTTCTGCGACGCAAAGATCAGGAGCCAAACCAGCGCTGGTGTTGGTGAAGAGACGCAACGCGGTAATTTATTTGACCTTGAAAGCCGACTCGTAAGCGAGTATAAAGGCAACCGAAAGGCACAAAGGCTCGTAAAGAGCCTTTGTGTTTTTTTATGCGCTAGAGTACGTTCCACGATTCGAGGAGGAACGTGATGATAAGGGAATTTGATCGCCGGCCCTGGGGAACCTACACCGTTCTTGAGGAAGATCGAAATTTCAAGGTTAAGCGGATTGAAGTCTTGCCCGGGCAACGACTCAGTTACCAGAAACACGCGCAACGAGCTGAGCACTGGTTCGTCGTAGAAGGCACTGCGAAAGTGACGCTCGATGGGCGAGAGATCACTGTTAGCGCCGGCGAGGCGATCGACATTCCTATCGGAACGGCACATCGCGTCGAGAACCCAGGCGACGCGGATTTAGTTTTCATAGAAGTGCAGCGAGGAACTTATCTCGGTGAAGACGACATCGAGCGTCTTCAGGATGATTACGGTAGGTAATTGGCCACGGATCCGTGGCTGAGGTTTTAGTTATGTCCGATACAGTCGCGGTTCCTCAGGAAGACTCACAAAGCCTGTGGTCTGCCGTCAAAGAGTCGATCCGGGGCTCGCATCGCAACTACACCACCGGCCCCATCGGACGCGCGATTCTGCTGCTCGCAATACCCATGGTCCTGGAAATGATCATGGAGAGCGTGTTTGCCGTAGTCGATATTTTCTGGGTGTCGCACCTCGGCACTGACGCTGCCGCAACTGTCGGACTCACAGAATCCTTACTCACTCTCATCTACGCACTCGCGATCGGTTTGAGCATCGGTGCGATGGCGATGATTGCGCGCCGCATCGGCGAACAAAATCCCGAAGGCGCAGCACGCGCCGCGGTACAGGCGATTGTGCTGGCGCTCGTCGTGTCGATCGTGATTGGCGCGATCGGTGCTCCGCTTGCACCAAAGCTGCTCGCACTCATGGGTGGATCGCCGTGGGTCATCGAACACGGTTCGGCATTCACGCGAGTCATGCTCGCTGGAAACATCACCGTCGTGATGCTCTTCATGATCAACGCCATCTTTCGCGGCGCCGGCGACGCTGCGATCGCGATGCGTACGTTGTGGCTGGCCAACTGGATCAACATCGTGCTTGGTCCATGTTTGATCTTTGGACTGGGACCATTTCCAAAGCTCGGCATTGTCGGCGCTGCGATCGCCACGAACATCGGACGCGGAACGGGCGCACTCTTCGCCATCAGTAAACTTATTCGCGACGGCGGTCGATTCAACATCGAGCGACGTCACTTGAAAATCGAGCCGGCGATCATCGGACGTTTGATTCGTTTGTCGGCTACGGGAACGTTTCAGGTCTTCATCGGTATGGCGAGTTGGATCGGGCTCGTGCGCATTATCTCGAGTTTCGGTAGTAACGCTGTTGCGGGTTACACCTTTGGAATTCGCGTGATTCTCTTTGCTCTCTTGCCGTCGTGGGGAATGGCGAACGCCGCGGCGACGATGGTTGGCCAGGCACTCGGCGCCAAGAATCCCGACCGCGCTGAGAAGGCGGTTTGGAAAGCCGGTTTCTACAACATGATCTTTCTCGGTGTTGTGGGGCTCCTCTTCATTTTCTTTGCGCCGCAGATTATCTGGTTCTACACGGACGATCCGAACGTTGCTCAGTATGGTGTCGATTGCCTGCGGATCGTGGCTTATGGGTTTCTGTTTTACGCCTACGGCATGGTGCTGGGTCAGTCGTTCAACGGCGCGGGCGATGCCTGGACTCCGACGATCATTAATTTGTTTGTGTTTTGGTTGTGGGAGATTCCGCTCGCATACGTCCTGGCCGTCGTGCTCGGGTGGGGTCCGCGTGGCGTTTTCATTTCGATGATGGTGGCCTTCTCAACTCTTGCGGTGGTCAGTGGATTGGTGTTCCGCCTCGGCCGCTGGAAGAAGCACGTAGTCTAAGTCCATCCCCACATTACACAGGTTCTTTTTCGAACACTCCTGTCGGGCTTCGTTACGTTTTCATGCCAATTTAGTCCGTTCTTACCCACTGTACGGTCAATTACAAAGCGGCACCTGTGTTGCCTAGCAGGTAGTGCGGAGATTCGGTCGAACGAGGAGGAAGGGCCCATGGAGGAGAAACTCAAAGGGAAAAAGGTGGCCATTCTGGTTGCCGACGGTTTTGAGCAGGTGGAACTCACTGAGCCGAAAAAGGCGCTGGAAGAAGCTGGTGCGATTACGGAGATTGTGTCCCCCGCGATAGACGAAGTTCAGGGATGGAATCACGACGAGAAGGCGGATTTATTCAAGGTTGATATGCCGTTGAGCCGGGCACGTTCTGATGATTACGATGCGCTTGTACTGCCGGGTGGTGTGAGAAATCCCGATCAGTTGAGAATGCTGATCAGGGCGGTGGAGTTTGTTGACGGATTCTTTGCGACTGGTAAACCTGTGGCGGCGATCTGTCACGCGCCGTGGACGCTGATCGATTCGGAAGTAGTTAAGGGAAGAACCATTACTTCATGGCCTTCGTTGAAGAACGATCTGATTAATGCTGGTGCACGTTGGGTTGATCGAGATGTAGTTGTCGATAACGGGTTGATAACGAGTAGGAAGCCTGCCGATTTACCTGCATTCAA
This sequence comes from Pyrinomonadaceae bacterium, assembly GCA_036401595.1. Taxonomy (GTDB): domain Bacteria; phylum Acidobacteriota; class Blastocatellia; order Pyrinomonadales; family Pyrinomonadaceae; genus PSRF01. The sequence continues at coordinate 4,314 of DASWUM010000066.1, forward strand.
CAAAAAGATGATCGAGGAATTCGCTGAAGGTCGCCATTCGCGGCAACAAGCCGCGTAACAGGGGCAGGGCAGGAAGCCGGAGCAGCACACCTCCAGCTTTCTGCTCGCCACTGATCTAGCCACAAAAGGCACACAAGACACATAAGGCACAGAAGAAATCCGGAGACATTTTGTGCTTTTTGTGGTTTATGTGCCTTTTGTAGCTCTTTTTGTGGCTAGATCTTTTTTACTGTGTGGCCGATTTTGATCGTACCGCCCTGGACCACTTTGGCGTTGATGCCGCGCAGGCAGAGTTGTTTCCCGACTTCTGAATTCACAAACTTCATTGCGTCGACTCCAAAACGAGCGACGAACTTGTGGCAGCCGGTGTGTGGCAGCGGACTAACTTCGAGTACCGCCTCGCCAACCTGAATTCTCGAACCCGCCGGCAGGTTTTCTTTACTCAGGTCCATGTCGACGTAGAGTTGATCGCCGGCGAGTGACCAGCGTTCCTTTTCCCGAGCGACGAGAGCAGTCACGCGCGCATTCATGATGTTGATCTGCATCTCCGGATGTGCAGAGCCGTCGGGTGTCCTTGAGCTGCCGCGCACGCTCCAGTTGTCGCCGATCAATCCTCTCAACGGATCGAGGTCAGCCTGGTCCAGTTCTGCACGCTCGTCCACGGTCGGACGGGCCACAATCAAATGCAAAACACCGTCGTCCTTCGGCGCCTCTCGCAGGTGATCCAGCGCCGCTTCCAGTTCCTCCATCGTCAAATGTTTCACGGTAAACTCCATGGGGTAAATTCGGGAACGCGATAATATAACCGAGTTTGGCGAGCAAGGTTAAATCTGTGTAATCTGTGGAAGGACTTTACAACTCTTAACAAATTTTTACCTGGGCTTGACACAGCCCCGCCCGGTCGGGCGTATCCTCCGTCCCGCAATGAAGTCGAAAAGAGAAATAAACACTCGTTTTCGTCTCGTCCTGACACTCGGTTTGGCCGTTGTTCTGCCTGCTTTAACGCTCATCTTCGTTAACTTTCAGCACGTCAAATCAATCCAGCGAGACAAGAAGATCGAGGCCATCATCCATCGTGATTTTCAGTACTTGCTCACTATTGCTTCTCGGAAGATCAACTCCAAAGCCTACGAACTGACTGAACAGGCGAGAGACCAGTTCCCATTGGAAACAGATTCAGATGACGAGAAGCGCCGAAAGTTTGATGTTTTACTTTCGAAGAATCCATGGATGGCCCACGCGTTTCTGTTCGATGCGAAAAAGGGTTTGGTGCTGGAAGCCCAACGTGATCGCGCTACTAAAGAACAAGTGGCCGAGTTGGACAAGATGTACTCAGGCTGGATGGGACTTGAAGGTCCATACCTTGCATCACAACTATGCAAGAAACCCAAGCCGATTATGTGGTATAGCGGCGAATCGGAAGAACCACCGCATGGCAATGTTTATAGGACCACCGCCATCTTCACGTTTCCGCAACTCTATGGCACTCGGACCATCGTCGGTGGCATTGGCTTTGACCCAAACTATCTAAAGCAGGTTTTCTTTCCGCAACTCCTCGAAGAGCTGACCTCTCAGAAATTAATTGACGATACTCCCAAGCACGATGAGCAGCGACTGGCAATGGAGGTTTTTCCGGCCGACGCGTTCAAAGCGGAGCCTGATCGACCGTTTGCGGTGTCGCAAGGTTGGGGAACCGGAAAGCCGGAGATTACACAGAATCTGGATGAGCCGTTTCGTGGTCTCGCACTCGGAATCAAGTTTCAGGGAACGACGGCTCAGGCAATCGGGCAAAAGTGGGTGTGGCAGAGTTTCATGATTCTGGCCGTGCTGTCAGTCTTGATGATTGGCGGTTTGGTTTTGACGTATCGCAGCGTCAACAAGCAGGTCGCTCTTGCGCGTTTGAAATCTGACTTTGTTTCCAACGTCTCGCACGAGTTGCGAACACCGCTCTCGCTGATTCGACTTTACGCCGAGACACTCGAGCTCGGTCGCATCACGACGCAGGAAAAGAAAAACGAGTACTACGGAATCATTCGCAAAGAAAGTGAACGCCTCAGTGCGCTAATCAACAACATTCTCGATTTCTCGCGCATCGAGGCAGGACGCAAGGAGTACGACTTCCGCGAGACTGATATCGCCGAGCTCGTTCGTAACACGCTCGACTCGTATCGGTATCAGATCGAGCAACAGGGATTTGCACTCGAGGAGCAGATCGATCCGGTTCCGGCAGTGAAAGTCGATCGCGAAGCGATTGCGCGTGCGCTTGTTAATCTGGTCAACAATGCACTGAAATACTCCGACAGTGAAAAGTTTCTTGGCATCAGGCTTTATCGCGATCAGAGCGTGCTCAAACTCGAAGTCAGCGATCGTGGTATCGGTATCGAGAGAAACGAGCAAGCGCGGATCTTCGAAAAGTTCTATCGTACCTGCGATCCGCTCGTGCACAACACGAAGGGCAGCGGTCTCGGGTTATCACTCGTGCGCCACATCACGCAGGCGCACGGCGGTGATGTCGAAGTCGAGAGCATACCCGGACGCGGCAGCAAGTTCACTGTGTGGTTGCCATTGGTTCCGGCATCATGAATAGCCACAAAGAAGCACAAAAAACACAAAATCATTTCTTTATACATGTGAGTTTTGTGCCTTTTGTGGCTAATTAATATTGAGGCGTTATGAAATCCAAAATTCTAATTGTTGAAGACGAGCCGGCGATGGTGGCTGGCTTGCGCGATAACTTCGAGTACGAGGGTTACGAAGTGATCAGCGCTGAGGACGGCGTGAGCGGTCTGGATCGAGCGCTGTCAGACAATCCCGATCTCGTGGTGCTCGACGTGATGATGCCGCGGATGAGTGGTCTCGACGTTTGCAAACAGTTGAAAGCGAAACGGCCGTCTGTGCCAATCATCATGTTGACTGCACGCGGCCAGGAGATCGACAAGGTTGTCGGCCTCGAGCTTGGTGCGGACGACTACGTGACGAAACCGTTTTCAATACGCGAGTTGATGGCGCGTGTTAAGGCAGTGTTAAGACGAGCGTCATCACCCGCGCCCGCTCCTGAGATCTATAAATTTAGCGACGTTGAAGTAAACATTCGCAGCAACGAAGTGCGACGCAACGGCAGCGTGGTCGATCTTTCCGCGAAAGAGTTTGCCTTGTTGGCTTATTTCATCGCGAATCCGGTCGAGACACTCAGTCGCGATCGTTTGCTCGACGCCGTTTGGGGATATGAAAACTATCCGACTACTCGTACGGTCGATACACATATTGTTCATCTGAGACAAAAGCTCGAACCAAATCCCGAAGAACCTCGTTTTATTCTTACCGTTCACGGCAGTGGCTATAAGTTTGTCGGATGAGGTCTGGTTATGACTCTCCCAGCACTCGAAGTTCAGTCGTCTCCCCAGTCGACGGTTGTGTCTTCCGAAGAACGACTGGAGAAGCTACAGCAGGATTACGCTGAGCTGAACACTGCGATCTTCGAAGCGGCGCAGGTGCATCGACGATTGTGCGCGCCGAGTCTTGTGCGACACGGTGCCTTCGATGTAGCGAGTGAGATCTTCGCTGTTCGTCATTTGCCCGGTGATTTTTTCAGTGTCGAATATACGAACGAAGGTTTGATTCTTGCGCTGGGCGACATTGGCGGCAAAGGTTTGGCGGCCGGGATGTGGGTCACGCATCTGGTTGGTCTGATTCGCACACACACGGCGCAGAGTAGCGATCCGAAAGCGATCGTTGCGGGTGTCAATCGCGACATCGCACGCTTCGCAGGCATCGAGCCATTGAGCAGTTTGTTTGTGGCTCGCCTCAATGCGACTACGGAAAAAATGGATTACTGCAGTGCCGGACATCCGCCTGCGTTATTGCTGCGTACAAACGGACAACTCGAATTGCTCTCAGACGGTGGACCAGTGCTCGGCGCCGTGCCCGAAGCTTCGTTTGAGTGCGGCAATGTCACACTAGGCCGCGGCGATCTGCTATTAGCCTGTTCTGATGGTATCCTTGAGTCATTCAACGAAGCGGAACAGGAGTTTGGCAACATGCGACTCCAAACTGAGTTACGCCGCGCCCAGGGAGGTTCGGCAGAGGCGGTGCTGTTTTCTGTGCTGGGCGCAGTACAGGATTTTGCCGCACCACGTCCGCTCACGGACGATATGACGCTCCTTGTCGTGAAGAACAACGGCAAGCGAAGAAATTTGCATTAGAAGAAACTCCAAATCAAGAAAGGGAATTGTTATGGCAGATGTAAAACCGATTCCGGAGGGATACCACTCTCTAACGCCTTATTTGGTTATCGACGGTGCGGCTGAGGCGATGGAGTACTACAAGAAAGCATTCGGCGCAGTCGAATTGTTTCGCATGGAACACCAGGGAAAGATCGGTCACGCCGAAATGAAGATCGGCGATTCGCCGTTCATGCTCGCTGATGCGAGTGAGCAGTTCAAGGGTGTAAAAGGATTTGGTGGCACACCGGTAAGCCTGATGATCTACGTCGACGATGTCGACACAACCTATCCGCAGGCTATCGCCGCTGGTGGTGTAGAGATGAAGCCTTTGCAGGATCAGTTCTACGGCGATCGTTCCGGTACGTTGACCGATCCTTTCGGCCACGTCTGGACAGTTGCGACACACAAGGAAGACGTTTCTCCCGAAGAGATCGACAAACGTCTCGCCGCGATGGCCGCAGGCGCGGGCAGTTAACCAGAAAAAGGCACAAAAAGATTGATTCAGTTTATGTGATTTTTGTGTCTCATCGTGGCAAGACGACGTTCGAGGAAGCGGCGCTCGCTGTCGTTAGTGACAAACCGTAAAGCTGTTTCGTAGCTATCTGCTGCTTCTTCATTAGCACCGAGACGGCGAAACATGTCAGCGCGTGCTGCGTGAAGCAGGTGATATTCGTCGAGCTCGCCCGATGCGGCGAGCTCGTCGATTAATTCGAGCGCCACTTTTGGACTACGAGCCATCGCAATCGCCACAGCGCGATTCAATGACACGATTGGAGAAGGCATCAACTCGGAGAGGAGATCGTAAAGCTTCACTATCTCTTCCCAGTCGGTGTCTTCAGCTCGACGGGCCTTACAGTGTTCGGCGGCAATTGCAGCTTCGAGTGCAAATGGACCAGGTTGACCGGCGAGTGCCTCATCGACTAAAACGAGTGCCTCGTCAATTTGTGGTCTGTTCCAGAGCGAGCGATCTTGCTCTTCGAGTACAACAAGATTGCCATCTTCATCCAGGCGAGCCTCGCGTCGCGAGTCGTGTAACAACATGAGTGCTAAGAGCGCAGTCGCTTCAGCAGGAGGCTTTGGCGCCAGCAACTCTCTGAGCAAACGGCCGAGTCGAATTGCTTCAGCACAGAGATCGGCACGCACGAGTGGTTCGCCTCTAGTGGGCGCGTAACCTTCGGTGAAGATGAGATAGATTGCAGTTAACACTCCATCGAGACGCGCCGGCATTTCGGTCGTGTCCGGAACACTGTAGGGAATTCCGGCGTCGCGTATTTTCCGTTTCGCGCGCACGAGTCGCTGGGCCATCGTGGCCGTAGGAACGAGAAACGAGCGCGCGATTTCGTCGGTCTGAAGACCGCCGAGAGTACGCAACGTCAGCGGAACCTGCGCTTCGAGTGACAGAGCCGGATGGCAACAGGTGAAGATCAGACGTAAGCGATCGTCGGGAATCTCGTCAAAATCGAGCTTTGGTCCATCGACGATCGGCTCGGAAGCGAAGTCGGGATCGGCCTGAAGTTTTTCCTGAAGACGCGTTTGACGGCGCAGGCGATCGATGGCTTTGTGCTTGGCCGTTTGGATGATCCAGGCGCGCGGTGAGTCGGGAATTCCCTCGCTTGGCCACTGATCGACGGCGGCAATGAACGCCTCCTGTGCAACGTCTTCGGCGAGTTCGAAATCGCCAAACTGACGTATGAGAGTTGCAACAATTCGACCCCAGTCAGACCGATAGACTGCGTCGACGGTAACATTAGTGTTTGGAAGCACGTTTGATAATAAAAAAATCCGGTTGAGGTGTCGATTCGCGCGCTCGCCGTTCGATTTAGCAGTGGAGGCACGAAAATATGAAATACATGTTACTGGTTTATCTAGCTGAAGACGTTATGACTGAGGCCGAGCGAGAACATTGTTACGTCGAGTCAGCACAACTCGCGCAGGACCTCAGCTCGTCGGGTAAGTATCTGTCAGCTAGTCCTTTGCATCCTGTGTCAACCGCTACGAGTATTCAAGTGCGGAGTGGCAAACGGCTGGTCACTGATGGTCCATTCGCTGAGACTCGCGAACACCTCGGCGGCTACTACCTCGTCGAAGCGCGAGATCTCGATGAGGCGATGAGTATTGCGGAGCGTATTCCGGGCGCGAAGTTTGGCACCGTTGAGATTCGTCCCGTGTTGGAGATTGCAGGCCTGCCGCAGTGAGGCTCTGGAGGAGAAATGGCACAAACTGATTTACAAAATTCTGTTTCGAAAAAGAGCCTCTGGATCGGACGAATCGTGAGCGGACTGCCGGCACTGTTTCTACTCGTCGATGGTGCAATGAAGCTCGTGAAGCCGGCAGTGGTCGTGGAAGCGACCACTAAGCTCGGATACTCCGAGAGTCTTATCGTTCCCCTCGGCGTCGTCTTGATTGCCTGCACGATTCTTTATCTGATTCCACCGACCTCGGTACTCGGTGCGATCTTGTTGACTGGTTATCTCGGCGGCGCTGTGGCCACACACGTGCGCGCCGCTGAAGGTACGTTTCCAATTGTTTTTCCAATTATCCTTGGAGCGTTGCTCTGGCTGGGGTTGTACTTGCACGACCCACGTCTGCGCGCGCTCATTCCATTGCGTAGTAGCACACGATATTAAGACTAGAGGAACACAAATCATGAACATCGTACTTTGGATACTTCAGATACTCCTGGCATTACTCTTCTTATTCGCCGGTGGAACCAAGTTCTATTACACGATCGAACAGATGAGAGCGATGGGATCGCCGAACCAGATTTTGTTTTCGGGATTGTTTATTAGATTCATCGGCGCGTGCGAGCTACTTGGCGCACTCGGGCTCATCCTTCCGGGATTGCTGCGGATCAAAACATACTTGACTGTGCTCGCCGCGATCGGACTCACGATTATCATGATCGGCGCCTTCGTCGTAGTTGCGATGGGAGATGGTATTGGCCTCGCGTTGCCGAATCTCGTGATCGCTCTTCTCTGCGCGTTTGTCGCGTATGGTAGAGCTAAGCTGAGTCCGTTCAAGTCGTAAAGAAAATCAGGATTAACATCATGGTATTAAGACGCATCAACTGGCCGCTGTGGGTGGGCTTACTGCTCACTCTCGCTGCCTTCATGAGTTACTTCTTCGTCTTCGTCTGGTTCCCGTTTACACGCGATTTTCCGTGGGCCAACCTCGTGCTGTTTTTGCTTGCAGGAGTGTTGCTGTTCATGGGGCTGCGTCGGGGCTTTGCGTCGGATCGCCCGCACCCGACGCGCTCGAAGATCATCGCGGTGCTCGTGAGCGGATTCAGCGTCCTCGTGTGTGCGATGTTTGTGTTCTCGATCTTTGTTGTCGGTCGCTGGCTGCCGGCCTCGAAAGGGGCGCCGCAAGTGGGCCAGCGAGCACCGGACTTTACACTTCCCGATACCACCAACAAGCAGGTATCACTTAACGAACTTCTCACGACGCCGATCGACGGCAAAGCGCCCCGAGGTGTGCTGCTCGTTTTTTACAGAGGCTACTGGTGACCTTCCTGCAACTCCGAGTTGCGGGGTATTGAAAAGAGTCTCGACAAGTTTAATGAAGTGGGAATACGGCCGGTAGCGATCAGTGTTGATGCTCCAGGCGTGTCTCGCGATCTGGCGCAATCGGCTGGTTACACTTTTCCGCTGCTCTCAGATCAAAACACTGAAGTGATACGACGTTACGACCTCGTACATGCCGGCGCTGGAGAGAAAGGTCATGACATCGCACGACCGGCGGAATTCCTGCTCGATTCGACGGGCACAGTGCGTTGGATTAATTTGACGGAGAACTATTGGGTGCGAGCAAGGCCCGAGCAAGTGCTCGAAGTTTCGAAGTTATTGAAATGAACATTGCGGCGAGTACTGTAGGGGCGGCCCTCCGTGGCCGCTCTTGGTTTTGATCGATCTTCCAGCCAGGCGTTTGATGAAAACAAAGGGCGGCCACGGAGGGCCGCCCCTACAGTACGTTCTAATGTTTAGGTGTTAGCCAATACGGCCGCCACCTTCTCTGTATCCATCCTGGTAACCTCGTGCAAAGCTCGATCGGTAAACATCAGCGAAGTTTCCGAACCCAGCTTCCATGAAGTAATGAGAGCGCTGGGGATCGTAGCTCTTGCTCTTCTTACCATCGTCCTTACCGGTCTTGAATCCGTCCTTGTACGCTTGAATTCCAGCTTTCTCGCTGTTGTCAAAAACGTAATGGTTGTACCGGTAGTTGTAACCCCATGGGTCATACCCGTACGGGTAGCCCCAACTCCTGAATCCAAACGGACGATATATGCGATAGGGGTAAGGACGAACGATCACGACCCTCCGTCGCCGCTGCGCCTGGACATCGCTTGGGGAGACGAGCGCGATGCCAAACAACATGAGCGCACCGAGAGCCAAACCGCCAATCTTTCGCAAATATTTTCCTTTCATCTTTCGACCTTCCTTGTTCTAAGTCCGCACTTAGCTTACGCGCGTGCGGCTGATTAATCGGGTGTCAGTACGGCCATTCGGCCAATACGTCACCACGTAAGTTTCGCGATAGAGACGCCTGCCGAATCGAACGAGTCGCGTACGCGTCACTGAGCGACGGCGGTTGCCCCAACGCCGGCCATTACGATTACGCTGCCACTGCGGTGCTGAGTTCGCAGCCACTGTAACAGTGCTGTTCTGATTTGATTCGGCTGCATTCGCTGCTGCCGGAGCAACAAAACCTATGGAGAGTACTGCCAACGCGATTCCTAGCAATCTTTTCATTGTTTATTTCCCCTTTAACCCCAAAAAACTTAGTCGGGCTCGCCCACAATCTGGGGAGAGCCCGACCTGATCTCTAAGACACCAGAGGGACCTGAATGGTTACAAGCAGGATCTATTCCAAACGGCCACAAAAAGTCACAAAAAGCTCAAAATTGATCAAACTGTTTCTTGTGGTTATTCTTGGGTGAAATGGAACAAGAACTCACTTTTCGCATCATTCTTGAGAGTCCGCCACCGGGTGTGGATTTCGGTTTACAGAAAGGTCGTGGAAACGACTACGAGGTTGTCCAAAAGCAGCGCTCAGCAAAAGGTGACCTGAGCTTCGAGTTTGATGTGCGGATCAAAGAAGGCAAAGACGGATCGCCGACGTTGCTTGGCCCGTTTGTCCAGGGGCCGTCTCACGAACGATTTGTCTACATTGGTATCGGAACTTTCGCCGGCCAGATTGGGTCGGCGTGGAGTCGTCGTCTCAAAGTTCCATTTCGAGATATCACGTGGGACGTTGTGAATCAGGCAACACGCGGAAAGAAGGTGCTCGAAGCGCGCGTACCCGGAACCGGCCGAGATGGTAGTCCAACCTGTGCGACGGTCAAACCTTTTGCGGGTTGGAAGTTGAGCAAGTAGCTACCGGCGATCGTTTTTGTAAACAACACCGCCCTTCATCACAAACACGACCCGTCGCACCGCAGTGATGTCCTTCAAAGGATCGCCGTCGAGCGCGATGATGTCGGCTTGCAGGCCCGGCGCGATCGAACCAATCTGATTGCTCATACCGAGTGCTTCAGCCGCATGTGAGTTGGCTGAAACCATCGCCGCCATCGGATCGACTCCACCGTCGCGCACGCGATCGATAAACTCCTCTGCGTTTCTTCCGTGTGAGCCGGCGAGTGCGTCGGATCCAAAAACGATCTTCAAGCCCGGAACCTTGATCGCTTGTTTCATGAACTCGTGATAGGAGGGAATTATCTCCTTGATGGTTTTGAACGCTTCTTCCGGAAAACCCGGCGTGCCGAGGAACTGTTCCTTGTTAACTAGATAATTCTCCATCACGAGTCCGGCTTGCGGATCGAGCCAGACGCCTTTCTGGACCAGCAACTTCAAATCGTCGTCACTCGCGAGTGTGCCATGCTCAATTTGTGTGCAGCCCGCGCGAACAGCAGCGCCGACCGCGTCTTTGTAAGCATGAACGAGCGTTCGCAGTCCTAATTTCCTTGCTTCATCACAGGCGGCAGTTAGTTGTTCCTCAGACAACAACATCTGCGGGCGTCGAACGCTGCCGGCGGCAAAGATCTTAATGAGATCGGCGCCTGCTTCCTTTTGCTTTCTCACGAACGCGCGAATTTCATCCGGAGTGCCGGTTTGATCGCCACGGCCCATGAGTGGCTCGAGAGAAGTGAGAATTCGCGGACCTGGCAGAGTGCCTTTTGCAATTGAATCGCGGAGCGGCAGATCATTTGGCGAGCCGACACTCTGCACCGTGGTGAAGCCGGCCAGCAAGGTTATCTTCGCGTTCGTTGCGGCTGCTTTCGCAAAGTAGTCCGAGGATAGTGAGGCGCCTGCGTTTTTCCCGTCCGGACCAAAGCTCCAGGTGATGTGGACGTGACTATCGATCCATCCCGGTAAAACTGTCAGCCCACGCAGATCGTAATCGACCGGCGCTGCTTTCGGATCGATCCGAACTATCTTCGAACCCTCAACGACGATGCGCGTGTTGTGAACAACTCCGCCTTTGCCGTCAAACACCGTGCTCGCAGCGATAACGATCTGTTTTTGTGCAGCGACGCTTGCAGCACAAATCATCAGCGCCAAACCGGCGACTAGTCCGTTGAATCGCATTTATTGATCTGTATTATCCGCGGCTTACTTTGCGTTAGCACGTTCGAATGCGCCTTCGAAGTAGACCGGCTCGAGTCCGGTGGCCCAGTACTCAACGGTCACGCGATTTGGTTGCGATGTCTCTTGATCGGTCAAGAGTGTCGGCTTGGTTGAATCATCGGGTTCAAATTCGAGCCAGCCTATCCACGTGCCGTCGACACGCTCTTCTCCGTAACTTCGCACCGTATAAGTCGTCTCGTCCGGACTAACCACAACAGTCGTGTACTCCTGCAACAGTTCGGCCATTTCTCGTCCTCCCCTGTTCCTTGTTCACGCTATCAACCTGGCAAAGCGTTCGAGCGGAAGATTTCCACCGGATACGATGCCCACAACTTTCTTGCCGCGCAATTCATCGCGAAGTTTGATCGCCGCTGCAAGTGACGCTGCGCCCGCGCCTTCGGTTACCTGCTTTGCGTCGCGCGCCAGCAGCTTAACTGCTTCATTAATCTCGGCATCACTCGCGAGCACAAAATCGCTGAGCAGCTCCCAGAGGATCTTGTTAGTAAGCTCGAAGGGAACACGCGTCGCGAGACCTTCGTGTTCGGTGTTCATCGTTGGATAAGGCTCGAGCGACCGGTTTTGCCAGGCGTGCCACATTGCCGGAGCAGCCTCCGATTGAACTGCAATCACCTGCACGTTTGGATTGAGCTCGTTAGCAACGATGCAATTTCCCGACGCGCAACTGCCGCCGCCTGCGGGCGCTATGATCACATCGACGTCCGACAGGTCCTCGAAGATCTCGAGCCCAATCGTACCAACGCCCGCAATCAAATTTGGTTCATTCGCGGAGTGCACGTAACGCAATCCCTCGGCGTTAGCGACACGCTCGCATTCCGTTCGTGCTTCGTCAAAGTCGCGACCGTGAAATCGCACTTCAGCGCCGAGCTCGCGAATCGCCTGCATCTTCGATTCGTTCACGTTCTCGGCAGGCGCATAAATAATGACGCGACTACTGAAGAGACGGCCGCCGTAAGCGATTGACTGACCGTGATTGCCGGTCGAAGCTGAGACGAGACCTTTGCGGCGTTCCTCATCGCTCGCAGTGCCGACGAGGTTCACACCACCGCGCACTTTGAACGCACCGGTGGGTTGCAGGTTTTCGAGTTTGGCGTAGTAGTCGCAATCGAGAAATTCGGAGATTGCTCTGACGCGAAGCAGAGGTGTCTTTGGCAAGTAAGGTGCGATGAACTCACGCGCCGCGACGACGTCTTCGAAAGTAGGGCGAAACATTTCGCCCTACAAGCTAGCAGGTTTGCAGGTCGGTAAACAACGCCGAAGGCGTTCGCTAATTTCAGCCCAGGGTTGGAGCGGCAGCGACAACCCTGGGTACACGCAAAGAATGCGATTCAACCCTGAAAGGATTCGCCCTGGGAGGAACCCTTTCAGGGTTGTCTTGTTACTTAGTTTTTTGATCCCAGGGTTCTCGCGATGCTCGAACCCTGGGCTGAAATTAGCGCACGCCTCCGGCGTTTTGACAACACTACCCTCTCTTGCCACGGGAGACGAGGCGCCATCTTCGAGTCTTCCCACGGCAACTGGCGCTGTAATTTTCTTGTGTGATCTTCGGCATGTTGCCGGGAATGACGTTCGAGATGTAAAGCACCGAGGCCTCTGAGGTGGCGCCCTGCATTTCAGACGCGCACGAGTCTTCCACGACGGAGCCAAAGTCCTGGATCACGCGGCGACGGGCGTTTTGAAAACTCACGAGGGTGGCCATTTCGGTGATGGTTCCCTGAGCCATGTCGCCGGTCGTCATCAGCAATTCGTCGATGCCGTCGCTATTGAGATCAGTCTTGCGCACGATACTGCTCGCAAAATCGGCGTCAATATCGGCAACGAACTGCGAGCCTGAGAAGATTGCGATGCGCTTCGTGCCGAAGTTATCGGCGTGAGAGGCGTTGCACTCACTCACGGAGATCACGTAGAGAGTTTGTGTTTGACCGGGGCCCGTAAAGCTCCCGGTTGTCATATCGACAATCGAGGGAACGATTTGTCCGGCCTTGCGCGCGGCTGCGAGTGGATCGGTGCCGTCATTACCGACGAATTCGGAATTACAGCGGCTCGAATCAGTCAGGTATCTACGAAATGCTTTTGAGAGCACGCTTCGTTGCATTGCAGGTGTAATTTTGATCTCAGGAAGTTTACGGTCGATGCGAAAGTCTAATAGCACTTGTCGATCTTTTTGCAGTGCAGGGCTTTGCGCCGAGGCGCAAATAACGAATGCCAGGAGGAGAAAAAGGGTTTTCATCTTATCGGGTTCCTTTCAGCGCACAGATTACACAGATTTACCCTGAACCGGGAAGGCGTTATTATCTGCTCACTCTACAACGGAGCTCCTAACAATGATAAAAACCAGCATTCTTCTTGTCGCCGTCCTTCTTTCGTCCGCACTAACCAGTTTCGCCAACGATGACTGGTCACAGTTTCGCGGCCCGAATGGCACCGGCGTTTCTGAAACCAAAGGTTTGCCCACAGAGTTTGGACCGGCAAAGAATGTCGTTTGGAAAACTCCGCTCCCGCCGGGTCATTCGTCGCCAGTGTTAACGCGCGATCGAATCTTCGTGACCGCGCACGACAAAGACAAACTGTTTGTGATCTCTTTGGATCGGCAAACCGGAAAGATTCTCTGGCAGAAGGAAGCCCCACGTGCGCAGACAGGCCGGTTGCAAAACGTGAATGGTCCAGCGTCCCCGAGTCCGGTGACTGACGGCACAAACGTCTACGTTTTCTTCCAGGACTTCGGAATGATCTCGTACGACGCGGCAGGCAAGGAGCGCTGGAAGTTGCCGCTTGGTCCCTTCAATATGTTCTACGGCTTTGGCGCGTCGCCGATTCTTGTCGACGACAAAGTGATACTGCCTATCGATCAGGACAACCCTTCTTCCTACATGATTGCGGTTGATAAGAACACCGGTAAGGTCCGCTGGAAGATCGATCGACCAATTATTATTTCCGGCTACTCGACGCCGATTGTGTATAAGCCTGCAAAAGGTCCGAAACAGATCATCGTTCCGGAGTCGTTTCAACTTTCAGCATACTCGGTTGCAGACGGCAAGAGAGTCTGGTGGGTTCGTGGTCTCGCCTGCGAGATGAAATCGATTGCGAGTCATGACTCTGAATATCTTTACATCAATGGTTGGGGATTTCCTCAGAATCAACCCGGCCGCCAGGTGCCTACGACGACGTGGGAACAGGGCTTAGCTGCGTACGACAAAGATAAAGATCAATTGATCACGAAGGCCGAGATTTCGGCAGCCGGTGGCACGGCGCAGATGGACAAAATGCTGGTGGCAGCGTTCGAAGCATTCGACATGAATCGCGACGAGAAGCTGAACGCGCGTGATTGGGAAGTGTTCCGCGCGATGATGGCGTCAGAGAATGGCTTGCTCGCGATCAAGATGGGTGGCGAGGGCGACCAGACAGCGAACGCGATCCGCTGGCGCTACACGAAACCCGTACCGCAAGTTCCTTCGACACTGCTCTATCAGGGTGTGCTTTATATGATTAACGACAGCGGCATTCTGGTCTCGTTCGATCCCGCAACCGGCAACGTGCTCAAACAGGGGCGACTGCATGGCGCTATCGATAAGTATTTCTCGTCGCCCGTGGCGGCTGATGACAAGGTTTATTTAATTGGACAGGGTGGCCAAGTCTCCGTACTCAAAGCTGGAGGTGACTGGCAAGTGCTTGCCGTCAACGAGTTGGATGATGAGTGTTACGCCACCCCGGCGATTGCCGACGGACACATCTACATTCGTACCCGAAGTGCGCTCTATTCGTTTGGAAAATAGGCCACAGATCTACGGCTAAAATTTCCTGCCACAAACTTCAAACCGTGCGGTGTTTACCTCATTGAGCACCGCAATCGACTGATTCTGAGCGGAAATCAGTTGAAATAATGCAAGGAAAACAACATGAGAAATACTGCCAGCATACGTGTGCTGTGCACGCTTGCGCTGCTTGCAGGCGCCGCCGCTCTAAAGGCACAAACCACTCCGCCAGCCACCGATCCCGCCATCACCGCACTGAGCGTGATGGGGGTGGTTTCTGAACTCAAAGCCGATACACGCCAGGTAACCGTCACGACTGCCGCAGGCAGCATCGTCATAGTCACGCTCAGCGATCGCACGAGTTTCATGCGTATCCCGCCGGGCGAAAAGACAAAAGACAAGTTCATCATGATTGCGCCAACGGATTTCACTCTCGGCGACAGTGTGTTTGCGCGCGGCCGCATGTCTGACGATCGCAAGAGCCTGCCCGCGCTCGAGTTTTATGTGATGAGCAAGGGCGACATTGCTGAAAAGAAGGAACGAGAGCGAAGTGAATGGACCAAGCGTGGCATCGCCGGAACTGTCAGCTCGATAAATGCGGAGACGAAAGAAATCTCGGTTGATTCACGCACTCCCGAAGGACCGAAACCAATCGTGATCGCGACAAATGGCGATACAAAGTTTCGTCGTTACGCGCCCGACTCGGTGCGCTTCAGCGATGCGCGGCCTGGTGTCTTTGCCGATTTGAAGGCCGGCGATCAACTCCGTGCACTCGGTACCAGGAGCGCCGATGGCAGCCGGTTTACTCCCGAAGAGATCGTGACCGGATCGTTTCAAACGATCAGCGGAACGGTTAGCGAGATCGACGCCGAGAAGAAAGAAATCAAGATCAAAGATCTTCAGAGCCAGCAAGCGGTAACGATCGCCGTTACAAAAGACTCATCGATGCGACGGCTCACGCCGGAGATGATTGCGGCGCTGACAGCGCCTGCGAAGGGAAGCGGCGACTTGCAGGAGATGTTCGACCAGTTGCCGGTGTTCGCGCTCCAGGATCTTAAAGCCGGTGATTCGATTCTTATCTCGAGCACAAAAGGTGCGGACCCCGCGCGTGTGACTGCGATCGCGGTCGTCAATGGTGTTGGGCCATTGTTGCAGAACAAACAGACAGGACGCGCCACGGCAAATTCGCTCGGCGCTATGAGTCTCGGTGGACCGTGAGCCACGGATGACACGGATCAAAGACACGGATTTACACAGATTAAAGGTGAGTGAAATGTTGCGAATGAATTGGAAGAGTGTTGTTGGCGTTGTCTGTTTGGTGGGTCTCATTTTAGGGGTTGGTGTTGCACAACAGCGGACCGGGTCGTTGCGCGGGCAGGTGAGCGATGAACTTGGTGCGCTCGTTGTCGGTGCGACGGTGACGATTACGGCTGCGGATGGAAGCGTCAAGAGTGCGACGACTAATGCTGAGGGAATTTACAACTTCAGCTCGGTTCCTCCTGGCGCATACACGCTCCGCGTCGTTTCCTCAGGTTTCAGTCCCTACGAGAAAACCGAGTTGACGATCGCCGCGGGTCCGCGCACCACGCACGACGTGCGTTTAGTTGTCACGCTCGAAAAGCAGGTCATTACAGTTACGGAAGAACAGGGGGTGAGCACCGATCCGCAGAACAACGCGGACGCTGTGGTATTAAGAGGTCAGGATCTCGACGTGCTACCTGACGATCCGGACGCGCTCGCATCGGCAGTGACGGCGATGGCTGGTCCGTCGGCTGGTCCAAATGGTGGACAGATCTTTATCGATGGTTTCACTGGCGGCCGGATGCCTCCGAAAGAATCGATTCGCGAGGTTCGTATCAACCAGAATCCATTCAACGCGGAAAATAACGGCATCGGCTTCGGCAATATCGAGATTTTTACTAAGCCGGGCGCTGACAAACTTCACGGCAGCACGTTTTTCAACTTCAACGACGAAAGCCTGAATTCACGCAATCCATTCGCACTGAATCGCGCACCGTTTCAGGTGCGATATTACGGCGGTAGCGTGAGTGGACCAATCAAAGCAGGCAAATCGTCGTTCTTTATCGATTTCAACCGACGCGTAGTTGACGACAACGCCATCATCAATGCCACCGTTCTCAATTCATCGTTGATTGCGACGCCATTCAGGTCGGTCCTGCTAGTGCCGAATGAGTTCACTTCAATCAGTCCGCGATTCGATTATCAATTGAATCCCGCCAACACACTCGTGGTGCGTTACTCCTATTCACGAAACAAGGCCAGCAACGTTGGCGCCTCGGATTTTTCTTTGCCTGAGCGCGCGTTCGATCGCTTCAGCACGTTTCAAACCTTCCAGGTTACGGAGACCGCCATTATTTCCCCGGCGCTGATGAACGAAACTCGCTTTCAGTACACTCGCAATCGTTCGCGTCAGGATGGTAACAACACGATTCCAACGATTCAGGTGCAGGAGTCGTTTATTTCCGGCGGTTCGCAAGTCGGGCTCGCCCACAACGACGAAGATCGTTGGGAGCTGCAAAACTATTCGACGTGGACCAAGGGACGTCACATCCTGCGTTTCGGAATTCGTCTGCGCGGTGTGCACATCACCGACTTCTCGCCACAGAATTTCGGCGGCACTTTTACTTTCTCAGGCGGCGACGCACCACAGCTCGACGCGAACAATCAGATAGTTGTCGATTCGCACGGCGATCCAGTTTTGGTACCAATCACAAGTCTCGAACGCTTTCGTCGCACACTCCTGTTTCAAGGCAATCCCAACATGCGCGAGCTTGGCGGTGGTGTGACGCAGTTCTCGATTGCCGGCGGCAATCCCGAAGCAAGTGTGAGCCAGACGGATCTGGGCGCGTTTGTTCAGGACGAGTGGCGACTTCGTCCAAACCTGACGTTCACGATGGGATTTCGTTACGAACGACAAACCAACATCAGCAGCAATTACAACTTCGCGCCGCGACTCTTCTTCGCGTGGGCGCCGGGCGGAACGAGCGTTGGCGCTGGTCCAGGCGCGCCGCCGAGCTCTGGGCCCAAGATGGTGATTCGTGGTGGCATGGGCGTGTTCTACGATCGTTTCGGCGAGCGAGCAACGCTGCTCGCGACGCGCTTCAATGGCGTCAATCAACAGGATTTCCGAGTCTTCGATCAGTCGACACTCGATCTTTCGACGTTCTCTCTTAATGGGGTCACCAACGTTCCGACAGTCGAGACACTTGCGTCTTTCGCTTCGCCACAAATCGTGCGCCGCATTGCTCCCGACTTTCAGGCGCCGACGTTTGTGATGACTGCGGTCAATTTCGAAAGACAGCTACCTTCGAAGTTCACTTTATTCGCGGTTGCTTTCAACTATCGCGGCAAGCATCTGCTGCGTGTGCGTAACATCAACGCGCCGTTGCCGGGAACTTACGATCCGGCCGATCCGAACAGCGCCATTCGCCCGCTCGGAAACGTTGGCGACATCTATTATTACGAGTCGAGCGCAAAGTTTAACGACTACCGTTGGTTCGGTGGCGTCAGGCGACAGATGAGCAAGGGCTTTTCTGTGTTTGCGAACTTCGGCGGCGGCCGAGGGAAGACGGATACGGACTGTATCTTCGGAACGATTGCGAACTGTTTTCCCGCTGACTCTTACGACGCGAGCGATGAGTATTCGCGTGTCTCGTTCATTCCCAACGGCAGCTTCTTTGCCGGCGGCACGATGGTTCTGCCGAAGCTCAAAGTGAACTTCAATCCGTTCATCGTCTATTCGACAGCTCGTCCATTCAACATTATTACGGGACGCGACACGAATGGTGACGGACTGTTCACCGAACGACCTGCCTTTGCAACAGCGCAAACTGATCCGGCGAATCTCAGGCAAACTCGTTTTGGAGATTTTGATTTGAGTCCGGCGGCGGGCCAGGAGTTGATTCCGCGCAACTACGGAATGGGAACGGGTTTCTTCTCAGTCAACATGGGAATCAGCCGCTCGTTTGCGTTCGGCAATGTTCCCGCGCCTCCTGCTAAACCTAACACTGCTGCTCCCGCGCCAGCCGGTGGAAATAAGCCGTCGAATCCACCGGCTCCGGAGAAGCGATACACGCTAACGTTGTCAGTCAACATTCAGAACCTTTTGAATCACACCAACCTGACGAATCCGATCGGCAACCTGAGTTCACCCAACTTCGGGCAATCGATCTCAACCGCGGGTGGCTTCGGTGGACCAGGCGGCAGTTCCGCTGCCGGCAACCGCCGCATCCAGGTTCAAGTTCGGTTGGGATTTTAGCCACGGATTAACACGGATTACACGGATCAGAACTGATTTATCAGTGAAGATCCGTGTAAATCTGTGGCTAATATTATTCTTTGAGTTTTGCGGCTTTCGCGCGGAGTCGCTCTTCCAGTTTGCGCATCTCAGGAGTTAATTCCGCACCGAAATCTTCCGGGTCGAAAATCGGACGAATGTCTATCTCGGTGTCCCCGGCCGACGCATCACATTCCGGGATGCGCAGCACCCATTCAACCGCTTCGTCCATCGATTTCACTTTCCAGATCCAGTAACCGGCGATGTGTTCACGCGTCTCGGCAAATGGACCATCAGTAACGAGTCGCTTGCCTTCGGTGAATTTAATTCGTTTAGCCTTCGAAGTAGGATGAAGTCCCTCGCCTTCGAGCATGATTCCGGCGTTCACGAGTTCCTCGTTGAACTTACCCATGTCTGCGAGCACTTTCTCGCTCGGCATAACCCCGGCCTCTGAATCAGCGTTCGCTTTAATAATGACCATGACCCTCATCTTAATTTCTCCTCAATTTTTTATTTTTGAGCTTATTTTCGCCCTTCTACTCACTAGTCGAACGAGTTTGGCCAGAATCGACAATCGGCCAGACATTTTTGGTCTGACGGATGTTTCGCTGAATGCTAACATTCACGGGCAATGATCATTCACCTGGTAGACGGCACTTACGAACTCTTCCGCCATTTCTACGGCATTCGACGCTTTAAGAAAACAGATCCGCCCTTGGGCGCAGTCTCCGGCGTCTTGAGCACGGTGGTGCAGTTGTTGGAAGACGGAGCGACGCATGTTGGCGTGGCGACGGACCATATCATCGAATCGTTTCGCAACAATCTTTGGGCCGGTTACAAAACCGGCGCCGGAATCGAACGGGCGTTACGCGCGCAGTTCGAACCGCTTGAAGAATCACTCACTGCAATGGGCGTTACAGTTTGGGCAATGGTTGAGCTTGAGGCCGACGACGCGCTTGCGTCTGCGGCTTACCTTGCAAATAAGGATAAACGCGTTGAAAAGGTTTGCATCTGGACACCTGACAAAGACCTCGCACAATGCGTCGTCGATGAGCGTGTGGTACAAGTTGATCGACGTGGCGGCGTTATTCGTGGTGCAGCAGAAGTGAAGGCGAAGTTTGGCGTAGCTCCCGAGTTTATTCCCGACTACCTCGCGTTGGTTGGCGATGCTGCTGACGGCTATCCGGGGATTTCGGGTTGTGGAGCGAAGACGGCGGCAACGCTCATCAATCGTTATGGGGCACTCGAAAACTTCGGTCCGGATGTTTTGAACGAAGAAAATCGCGCCCTCGCAATTCTCTTCAAAGATCTGGCAACACTGCGTACCGACGCGCCGCTTTTCAAAGACGTCGACGAGTTGTGCTGGCGCGGCGCCACAAAGGAATTCGCCGGTGTCGCGGAAAAAGTTGAGAGTGCGCGGTTACTGGCGCGCGTGAAAAAGTTAGAAAAACGGTTAATCAACACATGAGTGACGCTTCGGCAGCGACAGCAACAGCGCCAGTAGCAAACGCGACTGAAGCTCCCGCTCGAACTAAACCACGCTACGACAGATCGATCGTCGAAGGACCACTGCTTCCGGCTGTTTGGAAGATCGCGTGGCCCACGATGCTGACGAATGTGATCGGCGGTTTGCAGGGCATGGTTGATCATATCCTTGTCGGCCGGCTGGTTGGGTTCAGAGCGAATGCGGCGATTGGCGTCAGTTGGCAGATCTTTCTCGTCGTGATTGTTTTTATTTCGTCGTTGTTTACGGGTATGAGTGTGCTCGTGGCGCGTTTTGCGGGCGCCGGTGATGAAGAAAAAGTAAATCACACTGTTTACCAGGCGTTTCTCACCGCGATTTTTCTTGCGCTCGGCGTTTTGGCGCCAATCGGTTATTTCCTCTCGCCCTATTTACTCAATCTCGTCAACGCAGCTCCCGACGTGAAGGCTGAAGCTCTCCCGTTCCTGCGTATCATGTTTGTTTTCAGTCTCGGCCTGATGATCTTCTTCATGCTCGGCGGCGCGTTGCGTTCAGCGGGAGACGCGCGCACGCCGATGATGCTCGGACTGACGATGACCGTGCTCAACATCGTGCTGAATGTGACGTTGATTAGTGGATTTGGTCCGATTCCGGCTTTCGGAACCAAAGGCGCGGCGATGGGAACATGCATCGCATCGGGACTCGTCGCAATTTTTGCGTTGTCACGATTATGGACCGGCAAGTGGGTGATCGCGATTCCGCGTGGCGGGGGTTATGGACCCGACTGGACCATCATCAAATCGATCTTCAAATTCGGACTGCCGACGGGAGTGCAGGGAATTGCGATGAATATCGGCGGCGTGTTCATGCTGTCGTTCATCGGTTCGCTCGCGCAGAGTGCTGCATCGCAGGCAGCGTTCGCCGTGTCTTACACAGAACTGTTCTCGTTGATTACCTGGACGTCGGTGGGCTTGATGGGCGCGGCGGCGGCGGTTGCCGGTCAAAATCTCGGTGCTAAGAAACCTGATCGTGCGGACGCTGCGGTGCATGTGGCGGCGCGATTCGGCTTGGCTGGTGCAGCGTTTGTCGGGATTTTCTTTCTATTTTTCCCACGCCAACTACTCGCGATTTTCGGAATGAATGACCCGGCAGTGGTTGAGATTGGTGTTCAGTTACTGCGTGTGTTGAGTGTTTCAGGGTTGTTGATTACGGTAGCGCTAACCTACACGGGTGGCTTGCAGGGAACTGGAGACACGCGCAGTCCACTGTACATCTCCATCATCTCGCAGATTGTTGTGCCGCTGGGTACGTGTTTCATTATCAAGGAAACGAGCACACTCGATCCGATTGACATCTGGCTTGCAATCCTCGCAGGACATGCGACGCGGTGTGTGTTGAGTGTGATCCGGTTCCGGCAAGGGAAGTGGAGAAATATAAGAGTTGAATAAAAATCTGTGTAATCTGTGGTTTATTTCTTCGCACCCAGACTCTGTTTGAGAATCTTAACCAGGTCGACCACCTTATGATCGGTATCGATCTCTTCCTCGACCTTAACGATATTCGCTCGGTTTGCCTGTTTCTTCTTCACTAACTTCAAAAGCGAATCGGTCTGCTTATCTGCCAGCTTTGTCGGCGTGAATTGTTTCTTCGACTTGCTCGCAATCAACTTTTCGAACTTGCTTACAGTCGCTTTCGGCGCTTCCTTCTTCTTCGGCAAGCCTATGTCGGACGGTGATCGCAACTCATCAGCAAAACGCATCGTCTCAGCGCGGAGAATCCCTTTGTCGGAAAAAATCGCGACCAGGTATTCCTTTCCTCGCATCACGAACGTCGCAACACCGGCCAACCCGCTTTTGTCCATGGTTTCCGCGAGCAGTTTGTAAGCCTTCTGCGAACCCGCGGCCGGCGTCAGGAAATATCCCCGTTCGAAATAGAGGGGCGGAATCGAATTGGCCGGTACGAACTGTTTGAGATCGATGTCACGAGTTTTTTCCGGAGCGAGTCGTTCCAGCTCCTCATCAGTAACGATCACATACTTGTCTTTATTGACTTCGTAACCGCGTACGACCTCGTCAACATCCAGCTCCTTGCCAGTCTTCTCAGCAAAATACTTGCGCGCCAGCGGTTGGCCGTCTGGTCCAAGCATGCGCAGCGAGGCGCGGTTCGAACGTGCGGCCGGAAACAGATTCACGGGCACACTGACGAGTCCAAACGTCAACGTTCCAGACCAGAACGGACGTCCGCCGGCATTCTCCTCGTCGGGTCCAACTGATTTGCGTGTTGTTCTAGGCAGCGCGCTTCTCCTTCTTCAACGACGCGATGCTCTTCGCCAGCACACTATCGAGCGCCGCTGTATGCCGTTTTGCTTTAACAGCCTTCAATCGCGGCGCATGACCCTTCGCTTTCTTCTCGATGAATTCCATCACGCGATCGCGATATTCGTCTTTGTAATCGGTGGCTTTGAATTCGCCCTGCAACATCTCGACCAGTTGTTTTGCCATCGCGAGCTCTTTCTGAGTTGGCGCAACGCCTGACGGCTTGGTGAGCTCGTCCGAGAGAATCACTTCATTCGCATCGCGCAAGGTGAAGAGGTACAGATAGTCGTCGATTGCGCGAAGTGCGCCCGTGTAATACTTATTGCGCATCACCCAGTGTGCGATGCCTTCGCTCTCTTTGTTTTGCAGTGCTTCGACGAGCGCGAAGTAATCCTTCACTTCGCCGTCAGGACCGAGATAATAAGGACGCTCATACCACTGCTGACTAATCTTCGCTTGCGGCACAAACTCAACGATCTCGATATCGCGCGAAGGCGGCGGCTCTAGTTTTTCCAGCTCCTCTTTAGTCAGGATCACGTATCGTCCCGGCTCGATCTCGTAACCCATTTGAATATCTTCGGTAGGTACTTCATCGCCAGAGTCCGGTTCGATCATGTGCTGCTTCACGCGTTTCTTTTGCCGGTCGTCGAGGACATGAAATCGCACCGTACGATCCTGCACCGCCGAATAGAGTTTGACGGGCACCTTGGTCGTACCAAGCTTTAATTCACCTTTCCAGATAGCGCGTGCTGCCATAGTCACGAATAATAGCCAACGAAACGCACAAATAGCACAGCATGATAAAAATGAAATCATCTTTTGTGCCTTTTGTGCCTTTTGTGCCTTTTGTGCTTTTTGTGGCTCTATTTCCACTCGCCCTGGAGTGTGAACGCGGCCCAGTAGTGTGGCTGGCGCCAGCGAGCGTCGTTATACATCGAGGCTTGCGCGGCGCGGAGGGCAGCGGCCGGTCGCAACTTTTGACCCAGCATTCCCTCGTAGAAACGTTTCATGAATTCAGCAGTGGCGCGATCGTCGATTTGCCAGAGACTGGCGACGACGCGAGGCGCGCCGGCGTACATGAATCCACGCGTCAGTCCGACGAGGCCTTCGCCGCTGATCTCTTTGCCGAGCGCCGTCTGACATGCACTCAACACCACGAGGTCGGCAGATAGTTTCAAGTTGTAAAGATCATACAGCCGCAGAAATCCATTTTGTGGCCGGCCTTTTTCGTCGACGAGCGATAAGACGACCCCCGACAGTTCAGGATGTGTGTTGTTGATTATTCCATGCGTAGCAAAGTGGACAATCCGATACTGGCTGAGCTCGGCGCTGGTTGCGAGCGTGCGGTTTGCTTCGAAGTCAACAGCCTCGAGTTTCAGATCGTTCTTCGCAAGGCGCGTGATCTCGTCTGCTTCCTGGCGGCTGAACCGCAGTCTTCTCAAATCACCAAGACCAACCTCAGAAGCTGATCTGAGAGCATCTGCCTTTTCGTCGCGTGTGGCGTGAGCAAGTCTTGCAGTCAGGACGCGCGGATCGTTCGTCGTAAAAACTGGATCTGCGAACACCGCCAAAGTCTTTGGGGCCGGTTTGCGATTCGCAGTTTCCTGTCGGAGCGAGGCGACAACGGCCGTCGAAGGTGCAGTCACAATCTCGTGGTCCACCATGAGTGGCCGCGCGGTGGCCGGATCGGGCAGACCGGCAAATGGAACAAACTGCAACACGCCGTCGCTCACAATCAACAGTCTCTTGTTCTTCAACTCCGCGGCGGCTGGTCCGAGTATGGTTTGACTCAAGCTCGCCGCAGCCTTCAGGTATTCCGCATCCGCCACTTCCAGACGCTGACGCCGTTGTTCGAGCGTCTCGTTCGCCACCAGTTGATTACGTGCAGTCAGCAGATCGTAAACACGTCGTGCCAGCGGTTCGAGGGCCGTGCGGTTGGGTAATTCGTAAGTCTTGATTGAGTCTGGCGTTACTGCCCAAAGAAAACTCTTCTCCTCGCCAAGCGAGTATTCGAGCAACAGAGTGTCGGTATCGAGAACCTGTTTTTGTACTTCTTCAACTTTGAATGGCGCCGGTTGTGTTAGTGCTGCGTACTGCGGGCTCTTGTCGCGAATTTGAGCTTCAACCTGCTCGTATTCCGCGGTAAGTGCCGCCATTTCTCTCGCTGCCGCCGTAGCCTGTTCCTCGGTATGCTTTACGCTCAGCAAGCGAACCTGGCGATCAGCTTTCGACGCAATCGAGTCCTCCAAACTGCGTTTACGTTCCAACAGCTCGGGATCAACGCCGCGATGAATCTCCGCATTCGCTTCACTCAGCAATTCGAGGAGTGAACGAGCGCGACCTGTTTCACTCGCATTAAACGCTGCTCGATCGAGCTGCAGTGAAGGATTTTCTTTGTGCAGACGCATCAACAGATCGATGTAGAACTCCCGAAATTGTTGTACTGAAGCGAAGAAGGTCGTGCGTAGCTGCTGGCTTGCAATCTTGCCTCGCAACGTCTCAACCAACGCCAGCGCTGTCTCAATTCGTTTGCGTGCCTCGATGAGATTGCCACGATCGCGTTCAATACGAGCGACGTAAAAAAGCGCGTTCGCAACACCTCTTTCGTCGTTGATAATTTGCCGAAGCTTCAGAGCTTGATTGAAATAGTCGTTCGCTTTCTCTTTTTGTCCAAGACTTTCGTAGACGAGGCCAAGACTGATCAAGGTTGAGCCAGTGTAAAAATGATTTCGGGCTTGTTGCATATACTCGAGTGACTCATTAAGAAACTCGAGTGCTTTCTGCTTGTTCCCGAGACGATCGTAACAGTCGCCGATGTTGCGGAGTGTGATACCGAGTCCGAGAGGCTCTCCGATCGGCCGTCGCATTTCCAGGACACCTAAGTGTATGTCGAGTGCGCGCTGGTACTGGCCGAGCTTGGAGTACGTCGAAGCAATATTGCTGATCAACACCGGATCAAGTTCACCGACGGTCTTATAAATCGCAGCCGCGCGTTCGTACGTTGCGAGCCGGTTCTGAGTATCGCCCAGCTCTCCGAACACCCAACCAATATTAACGATTACGCCGGCTTCCAACTTCGGGAGCTTCAGTTCCTTGTACAGAGCGGCGGCCTTTGTATGGGAGTCGATCGCTTTCTGATACTGACCGATGTCGCCATAAATCATTCCCACTTCGTGAAGCGTGAACGCTTCCATCAACTTCTCGTTGAGGTCGTGCCAGACAACAAAGGCAGTCTCGTATTTCTGAATCGCTTGTTGATACGACGCCCGAGTCCTCTCATTTCGCAGAGCCTTTGCTTCGGCAAAGAGCGTTTGGGCGGCGACGCGTTTCTGATCCGGCTCGGTCGCGACGCGCAGCTCGTCCAGTTTTACTTCATAACGACCCGGCAGCTTCGGCGAAGTCGAGAGTATTTCGACTCGATATGCTCCCTTAACCTGAGCGACGACGAAGACCGGCTCGATACCACTCACGCCGTTCGGACTGTCGATGCGCGCGAGGTTTGCTCCGTCGGGTGTGTAAATAGACACGACCACATCGACGCCGCGTTGATCGACTGCGAGGTGAGCGTATTGACCGGAATCGAGCGTGAGTGTGTAGGAATGTGTTTCACCCGCGGCGATTTCGCATTCAATAGCCTTGTTCAAAACGAGCGCAGTTGTGCTTTGCCCCGCGCCGCGCAACAAGCTGCAAGACACGACTATCGCGATCGCCAGATTTCGTTTGATCAGTTCCCAAGCGAGGTTGCTTCGTAGGTGAGACATAAAAACCTCCAGCGGGCAAAGCTCGTTTAATTGGGAACGCGTATTTCTTTATCAAAAAGGACCTCGATGGTGTAAAATTTGTCGCCACAAGCCTCCCGGGTAGATTACGACTCCTTGATAGATAACATTTGAGCTGAGCGGTTCCCCCCGACTTTGTTGCTCGATAGTCGAGACATTGCCGTCCGCCGATCCTCATCACGGATATGGGCCAAGCTGTGGACGTCAGAAATCAGGCTGCAAGCAAAAGTCGTCAAAGTGTGTTCGAATTCAGCAACGGCACTGGCTGTCTTGCCAGTGCGTTCCACCGAACGCCGTACGTTCAAGCCGTCACGAGCTTCGACTCCGGTCACTACCTTTACGTCAACGACAATTTCGTCACTGCCGCCGGATACGCGCGCGAAGAAGTCATTGGAAAGACTTCGAGCGAGATCGGCATCGTGGCCGAAGAGTTTGATCGTCGCTGGTTCACCGATGTATTGAGGCAATACGGACGTCTCGACACGAGGAAGGTGCGGTTCCGATTGCGTTCCGGTGATGTACGCCTCGGATTATTCGACGCTGAAGTAATCAAGGTTGATGGTGAGGACTGCATTCTCTCGACGGTCAGGAACATCAAAGACTCGAGCACTGCGGAAGGTCGCCAAGGTCATATCACATATCTCAATCGCGCCGCCGAACTCGCGCACGAGATCAGAAATCCACTCGCTAGTATTAAAGGAGTGGCAGATGCGCTTCTTCAGCGAGGTCAGCTTTCGCGACAGGAGCGCGAGTGGATGGAAGCTGTGCGGCGTGAGGTGTTGAAGATTGATGCGCGGATGCGGGAGTTGCTGGATGTTTCACAACCACGCGTCTTCAATATCAAGCCATGTTCGTTGAGCGAAATCGTGAGCGCCGTTGTCCTGCTTGCAAGCAGTCACGTGAGGTCGATCAATGAGCAAACAGGAAAAAAGATCTCAATCAGGTTCAGCGATGAAACAACCGAGCCGCTCGTGGTTCATCTCGATCCGGATCGCATCGAAGACGCCGTTCTGAATCTGGTGTTGAATGCTGTCGAAGCGATCGAGAACAGTGGTCGTGTTACGGTTTGCCTCAAGCGTCTGCCTCAGTCCGGTGAAGCGGCGATTGAAGTAAGCGATACTGGAAATGGTATTCCTCCTGAAATTCGGTCACGAATATTCGAGCCTCGCTTCACCACAAAGCGAGACGGCACCGGACTCGGCCTTGCAGCCGTGCGGCGAACGGCTAGCGCTTATCATGGTCGAATAACTTTCAATACAAGACTTGGACGCGGCACTAAGTTTGTTCTTACCTTGCCCTTACGGACTCAACAAAACCTCAACGAGAATCCGACATGAGGGCAATCAGGACCTGTATCGAAGCCCAGCATTGGTTTCGGCAACGAAGGGAAACCACTTAACAAAAACGAGTCTGAATGCCTCCCCTGTCGCATTGATTGAAGATAGGAGACTCACGTTCGCATGGCTCTGATGCAAAACCTGGCGAATACAGCGCCCTCTCGCGAGCCGCAGGTTGGCGATGAGGAATCACGATCCACTGTGCTGGTCGTCGATGACGATAAAACGATCCGCACGACCCTCGCAGAAGCAGTGCGTGGTTGGGGCTATCGCGCGCTCGAAGCGGCGACGATTGCCGAAACGTTCACCGTTATCGATCGCGAACATCCGGATGCTGTTCTGCTCGACGTGAAGCTTCCCGATGGTTCAGGTATCTCCGCGCTACCTGAGTTGCGGAAACTATCGCCCGCGCTCGTGATCATCATCATCACCGGTTATGTCACCCACGAAGACGCCTTCGAAGCCGGCGTGAAACAGGCGCAGGGGTACATAACAAAGCCAATCGATCAGGACCAGCTCCAGATCATGTTGGATGACGCGTTGAAAAGCCGTTCACCTCGAACACCCGACGTGTCTGCTCACACTGAAGAAAGACGGCTCCGTCCCGGTGAAGCAAAGCGTGGCCGGCCGCAGCGACAAACAACTGCGCCGCTCGGCAATCTAATCTTGAACGCGATGCGACTTCTCGGTCTGAGTTACAAAGACATCGTTGCGGAGAGTGAGCGGCTGGCGAAGTTGAATAGCAATTCGGACATGCGCGTTGGCAAATCGACGCTTGGAAATATTATCAGCGGCAGCATTCGTCAGCCTGGCACTGCAAAGCTTGATAGCTTGCGCATCATTCTCAACCTTTCACGTGCCGATATGGACGCGGCGATTGGGCTGCAGCCCGAACGACGTTTCACAGAGCAACTCGAGATGACTCGTGCACGCACTCACGAAGTGCCGCTCGATGCCGTGGCACGTCACCGACGAATGAAGATTCCGATCGTTCGTGACGAAGCGAATCTCGAAGATACGCAGTTCTTCGAAGGTTCACTGAAGCGCTGGGCGGAGATTGAAGTGGAGTATCTCGGATCGTTTTACCCGCCGTATCTGGCATACGTTGTCGTTGGTGAAGAGGACAGGAATGCATCGCCGATCGCGCCGCCGGGTAGTCGTCTGCTGGTGAACAAGCTCTTGAACAAAGTACAGCCTGCGGAGAACGTGAGCTTTCACGAGCGTGAGTTGTTTTATGTGCTGACGCCGAACGGACTCACGTGCGTGTACGCCGAAAACGCGCCGGGCGACAAGATCGTGTTGATACCTCATCCCGCATCGGGAAACATGCGTGAGGAATTCAATCGCAATGAGATAACGATCATCGGTCAGGTTGTGGGCGTGGTCTTTCCCACGTGATTAGCTTGCCCCACGGATTCGAGTCGTACTTGGATCTGCTTTCCCTCAAAAGCCCGGAATCGTGCTTGGGCGGGGTCAGTACCGTCCGCGGTAGCGGATGGGTAAGACCATGAAAATCAAAAAGGTTAGAAAT
>DASWUM010000067.1:0-40090 GCA_036401595.1 Pyrinomonadaceae bacterium
GGTACTGACCCCTTCCAAGTGAGGTCGTGCAGAGCTCATCCAGGTGACGTGCATACCCGATCTGAGTTAAGTCCGATTTCAAAACGAAAAACGCCCAGCCAACGAGTGTTGGCTGAGCGTTCTGGAGGAGTTAAATCTCGATCAGTGGCCCGCCGAGAGTTTGCCGATAAGAGTGAACAACGGCAGATACATCGCGATAACGATCGAGCCGATAGTGACGCCGAGAAAGCCGATCAGTAACGGCTCCATCAACGTCAACAGGTTCGCGATCGCGGAGTCAACTTCGGATTCGTAGAAGTCAGCGATCTTCCCGAGCATTGCATCGAGGGCGCCAGTTTGTTCGCCGATGCCGATCATCTGCGCCACCATGTTCGGAAAAACTTCAGTGGCTTTCAGCGGATCGACAAAGCTTTCACCGCGCTCGACACCCGCACGCACTTTCGTAATCGCCTCTTCGATAATCACGTTACCCGAAGTCTTCGCCGTAATGTCCAGAGACTGCAGAATCGGAACACCCGAAGAGAGCAGTGTCGAGAGCGTGCGTGAAAAACGCGCGACCGCGATCTTGCGGAAGATGTCACCGAGAATGGGCACCTTGAGCAGTATGCGATCGATGTTCTTCCTTCCGGACGGTGTCCTGTAGTAGAACTTGATCGCCACACCGATACCAATCACCGACGCCAGTATCACCAGACCTCCCCAACTTGCGAGAAAGTTACTGATACCGACCACGATTCTGGTGGGCAACGGCAATTGTTCGCCTGGACCAAGAAGGCCCAGGAAGATG
The DNA here is from genome assembly GCA_036401595.1 of Pyrinomonadaceae bacterium. Lineage (GTDB taxonomy): Bacteria > Acidobacteriota > Blastocatellia > Pyrinomonadales > Pyrinomonadaceae > PSRF01. The sequence continues at coordinate 788 of DASWUM010000067.1, forward strand.
TTTTGAAACTGCGGAATCACGACGATCATGATGACCGCCACCGCAACGATCGCGAGCAGAATCACCGCCGTGGGATAAATCATCGCGGAAATAATGTCGCGCTTTAACTTCACGATCTTCTCGATGAACGTCGAGAGTCGCTGAAGGATTAGATCGAGAATACCGCCCGTCTCTCCGGCTTCCACCATGTTGGCGTAGAGCTGATCGAACACACGTGGATGTCGCCCCATCGCAGTTGCGAGTGTCGAACCTTCTTCAACGTCCTGACGCACTTGCAGGAGGATCTGCTGAAAGTATTTGTTTTCCTGTTGCTGGGCCAGGATCTCGAGACATTGGACGAGGGGCAAACCGGCATCGATCATCACTGAAAACTGACGCGTAAAGATCGACAAGTCTTTCGACTTAACTTTCTTGCGCCCGCCGATCTTCGGAATACCGATCTCGCGGCCCTTTTCCTTCACGGAAGTGAGCGTTACTTGTTCGCGCCGCAAAATCTGACGCAGGGCTTCGCGATTATCCGCGACGCGTTCGCCGACAACGATCTCGTTTAGTCTGTTGCGGCCTTTAAAAACATACGTAGGCATAGCTGTAAGCTCCGGAGTGGCTTATCTGTTTTGTACGTTTGGTCTGGTGCCAATCGGTCGGGGTTGAGCGTAAGGACTGCCTTGTGGCTTCGCACCGTTGCCCGGATTCAATCCCGAGCCGCGATCGATCAGCTCGCGCAGTTCGTCGACGTTCGATGAACGTTGCATTGCAGTTTCCAAACTGATCTGGCGTTTGTGATAGAGCGTCGCCAAAGCCTGATTGAAAGTCTGCATGCCGTATTTGTCCTGACCAGTTTGCATCATCGAATAGATCTGGTGGACTTTGTCTTCACGGATCAGGTTTCTGATTGCGCTGTTGGGCACCATGATCTCGAGCGCCATCGCACGGCCACCACCCTCAGCGCGGGGCAGTAGCGCCTGACACAGGATTCCTTCCAGCACGAGCGATAACTGCGCTCGGATCTGTGCCTGCTGGTCGGCAGGAAACACGTCGATGATACGGTTGATCGTGGACGAGGCTGAGTTTGTGTGCAGCGTGGCGAGTGTTAAGTGTCCGGTTTCCGCGATACGGAGTGCGGATTCGATTGTTTCGAGGTCGCGCATTTCGCCGACGAGGACCACGTCGGGGTCCTGACGTAACGCAGTACGGAGCGCGGCTGCGAACCCATGCGTATCAGCATTAACTTCGCGCTGGTTGATCAAACATCCTTTGTGGTTGTGGAGAAACTCGATCGGATCCTCGATCGTCAGAATGTGATCGTGACGGTCGCGATTGATCTTGTCGATCATGGCCGCGAGTGTGGTCGATTTACCCGAACCGGTTGGCCCAGTGACGAGAATCAGACCGCGCGGCTTTTCGCAGAGTTGTTTGACAACCGCAGGCAATCCCAGTTCTTCGAAGGCTTTGATCTCGTAGGGAATGGCGCGAAACACCGCGCCCACAGCACCGCGTTGATTGAACAAGTTCGCGCGAAAACGTGACAAGCCTTTGACGCCGAAAGAAAAGTCGAGTTCGAGGTTTTCCTCGAAACGATGTTTCTGGGCGTCAGTCAAAACTGAGTAAGCGAGTTGTTTAGTATCTGCCGACGTGAGCACGCGATACATGTCGAGCGGACGCAGATGCCCGTCGACTCTCACCTGCGGAGGTGAGCCAGTCGTGATATGAAGATCCGAACCGCCCAGTTCGGAGAGCTTTCTCAGCAGTTCTGAGAGCGAGATTTGCGGAGCGGATTCATTCAGTCGCATCTAGGTCGTCTTCTCCTGAAAAGTGTTTCCCGCAAAGGTGCAAAGGCGCAAAGTTGGCTGTCTTGATTTGTCTTCTTTGCGCCTTTGCGGGAAACGCGATTGTCAATTAACGGCTGCCGGTTGCGATTGCGGCTTTCGCGCGTAGCGACTCGATGAAGCGCTCGGCTTCATTCGTCATGCGTTCCGCGTTCTCAACCGTTGTATCAGTGGTAAGCCCGTAAATGCGGCCACCCGCTTCGGTGAAATAGAAGGTCCACACTTTCTCCGGCGTGAGTGCATCCTTCGGCGTTCGCGCTGTAACAACAAAGACGCGAGTACCGTTCACTTCACGGACGAAGTCGTTGACCACCCAACCACCAGACGAAACCATCTTGTCGATAACCATCCGGCGCAGGTCGCCGACGGCTACACCACCAAGCATCTTCTTCTCTTCGCGAGAAGTCAGGAAGCTCGGATTCGGCCGGCTCAATGCAACCACGGCCAGGTTCATCTGTCCGGGTAGTTTGGTCTCAGCCGTCTTGAATGCCGGATGTTCAGGGTTAACAACACGCGGACGTGTGGCACTGTTTGCGTGATTCTCAACCGGCGCAACACTTCCGGTCATGACCGGCGGCGGTAGGTTTGTGCTCGTAGCAGAATTAGCAGGCAGGGAAGGTAACTGCGGACCAGAAAGACCCTGGAGCTCAGCCACGTTTATGTTTTGCGGGAGCGCAAGCGTCGCATTTCGATGGGCCATCTCAGCGGCCAATCGCTTTTGTCGCAAGCGCGCACGATAACGTCGCCACCACGCGCGCGAACGATAGCGATGATGACGTCGTTGTCCAACTTGTACAGTTTGCCTGACTCCGTGTGCTTCGTTCGCGAAGGGCAGCATCACGCCCACCGACAGCACCAGGATCAGGGCTATTGCAATTGGTCTAAGCATCTTCGTTCTCCTCGATTAGGCGACCGTTTCACGAACAACTTCCTCGCAGGTGGTCACGCCGGCTCGAATCTTGTGTAAGCCCGATTCGCGCAAGGTGATCATGCCGTCGTCGATCGCCTTCTTCCTCAATTCAAGTGCGGAAGCCCCGATCAGGATCAGCTCACGAATCTCGTCGGTGATCTCCATCACTTCGTAAAGTCCAATTCGTCCTTTGTAGCCAGTGTTATTGCAGGTCGTACATCCTTTGCCTTTGTAGGTCTTCATCGACTTGACTTCCTCTGGAGAGAAACCCACTTCGACGAGAGCCTCGACCGGCGTTTGATGTTCTTGTTTGCAGTCGTTGCAGATGCGGCGAATCAGTCGTTGTGCCTGGATGAGGTTTACGCTAGTGGCAACAAGGAAGGGTTCGATGCCCATGTTCATCAGACGTGAGATTGTTGAGGGAGCATCGTTGGTGTGCAGGGTAGAGAGTACAAGGTGACCGGTGAGTGCGGCTTTGATGGCGATTTCAGCCGTTTCAAAGTCGCGGATTTCACCGACCAGAACGATGTTTGGATCCTGGCGCAAGAAGGAGCGAAGAGCGGCGGCGAAGTTCAAACCGATCTGTTCTTTCATCTGCACCTGGTTAATGCCGGGCAGATTGAACTCGACCGGGTCTTCCGCGGTCATGATGTTGGTGTCGACTGTGTTCAGCGACTGGAGAGCAGAGTAAAGCGTGTTTGTCTTACCACTTCCGGTTGGACCAGTTACGAGGACCATTCCGTACGGCTTGGAAATGTTTCTCTTGAACTTGGTCAGCGACTCAGGCTCGAAACCGAGTTTGGTCATGTCGAGCATGAGGTTCTGCTTGTCCAACAGACGAAGCACGACTTTCTCGCCGAAGAGAGTGGGAAGCGTGGAAACGCGAAAGTCGAGCTCACGCGAACGCGAGTCGACTTTCACTTTGATCTTGATGCGGCCATCCTGAGGAAGACGTTTCTCGGAGATGTCGAGTTTCGACATGATCTTGATACGTGAGATCAGAGCATCGCGAAGCTTCAAAGGCGGGTGCATCACGTCGTAGAGTACGCCGTCAATACGGAACCTGATGCGCAACTCTTTTTCGTAAGGTTCGACGTGAATGTCGGAAGCGCCGCGGCGGAGCGCGTCAACCAAAAGCACGTTGACGAGTCGTACCACGGGCGCGTCTTCGCTCATGCGCGAGAGCGTGGAAAGATCGATCTCCTCGTTGTCTTCGACTACCTCTACGTCCCCGGAATGTTCAGTGTCGAAATCGATGCTGTCTAATGAGACGAGATCGGCGTGCGTGATAGCGCCCGATCCATTGCTCTTCGAACTGTGTTCCGCGACAACTTCTTCTATCTGAGTAGAGGCGAGTTCGATTTCGCGAGAACTGCCGTAGTACTTCGCGATTGCCTGTTGCACACTTCCTTCAGCAACCACGACAGGTTCGACGTTCAAGCCGGTCATAAACTTGACGTCGTCCATGGCGAACACGTTGGTGGGGTCGACCATGGCGAGCGTGAGTGTGGCGCCCACACGAGAGAGGGGCAAAACAGAATGTTTTTGCGCGACCTCCTGAGGGATGAGGCTTAGGACGGAAGGATCAATATTGAAAAGGTCGAGATTGACGGAAGGTATGCCGTACTGTCGTGACAGAACGGCGGTGATCATATCGTCGCTTACCAGACCGAGTTTGACGAGATTGAAGCCGAGCCGGCCACCGTGTTCGCGTTGGTAGTCGAGGGCCTCTCTCAAGTGCTGAGGGCTAATAAGATTTTCGCGTACCAGGATTTCGCCTAATTTGGCTGACATTTGTGCACTAAAAAGCTCTCGGGAGTTTGGGTATTTCCCCGGGTTCTGGGTGGATTGGAGGCGCCGAATGTGGCGCGAGGCATGACCGACTTCTCAATGCAACGATGATACTAACATCGTTGTGCAGTCATAGTACAGTTTGAACACTTAGAGTGTCAAGGAAGGATTTCCAGTAAAAATAGTGAGGAATTTCACTACGAAGTAAACAAATAGCACCGATTCCCCGGAATGGAATGGGGAATCGGTGCACTATGTGGACAAATGACTTAGGGACGTTTGCGGTTGGATGGTTTGGTCTTCTCAGGAGTGACGTTCTCACTGTTCTTCAGCTCAGTGAGAATTGCTTTGGCGTCGTTCTTCATCGGGTTTGTGTCCGGTGCTACTTCCACAAACCGCTGGAGGAAGTTTGCCGCTTCCTGGAACTTTGCTTTATCACCGGCCGCGTACACTGCCAGACCGGCTCCGAGGTTTGCTTCCGGGCTGTCAGGTGTTGTCGCCAGAATCGCTTTGAATTCTGTTAAGGCTTTGTCGGCCGCACCCGCGTCGAGCAGCATCTGCGCCATATCGAGCTGGGCTTTTGCTTTCTTAGCCGGATCAGTTTCTGCGGCGATGTAGTCTTTGTAGGCTGCCAGTCCCGCATCTGCCTGCGATCCATCTGCTTTACTCACATACAGCCGCATCGCTTCCGCGTTAGTGAGCATCGCTGCGTACTTGTTTGAGTTGTAGCGTTGCAGCTCGGCCGCCTCAGTCGGAACTGGCTGTGCCTTGATCAGAGCAACGGCCTTGCTTGATGTTTCCGCCGCCGCTTTGAAATCGTCTTTCGCAGTTTGTAGCCCGGCGGCCTTAGCCGCATCGTCCATTGTCTTCGAGCGAACGGTGGTATTAAAACGTTCGACGCCGCGTCCCTTTAGAGCCACTGCCTTGTTTGTAAGAAGCGCCGGCTGTTCGGCATCTGCCGCCAGGCCTTCGTCATACGAAGTGATAGCGGCGGTGTATTTTGCAATCGCGTCGTCGGTATTGTTTGCTTTGCTGGCGGCGCCCGCGAGGCTCAGGGATTCATTGCCTGCCTTGAAGGTGCGTGCGATGACTTCGTTTGCTTCGGTGATCTTCTTGTTGGCTGATTCGATTTCGGCGTTCTTCTTCAACATCTCTTCGCGCTTGGCTTTAGCTTCCGCGCTTTCGCCGCCGCCGCCGCCGCCTGAGTTCCCACCTGCACCACCGGCAGGAGGATTGGCTGAGCCACCACCCGCTGATTTGATTTCCTCAAGAGTTAGTCGCTTTCCAGTTCCGGGAGTGACTGTGATCTCACAAGGAATGTCGCGACCTGCTTTCACGCCCGGAACAAAGTTTGGCGCTGCCGTAGGATGGCTGGCTGCGACTACGTACGTACCGATGAACGGCAAGCCAGCAAAGACGAACTCGCCTTTCTTGTTTGTCTTGGTGTTGTATTTCGCGCTCATGTCCGTCCGGAAGACGTCGATCTGCGCGTCAGCAAGGGGAACCTTTTGGCCGTCCGCCTGTTGCAGCCAAACGTGACCTCGTAACTCGCCAACCTGTGCTACTGCGGTCAAAGAAGCGAAGGCCACCAGAGTGGCTACCATTAACGCTCCGAAAAAGTATCTGCCAATCATCTAAAGATTCCTCCGTCGTTGTGTCGGCCCGAAGCCTGCGAAGATTCGTAGGATGCGGCCACACTCTTTACTGGTTGTAATAATTCCGCACACTGAGAAGTGTCTAAAATTAATAAGCAAAACGACTACTGTCAAGCAGGTAGAGCCATGCATTACTTTGAAATTACGCCGAAGGCGTTCGCTAATTTCAGCCCAGGGTTGGAGCGCAGCGACAACCCTGGGAAACAAACACAAGTGCGATTCAACCCTGAAAGGGTTCCTCTCGCGACAAACCCTTTCAGGGTTTGAACATTTGGTCGTGGTTTACCCAGGGTTGTCGCTGCGCTCCAACCCTGGGCTGAGGTTAGCCAACGCCTTCGGCGTTATCACCTGGCTGAAACTAACGAACCCTTCGGCGTATTCAAACAGACAATACTACCGCACGTAGGGTATTGGATCCGTGGCTCCGGCCTTGCGAAATGCCCGCAAACGGAGGGCGCACGAATCACAGTTTCCGCAGGCCAGTTCCGACTCCTTATAGCACGACCACGTCAGGTGCAATGGCGCGCCCAGCTCAATCCCTTTACTCACAATCTCCGACTTACGCATGGCGATGACTGGAGTCCTGATCGTGATCTGCGTTTCGGGCTTCGTACCCGTGTCGATCGCGTTTTGAAAAGCGTCGTAAAACTCCGGACGGCAGTCGGGATAGCCTGACGAGTCTTCAGCCACGGCGCCGATGTAAATCGCTGTCGCTCCATTCACTTCACCCCAGCTCACTGCCGCTGCGAGTAAGTGAGCATTTCTAAAAGGAACGTAACTCGAAGGAATCCCTTGCGCTGAAAGATCCGCAGTCGTGACCGGCATACTCATGTCCGTCAAAGACGAACCGCCAATTTTCGCGAGGTGTTCGAGTGAGATCCCGAGACGTGCCTTAACGTTGTAATGATCCGCCAGGGCTTCGAATGCTTCGCGTTCGCGTTTCTCAGTGCGCTGGCCGTACGAGACATGCAGAAATGCAAGCTCATCGTTTTCTTCGTTCGCGATTGCGGCAGTGACGCAGGAGTCCATGCCACCCGAGACGAGGCAAATCGCGAGTTGCGGTCCATCGTCGGCGATGGCGGCCACTTCAAATTCTTCTGTTTCGATGTCTGTGGAACCGCCCATTACACTCCTTTAACGTCAGGTCCCCAGATGTATTTGTGCAACTGTAACTGCATGCGAATTTCGATTCCGCTCGCCGCGACCCACTCGGCTAGTTGTTGCAGATCGACTTGTCCCCACGCAGGCGAAATCAGGATCGCTTTGGTGCGAGCTTCGAGATCGTTTTCTGCGATGACGCGCTTGGCGTAGTTCCAGTCGCCTTCGTCTGCGATGACGAATTTCACTTCGTCTTTGTCTGGTCGAAGCCGTTGCAGATTCGACCAGTCGTTCCGCGGTTCTTCGCCTGATGCGGGACACTTGATGTCGAGAATTACCTTCGCTCGCGGGTCAACATCTGCGGTCGATACGTATCCGCCAGTTTCGATCAGCACTTCATAGTCCTCGTCGCAGAGACGTTCGATCAGCTTGAAAGCCTCTTTCTGCGCGAGTGGTTCACCGCCGGTCACTTCGACGAGTTTGCACCCAAAGTCTTTAACCTGGGCCATAATGTCGTCGATCGAATAATGCTCGCCACCGGTAAAGGTGTACTCGCTGTCGCACCAGACACAACGCATCGGGCAGCCGGTCAGACGCACAAACGTGCAGGGACGGCCGGCATGGGTTGACTCGCCCTGGATTGAGCGGAAAATCTCGGTGACGCGTAGCATTTTCAGTAGTTCTCGAATCTAGCCTAGCGTTAGTTGCCTGTCAAAAGCCGATGTTCCTGTCAAAAGCCGATGTTACTGCATCAAACAGGCGGCGAGGTGATAGGATTAGACCCCAGTTATCGAGACTTTCCGTGGAATCCGCAAACCCTAAAATCGAGAGTTTATTGAACGACGGCGCCGGCCGGTTGCTTGCCCGTGCGAGTGACAACCGTTCGCTCGGCCGCGAGTTCCTGGTCCCTCGAATTGGCGCTGCGGTGCAAAAGTATCTATTGAAGGACAACCCTGATACCTCACACGCCGACATCACAAAGTTTATCGACGAAATGCAAGCCGACGATCTCTGTCTGATTATCGCCTGTGAGCGCGGGGATGAAAACGCCTGGAACGATCTGGTCGACCGTTTCAAACCGACGGTTCGATCGGCAGCGCGCTCTGCGAGTGCGAACGAAGACGCCGCGGAAGATCTCGCCCAATCGATCTGGGCAGAGTTATACGGTCTGCGAGTCCGCAAGGATGGAACGCCTGCCAGTAAACTCGCTTATTACTCCGGACGCGGCTCGCTCGCCGGGTGGTTGCGCGCCGTCGTGGGCCAACTCGCCGTCGATATGTTTCGCAAACAGTCGCGGCTGGTGCAGACAGAAGAAGACACCGAATTCGATCGGCTTGCGCGCGACGCACAGGATGGACCGGGCCACGTAATCATGGCCAACATGCCGACGCCCGAGGAGTCGATTTCGAATCGCTTTGCGCAAACTGATTTGCAACAGGCGTTGGGTAAAGCCGTTCAGGAGTTGGTTTCCGAAGACCGTCTGCTCGTGAAGCTTTATTACTTCGACAACTTGCGACTGCGAGAAGCAGGTGCGGTGCTTGGTGTGCACGAGGCGACTGCAAGCCGTCGCTTGACGCGGATTCAAACCGATTTGCGGAAGCGAGTCACCAAAATCCTGGTTGATGAACGTGGTTGGACACAGGCTGAGGCGGAGAGGTCATTTGCGGAGGTGGCACAGTCTCTGGATGCGGATCTGGAGTCGCTTTTGAGTAAAGAAGGAGTTTAGCCACAAAAAAGCACAAGAATGCTAGACGAACACATTGAAAAGCATCTGTGTAATCTGTGGATAGTTTGACTGCAAGGTAGACGCGCCGCTACGTTCTTTACAAGGCAGCGATTTGATCGAGATGAAACAGGAAACAAACAACGAGATGGATTTGTTGTTGCGGCGGCTGGGACGGCAACAGGATGTTTTTGCGCCCGACGCCGAAGGCCATCTTGATGCCGACGAATTGAATGCGTATGCGGAGAACGCGCTGCCCGCGACGGCGAGATTACGATATACCGATCACCTCGCTGAATGTGGACGGTGTCGAGAGCTCGTGGTGCAACTCAGCGCGGCGGCCGGTGTGGTGGCTGGGGACCAGACGATCAAAGTTGGAGCTCCTTCAGGATTGAAAGCGTTTCTGGCGAGTCTCTTTTCGCCGATGGTCTTGCGTTACGCCGTACCGGCACTCGGATTGGTTGTTGTAGCTGTAATTGGATTCGCAGTGTTGCGTCGCAATGCACCGGGTGAATATGTATCGCAGAGGCAAGTTGCATCGCCAACGGCAGGAGCTCAAACAGAGGCTGGTAAAGATCAGTCCGGGGTTACTTACAGCCTGGCAAAACCGACGGATTCCGTCACTGACAAGGGAATGACTTCTCAAGACGCGCCGCACAATTCAGCCAACCCGGCGCCCGGGTCAACGCCGGTGGGTCGCGAAGAGAATGCGCGTTCAGCCAAAGCTCCGGCAGAGCAAGTCGCAGCAGATTCGACGGCATCGCAACCTGCTAGCGCCGCTGCGCCTCCGACGCCGGCCGCAAAAGTCGATGCTTTGAGCGATGAGCGAAAACAAAAGAACGAGGATGAAGCGCGAAAGCAGGAAGCTGAAGTTACGGTCGGATCAAAAGAAGTCTCGAAGAGAGATTTTGAGATGGATAAATCTGCGAACAAGAAAGCCGAGGAGCCTGCGGCAGCGCGTGCTCGCCCCGCTAAATCTGCAGTAGGTGGTTTCGCTGTCACCCAGGGCGCAGGAGTCGCATCGACAACTCAGCAGCGAGAGCAAGCAGGCAAAGACGACAAAGACGCCAGCAGCGAAACCAGATCTGTCGCCGGACGTAATTTTCGCAAGCAGCGAGGAGTTTGGACCGACACTGCCTACAACGGTTCAAAAGAAAACATGATCGTCACGCGCGGCTCCGAAGGATATCGCGGTCTGATTGCCGATGAGCCCGCGATCAAGACCATCGCCGACCAACTTGATGGCGAAATCATCGTCGTTTGGAAGGGACGCATCTACCGCATCCGTTAGTGCCCGCCTTTTGTGCCTTTTTGAGGCTCAGGTGTTAAAGTTATCGCACTGGAGGTTTTATGTATTGTCCTACCTGCGGTAACGAGATAACCGTCGAACTTAAATACTGCAATCGTTGTGGCGCTAACTTAAGCCTACCTGCTGCCACGTCACCGGTAATGTTAGCGCCGGTAAGACTCACTGTTCCGAGCATCGTGATGGGGATAACGATCCTCGGCGGACTCGGCGTAATCTTCGGAGCCGCCACCGAGTTCGCACGTCAGGGACTTCATCCCGCGGCGATCGTGTGGATGGTCCTGTTTAGTGCAGCGACTCTCTTCGGTTGCATGGGTCTAATGATCCGTTTCTTCACGAAGATGCTCAGCATGAACCGCGAAATCTCTCCATCTCAAGTACCACGATCCATCGTGAATGACCGGCAGCCGGTGCATCACCTGCCGCCGCAGCGCATGGAACCGGTGCCCAGTGTCACAGAAAACACGACGCGAACGTTCAGCCCGATTTACAGAGAACCCGCCGATCGCGGAACTCGCTAAACTCATAACAAACAGATCGCCATGAAGCTTCGAAATCAACTTACCAGAGTTTTTCAAAGCCTGATGATAGTGTTGCTGGCGACAAACGTTGGTCTTGCTCAAACCAGACCAACCAGTCGCAGAGCCACACCTGTTCGTAACCGCACGATCGCAAGCGTCGTTCGTGAAATCGACGCACGCAATATCGAAGCGACCATCAGAAAACTCGTCTCTTTCGGCACGCGTAACACGCTCTCCGAACAGAACGATCCCAAGCGCGGCATCGGCGCTGCACGTGATTGGCTGTACGCGGAGTTTCTCAAGGCTGCGGAAGCTTCGGGCGGTCGAATGACTGTCGAGAAGCAATCTTACGAACAGGCGAAGGCGCCGCGTGTTCCGCAACCGACCATCGTCACAAACGTCGTCGCCACGTTGAAAGGTACACAGCCGCAGTCGGTCGCTCGAATCTACGTGGTCAGTGGTCACTACGATTCGATGTGCAACACTCCAGTTGACGCGAAGTGCGACGCGCCGGGCGCAAATGATGACGCTTCTGGTACGGCTGCGGTGCTCGAGATGGCGCGAGTGATGGCGAAGTATGAGTTTGATGCCACGGTCGTTTTCATGGCGGTTGCGGGTGAAGAGCAGAGCCTGCTCGGTTCGACACATTTTGCGGAGCAGGCGAAACAGAATCACTGGAACGTCGATGCGATGTTCACAAACGACATCATCGGCAACACGCTAGGTGGTAATGGCGTTCGCGATCGCGGCAACGTGCGAGTCTTTTCCGAAGGCGTGCCGTCAAACGAAACGCCGGCTGAAGCGACAGTGCGACGCAGTGTTGGTGGTGAGAACGATTCGGCGTCTCGGCAACTCGCAAGGTTTATCAAAGAGACAGCCGATACTTTTGTGCCGCAGTTTAAAGTGATGCTTGTTTACCGGCGCGATCGTTATGGACGCGGCGGCGATCACATTCCGTTTCTCGAGCGCGGTTATCCGGCGGTGCGCTTCACGGAAGTGAATGAAGAGTTTCGACATCAGCATCAGAATGTTCGGGTTGAGAATGGCGTGCAGTTTGGAGACCTGCCGGAGTTTGTCGATTTTGCATATGTCGCAAACGTCGCGCGTGTGAATGCTGCTTCGCTTGCGGCACTCGCGCTCGCGCCTTCGCGTCCAACAGGCGTGACGATCTTGTCGCAGCGTTTGTCGAACGATACAGAACTAAAATGGGACGCGAACACTGAACCCGATCTGGCGGGCTACGAGATCGTTTGGCGCGACACGGCGGCGGCGGTCTGGACGAATTCAAAGGCGGTCGGAAACGTCACCGGCTTCACGATGAAAGGAATGTCGAAGGATAATTATTTCTTCGGCGTGCGCGCGATTGATAAGGACGGAAACCGAAGCTCGGTAACGTATCCGAAGCCATTGGGAAGAGCCTCCCCCGCGCCGACTCCTTCAAGTCTTTAGCCACAGATCTCACGAATTGATTACGGATTTTTTCAGCCAATCAAGGCGTTGGGGCGTCTAACCGGACATGAATTTCAAGAACCTGAAAAAGACCGTGGCGTTAATGCTGCTACTGGCGCTGACGGCCACGCAGCCTCTCGTTTCCGCTCAAAAGCGTACGAAATCTCAGAATCTGACCGAGGAACAGCGCATCATCCACGTGCTCAACCGGCTTGGTTTTGGTGCGCGCCCGGGCGACGTCGAGCGTGTGAAGTCGATGGGGCTCGAGACCTACATCAATCAGCAGCTCAATCCGGAAAAGATCTCCGATACAGTCGCTGAGAACAGGGTCCGTGAGTTGAATGTTCTCAATATGACCACGGCTGAGCTCTACGAAAAGTTTCCAAATCCTGGCCAACTGCTGCGCCAGCTTCAGGCACGCGGGGCGTTGCCCAACGAGCTTGCCGAAGCACGTGAGAATCGCGTGAAAGGCGGTGCGAATGCGACTCCGGCAGAGATACCGAAGAACGATTCAATGCCCTCATCGGAGATGTCGCCCGACGCCGCGAGAAATAATCCGAATGCACCGCAACCACCGCCGGGCAATCCGCTAGAGAATGAGAAGTATCGCAAAGTAATTCAGGACTACTATCGCGAGAACGGTCTGCAACAGCCGCAACGTATCATGGCTGAGCTGCAGGCCTCGAGAATTCTTCGCGCTGTCTACAGCGAACGACAGCTTCAGGAAGTGATGGTCGACTTCTGGACCAACCACTTCAATGTGTTCGCCGGCAAAGGCGCCGATCGCTGGCTGCTGCCTTCGTACGATCGCGACACGATTCGTCCGAATGCGATGGCGAAATTCTCGACGTTGCTGCAAGCCACGGCGCAGAGCCCGGCGATGCTGTTCTATCTCGATAACTTTCAGAGCGTCAGCCCGAATGCCAATCAGAATCGCCGCGGTGGTGGTCCACTGCAGAGACTGCGCGCGCAACAGTTGCCGCAGCCACCGCCACAACAGCAGCGGCGCGGTATCAACGAAAACTACGCGCGCGAGCTGATGGAGTTGCACACACTCGGCGTTGACGGTGGCTACACACAAAAGGACGTGCAGGAAGTCGCACGCTGCTTTACCGGTTGGACCATCTTCCAACCGCGCGGCGGCGCCGCGGCAGTGAATGCGATGATGGGTGAAGGCGCGCGTCGCAATGCCGGCACCTTTTTCTTCAACGGCCGCGTTCATGACGACGGCGAAAAGATCGTGTTGGGTCACAAGATTCCTGCGGGGGGCGGCATCAAAGATGGTCTGATGGTGCTCGACATCCTTGCGCATCATCCATCGACCGCGAAGTTTATCGCGACGAAATTGGTGCGTCACTTCGTCTCCGACACTCCGCCGCAAGCGCTCGTCGATCGCGTTGCGGCAACGTTTACCAAGACCGACGGTGATATCCGCGAGACGTTAAAGACGATCTTCATGTCGAAGGAATTCAACTCCACGGAAGCGTATCGCGCGAAGATCAAGCGGCCGTTTGAGCTCGTGATCAGCGCGATTCGAACACTCGGCGCCGACACCAACGGTGGCCCGCAAACACACCAGTGGATCGCGCGCATGGGCGAGCCGCTCTACGGATTTCAAACTCCAAACGGTTATTCCGACGCGGCGGAGAGTTGGGTCAACACCGGGGCGTTGCTCGAGCGGATGAACTTCGGCCTCGCTCTCGCAAACAATCGCATTCCGGGAACGCGCGTCAATCTCTCGAAATTGAATGCCGATCAGGCGAAGGTGATGGACGAATATCTGAAGACTCTGTTGGCTGGAGAAATCTCGGCGAGCACACGCGAGACGTTGCTGAAGCAACTGGATCCTGCCGATCCCGTCACTAAGGTCGTGGGATTGATCCTGGGGACGCCGGAGTTTCAGAGACAGTAGCGTTGGTTCCCGCAAAGGCGCAAAGGCGCAAAGTAAGAGCGGTTTTTCTTTGCGGCTTTGCGCCTTTGCGGGAGAACTTGAGGTTGAATATATGAACCGCAGATTTTTTCTTAAATCAGGAAGCATCGCACTCGCGAGTGTCGGCGTGTCGCTTTCAGCGCCCGCGTTTCTTGAGCGCGTGGTTTTGGGCAACGCGCTCACCGGCGGAAAGCGCAAGACGCTGATCGCGATATTTCAGCGCGGCGCTGTCGATGGGCTCAATATGGTCGTACCGTTTGGCGAGTCGAACTATTACTCGCTGCGTTCGTCCATCGCCATACCGAAACCCGATGCCGGCAATACCGACGCGGCGATCAATCTCGACGGCTTCTTCGGTTTGCACCCGTCGATGAGTGCGTTCAAACCTTTGTGGGATTCAAAGCGACTGGCGATCGTTCATGCCGCTGGTTCGCCGGACAATACTCGTTCGCACTTTGACGCACAGGACTACATGGAATCGGCGACGCCCGGTGTGAAGTCGACGAGCGACGGTTGGCTGAATCGTTACCTGCAAAGCAAAGACGATCCGGATCGCTCGCTGTTTCGGGCTGTGTCGGTGACGAAGACGATGCCGCGCGTGCTTCAGGGACGTGCGCCCGCCGTCGCAATGTCGAGCATCTCCGACTTTGCGATTCGTGGCGGCAAGTCATCGGCAAACTTGCAGAACGGCTTTGAAGCGATTTATGCGCGCGAGAATGATTCGCTCGCAGGCATGGGCCGCGAAACGTTCGAAGCAGTCAACTATTTGAAGAAGGCGAATCCGTCGCAGTATCAACCTGAAAACGGAGCTGTCTATCCACGCAATCCATTCGGTACTTCGTTGCTACAGATCGCACAACTGATCAAAGCAGGTGTCGGACTCGAGGTTGCATTCACAGACATTGGTGGTTGGGATACGCACGTCAACCAGGGCAACTCGCGCGGACAACTCGGAAATCTTTTGCAGCAGTTCAGCGCCGGCATCGCAGCGCTTTATCAGGACCTGGGCCAGCGAATGGACGACGTGGTTATCCTGACGATGTCTGAATTTGGTCGAACGGTTCGTGAGAATGGCAATCGCGGCACCGATCATGGTCACGCGAACGCGATGTTCGTGATGGGCAACAGCGTGCGTGGTGGCAAAGTTTACGGCCAGTGGCCCGGTCTCAAGGATGATCAGCTTTATGAAGGACGCGATCTTGCGTTGACGACTGACTTCCGCGACGTCTTCGGCGAGATTGCCACTCGCCACCTCGGCAGCAAGGATACAAAGTCGGTGTTTCCCGGTTATACCTTGACTAAGTCGAACTTCAAAGGATTAGTTTAGCCACGGATTTTACGGATAGAAGAACGATCCGCGCTTTTTATCCGTGAGATCCGTGGCTACCGAAGCGGTTGATGAGGTAGAGCATTAAGACTGCGATCCCCGAGACTGTCACCGCGAGAGTAAACGCTTCGTTATCTCGTCCAGCCTGCACTGCATCGTAAATCGCAACTGAAGCCGTCTGCGTCTTGCCGGGAATATTTCCCGCGATCATGATCGTCACACCAAAATCCCCGAGCGCGCGTGCAAACGCGAGTGCCGTCGCAGCCAGCACACCTTTGGCTGCGAGAGGCAACGTCACCCGAAAGAAGATCCGTCGATTGTTCAGGCCCAACGTGCGTGCGGCAGCTTCGAGATCGGTGTTCACTCCTTCAAACGCCGCCCGCAAACTCTTCGTCACGAGTGGCAGCGCGTGAATTGATGCTGCGATGATTGCCGCCGTCACTGTGAACGTCAAACGAATCCCGAGCGTGCGATAAAGAAAACCACCAATCGCCCCGCGCGTGCCGAGGAGGACCAGCAGGTAGTAACCCAAAACTGTCGGCGGCAAAACAAGCGGCAGCGTTACGAGCGCATCGACGAGGTTGCGTCCGGGAAAACGCTTGCGGGCTAACAACCATGCCAGCCCCGAACCGGCGACCAATGCGATCAGGGTTGCAGCCGTAGCAACGGCAAACGAAAGCCTAATGGGGAACCAGTTGATCACGTGTGTCTCGCAGCATGATACAAGAAAACAGCGTCCCGACAATTATTCCGCAAAGGTCCCACTGTAGATCTGTGGCCGTGTCGTACGCACCCCAGATGCGATGGCCGCCGAAATAGACTTCATCCCACAGTTCAATGATCTCGTAGATCGCCGACAGGCTGTACATCGTAGTTGCCGCAAAGAACGCGGTGAGTTTGAGCGGCAATCTGTACCCCAACTGCTGAAGCACTCGTCCCATGAGCCAAACGATGATCGGACTGACGAGCACTTGAATCGTCATGTGTGAGAATTCGTCGTACTGCATTGGACCAAACAGTCGCCCGTACATGTGAAAGTAATTTCCGAGCGCATCGACTTGCAGTGCGACAAACACGAGCCCCAGCAGCCCGATGGGAATTCGGATACCGAACCGCGACCGCACATACCAATAGACGACTGCGAGAAAGATGAGCACGAATAACGAGTTGAAGGCGAGCGAGAGATAACACATCTTTGTCAGAAAAGCTGCGCCCGCAAACAATGAAAATACGACCGCAGGGATCTCAACGTATCGCTGCGTTGCTTTTAGTTTTGCGTTATCCGGCGTTACTGCGCGTGGTTTTGTATAATCGGCGTCGACCATATATGACGCACCTCAATCCAAAGGTTTTACGATTCGAGTCGTTGCCTTCCACAAACACCGAGCTATCACGCCTTGCGACTGAAGGCGCCGCGGAAGGCGTCTCGGTGGTGGCGGATGAGCAAACTGCGGGCCGAGGTCGATTGCAGCGCGCGTGGTCGTCGCCAAAGGGTGCGGGTCTTTACTTCAGCATTCTTTTGCGGCCGCAAATCGCGGTGAATTTCTGGCCTTTGATCACGATGATGGCGGCCGTGGCTGTTTACGACGCGCTCGGCGAATCTTGCCGCATGCAAGCTGACATCAAGTGGCCCAATGATCTTCTTTCAGGTGAACGAAAAATCTGCGGCATCCTCGCCGAGGCCATCGAGACCCCGAAAGGACGCGCCGTCATTGTCGGGATCGGGATCAACCTGACTGGCGCTGCGTATCCGTCGGAACTGAAGGATGTCGCCACTTCGATTGAGGAAGCGACTGGCCGTCCCGCGGATCGTGAAGCGATACTTGCCGGACTGCTGAAATGGCTGGCGCACTGGTATTCGCTGCTGAATGAGTCTGCCGGTCCGGAGTCGATCGTTAACGCATGGACCAATCGATCGTCCTACGCGTTCGGCAAAGCGGTCCAGGTCAGCAACGGCGATGACGTGTGGAAGGGAACGACCTGCGGCATTGAACGCGACGGTGCGTTACGTCTGCGCACCGCGAACGACGAAATCAAGCTCGTGAGAGCCGGTGACGTCCACGGTGTCCGTTCTCAGTAAATATTCTGATCTGCGTTCATCCGCGGCTAAAAAATGTCTAAGCGCATCATCCTGAACACCTTCGGTTCTTTCGGCGACATTCATCCGTACATGGCGATTGCGATGGAGTTGAAACGTCGCGGCCATCAGCCCGTGATCGCCACGATGGAGGCCTATCGCGAAAAAATCGTGAGTATCGGCGTTGAGTTTGTCCCGGTACGTCCGCAGCTCGCGTGGCCAAAAGAACAGGATCAGGAACTGATCGAAAAGATCATGAACCCAAAGACCGGACCGCGCTTCCTTACTGAAGAAGTCGTCTTTCCGGCCGTGCGCGAGAGTTACGCGGATCTTTTGCCGGCAGTTAAAGGTGCGGATCTGCTGGTCACACACCCGGCGGCGCCTGCCGGTCCCCTGGTCGGTCGCAAAACAGGCATGCCGTGGATCTCTACGGTGCTCGCGCCTCTCTCGTTCTTCTCCGCCTACGATCCGCCCATGCCGCCGTATTGGCAGTGGTTCAACAAGTTCAGCGTGCTTGGTCCCGGCGTAATGGGATTTTTACTTCGACTTACGATGAGCACTTACAAGGCCAGGGCTGTTACCGCGTTTCGCGACGAGCTCGGCATCGAAGACTATGGAAATCCGATGTTCGCGGGTCAGCATTCGCCGACGCTCGTGCTCGCCTTGTTTTCGAAACTGTTTGGCCAGCCGCAACCTGATTGGCCCAAACAGTCTGCGATTACCGGATTTTGTTTTTACGACGGCAATCACGACACGACGATTCCGGTTGAGCTAACGCGGTTTCTTGAGAATGGTCCACCGCCGATTGTGTTCACGTTGGGCTCGTCGGCGGTTTGGGTCGCACGGGATTTCTTTCAGGAAAGTATTCAGGCTGCGAAGCGACTTGGCCGTCGCGCGGTGTTGCTCATCGGCGATGAGCGCAATCTTCCGCACTCATTACCTGAGGGGATCATCGCGCTCGACTACGTTCCGTATCAATCATTACTGCCTAAGGCGTGCGCGGTGGTCCATCACGGCGGGGTCGGTACGACTTCACAGGGCTTGCTGGCCGGTGTCCCGACGTTGATCGTTCCGTTTGCGTTCGACCAGGCAGATAATGCCGAACACGCGCGCAAATTGGGTACCAGCCGCACGCTTTTTCGCAACAAATACCTGGCGCCGAGAGTTGCGGCGGAACTCGATATCCTGCTCCGGCAGTCTTCATACGCGAGCCGCGCGCTGGCCGTCAGCAGGGAACTGAAACAGGAGAATGGTCCGGCTCGCGCGGCCGAGCTGATCGAAGAAGTTCTGTCAGGAACACAAAACACAACCGAGGTAGTAGCACATGCTTCTGGTGATTGACGCCGGAAACACCAACATTACTCTGGGAGTCTTTGATGGCGAGGATCTGATCGCTCAATGGCGAATCGTCACCGATCACGACAAGGGAAGCGATGAGTATGCGGCTGACTTGAGAAACCTCTTCGCAGGTAGCAATATCGATCTCGAAAAGATCGAGGCGGTTACGATCGCGTCAGTCGTGCCGCCTTTGGACCAGACGCTCAAGCTCACGGTCCAGGAGTGTTTCCAGTTGACGCCGTTATTTGTCACTCACACTCTCGATACGGGTCTGAAGATCCTCTATGACTCGCCTGGGGATGTCGGCGCCGACAGGATTGTCGATGCCGTCGCGGCGGTGGCGAAATACGGCGCACCGTGTATCGTTGTCGACTTTGGCACCGCGACTACATTCAACGCAGTTAACGCTGCGCGTGAATATCTTGGTGGCGTGATTGTGCCCGGCATCATGATTTCCGCGGAGGCCCTGTTTCTTCGCGCCGCGAAATTGCCGCGTGTGGAAATAAAGCAGCCCGAGAAGGTCATCGGC
Organism: Pyrinomonadaceae bacterium; assembly: GCA_036401595.1. Classification (GTDB taxonomy): domain Bacteria; phylum Acidobacteriota; class Blastocatellia; order Pyrinomonadales; family Pyrinomonadaceae; genus PSRF01. The sequence continues at coordinate 20,268 of DASWUM010000067.1, forward strand.
TCGTCAACAGTCGGCGCGATGCAGTCCGGCATCTATCATGGCTATGCCGGTTTGGTTGATGGCGTCTTGGAAAAGATGATTGCCGAGATGAACGCACGGCCGCGTGTCATTGCCACCGGCGGGCTCGCGCCCCTGATTGCAAACGCATCGAAGTTTATTGAGAAAGTTGACGCCACACTTACGCTGGACGGTCTGCGTCTGGTGTACGAAAGAACCAGGCAGGTTTGAATTACTTCAACTACTTCACTGAAATCGAAGACGCATTTGTCAGGCGACGCGGTAAGCATCTGTTTCTGAGTCCGATGGATTGGGCCTTGATGGAGACCTGGAAACAGCAGGGCATTCCTCTGCACATCGTTCTGCGCGGTGTGGAAAAGTCGTTCGACTCTTACGAAGCGAAGCCACGCAAGCGCACGGTGAAGTCGCTGCTCTATTGCCAGGAAGAGGTTGAGGCGCAGTTTGCAGAGTGGATCGAGTCGCACGTCGGTGCCGCGGATGACAGTCCAGAGCCCGCGCCGGAGTCTGACAAGACGCCGTTTTCATTCGCCGCCATTACAGAACATCTCGAGCGCAGCCGTAAGGCGTTGTCGGAACTCGCCGGCTCGCGAAAACAGGAAGACGACTTGTCCGAGGCGCTCGCGCGAGCAGTCGCGTTACTTGTCGACATCGAAAAGGATTTTGCCAGCAGCACGAGGCTCGACACACGCAAACTCGAAGACTCTTTGACAGGACTCGAAAGAATGCTGAACGACTCGATGTTCGCCGTCGTGAGTTCGACTGGGCTCGACGAGTTGAAAAACGGAATCAAGGAACAACTGAAGCCTTATCGCGGTCAGATGGATGCGGCGGTTTACAAACAGACGTTCGAGAACCTGCTGTTGAAGGCTTTACGGGAAAAGATTGGGATGCCGCGGCTCAGTCTCTTTTACGTATAGCCACAAAAAAGCACAAAAGGCACAAAAAACACAAAGAGGACTTTGCTACTCAATTCGTTTTGTGCTTTTTGTGCCTTTTGTGCTTCTTTGTGGCTATGAGTCTTGAGGTTGAGATCGAGAGGATTCTTCCAGGTGGCATGGGGTTGGCCCATGCCGAGGGCAAGACTGTGTTTGTTTCGCTTGCGGCGCCCGGCGATCGTGTGCGGGTGCGCGTTGAGCGCGAGCAGGGGAACGTGCTGTTTGCTTCCATCGAAGAAATCCTCGCCCCGTCGCCGGTGCGGATTGAGCCGCCTTGTCCATACTTCGGGCGGTGTGGTGGTTGTGACTTTCAACAGCTCACGTACGAGGCACAGCTCGCAGCTAAGGCGGAAATAATTCGCGATTGTCTGCACCGGATTGCTCGTCTCGAACAGGTGCCGGAGATTGTGGTCACGCCTTCGCCTGACAACTGGCACTACCGTATGCGTGCGACGTGGCAGATTGATGAGGAGCAGCAGACGATTGGTTATTACGAGCGAGGCTCGAGACGCGTCTGCGATGTAGTTGATTGTGCGGTTCTGCAAACGGAGTTACAGGCGAAGCTTTCAGACGTCCGGGCGACGGCGTGGTTCCAGTTTCCACCCGGATTGAAACATTTGGATGTTGTGGTTGGAGAGAATGACTCCTCATTTGCTCCTGAGTTTGCGGAGTTTGAGACGCGTGAGTTGAGCTTGACGATTAGAGGCGAAGTCTATCGCTACAATGCCGAGGCGTTTTTTCAAGTCAATCCGTCGTTGCTTGGACCACTGATCGATTTCGCGCTGGCAGATGCGTCTGGCGAGAGCGCGCTCGATCTTTACAGTGGAGTTGGGTTGTTTACGCTGCCGCTCGCACGACAATTCAAAAGGGTAGTTGCAGTCGAGGCTAATCCGGCCGCCACGCGCTTTGCGCGTCGCAATCTCCAGGACGCAGGACTGTCAAACGCGCGCGTTACCACGGCGACGGTAACCGACTGGTTCCGCGGTGGACCAACTCCTTCAGCCGACTTCGTCCTCCTTGATCCGCCACGAGCCGGCGCCGAGTCGGCCGTGATCAAAGGCATCCTCGATCTTCATCCAGCCACAATTTCATACGTCTCGTGCGACCCCGCGACGCTGGCGCGCGATCTCAAAAAACTAATTGCGGGCGGCTACACACTTTCGTCCATTGCCGCCTTCGATCTCTTTCCACAAACCCACCACGTCGAAACCGTCGCCCGTTTGCGCCACGAAGAGATCTAGCCACAAAAAGGCGCATAAATCACAAAATGAGTTTCCGTTTGTGCCTTTTTGTGGCTAAATGGTGGCTTCTCACAATGCATCCTCACCGAAGTCTGTTCAGTCAGCATCCGTTTGCTCAACTCGCCGTGGCGTTTGCGGTTGGTATCTGCGCGGCAAGTTCTTATTCAAGTTTTACGATCATTGCCGCTGCGGTGTGCTCTGTCTCTGCGTTGATTCTCCTGTTGAAGCAGCGATTGCAGTTGGCCGGATACGTCTTGCTCGCGGCGGTTTTCTTTAGTGGCGTAGTGCTGGCCGAGATGGAGCGTCGCAATGACGGGTCAAGCGGTTTGAGAAATCTGGTTGAGCAGCCTTGCACGCTCACGGGTTGGCTCGATGGACCACCTGAGGTTGCACGCGATCGGGTTTATTTGTCGTTGCGTGTAGAAGAGCCGACGCCAGGTCGAGTTTCACTGCTGGCGACGTTCAGAGATCCTCAGCTTCGTTACGGCACCCGGATTCGCGTCAGCACAACGCTCGAGCGCGATGGTGGTTATCGGAATCCGGGTGTTTCTACCCTCGCAGAATTCCTGGAACGCAATGGTTATGACGCCAGCGGAATCATTAAGAGTCCGGCATCGATCACGCGTTTAGAAGATACGAGAGTATTTCCGCCACTCGCCTGGCTCTACAATTGGCGCGCACGACTACAGCAGCAGATCGACGCGAAGTTTTCTCAAGAGACTGCGGGAGTCCTGGACGCGACTCTGCTCGGTAATCGCTACAACCTCTCACAGAGTGCGTCCGAGCGCTTTCGCGAAGGCGGCACGTTTCACGTCCTCGTCATCAGCGGCCTGCACATCAGCTTCATCGGCGGCCTCGTGTTTTTGTTGATGCGTCGATTAACTAAACGCAGGCTCGCGCAGTTTCTGTTACCGGCCATCATTATCTGGGCCTATTCGATCGCTGTCGGAACCGACGCTTCAGTCGTTCGAGCCGCGCTGATGTTTACCTTCACGGGCTTCGGAACGATTGTCTTCCGGCAATCCAATTCGCTCAACGCCTTGGGCGCGGCAGCGCTCGTGCTGTTGATTCACAGCCCAAAAGAAACTTTCAATCCGTCTTTTCAACTGACGTTCTTGTCGGTGCTGGCAATCGTGGTGATCGCGTGGCCGCTGCTGACGAAGCTGTCGGCGATTGGCAGTTGGTATCCATCGCGCTCGACTCCGTATCCGCCCGTATGCCCGCGCATCCTGAAAACCTTTAGTGAGATTCTCTTCTGGCGCGAGCAGACGTGGAAACAGGAGCTAGCGCGTTCGTCACATCATTATCGACTGTTTAAAACAGAAGTGGCCGTGCAGCTGGAGCGTTATCACGTGCAGCCTGTCCTGCGTTACACCTTTGGCGCGGTTGTGGTGTCGGCAAGCGTGCAGTTGATGTTGTTGCCGCTGATGATCGTCTACTTCCACCGGCTCTCGTTGTCGTCGCTGGTGCTGAATATCGTCGTGAGTGTGTTACTGGCAGTACTGGTTGCGGTTGCGATGCTGGCGTTGTTGGTTTCGCAGGTGAGCGCCGTTCTATCGGCGCCACTGTTCAAACTCGCGGATGGGATTGACTGGGTCATGGTCCACAGCGTCGATCCGTTTTCGAGTTTTGGTCTCGCGTCGCTGAGATTGCCTGAGTATTCGGGATCGGCGGCGTCGCTCTACGCTGTCTATTATCTTCCTTTGCTCGTTCTCATCGTTGCGCTCTTGCACTGGCAACCGCTGGGTTCGAGTGGCCAACGTGAATGCAGACTGCGTCGGTACGTTCCTGCGCTCTCGCTTGCACAACTGGTTCTACTGGCTGTTCTCGTCCTGCATCCGTTCAGTGCTGCACGCGCTGATGGAGATCTGCGCGTAGACTTTCTCGATGTAGGCCAGGGCGACTCGGCACTTATCACGATGCCTGACGGAACCACGCTATTGGTCGATGGTGGCGGAAACACGACTGAAGCCGCGCGCCGGATTGGAGAAACCGTCGTCTCGGAGTATTTGTGGTGGAGAGGCTTGAGCCAGATCGATTACGTTCTGGCCACACATGCCGACGCCGATCACATTGACGGCCTCAACGATGTCCTCCGGAACTTCTCAGTGCGAGCCGCGCTGATTGCCCGACGCCCTGCCGACGATCCTGAATTCCAGAAATTCTCGCAGACCCTAAGAGAAACCAACACTTATTCTGAGACAATCGAGGCTAGTGATGTGATTCGATTCGGTGAAGTGGAGATAGACGTCCTGTGGCCACCTGCCGGCGGTGAGAAGTCTTCGAACAACGACTCGATCGTACTGAGACTTCAGTATCGCGATCGGTCAATACTGCTCACAGGTGATATCGAACAAGCCGCGGAAAGAGCACTCAGACCAGGGCACGTTGACGTCGTGAAGGTTCCACATCATGGCAGCAAAACATCATCGACTGAAGGCTTCGTCCTCGCCACCAAACCCAGCTACGCGATCATCTCGGTTGGTCGTCATTCCAGATTTGGTCATCCACACAAAGACGTGATCGAGCGGTGGCAAGCAAATGGCGCCACCGTTCTAACGACTGGTGAACGTGGCACGATCACGGTCACTATAGACACCAACGGCTTAAGAATCGACACCTTTAGTAACCACAGATGACACGGATCATCCGCGGCTGAAACCGTATTTTTTCAATATTGCTTGTCCTTGTGGCCCAACGAGGAAGGCGGCGAAGGCGCGTGCGGCGTTTTCGTTTTTGGTGGTCTTGAGGATGCCGAGGCCCTGAGCGATTGGCTGATGCAACTCTTCCGGGATCAACGTCCAACGGCCGCGACTCTGCACACTCAACGACAACGCGGCGATAGCGACATCGACGTTCCCGGTCTCAGCGTATTGCAATGTCTGGCGGATGTTGTCGCCGTAAACGAGTTTTGGTTTCACACGTTCCCAGATGCCGGCGCTTTCAAGTGCCTGCTTTGCTGCCAGACCGTAAGGAGCGTGGTCCGGATTCGCGATCGCGATGCGCATTACTTCCGGGCGCGCGAGGTCCTCGATTCCCTGGAGTCGTATGTTACTCGTCTCAGATGTCCACAACGTGATCCGGCCGCGTGCATAGACCGCTCTGCTGTCGGGAATGATGAGTCCCTTCTTGTCGAGCTCGTCAACATAGCTCACGTTCGCAGCAGCGAAGATATCCACGGGCGCGCCGTTTTCGATCTGCCTCGTTAGCATGCCGGTCGAGCCGAACATAAATACGACTTTGGTTTTGTTTGCGGCTTCAAACTCGCGAGCGATTTCTTCGAAAGCTGTAGTGAGATCAGAGGCTGCAGCGACAGTGAGTTCGCCATCAGCGGTTGTGGTGGAGCTGGAAGATTTGTCCTTGCACGCGGTGACGCACGCCAGCGCTAAGAGAAGCGCTGCGAACGCCACTCGCGTCTCAAGTCGGAAAATCATTAGGTGTGTAAAGGTCTACCTTGGCGCTTCCCACCTTGTAAGTTTTCAACACACCGAGCGGCGGCGCATAAACATGAATCGTGATGAGATCCTGACCACTGACTTCGGGATTTCCGAGTTGATGAATGTCCGGCACTTCAGCCCCGGTGACGGTGCCCGTCGGGCATTCGCGACTCGTGTCGTAACACAACCCCTCTTGGTCGTCGTACTTAAAAATCGTTTCCCACATCAGACCCTTTTGAACTCTTACCACACCGTGAGAGCCGTTGTGATCGTGAATCGGCGTCTTCTGACCCGGACGCCAACAGATCACCAGCATCTCGACCGCCTCATTACGACAAACTCGATGGCGCCAGTAATTGCCTTCCTTGAAACCAAGGTACGGCTGCAAATCCTGTTCGTTAATCTCGACGTTCGCGACCCAGTTATTTAGATCTTCGAGGGTTGGGACGCTTGTTTGGCTGTTTAGACGTGCGATCAGCTCTGTAAACGTGAGCGAACTGCCATCGGGCGGTTTGGTATTAATGGGAGTTTCGGTGTTGATAAGTGTCGACAAGAGTTCGGATCTCCAGGAAGTGTTATACCACGGATATAACGGATCTTTAAAAAGCGATTTACGCCGATCTGAGGAGGATTCGGAGGTCGCGGACGTTGGTGCCGGTTGGGCCGGTGACGATCAGGTCGTTGAGTTGTTGGAAGAAAGTGTAGGAGTCGCTGCGCGCGAGGTATTGTTCGGCGTCGAGGTTGAGGTTTTGGGCGCGACGGATTGTTGTTTCGTCGGCGATCGCGCCGGCGGCGGGACTGTTGCCGTCGATGCCGTCAGTGCCCGCGCTCAAGACAACGGTGTGTGAGTGTTGATCTTGGAGACTGATTGCGCAGCGCAAGGCTGTCTCGAGATTTCTACCACCGCGACCGTCTCCGCGCACGGGACATGAAAATTCTCCGCCTGAGATGACGCAGGAGTTTTGGCTTGCGAGCAGCAGGTCGCAACCTTCTTGAATTGGTTGTTCGTTGACGTGGTCCAGCACGGAACAAGCAAAGCCGAGTTCGATGGCTTTGGCGCGAGCTGCTTCGATTGCGGTGTGATTGTCCAGAAGCACGGTGTGAGATCCGTTGATTGGATCGTTTGAGCGTTTAGCACTCCGCACGGTGCTTATGATCGATTCTGGTAGCACTTTGTCGAGACCATAGTGCTCGATGATTTCGATTGCATCAGGCGCGTTGGATGGAGCGGCGAGCGATGGCCCCGAGGCCACACTTGCTTCGTCACCAGGGTTCGTGTCGGACACGATAAGCGTGAACATTTCCGCGTGTGGCGATCGTCGTGCGAGTCCACCCCCTTTCACGGCGGAAAACGCGCGGCGGACTGAGTTCACTTCGGCAATGCTTGCACCGCACGAGATGAGATCCTGATTGGCGGCGCGCAGATCGCGCAATGAGATTTCGTCGTTGACCGGCCACTCGATCATCGCCGAGCCACCGCCTGAGATCAGAAAGATTACGTTTGCTTGTTCTGCTTCAGCGCGATCGAGCAGGGCGAACGCCGCCCGGGCAGACTCGATGCTCGATTCGTCCGGTAATGGATGGCCGCCGATAAAACTCTGCCAGCGCGTTGAGTTGTGTAGTGTCGAGGAAACGACCACGCCGGCAGCTAACTTCTCACCGAGAGCTTCGTCGAGCCCAAGCGCCATCGAAGTCGCAGCCTTACCAATAGCGATTGAATAGAGGGAATGTGTTGAGACGTCGAGTTGTGTAACTGCCTGTCTGACTGCTGCGCGAGGATCTACAGCCGAAAGCGCGTGATCAAAGATTAACCGAGCATCATGCCTTAACAAGATTTCTTTTTGTGCTTTATGTGCCTTTTTGTGGCTAAACTTCCGTGCCCATCTCGTCCCATTCGGCGATCATTTCATAAGCACGACCGAGAACAGGCCGTGGACGCGAACCGTCAGCCTGGCCGATCAGCCCTTCGCGTTCCATGATGTCGAGAATCGCTGCCGCACGACCGTAGCCGATGCGCAGACGTCGTTGCAGCACAGACGTTGAGGCTCGTTTCATCTCCACACAGATTCGTAGCGCTTCTTCAAACAGTTCGTCATGTTCGCCGCCGGTGCTCTCGAGTCCGAGCGCCTCTTCATCGGATTGAGTGATGCTCTCGTCGTACGACGGCGGACCCTGCGCCTTGATGTGCGAGACAATGCGACCAATCTCGGTTTCGTCGATGTAAGCACCGTGAACACGAATCAAACGCGACGTGCCCGGCGGCAGGAACAGCATGTCGCCGCGACCGAGCAGTTGCTCGGCGCCGTTCGTGTCGATGATCGTACGTGAGTCGATCTTCGACGAGACACGGAACGAAATACGCGACGGGAAGTTTGCCTTGATCAAACCGGTGATGACGTCGACTGACGGTCGTTGCGTCGCAAGCACGAGGTGAATTCCGACCGCGCGCGCCATCTGCGCGAGACGTGTAATCGATTCCTCGACTTCGCGACCCGAAGTCATCATCAAATCGGCCAGCTCATCGATGATGATCACGATGTAAGGCAGCGGCTTCCACGGCTCACCTTTATCGTCGTACTCCTTGACGAGGTTGCGACGCATGATCTCGGTGTTGTAGCCGTCGATGTTGCGGACGCCCCAGCCGGCGAGGTCGCGATACCGGCGCTCCATCTCGCCCACGGCCCATTTCAACGAGCGCGATGCGAGTTTCGGGTCGACGATGATCGGCGCTGCCAGGTGCGGGATGTCTTCGTAGAGTCCGAGTTCGAGGCGCTTCGGATCGATCAGGATGAACTTCACCTCGTCCGGACGCGCACGGTAGAGAATCGAGACGATTAGCGAATTCACGCCGACCGACTTACCTGAACCGGTCGTCCCCGCAATCAGCAAGTGCGGCATCTTCGCTAGGTCGGCGACGTAATTCAGACCGTCGATCGTTTTGCCTAGTGCGATGGTGAGTTTCGAGGGCGATTCGCGAAATGGTCGCGACTCGATCACTTCACGCAGAAAGATCGTTTCGCGCCGCGGGTTCGGCACTTCGATGCCGACGTGTGGCTTGCCCGGCATGCGATCGATGCGGATCGATTCAGCCTTCAGCGCCAAGCAAAGATCGTCGACGAGCGAAACCACGCGCGAGTACTTCACACCCGGATCGGGCTTGAACTCGTAAGTGGTAACCACCGGACCGGGGCAGATGTGTTTGATCTGGCCGGTAACGTTGAACTCTTTGCATTTCTCCGCGAGCCGCGTCGCGAGACTGAGCAACTCCGTGTCAGCCTGCTCGCTGTGCGGCGGTGCTTCATTCAGAAACTCGAGTGGTGGCAGGCCGTAATCGCTGTAGTTAACGCGACGCGTTGCGTCAAAGGGTAGTTTGCCGGCGGCAGGCTGTTCGGCTTTTACGCGCAGCACCGAAGCGCCCTTGACCATCTCTTCGGCGCCCTCTTCCTCGTCCACATCTGCCGTTGGAAAAATCGATCTCTTTCCTGAGCGACCAGTCACGACCGTCGCCGGCGGTAAAGCAACTCCAACACCTGCACCGGCTGCACTCGCGTTTGCCGCAGCCGCTTGCGCTTGTGGCTCAACTGTCGTGCGAACAGTTTCAGAGCGAACCACCGCCGGCGGTTCAACCGGCTGATTCATGAAATCCTTGACGCGCTCCGCAGGAGACAAATTGATTGTCTGCTTCAAAGCATTTTTCGCCGCCTCGCGTTCAGCTTTGATCGCGGCCTTCGTCTCTTTCTTCAGCCGCGCACTTTCGGCTCGCATTTCACGCCAGGCTCGGAAACGTTCCGGCAGCTTACCGACAAAAGCAAAGCGTGTACTGACCGCATTGACGATGACTTCGTAAAGTCGAACAAAGGAAAAATTCGTAGCGAGTAGTAATCCGGTTGCAGCAATTGCGACGAGCAGGACAGTCGCGCCAACGTTATTCAATCCACTGGCGAGACCCTGCGCGACGACAGCGCCCAGCAGTCCGCCTGGTTGCACACTCGAATCAAACAGCGGGTGCAGATGTGCGATCGACAACAGCGCCGCAGCGGCAATCACGAGCACCACGAGTCCGATCACTCGGGTCATGGGGTGATGAATGCTGCCCGTACGGAACCGACGCCATGCGGCCGCGAACAGAAGCAGTGGCAACAGAAACGCCGCGAGGCCGATAGTCTGAAACGCAATGGCCGCGACATTCGCGCCGATAGATCCCGCCCAGTTGTGCGTTTCACTCTGGCCCGCAGAATTCCACGACGGATCGTTCGGATAGAACGCTGCCGAGACGAGGCAAAGCGACAGCAGCAACCCGAGCGCGATAAAGAGAATCGCGAGTATCTCGTTGCCACGACCGGCGCGTGGGATGATCACGCGCGGCTTTTGTTCGATCTGTTGTGTAGATGTTGCCATGAAAACTCCAACTGCAAACTGAAAGACCTACGCCGCTTTGCGGGCGAGCAGAAAGGCCTTGATGAAGTCGTCGATGTCACCGCCGAGCACAGCCTCGACGTTACCTCGTTCCAGTTTAGTGCGAGTGTCTTTTACCAACTGATAGGGCGCGAGTACGTAACTTCTGATTTGCGACCCGAATGAAATGTCGGCCTTGTTGGCTTCGAGTTCGGCTGTTTCGGCTTGTCGCCGCTCCAACTCGAGTTCATAAAGACGTGAGCGCAGCACCTGCATGGCAACTGCTCGATTTTGATGTTGAGAACGTTGATTCTGACAGGATACGACAATGCCCGTGGGCATGTGGGTGATGCGAACTGCTGAGTCGGTGGTGTTGATGTGTTGTCCGCCCGCGCCGGTCGCGCGGTAAGTATCGACTCGTAGATCTTTGTCGTTGATCTCTACTTCGATATCCTCGTCGATTTCCGGATAAACAAAGAGTGAAGCGAACGATGTATGCCGTCGTGCGGCCTGGTCAAACGGCGAGATTCGGACCAGGCGGTGTACGCCGGCTTCAGCCGCCAGCAACCCGTAGGCATATTCACCTTCAACTCTGAACGTAACGCTCTTCAGTCCAGCTTCCTCGCCTGGTTGATACTCGAGCACTTCAGCTTTGAAGCCGCGTTGCTCGGCCCATTTGAGATACATGCGCAGCAGCATCTCGGCCCAGTCCTGGGACTCGGTGCCGCCTGCGCCCGGATGAATTGTGCAAATAGCATTGCGGCGATCGTTCTCGCCGGCCAGTAACATTTCGGTTTCGGCCTGGCTCAGATCGTGCTCAAGCCGTTCGAGCAAAGGCTGTAGTTCGTTGAAAGAAGCTTCGTCTTCTTCAGCAAACTCGAAAAGTACTTCTGCATCCGCGGTGCGCGATTCAAATTTTTCCTGTCGCTCGATTTCTTTTTCGAGGCGACTACGTTCCTGCAACAGCTTCTGTGCGGCTGCCTGATCGCTCCAGAAATCAGGCGCGGAGGCCTGTGCTTCGATCTTGTTCAACTCTTCGCGACGCGCCGGGACATCAAAGAAACCTCCCGAGTTGTTGTACGCGCGCGCGCAGGTCGTCAAACGAAGTACGTAATTCCTGAATTGATAAGGTGTCGTTCATCTTAGTCTTCCAAAACTCCTTCGGCCGCTAAACAGGATCGCGATGAAAACCAAAACTGTAATCGCCGTACAAATCTGGACAAACAGGTCACCGTGGTCCGTGTAGAAGGTGTTGCTGCTACTTGATTCCGGCTCGTTCCACACGCGGACGTCTGTTTGAAAAGGACCGGTCAGGTCGATGACCCGGCCGCGATCGTCTATCAGCGCCGTCAGACCCGTGTTGGTGACACGCAACACCGGTTTGCCATTCTCAGCCGCCCGGAAGATCGCATTCGCCAGGTGCTGTCGCATTACAGCGGTCGGGCCAAGATACCCATCGTTCGAAATATTGATAAGCATCTGAGCGCCATCGTCACTCAACCTGCGGGCAATCCACGGATACGCAGACTCAATACAGATGAACACTCCCGCACGGCGATTTCCGACGGGCATCAAGGTGTACTTGTCACCGGGTGTGAACTCACCGACGATCCCAGTTATCAAAGACGCTCCCGGTAACCATTGCGGGAGCGGCACATATTCGCCAAACGGCATTAGGCGAATCTTATCATATTGCGAGATCAGGCGGCCTTCTTCATTTATTAGCAGCGCTGAATTGTATGAGCCGTTTCCCGGCGCAGGCTCCTGCGAGTTTAAGAGCAGCGAGGTGTGATTCTGTTTCGTGAAGTCGGCCAGACGTTCCTGGAGTGCCTTGTCATTCGAATAAGTAAAGTTCATTGGCGACTCAGGCCAGATGACGAGTCTTGGTCCCGGCGTATCGCCGAGACTCTGGAGCGCGCGTGTGCTCAAGGCGAAATGACGCTCGACTAATTCGTTTGTCTCTCTCAGGCTCTTCACCGCCGTCATCGGAACGTTTGGTTGCAGGGCGACAATCTTTACGTCGCGGTCGAACGAGGACGTGTCGAGGTACCGGACCGTTCCACGCGAAACGTAGATCACGAATGCGACGGCAAGAATCATCGCGAGCGTCGTGACGATGGTCCAGCGCGTTCTGCTGAGTATCAGCAAAGCCACTGCCGCATTAATCGCGACGATCAGAAAGCTCACTGCGTAAACGCCACCCCAACGCGCCGGCTGAGTTAGAAACCAGTGATATGCCTGTGAGTAACCAAGAGCATTCCAAAGTTGGCCGGTCACACCGAGACGGATCCATTCGAATGCGGTCCAGAATACCGGCGCGAGCAGCAACGCCCAGTAGCCCCACTTCTTCAACGACAACGCGAGCAGAAGCGCGAACAATCCGGGAAAAAGACCGACGACGATGGTTGCGGGGATGAGTAACAAATAGGCGAGCACGGTCGGCAGCTCACCATAGTGAATCATCGAGTAGGTGAGCCAGTAACAGGTCGCATAAAAGAAAACCGAACCAGCGAGCCAGCCGATGAAGAATGCGCGTTTCGGATCGGGATGGCGTGCGATCACTAAGAGGAGCGGGACGAGTGCGATCCACGCGAGCGGGTAAAACTCGAAATTTGGAAACGAAAGAATAAGGAGGAGAGCCGTTGCGCCCGCAGCGCCTAGCTCGGCCCGAGATAACACTTGCCGCATCGCGAAGGAGTGTAGCAAAAAAAATTTTTGAGTCACGAGTTTCAGACTGATTGATTGAGGTCAATTAGCTGAAATTTGACTCAAAAAGACAGAAACCGTCACTGGCAAAGTGACAAATTTCGTCGCTGACATTTTCAGGTCTGGAAGAAATGATTTGCTTTAAAAGCAGGAAGACCCGGTCATTACTGACCCGGGTCCACGTTTCGGGGGGAAGCACTGAAGGAACGCTCGGAAGGTAACTGGCGCAGCGGCAGGCGGCGCTCAGGGGGATGTTGGCGGCGGGGACTCGGTTGACGTTGGGGTCTGTTCCGTGTCGTGCCACTTCACCTATGAGCACCTCGCATGCCACAAAAAAGTTTTTCTGGAAATGGGCCACGATTAAGAATAAGAGTTAGCCACAAAGAGGGGCCACATAAGGCACAAAAAACACATAAGGCACAAAAGAAGGCATGACGATGAGAGACTCTCTCACTGACGAAACCTCTTTTTGTGCCTTATGTGCCTTTTGTGCTTCTTGTGGCCTAAAGCAGGAGAACCCAGTCATTACTGACTGGGTCCACGTTTCGGGGGGAAGCACTGAAGGAACGCTCGGAAGGTAGCTGGCGCAGCGGCAGGCGGCGCTCAGGGGATGTCGGCGGCGGGGGCACGGTGACTTTCCGTCGATTCCGTGTCGTGCCGCGAATCTATGAGCACGCGCTGTGCCAGAAACGATGAGCAAAACGCTAATTGCTCATTGTTACCTGTCTCTGTAGAGCGATTGCTTCCTGATTGTTTGGGTCGATGGTGATGGCGCTCAGGGCGTACTTGCGTGCTTCGCCGCGGTCACCGCGGTCGAGGAAGATCCGGCCCAGGAGTATGTGGGCGTCGATCAGTTTTGGATCCCAGAAGATTGCCGTCTTCAACGCTGCGATCGCCGCTTCCTGATCGCTGCGACGAAGATTGATGCGTCCGCTGAGTAGATAAGCTTCGGCGTTGGTTGGTTCGATCATCACGACGCGATGCAGTTCGGGTAATGCTTCCTCATCGCGTCCCGCCTGATAAAGATCGCGGGCCTTGGTCAGCAGATCCTGCGTTGCAGAACTTGGAGCACCGGGGCCCTCGGGAGTAACGATGCCCGGGATGTCTTCGCGCGCTAACACGTCGCGCGTGCGCACGTTCACACCGCTGGTTGTCTGCGATTTCTGCCATTCAGTTTCCCACTTTGCGTAGGACGTCCGCAGGTAACGACGCGCCATATCATCGGCCGCCGTCGCCGCCTCGGTATTCCCGAGTTTGGTGAGCGACTTGGAGAACAGGAAATACGCTTGTCCGTCCTGCGGATCTGACGTGATCACCGGACGAAAGTGTTCGGCAGCCTCAGCATACTTACCCGAGAGGAACAAAGCATAGCCGTAGTTAAAATGGACCATCTGATCGGTCGGCGCCGATTTCGACGCCTGCGACAGAAAGTCGCTACCCTGACCCAGCAGTTGTGTTTTCTGGGCGTCGTTCTTGTTCTCACGAGCCGCCTGAATCGCGACTGCTCCAGCGTTGTTATAGACCGCGATCAGCGGCAAATCACTCGCGAGCGGGACGACAGTCGCGAGCGCGCGCCCGTAATCGCCGAGTTTCATGTAACCGAGACTGGCGTAAAAGGCGGCTTCGAAGTAATGAGGCTCCTTCTTCTGGAGCTTCGAGAAATACTCGGTGGCGTCTTTCCAGTTACCGAGGTCCATGTAACCGCGGCCGAGCTCAAATGCAGCCTGCGGATAGACGGCGCCTCCGAGCGACTCCGCGTAGTAGTGCAACGCGTTCTTCAAATAGATAAAGCGCTCATCTTTACGCAGGGGTAGCTGAACCGCCTTCACGTAAGCTTCGAAAGCCTTCTGCGGAATCTTGGTAGCTTCCTGGACGATCTGATTCTGTGAATATGGCAGCGCTTTGTCGCGTTGATAGAGAATTTGATAAGCGAGCCAGCCGTGAATTTCCTGAAGAGACGTAAGGGTATCGCCGCGATCAAACTGTCGTGTGATCCAGTTGCCGTCCTTAACCTCGCCGAAGTTCCGACCTTCGTTGACCTTGATCACGCGCGCATTAACCTGCACGTAAGCATTTGCCGGCTGCTTGTCGGTACTGTTTGAATTTGTTGGTGGCGGCGTAACTGAATAGCTGCCAATGACGACAATGCTGGCCTTTGCCTGGCGCGCGAGCTTGATGGCGGTCGCTCGCGAAACGATCACTGTTTCCGGTATGCGGAGCTGCTGGTAAGCGAGTTCGCGCTGATCGCTCGAGACGACGACGAGTCCGGGTTTGTTCAGCAACTCGGCCAGAGCGTCGGCGAAGCTCTCGCCAACCCAGTTGTATTCGGGTCGATTGGAGACGTTTTCAAACGGCAGCACCATCACCACGTCGGCGTTTGGATTCTGTGCCTGGACCGCGGAAGATGCTGGAACTACAAGGGTTATAAGTGCAAAAGCAAAAATTAAAATGCGCATCATGGCTACAATGTATCAGAAAAGTTAGCCACAGATGAACGCGGATGAAGACGGATCCGTTCCAAAATCTGTGTTAATCCGTGGCCTACATGGAGTAGATGAGCGCTACTTCGTCACTTGTTGCTTCGGCGAGATTTAGATCCGGCTCGGCGTCGCGGTGGGCATCCTGCGAGAGCAGGTGAGGCACGCTCTTGTTATCAACCGGGCGAGAAAACAGATAACCCTGACCATACTCGCAGCCCAGCATTTTCAGTTGCTGGTACTGCTCTTCGGTTTCGATGCCTTCGGCAATGACTTCCATGCCGAGGTTGCGGGCGAGAGTGGAGATAGTGCGAACGATCGCGTTGTCGTTATCGGTCGTCAAACGCGAAACGAACGAACGATCGATCTTGAGATAGTTGAGCGGGAAGCGATGCAGGTAGCTAAGAGACGAATAACCAGTGCCGAAGTCGTCGATACTCAACTGCACGCCGAGTGAACGCAGCTGCTTGAACATCAACGCCGCGGCTTCCGCATTCTCCATGACCACGCTTTCCGTGATCTCGAGCTTCAGACAATGCGGATTCAGTCTGCTGCTTGCAAGCGCCTCTTTGATTCGATCCAACAGATTCGGTTGCGCAACCTGGCGAGCCGAAAGATTGACGCTCAAGCTCAGCGAGCGGTGGCTGGGTGAATCGAGTTGCCACTGACGCACCTGCGCGCACGCTTCATTCAAGACCCACTGTCCGATCGGTACGATCAAGCCGGTCTCTTCAGCAACCGGAATGAAGTCGCCCGGCGAGACTAAGCCATGACGCGGATGGTTCCAGCGCACGAGCGCTTCGAAGCCCGCGAGACGTCCGGTGGGTAGCGCAACAATCGGCTGGTAGTAAACAGCGAATTCCTTGTTTTCGATTGCCTGGCGCAGATCGCTTTCGAGCTGTAGCCGCGAAACGGCGCGCGCGTGCATGCCCTGGTCAAACAATTCGTAACGTGCCTTGCCATTTTCCTTCGCGCGATACATCGCGATGTCGGCGTCGCGCAGAATGTCGTCGGGTCGATCGTATCCACTCGAACTGAGCGCGATGCCGATACTCGCCGTAGCGAACGCCGAGTTCTTGTCGAGTACAAACGGGAGGCTTAGCTCGTCCTGAATTCGTTGTGCGACACGGACCGCATCCGTCGCATCAGCCATTCCACTCAACAGGATCGCAAACTCGTCGCCGCCGAAGCGCGCGAGCGTGTCTACCGGACGCAGTGCGCGCTCGAGACGCTCGGCGAAAGCAACCAGCAGCAGGTCGCCATGCGTGTGACCCAAACTATCGTTGATGTTCTTGAACCGATCGAGGTCGAGAAAGAGAACGGCAAACTGGTGATCGTCGCGACGGTTCGAGCTTTCAATCTCTGCCTTGAGCAACTCAGTGAACATGGCGCGGTTCGGCAGGCCCGTCAATGAATCGTGAAAAGCTGCGTGCCGGAAGTGATCTTTTGTTTCTTCGAGCACACGGCTGATGCGTTCCTGCTCCGCGATGTAGTTATTCAGTTCCAGAACATGTCGTTCGGCTTGTTCGGCACGCTGGTGTTCCAACTCCGCGCGCGCTCGCTCAGCTTCTTCCGCATGACGAGCGGAGGCTTTCACTTCGCGCATGTAACGGTCGTAGCTGAAGTAGACGATGATGATGATCGGGATGCAGACGAGAAATGCCCAGAAACGCGCGGTGCCGAGACTGTTGACGATAAATCCTGCGCCACCGGCGCCGGCAAAATAGCTGATCGAGATCCAGAGAAAGTTGCGCGTCCACATCCGCCAGACCGACTCGTTATTCTTGAGTGCGGTCGCGGTCGCGCCAAGGATCGTATGGACCAGATACTGGACCAGGCCCATGACGCACAATGCCATGATGGCAAGGGAAGCCCCACTGTTTACAAGCTGCGTAGTACTACCAAACGTAAACTTCAAAACGGTGGCTGTGGCGAGCACAGCACAGGCAAGCGCAGCACTGCCGAAAGCCACCGTTCTCACCTTGCGGCTGATTCTCAGCGCTGAGCAAATGCCCGCGAGGGCGCCGATCATCACGGCAGCTTCGCCACCGTATAGCAGCAGGGCGATGAACACAAAAGTGTCGTCGACGGTAATGTTGACGTTGATTTGCGGAATGCGGATCGCGATGCGCGAACCGATGACAGCCGTAATGAGCGTCAGGAGCAGGAAGTAGCCATCGATGATCCCGCGAGGAAGCGTGAAGGCGGAGTAGAGTACAGCGCCGAGGCCGGCAGCTACCACCGCCCACATGTAAATGCTCGCCGAATGTTTTCTCAGACTTTTCATGGCCGCACGATCCATTCAATCGAGATGAGGCTTACTTCATTCCTGGTCCACTGTCGCCGACTGAGCAATCGCCAATCGCGAAGCCGTCGCCGATGGCGAAACCGTCGCCAATTGCAAAGCCATCACCAATCGCAAAACCATCGCCGATGGCGTAGCCGTCGCCGATCGCAAAGCCGTCGCCGATGGCGAAACCGTCGCCAAGCAGCAGTGCGTTGCTCAGCACGTAAGAACCACCAAACATCGCTGAGCCATCACTCTTCGTCAGGTAGCCGCTGAGGGTCACGGTCTTGACCCACAAGTTGAAGTTCAGGCTCTGGCTGACGAGTCCTTCGTTGACGCCGTCGCCAAGCAGGTAACCCTGACCGTAGCTGACCTGATACTTGTTAATCAGATCCTTGCCGGTGACGGTGGTGCGCTTGAGAATGAGTCCCTGAGTCCATGGAAACGTCAGACCGGCAATGTTGGTTTGCGGAGCCGGGGCTGTTTGGGTAAGTAAAGACGAGCCGAAGGTTGGTTTCAGCAGACCCAGCAGGTCAGTGCGGACGATTCTTGCGAGTGTTACCGCGCCCGCGACGTTGAGTTGACCGGCGCCCTGGTCCAGCGTGTTGAATCCGGCCAGCGGTTGGGCCGTGTACATCAATAACATTTTCACCATGTTCGGCGTCAAGCTCGAATTTGCTTCAAGCAGGAGCGCGGCGGCGCCTGAAACCATCGGCGCGGACATCGACGTACCGCTCAGGTACATGAGTTTCATGTTGCTGGTGGCGTATTTATTGGTTTCGAGCTCGGGAAACTTCTTGACCAGGCCGTTGCCTACGGCTTCGGCGGAGATGATCTTGTTACCGGGCGCAACGAGGTCGGGTTTGATGATGTTGTCGTAGTGGACCAGACCGTAGGAATCGACGGTAAAGCTGCGGGTTGGACCGCGTGAGCTGTAACTGGTTACCGCATCTTCGTTGCGCGGATCGGAACCGAAACTGTTGCTGGCGCCGACTGTGATTGCCGACGGCTCGTTGCCGGGGCAGTGAATCGCACCGTAGATCTTCTGGCCTTTTGCGTCTTTACCGTTGTTACCGGCCGCGGCCACGACGATGACTCCGGCGTCGACGAGTTTGCGAACGGCGTTGCAAATTGGATCGTCTTCGTATGAGTTGACGGCGAGTGTGCCCAGGCTGATGTTGACGACCTTGACGCCGTAGTTGTTCTTGTTAGCGATGAGCCAGTCGAGTGCGGCCAGCACGCCCGAAACTCTACCGACGCCCTGTGAATCCAGTACGCGTAGATTGACCAGACTCGCACCCGGTGCGATGCCTTCGTACGCGCCTGCGGTCGGCGCACCATCACCTGCTGCGATTGCGGCGACGTGCGTTCCGTGACCCCAAGGATCGTCAGTGCGATTCTCACCGGTAAAGTCTTTACTGAATTTGATCTTGCCTGAAGTAGCGAATGCCTTGTGTTTGCTGTCGATGCCCGAATCGAGCACAGCGATCGTGACTCCGGAACCATCGAGAGTAGGGTTCAGACCGAGCAGTGATTTCTGAGCCCGAACTTGCTGCGCGCCGGTGGTAGTTGTGATGTGACCGGAACTACGTACCGGATTATCAAGCGAGATGTAAGCGACGTTAGGATCGGTGGCCAGCACCTGAACCGAGTTTGCTTCGATGTCGACGATGCGGATGTTCAGGTTCGAAAGAACACTGACGAGTAGTCCATTAACAGTTTGGAGCAATCCGCCGAGGAGTCCCGGTGACGAGGAAGGTGTGGATTGCACAATCACCTTCACGCGTGCGTCGCCGTTTCCTGACAGGATGAGCTTCCGCAGGTCCGGGGAAATCTTGGACGTTGGGAGCGTTGATATGCTTTGCGCTTTTGCTCGGGGTGTATTGTTTGAAAGATAGAGCGCCGAGCACAAAGACATGAGCACCGCGGCGGCAATGAGACGTTTCAGGGCGTGGGGGCGAGACATTCAGTTTCTCCAGGGCGAAAGAAAATAGTGAAAGCTGCCGTTCTGGGTGACTCCCTTCTGGGCAGGTAAGTCACGACAGCCTCCAACTCAAAAGAACAGTGTGCTCCGATACAAGCGAGCACCGCCCTAGTGCTAGCCCTGTGCCAGTGGGGTGTTTTGCCGTTTTCTTCGATTTTTCGAGGAAAAACATATATTTGGTTGGACCACGAGCAAGCAGAATGACAGATGACAGGTCAGTTTGAACCCGATCGGTCTGATGAGTCTTACGTAAAGTCAGGACGCTGAACTTGGAAGGGGTCAGTACCGTCCGCGGTAGCGGATGGGTGGAGCGTTGGGTATTCAAGATCCATTGCGATTTAGG
>DASWUM010000068.1:0-133329 GCA_036401595.1 Pyrinomonadaceae bacterium
ATCACAATCATAATGACTGTGAAGCTCTGAAAGAGCGGAATAACTAACGACGATATTTCGCACTTACAGTGCTCTATTCAGCTAATGTCTGCGAACCAGGGGGCGACGCGCTTCGCGTTGCTCAGCGCTTGCCCCTGGCTGTCATATCTCGCGCCTTTAGCGCTGCCCCACCGGATTCCGACTTTTTGTGCAAAGCCTTTCCTCACCAAACTCTCGCCTAACATCTATCTCCACTTCTTAGACGAAACGTTTTTGCCCGAACGCCCACTAAGGGTTGAAAGCAACAAGAGACTCCTCTGCGCCGGTAATAATGGTCGACGTAGATGGAGCAACCAAAAGAGTAGTACACGCTGCTGCTGATCTCTTTTTCTTTCTGCACCTCACCCCTAAACGTCAGCCTAGTGATACAGGAGAAATATATGTCTAGTGGAAAAGGTTCCCCTCAAAATCCAACTCAACAAACCACTCAAAGGGGATTCGAGAAAGAACGAGCACAATTTAAGGCTCTCATCCTCGCTAATCCGAATTACTTTGGAAACCTGAAAGACAGCCAGTTTCAGGCGCAAGTCAATATTCAGGTCAATACCTTCTATGAATCGATCGGTTGCGTCGGGTATCAGCCACAGGCCAACCGGCTTGAGGCAGTTCTTTTCGTTAAGCAACCATCGGGCTATGGCGGCGATGTGTGTTCGAATGGGACCCAGGAGTTTGTCCGCTTCTACATCTCGTTCGACAACGGCGGCACATGGCAGGACCTTGGTCTCCGAAGTTTTACGGCCTTTGATATTCCAGGCACTACCGAAGCAAAGCGACTCGAGTATGCCGTGACCTTACCGGTCCAACTGGCCAGACGCTTCTGCATCTTCCCAAATCGCGCGCGTGTCCGTGCAATACTGAGCTGGAACGTGCCTCCACCTGCAAACACTCCGGGCTTCCAGCCGGTCTGGGGTGACATCCACAACACAAACATTCAAATTGAGCCGTTCCGTAGGTTCAGATTTACAGATCTGTTCGAAGCGTTCGACCTCGATCTACTGAAGGTCAAAGAGTTCGTCGATCCGGAGCAATTTGTTACTACCCCGCCGCCGAAAGTGCTGACCGCAGTCGACCTCCACAAGCTATACAAGGACAAAGACGTCGAACCACACCGGTTCGCGCTCACTGAACTGCAGAGTTTGATCAGCAAGTCGACGACGAACGACACAATACTGGCCTCAGGCGCTGCCAAAATTCTGCCCAATCTCGGAATTGATCTCTCCAAGATCATCGATAAGTTTTTCCCAGTGGACGGGAACAAGGATTATGAAGAGCTCGATTGCATCGGTCTGAGCCCGGACGAAAACCTTTTGGCCGGCATCATTCGCGTCAAGAAAGGCAACGGGTATTCCGGTGGTCCATGCACCGCCGGCAGTAAAGAGTTTGTGACCTTCTGGGCCGATACCGACAACAACGGCTCGTTCGAAACCTGTCTGGGCACAACCTCGGTTACTGTTTACGACTCTGATCGTTTACCGGAAGGTGGGTTGGAATACGCTGTTTTCCTTCCGGTCAATCTCGATCAATATCGCAAACCGTGCAAGCAGGGCGCACGCATTATGAGAATTCGGGCGATCCTTTCGTGGCAACAGGCACCGCCCTGTTCAAACCCGAACTTCATTCCGGTCTGGGGCAATCGTGAGGAGACTCTTATCCACATCAAACCCGGTATCGAGGTGAAACCCGGAGAGCAGGTTCCATTGTTGACCGCGGTCGGGGATATCCCGGAAAGCAAGATTGACAATGCCGGCCTCGCTCAGGATGCAGTCGCTGTTCACACGGGCGCCAGCTTCGACGATGCTCCGTTTGGCGGCAGGATTACTCTTGCCGGAAAGATCATCAACGGAACTGCAGCGTCGAAATACCGGATCATGCGTAAACCAAGTGGAGCTCCTGATTCGGCCTACGTTCCGTTAACCAATGAGCCAACCGGAATCACTATTACAGTGAACACCTGGACTGGCAGTGTGTTACTCCAAAACGATGTTGTAATCCATGCGGATGCGAATGGTTACTACGACTATCATGACTTTGGACCATTCCAGTTCGTAGAGAGCAACATCTTGTCAGTCTGGTTTTCAACAATTGCCGACGACAATATTCGTTTCGACTTGAGACTTGATTTGAAGGTCGATGCGAATCCTGCCAACGACATACATAGCAATGTTGTCACTGTCCTCGTTGACAACATCGCTCCGGTAGCGAAGCTTTCGATCGATCTGGGTGGTGGCGTTGAATGTGCCGACTTTGAGCTTGGCGCGACGTTCACCGGCACCTATACCGCCACGGATCTTCACTTCGGAGGATTCTCGTTTGTGCTGCGGCCACCAGGGCCGGCAAACGGAGTATTGCCAGTTCCACCTCTCGGATCGCGTGGTCTGGTGTTGCCTCCGGGTCTTTCCCTGATTCCTGATCCTGGAATTGCATCCGGGACCTTCACTCTCAACACGACGGGCATGAAGCCGTGTGGTTACGCTTTGACAATCGGTGTCTCAGACCGAACTAACGTAAATAGTGGGCAGGGAAGCCACGGTAACGAAGCTTCTGTGGGTTTCTGCCTGCGCGAGCCGAAACCTTGATCGATCTAATCTTGTGTGGGACTCCCGTTCTTAACGGACGGGGTCCCACATGGGTTCTGTCAACTTCACTCACACGATCGCCTTGAACTGAAACGTTTTTGGTATCACCCACACACATAGTTGTGAAGCTCAAAAATATGTGCAGGCCAATTTCCAGCCGAAAGGATCTTCCATGCAAACCCTCATCCGCGCTTTCCTACGTCTAACTCACAGCAGCCGTTGTATCGGTCCAGGGAGACGAACTTATCCAACTCAATTATGGTTCACTCAGTTAAGAGTCAAGACCGCGACAAAATGTTTATTGGTGCTCATGCTGCTCGCGGCTTTATCTTTTCTGCTCACCGCACCTATCCAAACACATGCCGGGGAAGGTCGGATGAACTCTGATGGAACAATGGATTTCGAGGTCAACTTTCGTTTTCCTCCCACGACTGCACAAATCACGCAGGTAAAGAACGCGCTTCGCGATGCCAACGGAATTATCTGTGATGCGACCGATGGCCAGGTTCGCTTTCGGAACGTGCGGCTAACTGGGGGCGCCGTAGATGAGGATAAAGCGGGTATTTGGATTTTACCGGAGACGGGACGCTCAGGTGTGTCTACCTGGTCCGACGGATCAGGTCTCACGCGTACGGACAATCACATCGTGCTTTTCTCAAATGCCATCGACGCCGGAGTTATCGCTCACGAACTGGGCCACCACGCTTTCGGGCTTGGTGAACAGTACGATGAACAGCGGCGCTATGACGGGGCGTGCGGGATTGGTCCGGGTTTTGAAACTGCAGCCATCGACGGTCAGAACAACTCGATCATGCAGCAATCACCCGGTGCGAGCGAGTTAAGCACTTCAACGAATCACGATCTACTGAAGGGCAACAACGCTTTATGTCCCGGTCGAGCGGCCACGAATCTGTTGATCGATGCTCGGCTCGACGCAGCGGCGGCGGTCACTGCGTTTGATCCAACCAACTTCACTACCGCCCAGACCACGAGCGCTCTTACCAGCAACGATATAGAGGTAATTGATTCCAGGGGAGAACTTCCTGCCCACAATCTAAAACTTTATTTTTCTCGTACCGGGCCGAACGCCTGGACATTGCGCTTCGGTATTGATGACGGCGATATCACCGCTGGGGTGAACGGAAATCTTCGGATTCTAGGTTTAGTTAACCTGACATTTAATGCAAATGGATCGCTCGCATCGGTTAATCCCGCCGTCCCAACTCTTGCGATCAATAGTCTGAGGAATGGCGCGGCCAACCTGTTGTTGAACCTCGATCTCGGCACAATAAATGGATTTGACGGTGTGCGCGAAGGCGGCGGTGCCGCCGACATAACTGCCGCTTCCTCCGATGGGTTTCCAGTTTGTACCGACAGTGACTGTCGCCAACGATGGTCCACAGGCACTCAACGCTTCGAAACAAGCGATCAGAGTCTTTTCCACAATGGTAAATCCGACTGGGAGACACTTAAGGAGAACTATTCATTCATCAATCTCCCGGCAGGCCTTCCGGTGGCCGCTCCACCGGCGGGCTGCGACAACCGCTTGAATTTTATTGACGACGTTGTTGGTTCGGATCAGGTGATGATGTTCATCGACCGCTCAGGGAGCATGGGGGCCGCAATATCAGCCGGTTCCACTTCGACGCGGTTGGATCTGGCAAAAGCTGCAGCTCGAGCGTTTGTCGACTTACAAGCTGGTCGCGGTGCTCAAGTCGGTTTGGTTTCGTTCGAGGCTTCACCCACACTCAACCGAGGGCTTTTGGATCTGACTGCGGCCGACGCGGCTCCTTTTAAGACGCGGATCGATGGTCTCAACGCCGGCGGGAACACGGGCATCGGTACAGCATTCAACGCCGCCACGTTCGAGTTTCAACGTGTCGAAGCCGATGGTCGAACGCGTACTGCATTTCTGCTTTCAGATCTCGAAAACAATACCGGCGAGGATCCTGCTGCTGCCGCGCAACGACTGAAGGACATGGGAGTACGATTCTTCACGGTGCCGGTGGGCGCTACTGCCGATCGGAGTTCCTTCTCCAGGCTTGCAGCTTCGTCAGGCGGCACAATGTTTGACGCGCCTTCCGGCAACGAGCTGCCGGCGATCTATGCCGAGCTCTTTGCGCGCTTTCGTGGCGAGGCGCTTGCGCTTCCGCGCACAGAGTCGGCAGTTTCGTCGCAGATCATTATCAACCATCATAGTCGGCGTGTTGTCGCAGGCACGCCAGGTCAACTTCCGGCGCAGCAGGAATTTCCGATTCCAGTCGAGGGTGGTGGGCAGCGTCTTAACGTCTTTCTCTCCGCGCGGAATCTTGATGCCAACGCGTGGAACCCAGGCTTTCGGATAATTGGACCCGGTGGCGAGCTGATCACAGATCTCGATACAAGCATCGTACGCGACCGGTATTACCGGCTGGCTAAGATCAACTCGCCGACACCAGGTACGTGGAAATTGCAGATCTTTTCGAAGACGGCAACCGACCAGTTGTCCTATGTTCTGGCCCACGTTGAGAATCCCGGACCCGATTTCTTCCTTGATGCCCGGCCGCGTATCGCCACATCGTCACGGCCTGTATCAGTGTCAGCCTCAATTTCATTTGGCGCTGACATCGAAGGGCCGATCTCATTCAGTGGAACCGTTCGGCGTCCGGATGGCTCGTTGGTTCCGTTGACGTTTACCCGTGATGAGCGAGGTCGAACTTACGGCGCTACATTTAACTCTTTCGCCGGTCGTGGCATTTACGAAGTGAATGCTACTGCCGTAGTCGCTCAAGGCGCGCGTCCGTCAAAGGGTGAGCCAATCTTCAGCGGACCAGAAAGACCGGCTATTAACGTCAAGCCTTTTACACGCAACGCGCGAACGGCATTTTTCCTCGAGGACCCAAACCAGCCACCTTGTTTGAGCAACGATTGTGACAACGATGGCATACCGAATGGCAATGAAGGGTCGGGAGACACAGACGGTGACGGCCTGCCGAACCCCAGAGACGATGATGCAGACGGCGACGACGTGCCGGATTCGAACGAAGGAACAGTCGACACGGATGGCGATGGAAGGCCTGACTTCCTTGATACTGACTCAGATAATGACGGCATCACGGATGGACAGGATCCTGATCGAACACACCCGTCTGCAGAACGTCGCGCGTTGTGGCTAAGCTTCCACCTGGGCCATAACTTTCCGCTCGGCTCATTCAGAAGGACTTTCAATTCCGGCCCAAGCATCACCGCCGATCTGGAATACGAATTCCGCCGCAATCTCTCGCTTTACGGTATGGTCGGATATCACTACTTCAACGACAAAGACAACATCGGGCCTGATTTGACGTACACGAACTTGTCACTCAATCTGCGGGGATACTTTCCTGTTTCAACCTGGCGTGGCTTCGTGCAGGCTGGTCCAGGTTTCTATCATCCGAACTTTGGTCCGAATAAATTTGGATTCAACGTTGGCACCGGTTTGGATTTTCAAATAAATCCGAAATTGGCGATTGAGTTAGGAACGGATCTGCATGTCGTCGATCCAGGCGGTCGAAATCGAGTTCTTGTTGATCCGAAACTGGGGATCAAGTTCCGTTTTTGAGAAGGTTTTGGGATCGATCATCCGGAGGTGCATGGCAAGATCATGCACCTCCGTTTCTTGACAAGCGGCGAATCTGATTACTACTCAGTAATTGCCAGCGCTAAACCGATGTCGGCTGAAGGCAAGAGCCGCGCCTCATCATTCAAAAAACTCTGTCCACAATTGGTTACATGTTGTTGCGGTGTGTGAAGTTATTAACCGTAAGTTATTGATTCTATTGGTAGCGGGGGGCGGGATCGAACCGCCGACCTTGGGGTTATGAATACTACTTCAATACCTGCATACAGCACCTTCCAAAGAATGAGCAACCATTTTCCGCGGGAAAACAGTCGTTTGAGCAGAACGTAACGCCCACCGTTGCATACAGCGCAAGGAAGATTACAGCAACTTTACAACAAAACTCAGAGTGCCTTTGAGGGAGCAATAACACCAAGGACCCCACGCTCAACCCTGCCAACCTTACTCGTCGTGCAAAAAGATTAGTGAAAGTCCATCGGAACTCACGACTGGCCACGTTCCGGAGTTAGGAGAATAGGGCACGGCAGAAGCCGAGCCCCAATTCTCACGAACGAAGCGATCTTCGTAAACAGGGAATCGCGCTCACCAATCAAAAAACCAAGTCTTCCTCACCTTCACCGACGAAACCAAACTACTGCGAGCCGGTGAAACTGAATCCGATGTGATAAATATTTAGGTGCGGCAGATGTCCAGCTGCCTGGACTTTCCATCGATGCGGCATGCGATCTCGTGATGCGTTCTTAAACACTGACTACCAAGAACCCCGGGTACTGAGATACACCGATCTGACCAGACATCTCTGACGATGGGCCATCAACGAAGAGCGACCATTTGAGCAGGCGTCCCGCTGTGCCTGCGAGGACCGTTGGATATGAGATGGCTCGCTTTCCATCCGAAACAGATTGTGGCGGGCAAATTTCACCTGCGC
Organism: Pyrinomonadaceae bacterium; assembly: GCA_036401595.1. Classification (GTDB taxonomy): domain Bacteria; phylum Acidobacteriota; class Blastocatellia; order Pyrinomonadales; family Pyrinomonadaceae; genus PSRF01. Next base: position 7,142 of record DASWUM010000068.1, read on the forward strand.
CACCCATCCCAACGAGGTAGGCTTGAACTCTTGAACCATTAATTTGCCACTCGGCACCTTACAATTCCAATAGCGTCCGGGAACCGAATGGTTCCAATTTATGTAGCAGAAGCGCAAAGGTGTCCTGAACTACTTCTTACGTGATCGTTAACCGCCTCCTTATACAAACGCAGTTCCCTCCCTGGTGCTCGCCGCGCCGAGTCACTCACCGAGTTACTTGTCTCATTCCGCCCTGGGTTTAATATGGAGCATATCGGTGATATGCTCGCCAAGCCGCTCAGTCAATCGAGTTACTTGCACTATCCGTATACCAAGGCAGTACACTCACTGGCCTCTCATATGAGCACTCGTTACTACGAGTTTGGTCCATTCCAAATAGACAAGCTGAACCATGCTCTGTTGCGTGATGGCGAGACTATTCCGCTAAAACCAAAAGTCTTTGACACGCTTCTCCTGCTGGTCGAAAACCACGGTCGAGTCCTCGATAAGGATGAAATGCTGCGCCGGCTCTGGCCGGATACTGTGGTTGAAGAGTCAAATCTAAGTCAAAACGTTTATTTGCTGCGCAAGGCGCTCGGCGAAGACACGCAAGGCGAAAGATATATTGAAACCACGCCGAAACGTGGTTACCGCTTTGTGGCAAGTGTTCAAGAAGTTCAAGCTGGCGGTGGTGACCGCATTCGTGATGAACTTCCTTCACCGGAATTACGGGGCGAAGAAATGCGTGATAGATCGCTTCTTCAAACTGCCCGTCACCGACGCAGACCTGCCGCGGTGGTACTGGTGGGTTTCATCGGAATGCTCGGAATGGGCTTAGTCCTATACACCTGGTTAACGAGTCGATCGAAATCGCCCGAGCCAAACGCACCCATCAAATCGATTGCAGTGCTTCCCTTCAAGCCATTGGGAACAGAGGACCGTGACGAAAGCCTTTGTTTCGGTATGGCCGATACATTGGTAACGAGGCTCAGCAATATTAGACAGCTCATTGTTCGACCGACTAGCTCGGTGCGTAAATTTACACCACCCAACGACGATGCGCTGGCAGCCGGTCGCGAGTTGAAGGTTGATGCAGTTCTGGATGCAAACATTCACCGGTCCGGAGATCGGATTCGCGTTACCTGGCGACTGGTCAGCGTGGGAGATGGCGCAGCGTTATCGACAGGAATAGTGGACAAGCAGGCAGACGATCCATTTGCGTTACAAGACGCGGTCGCAGCAGATGTAGCGCAGGCACTAGCGCCGCGTTTGACGGGCGAGGAGAAAAATCTGCTGGCGAAACATTACACAAAAGATCCCGAAGCTTACCGGCTTTATGTGTTAGGTCGTTACCACTGGACCAGAACAAGCGAAGAGGATTTGAAGAAAGCGCTCGAGTATTTCAACGCCGCAATAGAAAAAGATCCAACGTACGCGCTGGCATACGCCGGACTTGCCTATGCCTACATCTCATTGCCGGCAGATTCGTTATTTTCAAAGGCCGAAGCGATACCAAAAGCGAAGCAAGCCGCAATGACTGCGCTCCAATTGGACGACAGTCTTCCCGAGGCTCACGTTGCGTCAGCGCGAATCATGAGTTTTCACGATTGGGACTGGGCCGGTGCTGAGCGCGAGTTTAAGCGAGCAATCGAATTAAATGCGAACTCTGGCGATGCGCACAGAGAATACGCCGGCTACTTGACGAATGTCGGACGCCACGAAGAGGCAATCGCAGAAGCGAAACAGGCCAGAGAACTTGACCCGTTGACACAGCTCACAAACTTCCAGGTGGCATGGGCACTCATTGGCGCTCGGCGCTACGACGAAGCAATAGCAGAGTCGAACTCGGTGATTGAGATGTTTCCCGCGGCACATTTTTGGATTGGAATCGCGTGCATCGGGAAAGGCCTGAATGAAAAAGCGGTCCAGGAACTCGAGGCTCGAGCGAGTTCCGCAAAGAGTCGTCCATCTGTGGTTAACGCCACACTAGGGTATGCCTACGGAGTGACCGGAAGAAGAGACAAGGCAAGGCAGGTTCTGGCGGATTTTGAAGAGTTATTGAAAGAGCACCAAACCTCACCGTATTACATAGCGATGATTTACGCCGGACTTGGCGAGAAAGAGCAAGCGTTCGTCTGGTTGGAACAGGCATGCCAGGAACGCTCGCGTCCTTTTGTGAACGGTATCAACGTAACTCCTGTTTGGGACGGGATTCGCTCAGACCCACGCTTCGCACACTTGCTACAACGGATGGGATTGGCACGGTAGAGAAGTGCACTCGCTCCGCACATTGCTCTAGAGCGAGCGCACTTGAGTTGCACGTAACTATTAACGACTATTAACGCGCACGAGCGACATACCCGCGTTGGACTGCGGAAGCGTTGCTGAAGACGGCGCAACATCGTCAAGCCCGACCGGGCCACTACGCCCTGTTAATCTCAGGGTGGCTGGAGGCGTTCCTACCAGCGCGCGACTAGCATTGCGCACGTTCAACCCGAATCCGCCGTTTTCTGGGCGTTCGGTGCTCACTAGTCCGTCCTCTCCGCCAGGAGGCCCGAATGATGCTATCGAGCACATATCCAACCGGATTCCATCACGACCACACCCAAAAATATCCAAATGTATAGGACCCACGGGAGAGTTCAACGAGCCTCCATTGAACACGCGAAGGCCGTCTCCAGTCAGTCCAGTAACGTTCCGTATGCGAGCTTTGTTAGTGGCGGTGCCCCAAGCCTGCTGGCCCGTGCGAGGATTTGGCTGTCCAAGTGCGGAGCCACCCGTAAGTATGTGGATCGGTGCACGCAATGCCTCAAGGCTGTGGGGCACGAGCACACCGCCTTGCGAAACTCGCACAGTAATGTCTTTGAATGTCAGATGACCTCCGAAAATGCCGTTGCGCGCGGCACTAATAAGATTCGTTGCAGCATTGCTGTGGATATAGACGCCGGCCCCAGCACGCTGCGGATCCAGGCCCGGAGAGAGAGTCTCCATTTCTATGCCTCCGTGGATTCGTGCGTTCGTATGGATCGTTGCGCCTGCCCGTTCGAAAACAAACTCGCACGTCTCGCAATGTGCGCGAACGTTTAAGAAGTTCAAACTAGAGCCTTCAGCAGGAGCAATCTTTATCCCAACCAGCGTGAAGTTAGGTGAACGACCGTCATGACTCGTCAGGTTAAGGGTCTGAGTCGGCCGCAGCGTGACGGCTGGTCTCTGGACCGTAAATCTGTCACCGGCGACGATCCTTCCGATTGATTGCTGCAACTGGATGTTCAATGCTGGTCCACTCGTGTTGCCGCGAATCGAGATTGCCGTGCCAACTGGCGAACCGGTCCCTGACACGCGAGTCAATACAGCACCAATCAATGCGTCAGCGGGTTGATCAGCCGTTGTGGGTACTATGTCGCCGTCGGAGCTGCCACTGGCCGTAATGGTGAGCAAATCCTCATAGCCACCGCGGATTACGAGTGGTGAGGCTATAGCACCGACCGGTGTGCCGAAGGATACGGCGTCCGTTAGGATTTCATAGGGCCTGCCCGTCGTCACAAAGATGATTTCAGCCCTCCCAGGCCAGGAAGGTGGCAGCAGATTGAATGCTTTGTCGGCGGTACTTACTGGAGCGTTACGGTTACCGGATCTATTGTCGTTGCCGTCAACGTTGTCAACGTAGATTTGAATGTCATGTTCCATGAGTGTACTCCTTTGCCGGTATGACCGGCGGCTTGGCCCGAATGTGCGAAGTACAGTCGGGCCGTGAGTGAAAGCCAACGAGCGCCGTGGGTGCGCTCCGTGTGAGACAGACCGAGCACTTCTCGGTCTCAGGGAATAAAGTTGAGCTCCTCGGGGAGTGGACCCGCGATCGGCACTTCAAAAAACCGGCGCGGCTCGGGATGAATGATCAGTGTGCCGTCTGAAGCGAAGAACACGGCGATCTGTTGCTGGACGCCGCGTGCCATTGCAGCGACTGACGGGACTGTGATGTTTCGTATGAGAAGGTGCGGATCTTTTGCGACGGCGGGGTTCTCCGTAAACGCCAGATCATTTCGATAAAAAGTGGTACGGTCCGCTAATTCACCCGCGCGGAGCAGCGCGGTCGTTGTTGGATTGGTAGCGATTCGGTCCCCAGAGTTGAACTGAAAGAGTACCGACTTCGGAGGTACTCCCGGCAATGGATTTTTCCGAAGGTAAGGCCCGCAGGCCAGAGAACTGGCAGACTGTGTTACCCACTTCATGCGATCCAACACCTCCTGGATGTCCATCGCTCCAGCAATCGTATTGATCAATGGTGGCTGATTTCTGAGTGGCAAGTTCTCATTGAAGAAAGGTGGCCCAACAGCCACTCCGCCGACTTGCGTTAGACCCGGCGAGTTAATGAGTGATGGCACACGCGAGGCGAGCGGCACACCAATCGAGCCGGCACGGAACGTTGGCGACAGACGCAGGTTGTCATACGGTGTGCCCACGGAATTAAGTACACCCGCGCGCACGCTTGGTTCGAGAGCCAGAAAGATCGTGCCCCACATCCCTCCGAGTGAATGGCCGAAATAGTAAATTCGCGACGGGTCCAGGTCCGGTGTTGCATCGCCGTTCACGTCCACACCAAACTCAATCACGCGGACGAGTTGCATGAAATCGGCGATCGTTTGTTGCGCCGCGTCACGGCTGGAGATCAGTGTTCGTGGTGGTGCCGCCGAGCGACCTTCTCCCTCAGCAATCAAGTTGTCGTGATTCTGATCGATACCACGTCCACCAGCCAGGAGTGTCACTGACGCGGCTGCCGAGCGGTTGACGGTTAACGTGCTGAGTGGTCCAAAGCCGTTTCCGTAAAAGCTGATAGCAACCGTAGCAATCCCATGAGACGCCATTGTTGCGGCGACCTCCAACGGCTGGTTGTTCTTATTGGCTGCTGAGCCGTGGCCGAAGATCGCGACGGGCCAACCGGCAGCGGGCATTGGGCCTGAAGGCAGGAAGAGGTTAAAAGAAACCTCGTTCATGCGTTGCACCACCGGAACACCGGAACGGGTACTAACGGGCGGAATGTAATCACCGGGATGGACCATGTACTCAGGCGAGACGTATTTGCCAAATGCGATCTGGCCAACAGCGCCCGGTATGATTCTCAGCAATGAAATGTTCAGCGGAGTCGGGCTGGCAGTTGGAGGAGCCACGCCGGTCTGCTGGTTTAAAGTGATGGAGGTAACGCTCTCGAGTGGGAATACTGTGCGGCTGCCGTCGAATCCCAGGTTAAAATCCGCGGCAGTGGGTGTAGCCGATTTGATTTGGTCTCGGATCTTTTCCAGCGTTGCCGTCGAGCTCTGCGTGGTAAAAACGCTGGCGGCCACAATATCAGCTTCCTGAACTCCAGTCCTTCGCGCTGCGTCGATCGCATCAAGTAGCGCCTTCCGGTAATTCTTCACGTCACGATCACTCGTCTGGCCGAAGTTGAGATCGTGCCTGAACTGTTTGAATGTTTCGCTCGGCTCAATCGGATTGCCTTGCGTGTCGCGCAAACCATTCGTGACGATGAGGGCATAGCGAGCATGTTGATCGAGTAGTTCGGCTGACTCAGCGTGAAGCGTGTTTGTCGGTGGATCCCAAACGATTCGGTTGATGCCAACCCTCCGGCCACTGGAACTAGTGTCGGGCAAGGTGCTGCCGAGGTTGATCAGAAAGACTGTTTGGTTCGTGGCTGTTGAGGGATCAATTGCACCATCGAAAGGAATGGACAATCTCGGCAGCTGATTGAAACCGTCGAGAGCATTAAGGAGGTCCAGGTCTTCGCAGTCAGATGGCCGAAGCTGGCAATCAGGTTTTGGCAGATCAATCCTGAGCCCGGTGTTCTGACTCGGGTCAGTGACGGTAAAAAGATCGGAGGGGAATAGACCTCCAGCGGTCGTATGGAAATCAAAAAGAACGTGTACTTCGTTCGCAGCTCTGGAAGGCGCGACCAGAATGACGGCGCAAAACCCTATCAGCAATACCGCGCCACACAGGCGGGCCACCCGAGAGCTGGAAAAAACAACGATTGGTGCGAGGCAATTAAGTTTATTCATCTTCGTTCTCCTACGTTGAAGCATCTTCGTCGCGCATGATTCGGCGAATGCGGAAAAAAATCCTCAACATCGCTTCAGTCTTTTCTCAACGTTTTCTCATCGCCGCTATAAGCCTGAAAATTCACACACTTACGCCTGCTCCTTTAGAGAGCTGAAGTGCTCAACAGCTACCAGTGAAATGTCAGTAGTTGAACTTAATGGCGAATTGGAGGAACCGTGGGTTGTTGCTTGTTGAGGTGATTTGACCAAAATCACCGGGATTAACGATCCGGCCAGTATCCGGACCAAAACTTCCGGTCGAGGAGACTGCGTTGAGATCACTGATCGGATTGGAGAAATTGACGTGGTTCAGGAGGTTGAAAACCTCAGCGCGAAACTCGATGTTCTTAGATTCGTCGATTCGGAATCGCTTAGTGAGCGAGAGATCGATGTTGTTTTGATTTGGACCGCGCAAAACGTTGCGGCCGACATTGCCGATATCCGTTCCCAACGCATTCGCAATCGCTGCGCCATTTGAGCTTGGTATCGTCTGACCCGGGCTTACCACAGGTCTTACAAAGACGAACGGATTGAAGAAATACCCGGACGGAACATTGCTGAAGGCGGCGCTGCGGTTTACGCCCGGTGCCCAGTTAGGTCGCGCCAGAGGACTCACACCGTTGTTCAGACCGTACAAAGACCCTGTGCCTGTGTCAACAATGTCAATCGGTTGACCAGACATGGACACCATGACTCCAGCGAGTTGCCAATTCGAAAAGAGCAAACGAGTGGCGGTTGACCTCCGAGCAAAAGGTGGTTCAGGCAGTTCCCACAAATAACTCAAGACGAAGCGATGCGTACGGTCGAAATCCGACAAGCCGCGATTAGCGCGGTTATTCAGTTGATTGCCGAGAATCGTGCTGAAATCAAACTCGTCCCTGCCCGAAGCGTTGTCAATCGATCTGGAGAAAGTGTAGGAGCCGAGAAATTGCAGACCCTTCGACACTCGTCTACTCAGGCTTACTTGTAGTGAGTTGTAATTCGACTGTGCGGTTCCTTGAGCTTGACTAAAGTTAACCGTCGAAACTCCCTGAAAAGGCGCACGCAGTTGCGCGTTCTGAGGAGTATTAGTCGTGATGACGGCGCCAGTGACTTCGTTCACGATTGGGTGCTGCGGACTCGCTAGCCGCGCTTGGTTGAGTGCGATCAATCGGGGTAGATTCAATCCACGTGCTCTGACGTAAGCGACTTCGAAAAGAAGATCTTCGCCAAGGCCGTATTGAGTGCTCAGGTTGTATTGATGAAAGTACGGCGTGCTGGTATGGCGATCGAAAAAGACACCGGTGAGCGTAGCACCCTCTATAAACGTCGGGAATTGGTCGGGCGAAGGCACATCGAAGAAAGGATTGTCGATGGCTGAAGCAACTCGTGTCCTAACGATGTAGCTCGGCGGTGACTGAATACCGTTGTTGAAGGGTCCACTGGATCCGCGCGAATAGAAAATCCCATAGCCGCAACGTATAACGAGTCGTGATGAAGCAAGTGGCGAATACGCGAATCCCACGCGAGGCGCGAAATCATTCCGGTCGATGCTTGTTACCAAACTCTTATCGACATTAGGTAAATCCGGAAGATCGTATCGTGGAATAACATTACCGGCTTGGATAAAGCCGCCCAGCGGAGGTCCTTGCGGAAGTCCCAAATTACTGACCACCATTCGTGGTTTGTAAAGCGACGGATCGAACGTGGAGATGCGACCACGCGTGTCGTAAAAGGGCAAATTCAATTCATAACGTAAACCGAGGTTGATGGTCCAACGTCGCGACAACTTTAAGTCGTCCTGGATGAAAAGGGCGTAGTCGGTCGTGCGCAAGTTGCGATCGTTGATGCCGGAACCGAGGAACGAAACATTTGCATTGCCACTCAGAAAATCCGTGAAGTTATTGAAATCGATCTGGCCGCGTCTGAAGAAGTTCAGTGCTATAGCTGCCTGATACTGAACGACCTCAACACCAGTGCGAATCGTGTGGTTGCCTTGCATGATTGAGAGAACATCTGCAACGCTCGCGGAATGGTGCGTAGCTAATAAATCAATGTTTGCGAAGCCCGTCCCGAAGGTCAGACCGCGCGCATTGGGTGCAATGCGAATCAGCGGCAGACCGGGAAAGCTATCTGCGTTAGACCGTCGGATTCCCACGTCAGAATCTTTGATCGGCTCTTTGGGAAACGAGTTGTTGCGAACGAAGTTGTAACCTGCCCGCGCCTCGTTCAGCAGCCTGGGACTGAAGATATGAATATCCCGGATTGCGAGCAATCGATGGTTGAGCTGTCGTTTGTCATCGAAGCCGGGGACGTTTGGACCATTGAACATCGCGAGTGTCCAGGGCGCATTCGCAAGAAAGAATTTGGCCGCTAACGAATTTCTCTCACTAAGCCGAAATTCGACATTAGTGTTGATCTGATCTTCATGAAAACGTGAGACGGCCCAGCCCGAATATCGTCCGTTTGCTTGTGGAGTCGGAATCAGAAACGAGCCGTCCGGCAATCTCTGATTCAACAATGCTAATGACACCGGATGAATTGACGTGCGATTGAATGTCGAACGTAGTGTTTGCTCTGAACGGTCGTTCGTGAGGCCTCGTGCGATTAGTACGCTCGGAGATACGCTATTAATTGATGCGCCGTTTCGCTCACGCGTGCCCTGATACGCGACAAAGAAAAATGCGCTCTCCTTCCTGATAGGACCACCTAATGTTGCACCCAACACCTTACGTTCCAATGGTGGGCGCTCGACGCCGGCCGCTTGGAGAAAAGGATTGTTTGCGTTCAAGCCTTGCGCCCGAAAATAGTCATAACCAGCACCATGAAAGTCGTTGCCGCCAGCCTTCGTGACCGCCTGCATGTTGCCGCCACCCGAGCGGCCAAACGTCGAGTCGTAGAGGGAAGTCTGAACTTTGAATTCCTGAATCGTTTCAGGTGCTGGGACGGCGATGAACAAGGCGCTGTTGGTGCCTATAGTGTTGGCGTCTACGCCATTGATCTGAAAATTGTTCTGGGTGCGGCGGGCACCGTTTACTGAGATGTTTTGCGAGTTACGACCCACACCAGTATTGTCCGCAAGACCGGCATCGGCGCCTGGTGACAAAGCAAGGATCTGAGTGTAATTTCTGGTCGCTAGTGGCAATTCGGCGACTGCCCGTGAGTCAACTACGCGGCCGAGACCCGGTCCATCAGCATGGGTAGGTGCTGCACTTGTTGAAATCGTAACTGAGACTTGCGGACCTGAGCCAACGTTTATCTCAGCATTTATTCGAGTAGTCTCAGTGATCCTTACGATAACATTGTCAAAAACAAGCTGCTGGAATCCGTCGGCGTTAATGCGCAGTACATAAGAGCCGGGAGGTAAGAGAAGAAGTACGAAGGCCCCTTTGTGGTTCGTTCTTGTTTTTCGCTCCTCATGATTTACTCGGCTAGTCGCGCTGACTTCTGCTCCTACAACGAGAGCTCCCGCTTGATCCCTAATGGTTCCCTCAATCCGTCCAGTGGTTTGGCTTTGCGCAACTGCCTCTACTCCAAAACAAAGTAAGAGGAAACAAGTGGGCAACAGAGGAAAAGAAATTGCATTCATCGATGTCTGTTCCGCCGAGCCACATGGCATGACGACTGGCCGAGGAAGCACGCAAGTGGTTGACTATATGCGGAGGTACAAAACCGAGAGTATTCTATATGGGTCCCTGGCGTCACACCAAGCATCTTGGGGCCGAAACTGAACTCGTGGAGGACGCGCTAATTAACAGCTGACACTTTCGGTAAGGCTTAACTTCCAATTTGCACGCCCGGCAATGGAAGCTTCCAAAACTATAAGAGTAACGCGGAAATTCGGGTCAGAAATTGCCCTTTGCTTGCTCAATCATCACGTTGTTGTAAAGTTGCTGTAATTCTGAATTCGACTAATCGTTGTCAATGCCACAGTAAGAGAGTGGCATTGGGGTTGGAACTCCCAAGCTCAAAAGAGCGAGTGTTCTAAGTTATTGATTTTATTGGTAGCGGGGGTCGGACTCGAACCGACGACCTTGGAGTTATGAATCCCACGCTCTAACCATCTGAGCTACCCCGCCATGCCTTGATTATCAACTATTTAGCTCTACCATCAAAGGGCCCGAATCCCCGCTGAGAGCGTGGGACCTGTGCTGCTGTGACGGCGCTGATTTTTTAGCATGACTGCCTCGCCTGCGCCAACTGGCAAATTGCGAACGTAACGCTGACTCGTCGAAATATTCGCATGGCCCATCAGCTTGGCGATGTCATATGCGTTGAAGCCTGCCTCGCCTAACCTCGTGCCGTAAGTGGCCCGTAGGTCGTGCCAGACCAAGCCTTCGATTCCCGCATCCTTGCAAGCACTGACAAACGCTTTCTTGACGTCGTCGAATGGTTTGCCGGTCTTTGGACTGAGCCAAACATAATCATCGGGTCGTTTGCGTTTGCAGAGCGGCAATAGAATTTCCCTCACTTCGCTATTCATCTCGACAAAGCGCGGTCTGTCACTTTTGGTTCTGTCGAAAATGATCAGGTTACGAAAGAAATCGCATTGTCGCACCTTGAGAGTTAATTGCTCGCTCTTACGCGCGCCGGTACCGATCGCGAAGGTAATCATCGTTGCCAAGTGCTTTCGCTTACCGGTGCATTGAGCTAACAACCGGGGTTCCTCATCAGGTAGCAGATACCTATATCGCTGGTTCCGCAACTTGATTTTGGTAACCCGACTACAAGGATTCGAATCGGCCAAGCCCCATGTCACAGCTAGACTGAATATGCGTGACAAGAGATCAATTTCATGTTTGACGGAGGCCGGGCTCCGTTTCGTCTTGCGCTTCGTGATGCTGTGCAACCTTATGCTCTTGAACGTTTCGATTGCAGCGGGCGTGATTTCGCCTAACGTCTTGCCGGCGAAAGCTCGAAGCACCGCCCGCACGCGAAACTGATCATGCTTCCATGATCGTTTGTTGTGCCTGGCCCAATCCAGAAACGTGCCTTCACCAAACTGATCGTTTGCCGCATTGGGATCGCCGACAAACTTTGCAAGGAGCATTGTTCCGAATTGCTTGCCATACTTGCCCTCAAACACGTCACGCCTGATTTTGATCTCGGCTTGTTCCGCTTCGTACTTAGTACGCGCTTCGGGAATTGGTCCTCGATACTTGTGGTTCCCAAAGTCGTACCACCATTCATTGCCTCTTTTCCTGACTGTCAAAGAACATCACCTCCGTTCGTGGTTGCAGCCACAGAGGTTGAGCGGAATAGTACCTGAATTGTTTTCGTTTCCAAACTCATTTCTTGTTCTTGGTCCATTCGACAATCTCCTCAAAGTCGAAGCGCAATAGGTGACCTACTTTGCGATAGGGGATACGGCCCTGAGACTTCATGACGTAAAGAGTGTTGATCTTGATGCCCAAGAATTGGGCACACTGTTCTGGTGTCATCAAGAATGGCCCTGGCGATTCAAGAGGCCGGTGCCACGTTTGTTTCTGTTCTTCTAGCATTGGGTTCAAATGTGACTTGTAGCCTTACCCAGAAAGCTACTCAGCTGCCATCCTCCCAGGCCAGGTCTATGTGCATCCATCGTGCCATCAAGCATTCTGCTGATCCATGGACCATAATTCTCCGGAACCAACAGTGTTCTACGTTGGCATTGGCTTTGCACAAGCTGCCGATCTTAGTGCGTTAATCAGGTAGGAGCGCACAGTAAAAATGGGGCTATTAGATCGCCGCGAAGGCGAGTTCCGCGTCACACGCTAACCTGAAGGCTTTCCGGAAAGGGTGTTGTGAGTTACACACACCTGTTGTGGATTACATACATGATTCATCTACTACCACAGGGTGCCTGAAATGAAATTAGGCCACGAAAGTTCAAATCGCCTTCAAGCGAACGTAGACCAACAGCTCATTGATGGAGCAGAGCTTCACGGACGGCGAACTGCAAACAAGGATTCCCGCCTTATGCAGCTGGACCTCATGCTCTGCGGTCAGTCAAAGGTGATCCGTAATCTAAAGATTTCTATTCTAAGAGCAGCCGATTGCAGTTCGACTGTTTTGATCAGCGGTGAATCAGGCACAGGAAAAGAATTGATTGCGCGCTCGATTCACGAGTTAGGTGCACGGCAGGGCGAACCATTCTTGGCTGTTAACTGCGGGGCTCTTACCGAATCGCTACTTGAGTCTGAACTATTTGGTCATGTCAAAGGTGCTTTCACCGGCGCCACCGGCTACAAGAAAGGAATGTTCGAGTCCGCGGGTAAGGGAACTATCTTCTTGGATGAATTTGGAGAAATGTCATCGTCGATGCAGGTGCGTTTATTACGCGTACTTCAGGAACACAAGGTACGCCCAGTAGGATCGGAAGACTCGAAAGAAATTAAGTCTAATGCGCGAGTAGTAGTGGCAACGAATCGTGATCTCAGGCGAGAGGTTGCCGAAGGACGGTTTCGCCAAGATCTTTATTACCGTGTTAACGTCCTTCCAATTCGATCCCCCGCTTTGCGTGACCGCTTGGACGACTTGCCGGTTCTCATTGAGGCTCTTCTGATCAAATTCATGGATAGCTCCAGGCTCGTCCGGGCACTTCGCTTTGATTCAGAAGCGCTCGGGCTGTTGCAGAATTACTCTTGGCCCGGAAACGTGAGAGAACTGGAAAACCTGATCGAACGATTGGCAGTCAATGCTCCATCCACGGGTCTTGTATCTGCTGCGGATCTCACCGTTCATCTAGATTTCAATAGCCTATCTAATCTTGACAAGTCTCACGAAATCATACTTTCCCAGGGACTGAACTGCTTGAACAAAAACCGAGCCGCCGTGCTGCATCTGCTTAAATGTCAGGAGCTTGATTTATACCTCAGAGAAGTGGCCCAAGTTGGCGGCGACCTCACAAAGGCGGCGATGCGCTTAGGTCTCAAGCGCACAACTCTTCATATGCGCATAAAAAGATTAGAAGAAAAACTGGCGCTACCTTCACGCCGGGTTTGAGTCTTTCTCGTATGCGAGAGGATACGACCCTAAGCACTACGGTTGCTACAACGAGTCCCTCAACGCGGTGCTCTCGATTGGCTCTATCGGTAATATGACGATCGAGCCGCGTCAAGCCGAGGCGAGTTTTTGATGCTCCGGTAGCCTGTTGTACCAGCGGATCGTCTGCGCGGCGGCGACACGCAGGAATTCATTAAACGCTGGTAATTCGTCCACACGGAGCTCGTTCGCGGCGGGTTGGTAGTTGGACTTTGCGTGTGCGACTTGGTTGCGGGTGGCTACAACCATCTCGGCGAGTTCCTTAGAGAAAGCGTCTATCTCAACCTTCTTACTCTCATAGCTCAGCGCCTTGCGCCTCGACGCGGGCAGGTACTTTGAAAGCTCGACTACGTCGAGGCAGGTGATGAACAGGGCTTTCATTAACTCCTTATCAATCTTCCGCTTCTCCATGCTCCTAACGAGCTCGATCAGGGAACGAATGTACTCGGCGTCGGGCATGAGGACGGCCGGGGAATCTAGTTTTTTTCTTATCGCCTCGTTCTCCTCCAAGGAGAAAACAACGGGGGCGAAAAACTCCAAGACCTTAAACAAGCTCAGAAATCTCAACTCGGGATCGCTGACTTGCAGCGCCGCCAAATATAGCCGCATTCCGTCGTTATATTCTTCGAGCCTTCGTATCTTCAGTTCCGAGCCTCCGCCGACCAGTTCCTCGAAAGGTTCATCGCTGAAGTCGAACGAGGTTTCCATCGCTACCTTGGAGAATAGAAGGTCGTATGTAGAAGCGAGTTCGAACAGAAAAGCATCGATCAACTTCGACTCTTCGGCTTCCGGCAAGAGGTCTTCCGGAGAAGGATAAGTTACGGAGATGACCGACAACGTTGACGGGGAGTAAAACTCGTGGTGGGCACCCACACTGACGGCCGCGAATGTAACGATGAAAAGATTCTTCCCAAAGCTCAGGGTGATATCGTTTTCCGTAGTGACCGCGATGTTTGTCTGGTGATAATCCGCCATTTCAGCGAGATAACCTACTGGCAGCACCACTTGATAACTTCCATATTTCGTTCGAATGTAGCCCCTCTCGGCGTCGATCTTCGCCGATTTCAATTCGTCGATGATTTCTACGAATTCGTCAAACTCAATTGAATAAGCGTTGTCGTGATCATCCGGCACGTTTACGGTGATAGTTCGACCTTCCTCCGCAACCTCCAAGTCTTCGCGTGAGTAACCTTGATCGGACCACGCCTTAAGCAAAGCGGCGATAGCGTCTTCGACGGCCTGTTCCATATGAACTCCTCAGCAACAACGCGGAGAGAATCGACTTATTATCCTTCACCCGGAGGCCGCCCACCAGCCTCATACTCACGCATAAGTCTTTCGTAGTTGCGGGCTCTTTCGTCGCGCAGCTCCCGCCACTGAATGTTCAGGTCATCGATGGCGTCGTTGAACTGCTGGTCTCTGAGGGTGACTTGGGTGCAGAACATGGCGAGGTCCTGACACCACTTCAAGGCTAGCATGGCCGCGGTGGAATAATAGAGGCGGTCGAGGTTACTGACGCCCTTCATCGTCGAGTGGATGAGCCAGTTCATCCTCCTGTATTCCGTCCGGTAGTACTCTGCCAGCGACACGCCGAGGCTTACCCGGATCTGGTCACCGTACGCGGCGTCCGCCGCCCGCACGTCCTCAAAAAGGTTACGGCCCGTCCAGCGGTCGGGGTGCATCCCCTTACTTGGGTCTTTAGGGCTGGGCCATAAGTTGCGACGCATGTCCTCTATGGAAGCCTTCTCTCTCGCGATGAACGCCTGAGCCTCGGCGTGGACGGAAGGGAGGTTCCCCGCACCATAGAAGTCTACCAACAGCTCGGCGGCTTTAAGGCGTTCGGAGAAGGATAGGTGGTACATCTTCCAGCCGCCTTTGTTGGTCGGGTCGGTATGCAGCAGCACGAGGTCTACCGTGAATTCGAGCAGTGACCTGTTTCCTGCCGAGATAGCCTGGATGTGTTTGGTGTGGTTGAGGATTTCAAGGCTCTGCATCCACGCATACGCCCTCAACCACACGGCCTTGACCGCGTTGTCCCGGTGCCCCAGCGCCGGCCTCGGCAGCACGGACATGATCATGGGCTCGCACCTGCGCATGTATTGAAGGTACAGTTGAACGCCTGCGAACATGGCATTCGCGTGAGCCTCTGCATCGTGAAGTTCCCGGTCACTGCTCACCGCACCCGCCTCCTGTGCCCTCTGTTGTTCAGAAACGTATACCAGGTACAGAAGATAACGGCGCCCAACTCGCGGCTCCTTCATACCAGGCCAAATCGCTCTCTCGTACCTGACCTGCTTCAAGCCAGCCCTTAACTTTTGCTATTGGGTAAGGTCCATGTTGTTGCCCATTCATATGTAGGTACAAATGAGTAATACTGATCACAGGAAGTTCGGACGACAGCAGGATCGCCATTTGTTTGATCGACTCGCGTTCCTCATCCTCCTCAATCAAGCCAACAAGTTCATGAGCACCGCTTATACAAAGGTCATACAACCTTCTGGCCTCGCTATTCTCGCCTTTTCCTTGATAGCAGAATGCCATCCATAAGTAGCTTCCTAAAGAAGGTCTAATCTTCAATGCTTCCTTGAAAGCCGTAATAGCTCTTTCAAAATCGTCGACCCCTAGATTCACGAACCCCCAGTAATGAAGAACGTATCCCTTGAGGAACGGATAAGATATCCACGTAGGTATTCCACCCTCCGGGCTTGTTACTTCAGTTCTCACAAACGGATCAAATCGCTCAACGTTTTGAAGCTCATTTTCTGCCGCCGCAACGTATCTATGGAAATTATTATTTGGGTTTTTCAACTCGGTACCAAGTTGATAAAGATCCAGTCCCTCCAGTTCCGCCTCTGCCCTGATCGTCCACTGCCAAGCGGTAGCAAGATGCCTGGTGGCTGACGCTGAATTCTCTGATGGCGGCAAAGACAATCCTTCCTGGACAAGTGCAGCTTTCGCCTTTTCAATCCAGGGACCAGCCAACATAGCAAATCCTTCTGCGTCGATTCTTCGCCATGATTCGAAAGATCTCGACTGCTGCCATCGGTTCATGGCTTGGCCACGGTCTTCTAACGCCTTGTAACAACTCCCAGCAAGGAACCATATCCATGGCGCTCCGCACGACATATCACCCATTCGCTCTGCGGTCTGTAACTCTGGCAGCTTAAGAAGACGGTCAAACGTTTCCGCCGCCTGACGGTAGTGTCCGGCTCGTAAACGGAACACTGCGATGAGCTTTAATAGGTCCCGTTCTTCGTCAGCGAAGAATGTCCAGGATCGCATCGCATGGTTATTTCTTTCCTCCTCGGAATCGCCTTGCATCATATACGCCGAGGAAGCGAAACTTGATCCTTGTCCGAGCACGTAATATAGCCATGGATTTTCGACGATATCGCTTAAACCAATATCTGCGTCTACGTAGCCGGCATCGGCCGAATACTGGCTCAGGACTTTCCCCTCAAGTTTTAGATGCGCTGCATAATACTGTCTGGCTTTTTGGCGTGCGTCGTTCGCCTCCGCAAACTGGCCAAGACGAGCATGACACCGCATTCTGAATGCCCAAGCTATTGCCAGTTCATCTGGTTGGCCTATTTTGGTCGTTATTGAAGAATAAGCTTGCAACTGCTCAATCAGGGGTGACTCGCGACAGGTGAATTCGATGGCTTCAGCTAACAACTCAGGTACATTGTCCATGTGGAGGCTCTCCCTGTATAGTGAGTGGGTTGGTCCAGAGGAATAAACTAGTAGGCTCTGAGGTCCAGCCCGAGGTGTCACCGGGTATATAAGCGGTTGTTAAGAGGAACCCGACAACAGAAATAAGAAAACTACTTTAATATAACCGCATTCAGAACTTCAATGGCAAAATTTGCTGCTAACTGTCCAGCGGGACGCCCCGGAATAGATCGTTAATTTATCTTGGTCGCCGGTTTCACCCGGCGCAAATGAGGAGAACGAGAATGCAGACAGATACAACCATAAACGCAACCCTGGAAGTGAACCCAAACAAGAGTTGGAGATGTTGCAAATGTCGTCATGAAAACCATCACGACAAATGGAAATGCAGTGACCCTGCCTGCGGTCACGACCGGTGCAACAACTGTACAGACTTAGACTGACTTTCCGCTCTCGGTTCAGCCTGTGCGGATTGCAGTCAATCCTGGGAGCTCGATACAAGCAACTTACGGGAATTTTCTCAAACTTCATGAGGGTGTAAGTAGTTTGTGTAAATCGTCATTGAGCGAACTAACCAGGTAAGGCTAGCGCAGGAGAACAAATGACCATTGACAACGAGCGCATTGACAACCTGCTGAAAGATTACAAAAGGCCCGAAGACATCATCGAAGAGGACGGGCTGCTGAAGCAACTAACGAAGCAGTTGAAGCCTGGTTCGACTCTATGAAAAGATCTGTAAACAAGTGGAGTCAGCTCCTACAAAAAGGTGGTTCTGCCTCTCGGTTTTTATGCGATGAAAAACAGCAACGAATAGCAGATTGGAGCTTCTTGGAGGCGCACGGCACTGCATGTAAGGACCTCCGTATGCCCATAATTCCAATACACCACTTGCCTCCCGAAAGCATTCTCCCACCTGAGATTTCCTTTGCTTGAAAGCTGCTCTTGATTAGATGACGAGGAGCCCAGGTTGATGTCAGGTTGATTGGACATCGCGCCACTTACGACTGATTCTAAAATCGAACTCAAAACAAGAAAGCGCTCGGCGCTCTCTGCAAAGACAAACGGCCTGACGAATGTCTGTTCGAGTGACAAAACCGGCTCAAGCATTCTCAAGTAAGAAAGAATTTCACACCGCTTGCAAAATAACCGGCATTGAAGGACTGGTCTGGAAGATCTTCGATCTACGTTTGGTCATCAACTAGTGGAAGTCGGTTCCATGCATTCATGATCGCGCAGGTGCTTGGACATTCAGACATTCCAGTAACCATGCGTTGCGCGCCGGTTAGAGCAGTAAGCGAGTGGAGTCGAGGCGGTGAACCTAATTCGGAAAAGTTAGTCAGATTTTGGCCAGTTGGCTAAAGAGGCGCCCAGTGCTGGCGGTAAGTGATTGACCAAACGGTGGAGCAGGGGCAAACGGCGACGCATTGCGAATTAGACGCTCGGCAAAAACGTAAGTATTTGCCTTTCGACAGTTGCAGCCACTGAACAAATCGAGGGTTTTTAACATTCCTTGCCATTCCTTACTATCGCGTATAGGCAGACTGCAGTAATTTTTGGCCACGTATTGGCCAGATGGAATCCTAAAATGTTAGGAGTTGGTTGTTTCGTCACCATGAAAGCGAAGTTGATTCATATACGTCGAGTTGCTCCGCGCAAAAACTAGACGGGGCTATTTATCGTTTTGTAAAGAACGCGACCGGGTGTCGCCTTATATATAGAATGCGACGGAACTTTTATCCGCAAACCGAACTGTTGATACAACTTCCCTCATGACAGCTAACGTGAAAATTGACGCCCGAATTCGGTGAGAGTATAGTCCGAGCGGTTAATCTCGTTCCTTACTGGCTTTTCGGAAGATCCTTCTTTCTGATATAGGAGCACCCACATGCTTATCTCTCACCGGTTGAAATTCTGGTTCAGGCTGTTCTTGATTCTTACCATCGGACTGCTCGCTACATCAAGTAGTCGATTCTCAGGAACTGGAACTGCTCAGTCGACTCAAACTCTTACTGCAACACTTTTTTTCGATGGTTCCGCGAATCCAAACTTAGCGGATTTCAGATTTAATGAGCCTGTGGTTGACAGCCAAGGGCGACTGTTAGTCATTGGTGGCCAAAATTTCACACAGCGCCTCTTTTCCATTTCGCCAGAAGGCACGTTGAATTGGCAAGCACCGGGAAGCAGTGACACATTACCTTTTGATTCCTTTTCTGGATACACGCTCCTAATTGGACCTGGCGATAGGATATATACCCATACGACGCACAACAGGATTTTCGCGTTCGACTCCTCCGGCCAGGCAATACCGGGGTGGCCTGTAGAGAACATCATTCCACCAGATACAACAGAACCGAATTGGGCCATGGCAGGAGTGATTGTTGATAGTCAGGATGGAACAGTATACGCGAAGTCAGGTGTCTTTTCTTCCTTCACGAGTTTCCCGAGTACTGTCGTCGCATTCAATCCAGATGCAAGCATGAAATGGAGAAAGAGCTATGGCAGCGGCAGTAAAAACTTTCATTTGGTCCAAGGTCCTGCGCGGGACATCTACACACTTATTGATAGTACATTCGTAGGTATAGACCACGGAACTGGGACACAGGTCTGCCAAAATAATATAAGCGTCTTCTTTGGTAGCCTTGTCGGTGGATTAGAAGGCGTCGCTACCTCGTTCAGAGACGGTATTTCCGGGCAGGATGTGAATTGTAACTCTCAACTTATTTTTCCATCGACAGACAGAGAGGTTGTTCTGCAACGATATGACCACGGGATAGTACTAGCTCTGGATTATCCCGTATTTCCTTTTGATCCTAACCAGACCAGGCTTTTGGGCGTTTCCCAAAATGGTACGTTCTTATGGCGCAACTCCGATATTTTCGTCAGCCCTTTTGGCGCCTCTCCTATTCATGTGATTAAGGCGGGAATTATGTATGTGTTCGGCCAAGATCTAGCTGACAGCAACAAGCCTAAACTGTTCTTGGTAAATACGGAGACCGGCCAAGTCTTGAACTCAATAGAGACGACGTCCTTTTGCGCAAACTGCGGTGTCGCAGTCGCAGACGACGGGTCGGTTTATGTGAATGATCGGGACTCCACCAAAATCTATAAGCTTGCTGGAGATGTAATCCCTAATCAACCTCCAACTGCTGGTTTTACGATGACGAGTGGCTCTAATTCCGCTACGGAAGGTCACACACTTAATCTAACGGCGCCTACTGGCCCCGTATTTGTCGAGTTCTCCGCTGACAGAAGTTCTGATGTGGATGGAACGATTGGCAGTTGGGAATGGCGAATCGATGAAGTGGTAGTATCCACCGCAAGCAGCTTCACACAAGGGCTATCTCATGGGAATCATATTGTTTCTCTTCTCGTAACTGACGATGATGGTGCCCAATCGCAAGTGGCTACGGGTAACGTTGTTATTACCTCGCCAGTTCTTCAGCTTTTCTTCTCCAATGATGGCGATCCGAACCATCCATTTGACATCAGAAGTGAGAATGTTACTCGAGCAAACGAACGTATTACTGCTGATGTGGTGATCACGAACCGCTGCGGTACCTGGTTTCAACTGGACATAGCATTTGATAGTCCGTCTACCGGTGCATCTACTCCAGTCTCAGACAATAGCATAAACACTAACTTTCTTATTGGTCCGTTCGGCGAAGTAAGGTTCAGGACGACGTTTCATGACGGAGAGTACCTGCACTTCGATGCGACGAGACTATCACCTGCGGCAATATCGATACTCGGTATTGACGCTATAGGAAGAGGATTGTTTGGAGTGGAATTGTCGGCCTCTCACGGCAGCTTAGTTAAACTTGATTTGGCGATTCTTCAAGAATTTCTTCGGGAGATAAATTCCGCGGGCTGCGCGGCAAATGCGTTTGCTACTGGTTTCGGAATCAGCACATGCACTGGCACTTTTCGGATGCTATGCATTATTAATGAACTTGCACAGTTTCTTAAGTGTACTGTGACAAATCCCCAGGTCCGAGCAGCAATCAAAAAGCTAATCACGCGGCTGTACGGGTCGCAAGCGGCAAAGAAATGGATAGAATCCGGCGCAAAAACGATCGCTGATATACTGCTAATTATTGAGAATGTCCCTCGCCTTGTAGAGTTGATCGATAACACTGTTGCAGCGCGACCTACAGGTTTGGTTCGACTCGAAGCACGACGTTCGTAAGGTCGAAGTGACTGATAAACGCTCAGTATAAAACTGCTTAAAGCCGCGGCTCAGGTTAAGGGCTACTACGGCGAGAAGACTGTGCTGTAGGGACGGGAAAGGTAAAACTCTCAATTGCCGATAGCTGTCGTAATCGGGGTCAAGGCGGGTGGAGAGCGGACAATGACTCGAATGCGTTTTATGCCGAGGTTAAGATTGCCGGAAAGTGGCAGCGGATGGGTCAGCTAACGCAGATTTGCGCTTCTTCCGACGATAAGGTTGTGAAATGGCACCAGCCTCACGAAGTACGTTTTGAAGTGCGGGTCGTCGATAATAGTTGTCGCGAGAAAAGTATGCGAAGGTTTATGAAGTCGCGCAGAATGGAAAAACTGCGCACTTTGATAATTGACTCGAAGTGTAAAATGGTCCAAGATTACTTACCAAAAAGCTTCTTCGTCCAATTCCATATCCGTTGGATTCTGCCGGGACGTTGTTCAGAAAGATTATTATAATAGGATTCTTGTCGAGCCATTTCCCGCGCCCGTCCCTCAACTATTTCCTCGGTACTCCACTTAGGAGCCCATTTCGTCTCACCTTTAAGTATCCAATAATGCGATTGACAAGGCTCTTGCCAATTACCGATCGAAGGATCCAGCGAGGGACCCTCCTCTGTCTCGGTGAGGAACCATCTGTTTAGCGGAGTTCTCACGATTGTCCCACAGTCGCACGCACATAGGTGCGCAGCAGCTTTGAACTCCTCAGCAACGTACAAAATCCCCGGGTCCAACTTTGTCGGTATATATTGGACCCTTCGGAGCTCGAATCTGTGGGTCATAAGGCTTCGTGTAGTGTCTTTGTATTGCCTACCTGCATAACAAGACTGTTTAATGCGTCCTTGTCGAGATAAAATCCTTTGGTCTGTTTAAACTTGATGACAGCTAATGCTGCGTTTAGCGCGTTCAATTCAGCAGTTTGGATATGGATTCTGTATTCGTCTGCAGGGTCATCAACGAGTTCGGCCAAGTTTAAGTCTCGTAATCTCTGGGCATCTTCCACTGAATAGTACGTTGCTCTCAGTGTGCCGTCGATCGGACCCTCCGTTCGTTTCAAACCCATCCCTACATCAATAAACGGAATTCGGTTGGAAATAAGTAAGTCAAATATTCCTGCTCGTGACTGGCCTTTATCGACGCAAACAAACGCGAAAGTGACGCCTCTAAGATCCTCCTGAGATTGAGCAACAATATATTTAGGTTCGAGGTGAAGCCCTTCCCGAAAATTCTGGTAGCGGGAAGTATAGACTTCCGACTTTTTTTTACCCAACTCTTTGGTGTCTGCGGTGTCTGTAAGCCTGCCTGGTGAACGGTATGCTGTATGGACGTGGAAGTCATCAAAGTCAAAGCCCCGAATCTCCTTCACCGGGGTCTTGACTAAAAAGTCGAGAACATAGGAACCAGTGCCGCCAAGCCCGATTACAGCCACTACCTCATCCGAAAATTTCGCTGAGAGGTCTACGATCTGTGCTCGGCTGGTGAGAGTGTCACGGAATTTGAAAACTGACTTGGTCGGAGTTTCTTCCACGAGTCGGAAAGTGTATGGCGTAGCATCACATTTCTCCTTTGCAGGACCAGAAATAATGGTTACGTAGTGTTCTGTTTTTTCAAAAAAATCGTGATAGGCTCGCAGTACTCCGTTCTCCTCCAGCTTATTCGAAAAAGAACGCTGTACTACGACGTCAGGGCTAGCCGTAAGTGCAAGGGTAGTCGTGCCACCTCCTAGACCCTTTATTGGCGTCCCGTCTATTTCACAAGGATGTGAGCCCGCAAAGTAGACTTGATGATCATGCGGCTTTACCTTTTTCCCGTCAATATCGGATATAACCATGACTATTGCACCCGTTTGACAATTTGCATTGTTATCCAGGTATGGAATGTCTCGGATCACGAGATAGCCATGGTCTTCAGTGATTGCGTATCCTTTCTCTAGAAGACGCTTTAAATCTTCATTATGATTCGCCAGTTCGAGAAACATTGAATATCATCCCATCTTTGACTTTTTCAGAACCACCCTTGACGAGCTGTCCCTCGGGCTTATTGCCTTCGCCTCTTTCGAATGTGACGGTGTACGCCTTTCCGTCCGATGGCGAGTAATCGGGGAAGACCCAAGTCACGACCTGATCAAAAGTGATCTTCTCGTCTTTTGACCATTCGTGGGGAGCACCTTCTACGATGATTGTTACAGTCTTTGCCATATGAATCCTTTCCTTTCACCGTTATTTCGGCTTGCGTTTGTTATAGGGGGATTGATTTGTTGGTTTGAGGCTAATCCCTTCTTGCGATGCCTTATTACTTACTGAGTTAGGTGTTCGACCAAGCTTTAATCCGATTACTCGAGTAGGTGTATTCCCGTTGGCGAGTTCACGAAGTTTCGATACTTCAGCTGGTTTCCACGGCTTACCGCTATTGCGGTTATACTTTGCCATAGTTGTACTCCTTATTAGTTTTGACCTTTGTCTTCATGCAGGTTAGAGCTACTTCTTCATCCAATCAGTTACCGCTTTATCAACCGATTTGGTGGCCCAGTCGTCATCAGTAACATCCATTACTAGTAGCTTGTCGTTGGCATCCGAAAATTTTTCGGTTTCGTCTCGAACCTGAGTGCAAGTCTTATTAGTTCTGACGAACCAAACTGAATAGAGTGGCTTAGCCCAGGGACCATAAGATTTAATATGTGCAATGAGTCCTTTGTAGTCCTCTGATGTCTCAGGGACGCCTAAGTCGTAAGAGATTAAAAGTGTACGCATGTTCTTAATTACCTTCGTTTAATAAAAAGGCTCCTTTTTTAAGCACGCGCGTTACCACGCCTTGGACTTGAAAATCTTCGGTTACCACGATCGGTGTGTGTTGTTTATTTTTCGATTCTGGCTTCAACAGGTAGTAATTAGGACCTGCGACCAACCGCTTGATCGTCGCTTCACCATCGACAAGAGCAACTATGATTTCTCCTGGACGTGCAACGGATTGTTGACGAACCACGACTAAATCTCCGTTATCTATGTACTCACCATGAACAACTGCTTGATTCATCGAATCGCCCCGAACTCGCAGCAGGAAATACTTAGCATCTGCCGGCGCGACAAACTCTTGAGGTAACTTTACCCATCCTTCGCGATTTTCTTCGGCTATCATTAGTGGTCCAGCAGGAGCTTCCCCCACTAAAGGGACAGCGCGAGTTTTGAAGCCCCGGCTTGAGCCTTTTAGTAGTCTGATGCCGCGAGCTCCGCTCCAGCGTTCGATATCTCCCTCATCTTCCAGCCAACTCAAATATCGGAGAACTGTCCTTGTAGATCCGAGCTTCAATTTTCGACGCAATTCCTCAACGGTTGGTGGAAGACCATGGTCAACAATCCAGGCATTGATCGCTTGTAACACTGCGTCTCTTGTTAAAAGTTTTTGTTTTGGCATGGACCGGTTACGTCACCAGTAATGTCATATGTATTTCCATTATAGCGACGCGGGAGATCCTGTCAAATTCTGCATGTTTTTTGCCTTGCGCAAATTGGGCAGAGCGCTGCACCAGTGGTCTCACATTAGCGGCATCGTTTAGTGTATAAATACCACTTAATTCAAAGATCGTTGATAAACTCTCACTCACTAATGAAACGATAAAGCGTGACAAACATGGGGCTGTTATTCGCTATGTCACGCATCTCCGTTTAATTAAGAGGACGTGTATAGCACTGGGGTAAAACAGGTCAGCAATCAACCGGGAATGGCTGAGGGCGACGCCGAACTACTACTCTTGATGTCGAACGGCGGTGCGCAGTCTGAAACCGCGTGGAATGAGTTTTATCATCGCCATGTTGACTATGTTTACGGCCTGTGCAGGCGCGCACTTCTGCCTATCCTAAAGCCGGAACAAATCGAGGAACTCGTACAAGATACGTTCGTTCGTGCGTTTCAGAAGGCCAATACCTTCACGTCGGAGCCCACGCTTGATACTGCTGGTCAACAAAAAGCAGTACGAGCGTGGTTGGGTGCTATAAGCGAGAACCTCGCACACGATTATTATCGCGAGCAGCCGAAGGTTGAATTTGTCGATAATGAAGAGCTTGAAACGTATGCTGTGCCACCGGCAAATGATGACTTGGATGCTCTTCCCTCGGAGCGTCTCAATTTGTTTGAAGCGGCTTGGGCCACGCTAAATGATCGCGAACAGCAGGTTTTAAGAATAACGGCATTTTGGTCTAAGCCTGGTGCGAAGAATCAGAGATTGCCAAACAAAGTGATGAAAGACTTAGCTGCCGATCTTAATGCGACGCCAGCAAATATTCGACAAATCCGCAAACGTGCGGTTGCCAAAATTCGAGAGTACATGGAAACACACGAGACAATTACCGAGGAAGACAGAGACGTATGAGTGGGACACGCCGAATCCGCAAAGTGAGCAATATCGAAACTGAGCGACTGATCCAATCGGCACTTCGCCACAAGGGTTGGCTCATACCCACAACTGTGGAGCAAGTTCAAAAGGCAGAGGCTGCAATTGCTAAAGATGAGGTGCAATTACCTGAATCATTGTTACGGCCACCTGACTTAGCGAAACGCACTAAATTGCAGACGAGAACAAGTCAAAAGAGTTACTGGACCCATGATTCCGTGTTGCTGTTTGCTAGAGACCGCGATCCAATAGAAACAGTCACACAGCGTGCTAGAGAAACGGTGATGCGTGCGTTGGAATTAGGATGGAGTGGGCCTCCGTATGATCCTTTTGCACTCGCAGAACTTTTACGAATCCGCGTAGTTCCGACTCAAGAAGTTGTAGATGCACGTACTACTGCGAGTGCATCTGGCAATTTTACTCTTGAATTCAATCCCACGAGACCGCCTGCTCGAATAAGGTACTCAGTGGCTCATGAGATCGCTCACACTTTGTTCCCAGACTGTGCAGCAGCTGTGAGGCACCGCGGGACACATAGCGACATGGCCAAGGATGAATGGCAATTGGAGATGCTATGTAATCTTGCGGCGTCGGAAATACTGATGCCGCTTGGTAGCTTGGCGAAAGAAAACGACTTAACTGTAAGTGTAGATGCAATCGGAAAACTCCGTAAGAAATATCAAGTATCTTCTGAGGCTGTGTTGCTTAGACTCACGCGGCTTACGGAAAGAGCTTGTGTTGTATTTGCCGCAAGACGTGACACCGGTAGCGCGCGCTATTACGTGGATTATTCAATCGCGTCGAGATCTTGGGAGAATTGGCTTCGTCCAGGTTTTGCATTGCCGAAAATGGCAAGAGCTCACGAATGTACAGCCATTGGCTATACGGCAAAAGGGCTTGAGCAGTGGCTGCACACGGCTGAAGAATGCTACGCAGAGTATTTAGGTATCCCGGCTTATTTGGGCCAAACCTTTCCGCGGGTACTTGGAATCGTTTCACCAAAATCTCCATCTCCCGAAGGCAAGCTGCTCACTTATCTAAAAGGGGATGCAACGGTCCCGCGTGGTCGAGGTCACCGCTTGATTGTTCAATTAGTCAATGACAAAGCCCTCACGTGGGGAGCCGGGTTTGCAAAAAGTGTTCGTACAAAATGGCCAACATTGCAAACTCGGTTTACTGAATGGGTACAAAACCGAGATCCAGAATTCAGGCTAGGGGGCGTTCACTTTACTGAGATTGAACCGACTCTGCATCTCGCGAGTGTGGTTGCACAACACGGATATGGGCCATCACCGAAGCCTCGCATAAGGTACAAAGCTTTAGCAGAGTGTTTGCACAAAGTTGCTCCCTTCGCTATTGAGCACGGAAGTTCTGTTCACATGCCGAGAATCGGCACAGGCCAGTCTGGTGGTTCTTGGGACGTTGTAAGTGAGATTGTTGATGAGAGTCTGTGTGGCTTGGGAATAGAGGTCTTTGTCTATGACCTACCACACGGTAAAGTGAAAGAGCCAAATCAACAAAGGTTGTTCTAACTATGCCTCAACAGATTATTTTGATATCCGGAAGTGTTTCGTCAGGTAAAACAACACTGTGTGAGCAGCTACGCAGCAGCTACCCTCAAATCTACGTGTTGAAGACGAAGGAAGTAATACGGGAATTGGCACGTAAGAAGCTCGGCAGAGAAATTGAGGCAGAGCGTCGAGCTCTGCAGGATTTCGGAACTTACTTGGACGAACAAACGAAGGGTGAGTGGGTGCGTGATGCGCTTCGTAGGCTTATAAGCAACATTGACTCAAGAGATCCTAACGCGATTGTAATCGTCGACGCAGTCCGCATACCGGAACAGATCAAAGCAATTCGTAAGGCTTATGGGTTTTTGGTCCGGCACATTCACCTGGACACCCCCGAGCCGGCCCTTGAACGTCGCTACAAAGAGCGGAAGGACAGTGGAATCAAAGAACTCAAATCATTTGCTGAAGTATTCAACCAGAAAACCGAGTCGCGTGTGCACAGTCTCGAAAAAATAGCTGATGTTGTTATAGATACCGAACTGTGCCGGAAAGAGGATGTCTTAGCTAAGGCGTCTACTTATCTAGCATTGTATTCACGTAATTACGGAAGATTGGTTGATGTAGTGATTGGTGGCCAGTATGGTAGCGAAGCCAAGGGCCATGTCGTATCGTATTTGGCACGCGAATATTCCCTTATCGTGCGCGTGGGTGGTCCCAATGCAGGTCATAAAGTATTTCTAGATGAAGGTCCATACACTCATCATCAACTACCATCGGGAACGCTTCGAAGTGAAGCGCGCTTACTGCTCGGTCCGGGTGCCGTTCTTAATGTCGAAAAGCTGCTTCAGGAGATTGCGGATTGTAACGTCAACCAGGATCGGTTGATGATCGATCCGCAAGCTATGGTTATTAGTCGAAACGACATAGCTCGTGAAACTGGATTAAAAGCCCGAATCGGCTCTACAGGTCAAGGAGTAGGATTTGCCGCGGCGCGACGAATTCTTGACCGTGGGAAAGGGACAAAGCTTGCCGGCGACGTCCCTGAACTGTGGCCGTTTACCAGACGCACGGCCGCTGAAGTCTTAGAGGAAGCCTATAGTCGAGGGGATCGGATCCTGGTAGAGGGGACTCAGGGTATTGGGCTTAGCCTTTATCACGGTACTTATCCTTACGTTACTTCACGCGATACTTCGGCGTCGGGCACTTTAGCCGAAGCTGGTATTTCGCCCACGCGCACCCGAAAGATAATCATGGTGTGCCGGACATTTCCCATACGAGTGGAGAGTCCAAGCAATGGTTCTTCAGGGCCTCTGCCCCAGGAGATTTCCTGGCCCGAAGTTGCCAAAAGGTCCGGTATTGATAGGGCAAAACTTCTGCGGACAGAACGCACATCAACCACTGATCGACGTCGCCGCGTCGGAGAGTTCGATTGGCAATTCCTGCGCAGGGCCGCTACGATCAATGGCCCAACAGATATCGCGCTTACATTCACGGATTACTTGCGCAAAGAGAACGAAGAAGCGCGTCGTTATGAACAGCTCACAAATGACACCATACGATTTATAGAAGAGGTCGAGCGTGTAGCCGCCGCTCCTGTTTCACTCATCTCAACGCGTTTCGATTTCCGCAGCATTATTGACAGGAGAAGTTGGTAGGTTAATGAGCATCACACCGGAATACCTTGCCGAACTCTACCCGCAGATTTATCACATGGCTGAGGACGGATCGTGGGACAGCATTAGGCAATGTGGATTATTAAGTACGACTGCGCTCCTTGATCTCTATGAGATTCAAGGCGAGGAGCGTTTAGCAATTGAGAGCCAGCATCGGCCCAAAAGTGTGCTGTTAGATCACCCTCGCTATGGTCCTGCCGTCGTCCGCGATCAAATCCCAATGAGAGAAAGCTCTCTGGAACAATGTTTGGATGGGATGACCCCGCGTGAGTGGTATGAGCTTCTGAATGGCAAGGTATTCTTTTGGGCAACTAGACAGCGCTTACTACGACTTCTCTCAGCCCGAGCATATAGGAATCGTACTCACTCTGTGCTGACTATCGACATGCAGCAATTAGTTGCTCGCTATTCGGAGAGGTTAAGACTATCGCCGATAAACTCTGGAAGCACGATCTACAAGCCGCAGCCACGTGGTCGTCAGATTTTCAAACAAATGCGAGATTACCCTTTTGAAGAGCGCAGAAAGAAGAGAGGCGTGCCGAATGCTATTGCAGAGATGTGTGTAGACTACAGTGTACCTGATATCGAAGACTTTGTGGTTCGCGTTGTTCGTATGAAAGGCCCGACTAAGACTGATTCAATCTTCGAAAGATAAGGAGTTATTGAGCGAGCAGGACTCAAGCCCGCATCCTACGGTTATAAGTCAGTTATAGCTCAGTTCACGCCCACCCCTCAGTAACGCATTTCTAAACCTTTTTCTATGTCTTGGGCCAGCTTGCTTCCCACACGGCTAATGATCGTGGCTATCGCCTGAAGCTTGGCAGACTCATTGGCAGCATTTTGAATGATGTTGGCGCTATTCATCCTTCCGCTAAAATCAATCTGGATAGCCTGGTTGCTGATTCCCAGCGCAGATTCGTGACCGGCGATCGATGTGCCGGCAGCCACGTAAGCAGCTCCCGCCGTTTCTTTACCTTGCTGTGTCGAAATAGCGGCCATGCGGTCACCTGTCTGACGTTCAACTTTCTGGGCTTCACTGAAACTTTGTGACGCGTTCGCGTTAACCCCGGTCGTATATTCGATGCGTGCAGCATCGTAACCACGTTGATGTAACGTGAGAGGCATTGCTCCGTATTTACCGCCAGAAGCCTCAGACACGGTTCCCGATACACCTTCACGGATCAGATCGATAGGACCACCAAACAACGGTATATTACCCAAACCCCTGGACCACTCCTGTTTCCGCCCGACTTGTGAGTCCGTGTTTGTTTCCCTCGCCTGACGAGCACTTTGAATATTGCTATCTCGAATCGAGCGCTGAGTACTTACCTGGGCCATTTGCTCGTTGTATCCCGCGACCCCGCGATTTGCGCTGCCGAACATCGTATATGCCTGGCTCACGCCAGCCCGAGCCGCGGCCGTAGCTGCACCCGCAGTAGACTGTGCTGATGAAAGGGCTTGAGCTTTACCAGAGATGAATGCAGCTTGATTACGCAACATGCCGGATTCACGACTAGCACGAGCTTCAGTAGTTTGTGCATCGTATGAGCCCTGGGCCTGAGTGTTTTGAGCCAACTGATTTATTGATGCGGCAGCCGTCGCGCTGTAGGCTTCGACACCGGTTCCAATAACCATCGCTGCAAATTGTGACATTGCGGCCGACACACCTTCATAAACCTGACCCATCGAGAAGCGGTAAGCGAGATATGGCGAGATCCACAGACAGCCGCCAGCGATCGTCATCATCAAAGTGGCAATCGCGACGACGTACACTGGAGAGGCGAAGTTACTCTTAATCGCGTACATCGTTGCGTAATCCCAGTTGTAGAGTGGTTCAGAATCTCCAAGAGCCATTGCCATGTTGCCGAAGAGGTAAGCAAGTGCGCGTATGAAGTAGCTCACCGCGGGCCAAATCAACGTCAAAACGCCCGCGCCCCAGGCGAATGGATAGGTCACCTTGTGAGCGAGTTTCTGATCAATGGCAACAGCCATCATCAATGGCGCCGCCGCCTTGAAGATGAGAACCAGGACGGCACCGAGCATGAGCAGCCAGAAATCTCCAGCTTCCAGAATCGTGCGAGATGCGTTTAGGAGATTGAAGAGAGTGGGCAAGGTGTAGGATGAGTCGTTAAGCTTCTTGTCGAGATCCTTGATCGTCCCTTCGCTGTCATACAGAACCCCGAGAAATGTGCCGGCGCTATCACTGCTGGGCTGAACTGTGAAATCACGTCCGTCAACCTTCACGGTAAACGTGCCCATCACCAGCTTCTCGTAAGATTCATTGAAGCTATCCCGCTGCGCCTTGTAGAACTCGAACAGCAATCCACGGCCGGCACTGCCGTTGATCTCGCTGCCTTCGGCAATCTCCCTGCCAGTCGCCGCCATCTGTCCAATGAGCCAGACGCTGGAACCTACCAGACCAAAGAAGAAGAGCGATCGCAGGAAGAAGAAGATGAGGTTTGAATTACCACCGCCTGCATTTTCCCGCCAGAGACGCAGAAAGCTAAAGAGCAGGACCAGTATCGCAACTGCGACCGCAATCCCGTAGACCCAATCCTGTATATGACTGAGCACCTCGCTCTGGAGATAGGGAAGGAGTTGAGCTGCCTTGATGCTAAGCCGGGCAATATGGTCCGACAGAGTAGGACCACTCGGCGCCGGTGTTTGCGCGCGTGCTGTAAACGCGGAAGCAAACAAACTTCCCACCACCAGCACGAAACGGGACATGACTTGTTGAAACTTACGTTGCGACATCATTCCCTCGCTCTAACGCTGCTCTGGGTGCCCGTTGATTATGAGATCCGTCAATGTGCGCTCGATTTGGTCTTTAGTATCTTGAAGACTCAACCAACCATCAGTAGCCGCCATGATCGAGAAGGCAAAGTTCTCCATGTCCTGCAACCTCAATCCGTATTTGGCTGCGCGTTCGGTAATCTTGTCCTGCAATTGAGCGTGCTCTTTTTCCAACTCTGCAATTAACTGTTGCTGCTGGAGGATTACATCGTTGAGGTGCGAGACACTTGACTGATCGACGTCGGCTTTGCTCTTTTCGAGCTCCAGTTGTTGCTCAGCTTGTTTTAACACTTCGCGAGCGACAGCTAGGTCCTTTTGCACCTCAGTACGCCGGACACACCAGCTTTCAAGCTGGCTATCGTTGCGCGCAAGCTTATCGAGACGAGCGACAGTCTGATCGGCTGAGCGGCCAATCGTGAACTTCAGATAGTTCTCCAGATCTCTTAGATCCTGCTCGGGATCAAAGATGCCGTTACGCAGACGGTCATCGATGCCTTTAAGCATCGCGATGCGGTAGCGAATCATGCCTTCGAGTTGTCGTTTCAGTTGAAATGAGCCGCGAACGATTTGGCCCACACTACTGATGAAGCGTACGAGCCGCACATTGCGGGCCAGTTGCTCGTCGACGTTGCGCAAGACGCCCTGCATCGTGGTGAGCTGTTGGATCGTTTTGTCGACCATCGTGGCATAGTGACGAACCGTTTCCAGCCAACGGTTCGCCTCTTCGATTTTCTTGGCGAGCTGTAACGCGTAGTTTGTCGGATCCCATACGGTGAACTGTGCCTGTACAGGTGTTGCCGGCACGATCAGTATTCCGATAAGTACTCCGACAATTGCGTATCGTAATAATCGATTTCTCATAGCCATCTCACTTTCTGGAATAGAGTGACTCTTCTGTCAGTAATGCTTCGTCGAACAACAGACCGTAGGCGGCCAAGCCTTGCGGATATTGTGAAGCAAGCCAGGCGATAACTTCGGTAAGTGGCCATTCAGGCCGAAGCGACGCCGCTCGTGCTCTGGCGTTGGCCTCATCGGGATGTGTCGTGAATGTCCAAAGGAGAGTGGGGCTTAAATTGTTTTGCACAACCTCGACTTGTTGATGATCGCCGGAGCCAAGGACCATCACCCATTGCGTGTACAGACCGTCAACATTTTTGAGCGCGTTGATGGCCTGAATGGTTCGCGGTGAGAGTCTCGCGTCTCGAACCAGCAGTGACAGATCGCCGGTTTGTTTGCCAATCAGCTTAACGCCAGCCGTGCTCGTGACGTCGTGCATACCCTCGAAATCGTCATAGGTGTGCGTCATCATCATCGTGACCACGTTATGCTTGCGGCCGTGGCGAGTACCTTTCTTCAGGACTGGAATCAGACCGGGGAAGTTGTGTCGATACTCATGGACCTCGTCGAATACCACCAACGTTGGGGCGCGGGTTCCATCAGGCTGTTTCTCGCCGATCGCGCGAATGACACGTGCGCCAATACGGTTTGCCAATGTCTGCTTGATGTCGGGTTGAAAGGCGTTGAGAGAGTCCAGTTCGTACACGTCATAAGCGGAGCTGATTTGAAAGTCTGAGTGCGTCGGTGCATCCAGCCAGGGATTGCCAAGATATTTCTCGAGCGCGAGGGCAATTTCACGGGCGCGATCGTTAAGCGCGTCGCTGCCGAAATCGTAAGCCTCCAGCATGGCGACCAGATCAGAGTGAACGGGTTCACGCCGCGGCTTGCCGGGACCATTGCGCGGCACGATGTTCTTCAGCACCTGGACCACAGCTTTCGAGAGCAGATCGCGCGCCAGCGGATCACTTGCCTCAGCGAGGTTCATGGCGTCCATAACGATCAGCGAAATCTGTTCGGTGACCTTGTTGAGTTGCAGATCTTTGCCGTAGGAGAGTTCGGGAAAGTCCCAGATATTGATTGCTTTGGGATCCTCAGGAGTGAAGCGATGGTATCTTGCGCCGGTGACGAACGCGTGCGGGGCGAGTGAGCCGCCATTATCAAGAGCATGAACGCGCAGATTAGCAACAGTAGCGAGAGCGTCGTTTATAATCCTCGCGCCACAGATAGTTTTGCCTGCGCCGGGCTCGCCAAGAATCAGCACAACCGGCGACTTGATGTTTGTGCGACTCGACTTGTCCCACAAGTTCAGACCAATCAGCCGGCCGGAGACAGTGGTCAACAATGTATGCGGACGATGTGACCCGCCCCAGGATGATTCAGCAGGAATGAACGCGGCGAGTGAATGGGCTACTTCAGTCAGCTCCCGACCGTTCGTTTGATTGCACGCTTCACCAACCAGCGTACCAGGATAGAGACAGTGCAACGCCGCTGGTTCTTCACGGGCGGCCTGTACGCCGTCAAGTGATTGAAACGCGCTCACCAACGTGTCTGCGTTTACATCGAGTTGTTTGACTGATGCTCGCAACTCGGCCGGTGTGCGAGCGGGACCACCATAGACAACTGCGTACTGACGGAGTTTGACCAGCGCCTCACGGGAGCCGGTGATGGCCTTCCGGGTCTGCTTTAGATCGTTAAATGACGCCTCTGCTTCGGGCGTGAGCTCGTAACGACCATCAGCGCGGGTTCCAGATCTCTCTACATGTTTGATATGCGAATCGAGTTTTGCTTTCGCCTTTTCACGATCAATGCTGATGAACTCGGTGATGATTGTGTGTCTGAAAGCGAGTCCCGGATGGGCCGTCAACGTACGCATCGCATCAGCCGCGATGAACTGTTCCCCAGGTGCAAAGACAGAAACGATGGTTGCAGGACAAATGCCATGCATCAGATACCAGCCACGGTCCTCTATGGTCTCTGCACAGAGATAGTCTCGCAGATCAAGTCCGTCGAATGGCGGCAGACGTGGTACTGAGGGCGAGCCGGTCACATGGCTTTGATAGACGGCCCGCCATAATTGTTCACGGTTCAGGCGGTGCAGACTGACAGGACTTTGCATCTCCAGCAGTCGAAAATGTTTTTCTGCGTGGCGAAGACTTTCTTCCTCATGTTCACGAATGCGACGGACAACTCCGTCGTTCCGGGACTTGGACCAGTGTTCAGCCGCGCGACGCCTGAGGCGTCTCAATCGATGCTTGCGACAGTCACTGATGATTGACGCAAAGAACGTGTTGAAGCCATGCAAAGAGCGGTCATTCTCGTGGCTCATAGGAACACGCACGAACAACGAAGCGTGCTCTTGCCGAAACACGCCCGTATCGGCCATGGCTTTCAGGAAATCAAGGTTTAGATCGTGAAGTCGAGCGGCGGGGAAATAGGCATCTTTATAACTGCGCGCCCGCAGGTGCTCGGCGATCGCGCGTCCTGGATCAGGACCGACTGCATAACGGAACTGCAAAACCGTTCCTGCCGGCAGATCGACCGTGAGCATATCGGCAAAGCCATCAATGTACGTGTCCGCCACTTCATCCGCAGCTAGCATTGTTGGCTGGAGTGGCAGATCGTAGCCGCGTGTATATGAACCATCGGCATGACGTAAGACATCTCCATACAAGCCAACGATTGATGACTCGCGTGTGCGGCCCGAAAGCCGTCGTGCTTTGGTCTGCACACTCCGTTGTAGAAGACGCTCTCTTTCAAGAGCACCGTCGGGACTCCGGGAAAAATTGCGAAGATCTCGAGACGCCCGCCGTGCAGTCGGAATTAGACGCAAACCCGTACCAATAGCGAGGCCATACGCGGCGGCAGCAGTAAGACCGCTTATTATTGAAGTTGGGTCCATGATCAGGTCCTCTTAATCGACTCATCTCGCCATCAATAACCACTCGCTTCGAGCTCTGCGCATACGATCGGCAGGGAACGTTCTTCGTGCGCGCGAGCCCTCAAACAACGCTTTGATTGAGTGCTGAAACCAATAAGGCTTACGGCCTACTTTTGTGTAACGGAAGAACCCGTACGAGATGGCGGCGCCTCCAATCCCGGTGACAAACCAGAGCGGCACGAACCCTAACTTCAGCCGAAAGAAGAACGGCACCAGATAACCCACGAGTGTCGCCGCCAGGATGTATTTCCAGTCGCTTATAAGGACGCCGAAACGGATGACCGGTAGATAGATGTTGGGTCGCACAGGTCGAAATCGCATATCAGTCCTCCAGTGACGGCAACAGGATCGGCAGATCAAGTCCGCAAGCCTGCTGATCCTACTCGTCGTTTGTGACCAGACCAGCCGTTAACACATTTGCTTAAAAGGCTGGTAGATCCGGACTGCGCCCGTTTGCGTATTCATTCCACAGCGCCACAATCCCGCCGAATCCCAGGCACGCCGCACCGAAGATCAATTGGGCGCCCCAGGACTGCCGGCGCATGCCGTTAATGAGCGCCCAACCAATGCCACCGATACCGGCGGCGATGAGTAACCAGACACCGAGTGTCACCAGGTTCTGAATACCGGTGATCGGAGCATTCGGGTTACCGCCGCTGATGATTGGTCCTCCAGTTTGTGCAGCAACGGGTCCGACTGTGGAAAGCAAGACGAGAATTGCGGCGCCGCCAAACACCACAAGCGGTTGAACCATGCGCAAGAAGATTGCGGCTTTGAAACATGCTTGAGCCCATCGTCCCGCACGGGACTGTTCGGGGAGGTAAACGAGTGTGCCAGAGGCACCGGTTGGTTGGTCCATGTTAGTTCTCCTTTACGGATCGAAGTGTTAGTTCACTGAATTTCCTCTTGAGCTCACGGCGCTGGTCCATACCAGCACCGTGAGCCAATTCGAACACTGACTTCCCCCCGCACAAGCTGCGGTTCCATTTTGTTTGCGCTGGCAACCGAAGCGGCTGAGTCAGCGTTCGTGCACCTCACTAAACAATAGCTATGCCACGCGAGTTGAAGCCGGTCTCAGCTTTGCGAGAGAGCGAGCAGGAGGGAGCGAAATATGAGACCAGCAGTTCTATTGATCTTAATCGCGTTATTGGGCACGGACGTCTTCCCACAAGCGCAGAAAGGAAGTCGAACGACAAACACCTGGCGCAAACGCGCCAAGGTTTATGAGCCATTGATCGCGTCGACAGCAGAACGCTACAACGTCGATCCGCATTTGTTGTGGACCATCGCTTATTTGGAGTCGCGGTTTAGACACAACGCGGTGAGTTATAAGAACGGGAAACCGTGCGCTTACGGGCTGATGCAATTTACTGGTGCCACGGCCTTACGTTATGGACTTACAAACCCACATAACCCGAGAGAATCAATCGATGCCGCAGCTCGCTACGTGCGAGATTTGCGGACGCGCTTTGGGCCACGTATTGAACTGATTCTGGCGGCCTACAATGCGGGTGAAGGCGCAGTGGAAGCTTTTCGGGACGGCAGAACTTTGGTGTTGCCGAATGGCAAGATCATCAATCCTCGTGGGCAGCGCACGGGAGGCATTCCACCATATGCGGAAACGCGCCAGTACGTCGCACGTGGGGGAATCATTTACCGAATGTTAACTCGCTCAGTGATCTCTCAGGCGGCGATCACGGTTGATAAATCTTCTCAAGATAACGATCCTCACAACACGTTAAATAACAGTCGTCAGGACAGCTTTTACTTTTCGGGTCCCACCAGAAACTCATCACCTAGGCCCACCACCAAACCCGCAAGGTCCAATAAGAAAAACTCAACTTACGTCAATTAGGCGTAGTATCGTCGCGATCGGCTAAAGAACGACCAGCGAGTAACCATACGGTGCTCAATGGTCGTTTTTTGTCGGGAGTAGGTCCCTCTCCAGAGTGTCACAGTTGTGACACTCTGTGACACTTTGTGACGAAGTGTGACAGGTTGTGACACTGGGCCAATCGCCTCGGCGCTCCCCTGAACCGCAACACGCAAGCCTCTGAAATCCTCGATTAGTTCCTGTTCCTGATGCTTGGCACGGCCGTTGTTCTGGTGTTGTTTGCGATTAGTGAAACGAGGATTCGCTTTCTTGAAGTTTGAGAGGAAGAAGACATGGGCCGACGCATGACGCTGGACGAATTTCTGAAAGCATTTACTGACGAAGAAACCGAGTCAGTGTCTGATGCAATCAGTGTCCGCGTAAGCGATGCCGAGGTGTATAGCCTTGGCTGGTTTTTCATCCAGTTAATGGGAGGCGTGGCCCAATGCTTACGACGTCCGGCCAAAAGAAGCCGGCGACGTCAACGTGCGGGAAGTAAGAAAGAACGTGGAGCTTCTGACCCGCTACTGACTGATTTAACTGAAGAACGCACCAATGATGATGACGATCTGATTCATTGAGTAGTGAGTAGGAAACATTATGAGTACATCAAGCGAAGCACTGGAATTTCCGCCTGATGGGGAAATGGCTGAAGGCGAGGAAGTCGCGACAGACACACAGGGCGCAATTTACTTTCCCGTCTGCCAACGCGATCCCAATGACATACGGACAATCCTGCGGCTTGCTATTGCTGCGATCCTGTTCGCGACGCTTAGTCTCGCATTGGCAGGACTGCTTACTTACAAGCTCACTCGCAATCCCTCTCTAATAGTTGTCGAACGTACTCCGGACGGCGATCGCGTGGTCGGAGATGATCAGCACTACACCCTTTCTGGATCGGTGCAAGTGCTTACGGATCGGCCTGGTGACGGTGACAAGAAATATCTGGTCACGCGGTGGGCGGAAAGCTTCTTTCAAATCGATCCAAGAACGCGCCGAGAAGACTTAGCACGCGGGCTCAAGATGATGACGCCCGAAGCAGCAGTCACGCTTGTTGAGGAGGTCAAAGGCTCAGGTGAGTGGGAGACTCAGCGGCGTGAAGAGTGGCAAACCGTCTGGAAGCCTCAGTCCGTCACGCTCAGTCGCGACGATCCTTACAAGGTTCAGGTAATAGGACAGCAGGAGATCACGAAAACGGTGGGCGGTGTTGCCCAGCACGACACGCGGCAGCTCGTGTTCACGGTTGCGTTGCGACCAGATACCGCGAAACGGACTGAGGACAACCAGAACAGTGGCTTCCGCATAGCCGGCATCACCGAAATGAAGATCTTGACGCAATCAACGACGGCGACTGAGAAGAGTCCGGCCGCCATTTCCGTCGCAACGCCACAGCCTGCGCAGTGAGGAGACGCCATGAACATACGACATGCATTGATAAGCATCAGATTTGCTACCGCGTTCATAGTTGCAGTTGTGGGTGTGCGTGCTGACGTCCTGGCACAATTGAAACCGCTCATACAGCGCACAGCTACACTCAAACCCGCACCAACGTCTCGTACAAACGTGCTGAATGCTCCCGAGTATTTGTCAGGAGAAGCCAGTATTTCTGTCGCTGCGAGCTCAAATCCGTTATTGCGGATCGGCATGGCCCAGGACGGCGTGACGCTGATCGAATTTCCCGCCAGTGACAAATTCTTTGCAGTTCACGCCGGCAATTCTGATCTGGTTACAGTCGAGAAGTCACCCACCCTCAAGCGCGACCATCATCTCGTGCTGCGGGCGGGTAGCGGCTTTCTCGTACCGAATAGGCGAGCACGAGGTCCACAAGCGATCGCGGCAGCTACAACAGTTATCGCGCAAATGGATAGTGGCATAGCCATCACGTTTCTGGTTTATCCCGTGGCTTTGCTGAAGCAGCAGGCGCATCGCGTAGTCATCAGTTACAACACGGAAGAAGTGGTTCATACCCGCCGCTCAACAGGCTTGGCTACTAACCTAACCGGAATCCAGCCAAATCCCGAACTTCCGGCGGTTGCCGCAAAGCCGGTTATTAAGCCAGAACCAGAACCACCAATTCAGACCAAGCCAATCGAACCTCCGAACGTTCAGCCGCCACAACCAGACTACAGGGAACCGGCCGAAGCTGCCTTGCGTGACGCCTTCAAAAATCCAAAGTGGTTCAGGCACTGGACCAGGGAGCGCAATGGCCTAAGGATCTCTGTTCTGCCGACGCGTGATTTGAGTGATTCAGCTCGTCTCGTGGTCTTCGCCGTTCGCAATGTTGGAACTGAGACTCTACGCGTCATCTCGGGTTATCCCGATCTCTACATTGAGACGCTAAATGAGCAAGGCCGTGCGGTCGAAGCTGGAACCCGGCTCCCAACGCTACATCTCTCTTCCACTGCAACCGGCGGGGCCATACCGGCTCGTACCACGCGCTACTTCGCACTGGTTTATGAAGTGCCAATTCTCGGTGCTCGTCAACACCTAAAGCTCGCAGTGGCGCACATGAGTGCTGCCGACGAACCAGCTACAGCCGATTTAACCGTCACAGCCAAATAAGGAGGCAAACTGATGCAGCAAACGGAAAGCATTGAAGGCGCAGCGGGATCGGCAACGCGCGTAGTTGCGGGTGAGAATCCATACCTTCAGCGAGTTGCAAGCGAGCAAGAGACATCTAGAACCGCCGGTGGCAATAGTTCGGCTGAGGTAGACGACGAAGAAGCCGCGGCGCTTGCAGAGATTGCCGCGGAAAGGACGAAACGAAAGCAGCGCCGCCATCGCCGCTTTGCTCAGGCGTTTATTGCTGCCTTGCTGGCAGCAAGTGTTGTTACGGCGGTAGTGATTTACCGGAAACTCAGTACGCGAGTCGAATACGGCCGAGCAGCGAATCAGCCGCGAACTCTGCCGCCTCCACCGAAGGCCGGCACTACAACCGGCCGCGATAACCGCACTGAGCAAGCACTCGAGCAAATGCAGCAGCTAACGGGCGAAAATCGCTCCGCCAGGAACGCTCAGGCACAAGCGACCGCTACTCGAGATGGCGCAGCGAACAGTGGTGCTAGCACTAACGCGCCGGTCGATGCTCAGCACCCGTTTCATATGCCGCCGAACTCATCGGACGCCACAGAGAATTCGACGACGTCCGGCAAATCTTCGCCACCCGTTTCGGGCAGCACAAATGAGCAGCCGGTTCGTTCCCAGCGCAACGCTGAAACATCGCTTTACGTCGGCGAACGCACTGAGGAGCGAACGCCACCGGCATTGCGGAATGCGGAACGATCGTCAAGTAATCCAAACCCAATCAAGGTAAGCCACACCGAACCAACAGTAGCGTTGCCACCATTTGGCAGCATGCTTCCAGTACGGACCATCGGAGGTCTGTACACGTTGCGCAGTGGCGCGCTCGCGCGCCTGGAGCTTACCCGCGACATGGTCGGAAACGGCTGGTCCATGAAGCGCGGAACGATACTGGTCGGAACCACTAAGGGCGGCGAATATGACCGAGCTTACGTTGCGATCATTGGCTTCATCGATCCCGAGAGCCGCAAGTTCGTGAAGCTTGGCGGCGACGTACTTGGAGGCGATGGCGCCGCAGGACTTAAAGGCAAATCACGACAACCTGATAGCCGATGGACGCGCATTCTCAGTCAGCTTGGCAATGCCGCCCTCGGTGTCACGACAGCAGCGGTTGGCGGACGCAGTAATGGCACAGTGATCATCTCCGACGGAGCCCGTTCGTCGGTGATTAATCCAGTCTCAGAAGAACTAAACGGTGTACTTGGTGGTCCGTCGGATCGAAACAGGCGTGCGGGATTTGTCGAGATCGTTGCGGGAACACCAGGTTATGTGATGGTGACCAATCTACCAGCTGCGATCAAAGGCACGGAAGCAGATGCCGAGCTGGATATACAAAGTCTGGCCGCCCTGTCTGATGTGGATGCCGTTCGACCGGCGACTGGAATTAGCGAGCGCGAGTTTGCTGAGCTAATTGCCAACGGCTCTCCTGAAGAAATCAAAGCGAAGCTACCCAGAATGTCACCCGAGATGCGCAAGATTGCTTTGGCAGTCCTGGAGCCATAGCGCGAGGTTCAGCACATCATGGAGCTACGAGATTCAGACAAACCGAGTGTCGATCCGCGACGATTGGTCCGCGACGAAGGCACACATGCCCTCGCGAATATCCTCGCGGCCACCGGATACGTTCCACAGTCGCACACATTGTCCGACGTGGCGCTAGCGCTACGCCAGTATCACCCGATCCTGTTCGGCGGACCACGTGGCTCAGGCAAGACTTCACTCGGTGAGGCACTCGCGCAAGCCTGCAACCTAACCCTCTTTTACGTTCCCGGCGTTGAAGGACTGACTGTCGGCGAAGTGCTTGGGAGCTGGCGAGTGCGAGCTCAGGAGCAGGCTATTGAACAGTTGATTCACAGCGGCAGCGATCCACGGACAGCACGATCGCTTGTGTGGACGGAAGAGTTCTTTGAACGAGGAGAATTTCTCGATGCCTTTGCTTATGCGAGCGAAGCGGTTGAACGTAATGAGCCGCCGCCAGTGTTGATTGTTGATGAAGTCGAGAAACTGGAACTAAAGATCCAGAACCTCTTGCTGCAACCTTTGGCTCGCGGCTGGGCGAACGTACCAAAACTGTCGGGAGTAATCGGTGTTCGCGAGCGTGAGCATAGACCAATTGTCATGCTCACCAGCAACAATCTGAAGATGTTGTCTGAGCCGCTTCGATCGCGCTGTTTCGTCACCTGGATGGACCTGGCCACCGCGGAAGAAGAAGTGCAAATTCTGCGCGCCAGAGTTCCCAAGGCCGGCCCTTATTTGATTGCCGCAGCCGTAAAGATCACTCAACTGATCAAGTGGGACATGCCGCAGGTAAGAGACAAGCCAGGACTGCGCGAATCAATCGATCTGCTCACGGCGCTAACTGAAGACGGAGTGACACTGCTAACTGAAAACGTCATCGCTGAGTACCTCGCTTGTCTTGGCAAGGAGCAGAAGGAACTCTCGAATTTACGAAAGGCTTTGGCGCGGCTCGAAGACGCGGCGAACACAGAACATCCCGAAATCGATCCGTGGGTGGAAGCAGCTTTTGCGGTAACGCAGCAGCCGCTGAACTCGGAAATGAGAATGCCACAGGAGGTACAGGCATGATGGACTTGCGACACAAACTTCCCCTGATTACAACCGCCGTCATTGTCACGTTGATTATGGGTACGCGATTTATTTCGAGTGTCTTGACTAACGATATCGGCGGTGTCGATCCACGCATAACGTTGCCGCCAAATCAGGCGCAGGAAATACTCGAGCGACAACGACGTCAGCAAGTCCAGGCATTTGTCAGTGTATCGGAAGGCGAGGTCGCCCGCACCGAAGAACGCATCCGTGAGGCGACGGCAGTAGCTCTTAGTGTCAGTTTGTTTGCCGCCACTGAATCGCTGTTACACCGTATTCCAGCGAGTGATATTGCGCTCTTGTCCGGTGTCGAAAAGGCCGGCCTCTTACCACCGGGAATGGGGCTTATCGACAACTCGGTGCTTATCACTTCGGAGCGCGGAACACTTCGGGTGCGTTACCGGTCTGAGCCACTCTGCATTGAAGTTGTCTCGATTGGAAAAGAACGAACTGACGGTCCGGCGTTGCTGTTGAGGGTGCCTTCCATGATTGCCGGAAAGGATGAGGCTAGGGATGTTGTACTTTACGTGGCGACTCGTCTGGACGAAATCACAATCCCTCAACCATTCGCAAGCGAAGCACAGATAATCGCATTGGGTTTCGCGCCTGAACCGCTGCGGGCAGTGACGTTACCTGATCCCGGTAGCACCAAATGACCTGACAACTTCGGACGGAGTAGAGCAATGCCAGCCAAAACCGAACGCATTAAAGTCGAAGTAACCGACTCAACCGAGGGTGAAACGCGCACGTTCAAAATCGTCGTGATGGCGCCAAATAGTGACTTCCAGTTAGCGGACTTATTGCGACAACGAGCTGTCATTCCTCCCATTAATGGCGAGCTCAAACAGGCTGTGAAGGTGGCGACTCAAAACTATTTGGCAGCTGCAGAGGAACGTATCTCGACACTGACAAAAGTTTCCACGGCAACACCGAAAGTCGGCAATAACAGGAACCGAAAGGACCGGGGTGCAACTCGTATCAGCCCGACTCCAGCCAATGCTTCTGAACTACAACAAGGGAGTATCGCGGGTAGAAATTGACGAATGCGATTTGCTGAGACAGGACGCAATGAACGGGCTAATACACAAAGCGCTGTGGTTTAGATTCGAGATTCGGTTGAGAGACTTTGAAACGTTACGAGGTGCTTTGCACCTGATTTTATTTGACACGTCACCCCTTCAGGTGCACACGCACGCAAACTTTTGCATGCGTATGTAGACAGCGGCAACGAAGGGACTTGCAAGCACGCGCATGCAAGCGCATGCAATTGTTTGCGCTTGCTTGCATGAGACTCTCGCTTTTAGAGACGGCAAATAGAGGGTGAAGGTAGGTCAGGATGCGACCCGAAAAAGAAAGAACAATCTCCTATCGGATTACTGAGGCAGCATGGAGCGAGATCGAAAAACGAGCTGCAAAAGCAGGAGAAAGTCCGCACCAATGGGCTCGTTCTGCACTAATTGAAAAGCTGAGCCGCAGTGGTGAATTAATGCCTGCCGAGCGCCTCTTGTTCCAGTATCTGATACGCGCACAGTACCTCGTAACCCAGGGATTTCAATTACTTGCGGACCACAATTTGACGGGTGAAGAATGGAAAAAATTACGAGCCAATGCGAAGCACCGAGTGCCCGAACTGGCCGAGGCCGCGCTGGCCAGCTATGCCGAAAGCAATGGCTTATAGACCGTGACTTTGGAGCGTTTATCACAAAGAGTAGAGGGCGCAACGGAGCGAGGATTATGGCGAGCAC
Source organism: Pyrinomonadaceae bacterium (assembly GCA_036401595.1). Classification (GTDB taxonomy): domain Bacteria; phylum Acidobacteriota; class Blastocatellia; order Pyrinomonadales; family Pyrinomonadaceae; genus PSRF01. Next base: position 51,046 of record DASWUM010000068.1, read on the forward strand.
AAGTGCCTTTACCGAAGAAGGACGGACACGCATCAGAAACTTTCAGCGGCGTGTTTCCAGTTACTTGATCGTCTGGATCGTCATTGCTGCTGCGGCATCAGTCGGTTGTATCTACCTACGGACCAGATATGGGTATCGCCCCCTTCAGCGGCTTTATCTGAGCCAGTACATCAAAGCTTCTATCAAATCGTTTCTGCCACTCAAGAGGCCATCGAAATACACCCTCCTGGTACGCGTAGTTCGCGATGAGGCCACCGGCAAAGAGCGCATCTTTGGTTGCACTGACAATCAGGTTACGCCTATCAGAGATGAGACTGGCCGCGTCAAATTCGATCCCAAGCTCGGACCGTTTTTCGAACTACACGCCGGCATCTCTCATAAGTATTTCTACTGGCGATCTCTACCGCAAATCGACAAACAGATGTACGTCTGGTTTCGGGACCAGATATATGACGGGCGCTCGCTGATCGGCTTGTATTGGTTCTGTCTACTTCCTCTTCCGTTGATTGTCGCGCCGGGGATGTTCGCATCAGTCAGGCTCGACATGAGAATGAATCGGGATTACGAAGCGGGCGAACTGCTGCGCGGCGTACGAATTTTAAAAGCGAAGGAGTATGCCCGTGAGCGGAAACGACAAGAAGCTGGTATCGGAATACCGGCATTGCTTCCGGAAAGACCAGAATAATGAAGAATAGATTGAGGCCGACAACGCGATTACGCCAACGGGTAATCGCCAGCTTCCGAGATTACTTTGGGTTTGAAGAAACCCCAACGTGGATCACAATTCCGCGAGCAGATGAGACCGAGCACATCATGCTTCTCGGCGATCCAGGTACCGGAAAAAGTCAGACCATTCACCACTTCCTCTTACAGATTGCTGCTCGTGAGCCAGCCGAAGCTGTGGTGATCTACGACCCCGCCTGTGAGTTCGTCAAGCGCCATTACAACCAGGAACGTGGTGATGTGATCCTGAATCCACTCGATAAAAGATCGCCTTACTGGTCCCCGGCTATGGAACTCCAATCTCTACCCGACAAGAAGCTCTTAGCCGAGAGTTTCTTGCCCGGCAAGCCCGACGCAAACCAAGCCTCGACATCCGGGTTTTTTCTAAAAGCGGCGCGCGCCATCTTCGGACGAATGCTGGAACTTAGACCGACCCCGGCCCAGATGGTCGATTGGCTCAGAAGCGAGGACGCCATCGACATGGTTGTGGCTGGAACTGAACAGGCACACCTGATTCCGAAGAATGCTCATGGACAACGTGCCGGCGTCCTTGGAGTCCTTTCTGAACTCGGCGAGATCCTGCGCTACCTTCCAGAGCGTCACGACTGTCAGTCCGAGATCAGTCTTTCCGAATGGGCGAGGCGTCGCAAAGGATGGATTTTCATCACTTCCCGAACGGATATGCGAGAGGCTTTGCGGCCTTTGCAAGCGGCTTTCATAAACATCTTGATGAAACGCTTGATGTCAGTCTCACCAGAGTGGGGCCAGGCACATCCATGCTGGGTGATAGTGGATGAGGTTCATTCTCTCCACCGTCTTCCGGCTCTTTATGAAACTGAAACGGAAGGACGCAAGTACGGACTCAAGCTCATTCAGGGAACCCAGGGCAAAACGCAATACGAGGAATACTATGAGCGGCTGTCAAAAGCCATGTTAGCAGCTCCCAAGCTCAAGCTCTTTTTCCGCTGCGGCGAGTCTGAATCGGCACGTTGGATCAGCGATACGATCGGAGAGTATGAAGTTGAGAAGCCCAGGATAGCGACAACTGCCAGCGTCGAGGATAGAGGTCGTGATGCCCTGAATTATTCAACGACGACGGAACATCGGCAGGCGATTAGTAAGGAAGAGATCATGGCTCTGCCGGACCTTCACGGGTACTGGAAGTACGGCGACGCCGTAGTGCCTTTTAGGTTGCCGTTAGCGCCGGTCAAGGTTGTTACGCGAGGCTATATTCCTCGTGAACTGCCTGCGAGCGAACCTGAGCTAAAAAAACTCGAGACGAACACCGACAACACACCCGAACATCTCCCTCAAACAAGACAACACCAACACGTACTTGCCGAGAATGAAACCATTTTGCCTGGTTCGGCTCTAACGGAATCTGTAGCTAACCACGATGCTGAACACTCCGAAGTCACAACTGCTGATGTTGAAACAAGAGAGTCATCACTGCGCAATTCGGGAGAGGTCGAGCTGGAAATCTTTGAATAGAAGTCTGAGTAAGATTGGACAAGGCAATGATGACTCTCAGCAAAGCCCTGGCAGCCGGTCAGGCTAAAGATTATTTTGATGCTGAATACACGAGTACTCAGGAGAGCTACTACAGCGAAGGTGAATCCGTTAAAGGCAAATGGTTCGGTCGACAGGCCGAGGCATGGCAACTACAGGGAGATGTTGACTCAGAACATTTCGAACGGCTCTGCGAAGGACAGCACCCACTGAGTGGCGACCAGTTGGTTCGCCACCTTACTCCTCACAAATACGAGAACGCATACGGAGAAACAGTCGAAACAAGTGAACACCGTGCTGGCTGGGATGCGACCTTCTCAGCTCCCAAGAGTGTCTCCCTCGCAGCCTTGGTTGGCGGCGACAAACGAATACTTGAAGCGCACGATCGCAGTGTTGATATAGCTCTTAACGAACTAGAGAAGTACGTACAGGCTCGCATCGGCGGTAATCATCCTGCGGAGACCACGGGCAAGATGATTGCTGCGAAGTTTCAGCACGATTCAGCACGGCCGGACCGCAGTAGCGGTTATGCCGCGCCACAACTCCACACTCATACGGTTATCTTCAACGTAACGGAAACTGATGATGGTCGGATCAAGCCTATCCAACCGCTTGAGTTATACCGCAGTCAGCGTTACGCCACAGAAATCTATCGGACGGTATTGGCAACAGAACTACAGAAGCTTGGCTACGAAATAACGGTTGACGGACGTACAGGCGCGCCTGAGATCAACGGATTCAGCAAGGACTATTTACAAGCCAGCAGTCCCCGTCGTGAAGATATCCGAAGCGAAGCCGCTGAAATGAAAGCTCGTCTCGCCAAGCAGGGAATTCAGGTTGCGGATGGTGCAGGTTTGCGCCAGGCAGCCGCAAAGACAGACCGCATGAGTAAGCAATACGACCGCCAGGAAATGCGCTCTCGTCATTTGGACATGGATGTCCGATTTGGCGAGCAAGCCTCTTCCGCTGTGCAACAGGCTCATCAGCGAGACTCTATTAATTGTCCCGATGACGAGATCAGATCACGCGCGAAAGAATCGGTGACCTTCGCCCGGGAAAATGCTGGCGAACGCGAAGCTGTAGTTGATAAGCGCAAGGTGCTCGTTGACGCGCTCAGGCGAAATTTAAGTCTCACGACCTACGACGCCGTAATTAACGAGTTCGAGAGGAATATCGAGAATGGCAACTTCATTCGCATCTGTACAAATCCCGGCCTCGACGAAGTTACCACGTCGCGAACTGTGGCGATGGAGCAAAGCAACATCCGAAACGTAGTGGCAGGCAAAGGAACCCAAATACCAATTCTCGATGGCCAACGACTTGGCCCTCTTGTCGACACTATTACGGCTAAACAGGGAATCGTATTAAATGAGACTCAACGTGAAGCAGTCGAAACTATCCTTGGAAGTCGCAATCGGATCATTGGCTTCGAGGGATTAGCAGGTACAGGTAAGACAACCACCCTTCGCGTATTGAGAGAAGCGACGGAGCGCAGCGGTTATTTGGTTCACGGGTTCGCGCCAACTGGAGTTGCCGCCGACTTGCTCGCAGAAAGCGGCATTCGAACTTCTACTTTGCAGAAGTTTGTCTCGACCCCACAAATTAATTCCGCTGGTGGCGACAAGACTCTTTATGTAATGGACGAATCTTCTCTCTCCGATACAAGGAACATGTTTCTCTTCTTTGAGAAGGCTGGTCCATCGGCCCGAATACTTTTGGTTGGTGACACAGGACAGCATCAGGCAGTCGACGCAGGTGCTCCCTTTGAACAATTTGTTAAGGCTGGAATGCAGACCGTTACCTTGGATGAAATCGTAAGACAGAAATCCGACTTGCGAATTCCCGTTGAACAGCTTGCGAAACGCGACGTGATTGGCGCCGTAAAGACGTTACTTGAACAAGGTCGAGTCACCGAAATTGTCGATGATGAAGATCGTATAAGGGCCATTGCTAATGATTACGTGAGCAATTCTAAGCGAACTCTCGTTATCTCGCCCGCCAACCAGGAACGAGTCGCAATCAATTCGATAATCCATCAACAACTTCAGAGTCAAGGAGTCATTAGTAATGCAGATCATGAGACTGCGATTTTAGTCAATCGGCAGGACATGACCAGCGCAGAACGAAAGTTCGCTCTCGCCTATGTACCTCAGGAAGACGTCATTCGGTACAACAAGGGTAGCAGGGTATTGGGCATAAACAAGGGTGATTACGGCCGTGTGCTGAATACTGACCACTCTGAGAACGAGATTACCGTCCAGCTTAAGGATGGACAGCAGATCACGTACAACCCGAAACGACTGTCTGGTGTTTCAGTTTACAAGGAAGCCACGCGGCAGTTTGCTGTTGGCGATCGCATTCAATTTCGTGCGCCCTTTGAGCAAGTAAAGGTGAAGAATACTGAGTTGGGGACTGTTATTAACATCGCTCAGGGAGAATTCACCGTCGCGGTGAGTGGCGATCGGATTATTAGTTTCAACCCGGAACGATTTCCTCATCTGGACCACGGCTATGCGGTAACCAGCTATTCATCTCAGGGTAAGACAATGGATCGAGTCCTGGTCAATGCGGAAACGACAGAGACTGATCTGCTGGTTAACCAACGAATGGCTTATGTGGCGGTTTCGCGCGCCCGATTCGACGTTCGCATCTACACAGACTCTGCTGCGGATCTAGGCAGCGCACTGGCAAGGCGAAAAGATAAGACAATGGCTCTGGAGGCATTACAAAAGGTGCAGCACAGTGGAGCAAGTAATAACAATGGAAAAGACTTGACTGATCATGACACGCATAGAAATAAGCCAGACCTTAATCCGGGAGGTGAAAGTGATGAAACTTGTTCGATTGCACGTCTTAAGGGTCGCGTAATTCTGGTCGAGTCTACTGTGGCAGTGGCACAAAAACGGCTCGAGGAGTTTGAGAAGACGAAGCATCTTTACAACTTCGAGGTCGAAGGCGAGCAATGGTCACTCGTTCGCCTGGACCGACAGCAGCGAATTAAAGAGCGTCAGATCGACTACAGCAAACGCGCAATCTCTGCGTATCGAATGCGACTTTACGGAGTCATAAATAATCCCCTCAAGTTGCGCGGGCTTCGTGACTACAAAGAAAACGCTGCAAACGGAAAAAAGCAAATTAAAGAGATGCGCGGACAAATTGAAGATCTACATTCGGTTCGCAAGGCGGTTGCTTCATGTATCGAACAACGAAGAGGGGAGCTTAAGGCCGATCTTCTAAATGAGACGAAAACTGCACAGAAGCTAAATAACACCCTGGAACTCGAACTTGGGTTCGACGGCGAGATCCACAAAGAGACTCCGGTGCCGGAATTTACTGAGAGGGAATTAGATCGACTCGAAGCAAACGCCAGAATCCTTCGTGATCCCAAGCTGCTCCAAACCGTCTATCAACACTTCGAACTGCAGTACGGTAAGACCACTCAGCGTATCCAAACGATCACGGCCCGTGCAGGCGAAACCCTTGAATTCGCCAAAGCATGTTTAGCTGATGTCAATGAGGGTCTACGGACGTTTAGTGAAAACCGTGACTCCTTCCCCGTTTTATTTAAAGGCCTCAATGGAGTGGAACAGGCTGCGACGGTTTCTGAGCTTAACAAACAACCGGTCGGCAGAAATATTGTTGCTCGTATCGTCGACGACTTGACCCCGCCGCTCGATCGTGTACAAGAAGCATTGAATCAGCGTAATAAGGACTTGTTACAGGAATACACGACAATTAGGAGTTTTGTTGACGCCGCGAGCGACATCGCAAATCATTTTCGACAAAGTCTTACGGCAAATGTTCGAACCGACATTGCTCTTAGTCAGCCAACGGACATTCACGACGTAAAAGACAGTGCCCAGCCACATCAGACAAATGCAGATCAGCGCTTAACGCAGATGCGACAAACAATCGATAAACTCGCTTTGGAGAATGGTGCAGTTAACGAAACGGGCATCGAAGCGGGAATAGCTGAAGCTGAGTCAGCAGCTACTGAGTCTTTGGCCGTACTTATATGAATTTACACACGATATGAGACTGGATTTGATTACTTCCGATTTGCGACAGCCGGTGGTGGGTACCGGCTACCATGGTCGAGCTCGTCAAGATACAACCGTATTGTTCGCTAACACCTTAGCTTCAAACATTGCAACTTGAGCATCAACCATTCCATATAGGTTCAACTCTGTGCAATAGTTGAAGGCGAAATACTTCGCCGTGTTCGCGGCTTCTTTCGGATACTTGCAGTTTTCAAGTAGTCCCATCAGTACCAATAGTGCAACCGTAGCTTCGTCGCTGGCCCGACAGATTATCTCTGCCAAGGCATCGATCTTTTTTACGGTTAAATCATCTTCGTCGGCTTCGGCCATTCGTATGGATTCGAACGTATCGACAAAGTTTTCGCCTGCCTCGGCGCGGCTCACGAGTTCATCGAGCCACGGGTCGTTTACTTCCAAAGCGTAACGAATAATCGTCTGCCACTGTGGATCAATCGTTCGGTCATTTATCACTGATTCAGCGCGGCGTTTGGTACCATCGCTGACTGTGATTATGGTTGGTTCGGTTTCGTGAGGTGTTTCTTCCTGCGCTGTTGCGCTAGTATGCGTAGTCATGATCGTCATCCTTTGTAGTGAAGGTTGATGGTCTAGGGCTGGCTTTGTGTACCTAGCACAAGTCGGCCCGCTTCTTTTTTGGAGGCGTAGCGGAACTATAGCACATTTCTTTTCGCTCTCATCCTTTCAAGTTGACGATGCATTTGGGCCATTTTCCGCTATGTTTGTGACTGCCAGAAAAGAATGTTAATTCGAATTCAGAACCAACTGAGTGTTAAGGAGCTCTGTTTTGTGGCTCGGTCAACGCTACATGCTTGCGCTCAGCCGGAACATCGTCTGCCAAGCTAAGCCATCAGCTAACAGCACGATCTGTTGGAATAGCAGTGATGGCTGACTATTAAAAAATAATGGCCCGGGCACTGCGGAGAAATTAAGGCGAAAAGGAACTTCCAAACGCTGTAGGTGAGGTCTCCTCAAAGAACCATCAATTAGTTCTCAAAGATTTATTATATCGTTAGCTCAGATGGCCCAATACGGTTTGAGTTGCCTAGTACGGGCCAACCGAAGTCTACATAGCCTTGGCCGAGAGGCATTGAAGACACTTTTTGCTTGCAATAAATTCGATCAAATGTTACTAGATCAAAGAACAGGGTCTCTCTTGACAACCCAAAGACTCGGATTTGGTGGTTGGCTTCGATCCTGTTCTCTGAAGCCCAGAATTTCAGCAACCCCTCGCCAACCACGGGCATTTCAGCGCCTTACTCTGAGGCAAGCGCCTAAGACTCCAGCGCCCTCAAATGGAGTCAAAGAGCCCAGCGGTCCAACCCAAATACGTATAACTTGCGTCTATGACTTTAGTGAACTTCAAGCGAAAGTAATATCCGATAGCCATGCATTGTATTAAAAGGGTAGATATAACTTTACCAACGATTGACTGTGATTTGAGCGCGCGCGAAACCTAATTCTCAATGAATTCGTTTCATATTTTTGAGCGCATTCATGCTCACTGAGGCGAGTAATGCTAAGTGACCTCGCGGCAACTCACAAGAAGATGAAAACCTCGCTAATCCGATCAATATCAGTTTGCCTTCTTTTGTGCGGTGCGGTGATTACGGGACAGCAGCGCGACCAAAAAGCATCTGATGGCCCGATCTCAGTGAACTTGGGTGACGTGCTCGAGAAGGGCAAGATCAAGATTGACACGGCGGATTTAACTGCCTTACCGGCTTTACCACGCGGGTATGCGGCGATACCTAACATGGCCTACCGAATTACGACCGACGCGACAGCTGTTGGACCGTACACCGTTATCTTTGGCGTTCCTTCAGTAGCTGACGAAGAGACTTTTAATAGGATGCGGGTTTTTCATGCAGAGCCGGATGAATTCGACCCCGACAGCCCGGTTTGGGTAGACCGGACTGCCACCGAAGTGGCTGCGTCCGCGCCTAATTTTGCCCTCAGAACGATCACGGCATCTAGCGACCAGTTAGGGAGTGGCATGTATGTGATTGCAAAGTTAACGGAAAAGCTTTCGCCAAGCACAGCCACGGCCGACGTCGAGGTCGTCGCTCCGCCTGCGTCTCAAGTTGTGCAAATGCCGGCTCACATCACGACGTCCGTGATCGTCAAAAACAACGGCCCCGAAAGCGCTACCGATGTTGGTCTCAAACAACAAATAACAAGGGGCATGGTTGTCTCGATGAAACCAAGTCAGGGCGCCTGTAAATGGAAGCTAAATCCGGGCTGGGTATATTGCAAGCTGGGACAGCTACCAGCGGGAGGTTCCGCAACGATAGCTGTAGTGATCGATCCTTCCGGTGATTTCGCGGGACAGTATCGAAGTTTCGTAGAAGTTGCGGGAAAAGAAATCGACCGGAACACCGAGAACAATTGGGCGGTAACAATTGCTAATGCGGTCGGTGATCCTAATCTGCCGCCTGAGGTGAAATTGGAAAGTCCTGAGACGGACCAGCTTTTTGAGCAGGGCGCAACGGTAATTCTTAAAGCGACTGCAACCGATTCTGACGGCTCGATCACGAAGGTAGAGTTTCTCGACAACGGTCAAAGTTTAGGAATCGCTACGACGACGGATGCGCACCAGTTTTCGCTCAGCATTAGTCAACTTGCAAACGGTCGTCACATTCTCAGCGCGATTGCCACTGATAATGGTAGCCGTCGAAGGGAATCAAACGCCCAACACATCTTTGTAAATGGACCGATCAATATCAGCATCCTGAAACAGAAAACCGATTCGGAATTAACTGCGGGTTCAGATTTGACGTTGACGGCGATCGCGACGAACCCAATGGGCTCCATTAAGAAGGTAGAGTTTTTTTATAACGGCGGAGTTCCCTTAGGTGAGGCCGCAGCTGCCGGAGAGAATCGCTATACGATCAAATTGCGAGGTTTAGCGAAAACAGACTATTCAATTGAGGCGGTAGCTACTGACGATGCCGGACGCATCTCCAAGTCGGCCACGCTTCGTTTCAATGTGATGAAGTAATTTTATTCGGCGAGTAAAAGCCCCGTCGTTATGTTGGCGCATACCGACGAGGCCGTTCAGAACCAACTCTCTGCCACTGCTGGTGCAAAGATTTGTTCCGATCCAAACGAATCTTAACCTACACCGCTGGCAGGGCTCAACTTAAAGACCAATCTCTGCGGTCAAATGAAAGAGCCCTATGAACTGCAAACCTCAGTCAAACTCCGCTAATCTCTTCTTCCACACTGTAATTGGAACTATTCATCGTAACCGTCGCGGAGTGGTGATAATTTTAATGACCCTCGCTGCAATAGTTGTAGTGAGCTCGCCCTTTCCCCCTGTTTCTTCGGCTCCTTATTCAGGGACTCCGGTAAAGCCACTCATTCCCAGTGAAGTATCTAAGGGCCAGCCAACAACTCTCTTCTCAGGCGAACATTCACTCGAGAATGCAGTGGACTTCAATGGTTCACACGCAAGCGCGAATCTTGCGCCGGAGCCTTTGCCGCAGCAAAGTGGCGGCACGCCCTTTCTGGTGACGTTCGACGACGTCGCACCTTTTACGGAAGTCGGAAATCGCTATCCTCACGTGGTGTTTTCTTCCCCTAACAGTCTTATAAAAACAACTGACAGGAATACCCCATCAAGCTCGCCAAATACTGTGTTCACTGCGGACACGACCGGCTTCGGCGATTTCATAATTACGTTCACTCAGCCGGTGAATTCGGTGGTCTTCACGGTTAATGCATGTGACCTGATTGGGCAGATTGCGCTCGTAGATCTCTACCAGGGCGGAAATCGCACCATTGGGAATCAGCCAATACGTGGGAACGGTGTTTTTACTCCGACTACGGTAGTAGACTTCTCTCAATTCACCAACATCACCAAAGTAGTGGTCCACAACGTGACCGATGTGCTTGGACTCGCCTACGACAACGTTAGCTTCAAAGTCCCGGCAGCAACTCCGACGCCAACCCCAACGCCCACACCGACGCCGATACCTCCTCCGGCTCCAACCGGCCTCGTGGCCAAGTCTGATGAAGAGGCGATAGATCTTCAGTGGAACTCTGTTCCAGGTGCTACGAGTTATGTGATCAAGCGGAGCAACACTACTGCCGACAGCGCTATCGGTTTGGCGAAGTCGAACATGAATAACTCCAGCGCTAACCTGGTCTCTACTGACTCAACCTCTCCCGTATTGAGCAGTCTTGTTGTAATCCCAGCACCCGCAACGAGCTTTCACGATGCAGATGTCATTGTTGACGTCCGTTACGACTATGTAGTAGCCGCTGTGGGCCTTGGCGGCACCGGCCCCGATTCGCCTCAAGTTTTCGCGAAGCCCCTGCCTAAGAATGGCTGTTCATTACCCACTCTCCAACCGCTTAATGGAGGTCAACAGCAGTTTGTGAGCGGAAGGGGTTGGAGCATGAATTACAACATTTCTGAAAACGATGGCCTGGTTTTGAGAGATGTTGCTCTAAACGGTAGAAGAATGGCTGCACGAATCAGCGTGCCTTATTTTCGTCTCGAAACGCAAACAGCGGGACAGAGTCCGATATTAAAACGTGGACAACTAATGCCGGATGGTATCAGTGATGGACTACGTAGCAGAATTGTCGCACAAGAGGTGATAGTGCCTGAAGCTCCCGCCACCGTATTGTCTTTCCATGTGGTGTATGCCATTGACCGGATGCCAGCTACTCCCAAGGCCTGTCTCCTGATAGCGGAGGACTTCCAGTTTTTCATGCCAGGTTGGACGAGTCTTCCCGGCCAGGGTGGGCCATGCGAGCCGAGTGGAACAGTGAAGGACTGCGCAAAGTTTCGCCCGATGATCCATTACCAATTTACTCCTGGTAATCCGAATGAATTCCTCAAGAGACTGGATATTCCGCAAAGACAGCACTATGAAGTGGGAAAATTCGGCACGACTAACGCAGCGCCACGGAATAGTGTGGGCCTTTTTCAAGACACAGATGGGATGGGAGATGCGATTGCGAGAATGGGCTTTGACATCAAGAGAAATCCAGTCACCGTTGAAACTTGGGCGCCGGCAATTAGGAATGGACGGAAGGCTACACTTATTCCGGGGTTCTGTCCCGGAACGGGTGTCCTAACTCCTGAGGAGGGACCGTTTGACAACTTCCATCAAACATATAATGGTTACACCACAACTCCAACTCTAAGTTTATCACCATCTAACTTGTCTGTCCTTGGATTCGGGTGCCCAGAATGCGTGCACCTACACTGGCGCTGGGGTGAGTGGCTAGGCAAGGACTGGGGAGCGGGTGTCCCTCTGCTCTTCCCGCTCGGCGGCAGTAACGAACAAGCATCATTGGATGTAGCCGTTGTTAAGCAGGTAGACGGAGAGGAAGATCCAGTTGATTATTATAACACTTTCAAGTGTCTTGGTCTTGAACCAATAAAGCCCGACGACGACCCAGTCTTTTGGTACTCGGCAAGTTCCTCCAGACCGGAAGACTACATGTTTTGGCACACCGCTTGGTACAGGGGTGGGACTCCGGAAGAGAGCAACCTAAAAAAATCACTCGTCCAGAACGAAACAGCAGCACCTCAAGTGGCTACACAGGATGGTCCTCTATCGATTGATCTCGGGGATGTGTTTGAATCTGGAGCGAATAACGTTGAAAATAGGAGCATAACAACGTTATCGCCTCTTCCTCCAGGCTATGTAGCACTCAACAACGTTGCGTACAGAATCACCACTCATGCAGTCGTCGGAGGCCCCGCCACGATCGATTTTGGCGTAGTTTCAGTTACCGACGAACCAAGCTTTAACAACTTGCGAATATTTCATGCTGAGCCTGATGAGTTCGATCCTGAAGAGCTCGTCTGGGTCGATCGAACTGTATTCGCTCCAAATTCGCCGGCCCCGAATTTCGCGAACAAAATTCTAACGAGCAAAAGCGATCACCTGGGTGATTTTGTAATTGGGAAACTTGTCCAGGTTGTACCGCCAAGTTCCGACCGCGTGAACCTTTCAGTTATCTCAACTGATGGTCCCGATCCTGTTATGGCTGGCCAGGCTTTAACCTACACGATTACGGTGACAAACACGGGACCGCAAACAGCGCACAACGTGGCATTGCGCGACGAATTGTCAGGAAACGTATTCTATGATTCGGGAACGGCGAGCCAGGGAAGTTGCAAAGCTCTTGACGGAAAAGCCTACTGCAATCTCAATACACTTAACGTAGGTGCATCGGCAACCGTGACACTAAAGGTTCTGCCTCGCCACGGTTACGCGGTCAATCATGACGTTCAGAATTCCGTCACCGTACGAGCCGCTGAACAGGACGAGGACGTCTCAAACAACACCTATCTGCTCTCGACGACAGTCTTCCCGGATCCAAATAACCCTCCGACGGTTGCGCTAACGACAACTGCTGGATCCATAGTTAATGGTCCGGCCTCGGTCCAACTCACGGCGACAGCAACAGACAGTGACGGAACGATTGCAAAAGTCGAATTCTTTGATAATCGTGTGTTTATCGGAACCGGCGTTCCCATAGGAGGCGGCGCGTATACGTTCAATGCGACGCTGCAACCTTGTAACCCCTCGGAGGACCACCACAGCGAACAGCACGATCATCATCAACTGCCTTGTGGAACTCATGCACTGGCTGCGATTGCTACTGACAATGGCGGCAGGTCGGGCGTATCCACTTGGGCCGTTATATTAGTAAATGGCTCTACGACCGTAAGCATCACGAGCCCGTCGTCTGGTTCGGTTATGAGTCCCGGTGGCAACCTGACTCTTACTGCGAGTGCTACGAATCCAACTGGCTCCGTCTCAGAGCTTGAATTCTTCGCGAACGACGTATCGCTCGGACATGCGACGCTAAGTGGAACGAATCAATATTCCTTCCCGTGGACGAACTTGCCCGCGGGTAATTTCCAGATCGTCGCTGTGGCAAGAGATGCTAACGATGTACCCTCGAGGTCAGCTCCAGTAACGATCACTGTTGGAACTCCACCCGTAGTTTCTCTGCTTACACCACTCGAGGGAGCGACGTTCGCGTCCGCCCCTAATATCGGTATTTCGGCAGTCGCGACCTCGACGAGCAGTTCAGTCCATAAGGTCGAGTTCTTTGCGAACGGCATATCGATTGGAAGTGACAGTGGTGTCGTAAATGGAAAGTTCTTCATGACGTGGCGTCAGCCAGCCAATGGAAAATATACCTTAACGTCTGTTGCAACTGACGATACTGGTCTAACTTCAACCTCTGCACCGATAAATATCGGTATTAATACGGACGCCACAAGACCGGGTCTTACCATTTGGTTCGACGATGCGTTACCTGCCGGCGCGACTACTCAGGTAAACGGCGATGGTGAGACAAATGGCGCTTGGCACTGGGTAGATGCAAATCCCGGAGCGTTCTCAGGGACCAAGTCACATCAATCTCGAAACTTCAGGTGGGCGACAGGCGCCACACTTCATTGGCATTCGTTTGAAGGCGCCACCGCTAAACTGCACACGACTGCTGATGACACACTCTTTACCTATGTGTTTCTCGACGTTAACAACATGCCTCGAGAAATCATGCTGGAGTTCAAGGACGCAAGTGGTTGGGAGCATCGTGCTTACTGGGGTTCGAACATAATTAACCGTGGTACTGACTTCACAACCAGTCGTAAATATGCCGGACCACTGCCGAAGCCTGGCCAGTGGGCGCGTCTCGAAGTCAAAGCGTCACACATTGGATTAAGCGCCGCTAACGGCAACGATCTCGATGGCATGAGATTTCTCCTGGATGGCGGACGGGCGACATTCGACTATACCGGGAAATCCATTAGTCCGTTTCCGGAACTGCCCGTTACGTCTCCTGGGGATTCAATCTGGATCAATGGCGCCGTGCCAGCAGGCGCGAACGCAGTAGTTCAGGATGATGTTTGGGAATGGTTACCTTGTTCAGCGGCTACCAAGTGTCATCGATCAATCTCACCAACAATCGGCACCGGAAAATTTCGTCAGCACTACTTCACCGGAGGTCCTCCGCAGTTTGTTAACCCAGGCGACGTACTGTTCACGCAGGTTCTTATCGATCCAACCTTCAAACCGGACCAGATTGTCATACAGTGGCATGACGGAACGAGCTGGCACCGCGCTTATTGGGGAAACAATTTTCAGCAACTGGGAACGGAAGGTACTGAAAACTGGCGCTACATGGGTGGACTTCCGGCAGACCCAGAGTGGGCCCGATTGGAAGTACCGGCAAGCTACCTCGGGTTGGAAGGAAAATCTATTTCCGGAATGGCCTTCGGTCTTTATCGACAAAACGACAACGGCCAGGTGATCTGGGGTAAATCAGGAAAGGCGCCGACGGCAACCACCGTCGTTCCAGTGCTGTCGCCGATGACCGGAGTATCGCAGTTCTTCCACGATAAATTTGGGTACTATTATTCCACTAAGAATATTCCACTCAACAGTGCCGATCGTCTGGATGGAATACAGTTCTACGTACATCCGAATCAAGCTGCGGGAACCGTGCCCTTCTGCCGGTACATCAATACAGACACCACCAAACGTGAATTCTTCTACTCGCAGTGCACAAATGCGCCTAATCCGAACCTTTGGAAACCGGATGGGACCGCATTCTATGTTTATCCAAATGATTCCACTCCTGGAGTAGACGCTCTCAACCTCTTTCATGAGAGTGCCAACACAAACCACTACTTTCTTAGTACCGCCAACACAGTTTCGGGAATGGTAAAGGATGGGGTGGCCGGGTATGTTCATAAAACTAATCCACTCGTTCCAACCCGTCCTTACTTCGTAGTGGAAGACCCCGCGACATGCCGGGTGCACTGGCTCGATTCTTCTTCTAATGAAACTGGATTCAGGATCGAGAAACAGCAGTACGTCTGCTACACGTTTTGGACGGAGACGGGAACACACGAGTCTTGTTTCTACGACTGGTTCCAGGCGGGAACAGTTGGCCCAAATGTAACTCAGTTCACCATCTGCAGCGCAGGTAACGAAGAGGTCGCACGTTTGACCACATCAAATTCGGCCGGCGAACAAACGGGAGGACCAAACGATAACGAGACTGGCTCAAACGCCGCCACTTACAGAGTAGATGGTGGCTACAGAGTTATCGCAGTCAACGATGTCGGAGAGTCTGAACCGTCCAATGCCATCAACGAAGCGGGAATTTGTAAAGGCTGCTTGTCAATTGAGTCGCTTACTGCAGCACAAGCGCCAGCGGAAGCGACCGGCAGCGCACCACAAAGCATCTCCCCCACGGTTGATATCGCAAGTCCTCTGGAAGGGCAGATTGTCTCCAAAGAACTGAGCGTGGTTGCGAATGCTTTCGATAGAGATGGTAACGGAACGCTGGCTAAGGTTGAGCTTTATGACGGCTCCGTGAAGGTAGGTGAACTGACTGGGCGTGCTCCATACAGCCTGATTTGGAACAATGCGTCAAATGGGCCGCACACGTTGACCTTAGTTGCAACCGATGCATCCGGGGTATCGGCGACGTCAGCACCGGTTCATATAACAATTACGGGCGCACCGTCCGTGACCCTCATTAGTCCCGCGAGTGGAGCGGTTGTGACAGCGCCTGGCAGCGTCACGCTACAGGCAACGGCAACCGATCCTGAAGGGGCAGTAGCGAAGGTCGAGTTTTTCCAGGGTGGCGTGAAGCTCGGTGAGGACGCCACCGCACCATACTCATTAGCATGGAATAACATCACGGCAGGATCGTATTCCGTCAGTGCCAGGGTCATCGACAATGCCGGCCTGGCAGCTACCTCAAATATTGTTCCGCTGATCGTTAATAGCCCGCCAACAGTTGAGTTGAACTCACCCACGAATGGCGACGTTGTAACTGCTCCCGGTACGGCTCTCCTCGTTGCGAACGTTGCAGACACTGACAGCAGTATCACAAAGGTCGATTTCTATCAGGGCACGACCCTGATCGGTACGTCGACTACATTCCCGTACACCTACAACTGGACCAACATCCCGTATGGGACTTACAACATCACGGCGCGAGCCACCGATGGCCAATCAGCCGTAACCACATCCAGCCCGGTCAGCTTTATCGTGAACAGTCCGCCAAGCGTAAGCATCACCAGTCCGGCGAACCAGGCAATGCTGACGCCCGGCTCAAATGCAGTGATCAACGTCAGCGCAAGCGATCCCGACGGCACCATCACGAAGGTAGATTTCTATCAGGGCGCAACTTTGGTAGGCACGGATACTACGTCACCTTACTCCCTAACCTTGAACAATCTGGCGCCGGGTTCATACGTACTCTCTGCTCAGGCTACTGACAATCGAGGAGTAATCAGTAATTCCTCAGCTCTGGCGATCACGACACCTTCGTTTTTCGACGACTTCAATGACAATTCATTGAATGCCACCAAATGGTCCGTGATCACGCCCTCGTCGCCGGCGGTCGTTAGTGAGCAGGGGCAGCAGTTGCGCATCACCGTCCCGCCGAGCACCATGACTTATAACGGCATTGTGTCGAACGCTGCCTTTGACATACGCGGCGCCACGGTGCAGGTCGAACAAGTGCAGGCGGTCAGCCAGGCTGGCTGGGTCGAGGACCATCTGGTGATCGAAAAGGACGCGAATAACTACCTGATGCTCCACACCGGAGCGGGAAGTGCCGTATTGCGCTCGATGGTCAATGGAGTGAATGATCAGTTGATCATTCCATACGATCCGCTGGCCCATCACTACTGGCGTCTGCGTCACGATCTGATTTCAAATTCGGTGAATTTTGAAACCAGCCCGGACGCGATCGCCTGGACCACGCGCAAGACCGCTGCGGCAGGGTTTGCTTTGACCGCTGTCAAATTCAAACTCATTGCCGGCGCGTATGGGACGAATAACGCGAGCCCCGGAGCCGCCATCTACAATGACTTTCAATATATTCCGAGTGCAACACCGCTGCCACCGGTGTGCACTCCAACCGCAGGGTTGATTATCAGCGAGTTTCGGCTGCGCGGTCCGAACGGGTCGCAGGATGAGTACGTCGAGCTCTACAACAACACTGACCAGAGCATTACGGTTTGCACGGCGGATGGCTCGAGCGGGTGGGCGGTTGCTTCGTCCGACGGAACCACCCAGTTTGTGTTGCCTTCGGGAACGGTGGTCCCGGCAAGAAGTCACTATCTTGCGATTGGTTCCGGCTATAGCCTCGCCGGTTACGCTTCCGGAGATCTCACGTACGCTCTGGACATTACTGAAAACACCGGCCTCGCTCTTTTCAATACGGCATACTCTGCGAACTTCACGACTACAAACAGATTTGATGCGGTGGGCTTTACGACGTCAAATAGCCTGTACCGCGAAGGCAGCGGACTCTCTCTGCTGGGAGCCAATGTGGGCGAGTACAGCTTCCTGCGCAAACTCAACTCCGGAACCTCGCAGGACACTGGAGACAACACAGCCGATTTCTATTTCGCCGCCACAAACGGTGGCGTTTATGGAAGCCTTACTGCCATCCTGGGCCCACCGGGACCGGAAAATCGGTTCAGTCCTATCCAACGAAACACCCCGCTCCCGGTAGCCGTTCTCGATCCCGCCGTGGCTGCCAGCGTAGCGCCGAATCGTGTACGCGACACCGCTGCGATTGGACCAAATGCGGCTCTGGGAACTTTGACTATGAGGCGAACGGTCACAAATAACACCGGAGCCAATATTACGAAACTCCGCTTCCGAATTATCGATATTACAACCCTCAATACACCTGGCTACGTCCCAGGAGGAGCTCAATCCGATATGAGGGTGTTCAGTTCAACTGACTCGATAGTGACAGTCAGCGGCGGACAATCGGTACTCGTTCGCGGCACGACAGTAGAAACGCCACCAAATCAGGCTAACGGAGGCGGGCTGAATTCCAGTCTCAACCTTGGTGTAATTACGCTTTCGCAACCCCTTGCCCCCGGTCAGAGTATCAACGTGCAGTTTGTGCTCGGGGTTCAGCAAAGTGGCAGCTTCCGATTCTTTTTTAACGTTGAAGCGCTCCCATAGATAAAGGAGAGAAGATGATCTCACGACACGCATGCGAATTAGTTTGCTATGTTGCCTTGACCCTTTTCACTGTTTGCATGATCGCAGGATCGGATAAATCCGAGGGGATACGATCGTCCTTCGTCCAGGATCCATTGCCGGAGGTGTCTATGATATTAAAATCAAATGGGTTTGATCCCGTAGAGGTGCGACCGCCATCTCATCGGTTTTTGCTTTCCATTGACAACCGTAGTGGTGTAAATGATTTGATCCTGCGACTCAACCGTGCCGATGGGAGTCAAGTTCAAGAACTTCATGTGACTGGAGCAGCGGGAGACTGGAATGAGACTCTTGATTTGTCGGCAGGCACTTACACACTGAGTGAGGCAAATCACAGCACTTGGTACTGCACTATAATTGTTCAATAGCCGCTCAGTCGACTTGGTTTCTACGCATCGAAACTAAACTCAGATTGACCGGGGATAACTTCCGCGGAGCAATAGGCTCGAATCAGTGGTCGATTCGAGCGAAAGCCAGGAATCCATTTTGGTGGTCTATGTCTAACCAAAAACGGGGTCCGAATCGTGTTCGTTCAACTGATGGGATTCTCTGTGATTCATGTCTGTCATTAGTCACATGATCCGTGGAAATCATTGTGGAGATCACGGCGCTTTCAAACCAAAACTTTGTCGCCTCGCTCTATTTCGCCTCCACCTTCACTAATTCTTTCGAGCAGTAATAAGCTGTCCTACGGCAGACGCAACATGTAAGACGGAGTGGACAAGTTGGCCACTCTTTTTCTGCTCTAGCAAAATGCAAATTGCGCCCCCGCAGAGGTGACAATGAGTTGCAACATACCACCTTCCAGTGACCCAATCATCAAACATTGACTTTAGAGATGGTGGCCAGTTTTAAGGTTGTCGTCTAGAGCGCATCAATTTTGAGCCAGTCTTCATCGTCAGTTACTACTACCCAATATAAAACTAGCCCAATAAAATGGATGCCGGTATCGATGATCACCGAGGATGTGTAACGATGCCCCTCTTAAAGCTTCTGACTTATTGATACTGTGTTGCTCGCTCTTCTCGGCCAAAGCCTGATAGAAACGTTTCATCAATTCAGAGGTACTTGCAGAATTCACCTGCCATTGACTGACTACCACGGAACTAGCCCCAGCGAGGAAGAAAGCCCACGACATGCCATGACACCTTCACCTAGACTGATCGTGCCGTTACCGGTTTCGCACGCGGAAGCTCCCGGAACGTGAATAGAGAAAGGGAGTACAATGATTTAGGTATACCGAACAAGACATTCCACTAAACGTTGTTCGAAATCTTCCTACAGTAAGGGATCTTCTTAAACCGTAACCGTCGAAGAAAAGAAGCTGGACTATGCCATCGATCGATTTTTTCGCCAGTTCACAAGAGATGATTCGCTTCGTTGAGTACGTGCTTGGACAAGGTTGTCAATTTATCCCGGACATGAAGTATGGAAGCGCATCTATTGAGACGATCACCGATCGTGACTATCTGACCAGCGTCGCCAAGGATAATCCAGCATTCTATATCTTGCGGGAGGATCTGGCGCAGTCTTCGATTAAGCTGCGAGAAGTGACCTTAGAGAAGCATTTCTTTTATGTCGAACCAAGGACTGGCGGCCCAACTTTGTTCCTCTATTGGGGGCGAGAATACTCAGAGAAGGGCCGAAGCTATCTCGGCGCTACTAACATTGGCTTCTATCCTTCGTACACGAATAGTGCAACTCTTGAACGAGAAACACCGGGTAGGGATTTCCGGAAATTTTTTGCCGGAGTGGCAAAAACGGTCAAGCAAGGACGGAGAGGAATAGCACCGGGTGTGCGTGAATACTGGATTAGTCCTGAGGTTGAGAAACGTGTTAGAGAAGGACTATTGCTGATCGGTTTGGAGCACTTTACTCCCTCTCAAATCCTCAACTCCGATGCCAATTAAACCCCACACGAAAGGGGTACGGAGGGCGGGCGTCTGTTGTCGGCGTCGTTAATCTTCCGTATGACTTTGGATGAATGCGCTAGTTGCTCGTAGCCAGCAGAGGTTTCGAGAAGGTGAACATTAGGCTAAGGACAATGCGACCGCGAATCGATTCTGGCGCATTCGCTACAACCAAGGCCGCAGGCCGCATGGCTTTGTTGATGAGGGCGAAAGAAGTTGCTCGCCACGTCGTCAAAAGGGACGGTGGAATTTGGTATATAAGGCCAGGCAAGCCCAGTAGCTTCCAACGAATCTCGGCAAAATCATTTTGCCTCTACCCTTAGAAATTCTTTCGCACAGTAGTATGCGATCCCAAGACAGTCGCAACAAATAAGCCGGATTGGACAATCTGGCAACTTCGTTTCGGCCTGGGCAAACGCAAACTGCATCCCGCAGACGTGACAACGAACTGCGAAATACCACCTTCCGGCGACCCATTCATGCAGCATTTACGGTAGGACTCCTTGGTCATTTTATGGAACTCGTTGTTGTTCCAGATTCCTCCAGTTAAACCAACTAAACCTCGTTCAGTTACCACTCACCAGCACAAATCCAGCCCAATAAAATGGATGCCTGTAGCGACGAGCCTTTAGGAGACCTAGTGATGCCTCTCTTAGAGCTTGTGACTTATTGCGACCATACAATTCACTTTGCCTTGCCATCGCGTGATAAAATTTTTCCATCAATCGTGCCGTACCTGCAGAATTTACTCGCCAATGGGTAACTACAACCGATCGGGCACCGGCTACAAGAAAAGCCCAAGACATACCAATCACGCCTTCACCTGGACTAATCCTGCCGTTACCGGTTTCGCACGCCGAAAGGACCGCCAAATCTGCATCAAGATCCAAGTCCATAATCTCACGCGCACGTAATAAGCCGTCGTTTTCCGTTTGATCATCAGTTCTGGTAAGCAAGAGATAAGAATTCAGAGGATCTTTATTATCCAGAACACCATGAGTGGCTAGATGGATTGTCGCGTATTGTGGCGCAAGCGCCTTGAAGGTTTTTTCATCTGCCTCACGTCCAACGAGTACCTTCTTCATGTGCGTCCGAACAGCTCTTGCTACTGCGGCCACTTCAGTTCCAGCATCAGGTAACGGGTGTAAATTTTGTTTGAGTTTTCCATTCCTACCGATAACTGGATTTCCGAACGCTATCAGCGATTCTTTGCTGTTTTGTTGCTGCCTTCGCAGGGCCATTTCGTTCAAGACGGTGAATGAAGGCGCATAGAACAAAGAGAATTCTTGTATAAGGTAATTACCGCGCGTGTTTGTTAAAGCTTGAAACGGCAAGGTCCAAAGAAACTCATCGGGAATAACACATATCGTCTTGATGTTTTGAAGTTCACTAGCCGCTGGCGCAATCAACAATCGGTAGAGCTCACGTCCCGACGAAGTGTAGTCTGGCTGCCGTTCCGCCAATGCCGAATGGAAGTCGTTGACTTTTCGTCGAAGCTCATCCGCCCTGACTGACAGATTCACATATTTTAGCTCGTAATCCGGACTGAGTCCGTTCCTTTTCAGAAGGAAGAGTCCGACTTTGTCTCCCGTCACAACGTATTCCAGATACGCTAAGTCATTTGTAGGTACGAGACTGCTGAGATTCGCGTGCGTCAAGGGACGAGCAGGACCGACCCGCAGAAGCAAGTCAGGATACGCCGCAGTAAACCCCTTCTGAAACACAACTAACTCCTTGCGCACAGCGATCAGCTCATTCTGAAGGTCATCCGGAGGTTCAGCGCCGGGTTGTGACTTGATTCGGTTTTTAATGGCAAGGTACTTGTTCATCAATAATTCAGCTTGGCCTTTTTCTTCGTCGGTAGGTATGTTTCGTAAATCACGCCTATTATTTCGAACTCCTTCCAGTAAGACCCGGCCCTTTGCTCGTTCCGCGTAAAGCAGTGCGTCGAAGTTGTTACCTTGTTGAGTCAGCAGCTTTACCATCGTGTGATATGGCCCAACCTTGTTTTCAAAAAAGAGCTGCCGGCTTTCTAGTCGGCCCATCACTTGATCGCGCAATTCTTCAATCTGATTGATGGCCTCTGTCAGGGTAGTAATTGCTAACTCTACTTTATTGTCAGCGGCATACGCCTCACCAAGTGTGGTACTCGCCAGATATATCAGCTTCGGTAATTGCAACGATCGGGCGAGCATCAATGCTTTTTCGGCTGATGCAGCCGACTCACTATAATCGTGCATCCCAAAATAAGTTTGTGCCGCGCGCCAAAGTAGTTCTGCTTCGCGCGTTTTAGCGTCTACTCGTCGCGCAAGTTCGAGATTCTCATTTATTACTCTTAACGCATTCGGAAAATCCCGCTTGGCGGTTAGAACACCTCCCAGGCCCACTCCAGTGGCAATCTGGACATCTACCAATTTCGCAGTCTTCGCGCGTTCCAGCGTGCGTTCAAAGAGCTTGAGAGCATCATCATCACGGCCCTGTCGCTGTTGGAGGATTGCTAAGTTCAGCAGCACTCGAGCTTCTTCTCTCGCATTTCCTTGCGAGCGGTAGATCGCAAGACTTGCGTTGAAGTACTTCCGCGCTACTGCATAGTCCTCCTGTTCAAGAAAAACAGATGCCTGACCGCTCATGATATTTGCTCGCGTGTTCTGATCTCCTGAACTTCTTGAGACTTGGTCCGCTTTACTCAAATATGACAATGCGCGAAAATATTCACCCACCTCACCATAGACCTTTGCTATGGTAATCAGCACATCTGCGATCGGTATGTTGTATAAGGATTTCGTGCCATTCAGCCGTTCGAGCACAGCAAGTGCCTCATGCAGTTTATTGAGTGCCTCTGCATGATTACCATTACTCAGCTCAATCTGGCCTAGTGTGTGTAGCGATCGCGCTCGGGCCAACTCAATTGGCCCAAGAGATTCTTGCGTGGGCTTCGATTTCAACTGTTCAATGACCGTCAAACTCTGTTCCGAATAACTCTGGGCTTTTGCGTAATCCTCCATGATGAAATACAACGCGCCGAGATCCGCCCGGACGTAGCTCAGTTTGCTTTCAAGTCCAGCTTGCTCAAATAACTTTTTACTCGTCTCGTATGCTTGAATAGAATTGGCAAAATCATTCGTTCGTGAGTAGGTGCGACCCAAGCAATAGTAAGTAGTGGCTACTAACTCAGGTTTCTTAAGTCGATCCGCGACACGAAGGGCTAGCTTGTAAATCTCCAGCGACTTGGTAGCGGATTCTTCGCGTGGTGCGGAGGAAGCGCAGTTGATCAGTGCATTCCACAGAGTAACGTTGACAAGTTGCGCGTTCTTATCTAGCAGCAGCCCGCTTGTCGCCTCTTCTTTCGGGTTCCGACACAGCACGGATGCGAGCTGTGCTTCGGAGTCAATGGTCTGGGCGGATTGGGCACTCGCGACAAAGGGAAAGAGCATCAGGGCCATGAGGCTCCATTTGAGCATGGTCGAAATGCTAATCGGGATGTGCGTGCTGCGTTGCCTAAGCACCGAGGTTTCGGGTGCACTGTTCACTTTGCACAGCTCGAGGAGGCTCTCTTCACATTGCATCATGTTATTTGAAGACGGGAGAAATTGACTGATCTTCCAGCCGGCATAAAAAATCTTCGACCCACACGGA
This sequence comes from Pyrinomonadaceae bacterium, assembly GCA_036401595.1. Classification (GTDB taxonomy): domain Bacteria; phylum Acidobacteriota; class Blastocatellia; order Pyrinomonadales; family Pyrinomonadaceae; genus PSRF01. The sequence continues at coordinate 74,908 of DASWUM010000068.1, forward strand.
AAAAAGTATATTTTTTCTTCAAGCTGGAAGTTCGGTCCAATTTTCCCGTCATTAGAACTAAACCCCAAGGATTGCTTAACCAACCAGTGCAAGACTAATTGATACCATCATGAAATCGCGAGCTTCTCGATTAGACCACAAGCTCATTGGCGAATCGGCCCCAATGAGGGCGCTGTACCGTCATATTCGCACGGCGGCAGACTGCAATTTGACGGTGCTGATATGCGGCGAATCTGGAACAGGTAAAGAACTGGTGGCACGCGCGATCCATTCGCAAAGCGCACGCGCCCAGAAACCTTTTGTTTCGCTAAATTGCGGAACACTTACCGAAACGCTACTGGAATCGGAGCTCTTCGGCTATGAACCAGGAGCGTTCACTGGCGCGGTTAAGAAAAAGAAAGGCTTATTCGAAGCTGCTCACACGGGAACAATTTTTCTCGATGAGATCGCCGAACTGTCTGCGAGTTGCCAAGTCAAGCTTCTTCGCGTGCTGCAGGAGAGCGCCGTTAGGCCGGTCGGAGGAAATCTCGAAACCTCAGTGGATGTGCGTGTCATTACGGCTACTAATCGCAGTTTGGCCCACGATATGGAGTTTGGTCGCTTCCGCCAAGATCTTTATTACCGCATTGCCGTTCTGACCATCACCACACCACCTTTACGGGAGCATCCGTCTGACATCCCACAGCTGGTTGATCACTTCTTGCAGCACGCACAGAGAAGCTTGGCTCGTTCTGGCGAACATATGATTGAGCCGGACGCAATCGCCGCATTGGCGTCTTACGCCTGGCCCGGCAACGTTCGGCAATTAAGGCATCTTGTTGAACGTCTCGTAGCAACATTGGCGAATGGAGTGACGATCACCGCCAGCGATATTTACAGGGCTTTACCTGCAGCGACTGTCAGCGGTCCTCTGCCGGAACTTCCGAGCTTTCATGAAAACGATTCGCTGGACGCTTTTCTCGATAGAACACTCCTACACCTCTACGATCAGTTATTGGCTAAGACCGGCAGTCACTCCCAGGCTGCTAAGTTACTTAATATGGATCGAGTTGCGCTTTATCAACGAATTAAACGCGTTCGTCGGCGGTTGCTGCGGCGAGCTAAGGCGTTTTAAGAAAAATAAACAACGCTGAGTCTGTGAGAACTACAGTCGAAATTCCAGTTGATGTTCTCCGCTTATGCAGCTTTCCTAATGAGGTGCACGCTTTGAAGCAGTTTCCGCGGCAGTTCTGATTGGGGATTGAGTTCAATAAGGCCTTCGAACTCATGCTCAGCCTCATTCAATAAACCGACCCTTGCGTAAAAGACACCAAGCGCAAGATGAGAATTCGATTTCTTGAGATGATTTAGTTCTTTAAAATCCGCCGTTGAAAGGATCGCAAACTTGATTTCAGGAACTGAAGCCGAAGGTGAAACGACTTTGTTTCCATCCACCATTGCAGTCACAACCCATGAGAGAATTTGACCACGGCGCAGCGGTCCCGGTGCTTTCCATTGTGTTTGAGTGGGGGGCAACTCCTCGCTTTGACTAACTTGGATGCCGTCCTGGTCCAGCACGTAAACTCGATAACTAGAAACACCCGGTAAACTCTCCCACCGGAAAACCGGTCGAGCTTCAGTTACAACTCTCCGTACCGGATAAAGCAGTCTAAACCGCTGCGGGCCATCATCGTTGCCACGCAGGCTGCCTGGTTCACCCGAAAGACGTCTTAAAACATCAGCGGGTACTATCTGCTCAGACATCGCCGCTTGCGCAACATACTGGCGACTGTTCTCCGAAACTTCATCGAGACCTGTAATGCGACCATCTCTGTTGATAGTCACTTCGCCGCCAGCATCCTTCAGTATGGCAACTTTCGCGGAGTCTTCCACGCTTGGTGCCGGCGTTGGAGAAATACCTGGGCTACGTTCACTGTCACGGTTTGTTTGCTCCTGCTTATTGGCTTCGAGAGGGCCAGACCTTCTGGACAGTGCAATCACTACGATAAGAACCGCCACAACTACGAGCACGATCGCCGCCAGGGCATATACTGGATGTCTTTGTAAGCGCTGCCACAACCACGGAGCCCTTTGCATATCGGCATGAGGGTCGTAATGGGTGGGACCATAGGACACGTTCATTTCGCCAGCAGTCGCCTCGCGAAAAGCGAGAAAACTGCGAACGTCTTCCCGGCAGCTTTCGCAGGTAACTAGGTGAATATCGATTATTTCTCGCGTCTCCTCATCGACCGTGTTCTCTGCCAAGCCGACGAGCTGATCAAAATCGAGGTGGTCATTTCGAAACGAGAACTCTGGTTCGAGAGTGAAGTTGAACGGTACGGGACCACGCTGCCGTTTTAACTCCTCGATAAATCGCTGATCGCAGACCTGACACTCCGCAGTGTGGACAGCAGCCGCAGTAAGCTCATCTTCTGGTAAGGCACTCACGCAGAGCTGTTTGATTTGTAATGTAGTTAAGTGGTGAGTCATAGAGAATCGACACTCCTCACATTATCTAAGACGGGAGCAATCGACGAATCTTCCAGCTTAGCAAAAAATTATTTTCACCAGCGCAATTCAGTTTTTAAGCGGCGGATGGCTCGAAACCGCCATTTGTATATATTTTCGCGCGAAGCTTTCAGTTCCTCTGCCATACTGGTGCCATTCATCGGCATTCGCCCACGAAGTCGCACCACTTCCTGAACGGAGCGGCCCATTCCCTGGGCGATTTCATCCCAATTCACAATTTCTGCAGCCAGCAACATTGTGAACAGGTCTTCTCCTGCCTCGTCTTCAAAGCTCAATGCGAATGCGTCACGCTGCTCGGCTGGTAGCTGAATAACTGCCTGCCACAATCGCACCAGCAACTCGTTTGCTTGGACGTGGGATTCGTCCGATCGAGCGCTGGAAACGAAGTAAGCATCCCACTTCGTTGGCGATGGATCGTCTAACGATTCGACCTGCTCATCATGGATATCGAGTAGGTACGCGATCATGCGGACCAGAACATCAATTTCAACCGGTCCTCCGATCCAGTAAAACAGCTCAGCTGCGATCTGCGATACTGGTGCGAAGCGTACGTCTTCATCTGCAAAGTGGAGCGACCGGAAGGCCTCCAGTTTTGTTTCAAGCTCTTGCCAGGGCTGGTCTGAGAACGCGCTCTTTCCATTGTTTCGCCAGGGTGCAAAGCCGCACAGTATCTCACCATCGTGTTCCCATGAGACGAGGTCTTTATGCCGTTTCAATAGATGTCGAAGACCGTCTTTTAGCCGCGTGCGTGCCGGTGATTTGGCCCGAAGGAAATCTGTGCAAGTGTTTGACGCAATGCGTGAGACATAGAGGTTAAAGTTGTCTATCTCAATACCAGAGGCTGAGTAAAGTTGATGCAATACCTGCACAACTCGCGTCATCGATTCCTGGTACAGATCTTCAGCGTCTTGATTGTTTCCATTGACACCTTGTGCGTTCACGTAAAAGGCAAGTCTCCGTCGCAGCACTTGTCTGATCAGCGGTGCCGCACGAATTGTGACGAGCTCGTCAAGATGCTGTTGCCGCTCTTGCTCATCGCGCGCGGTAAGATATGGCTCGAGCACGTTATCCATCTGATCTGGGCTGGAGAATCAAACTCTGTAACTCAGCGACGCTGCTGCTGAATAAGACGGAGTTGGCTATTAATAGTGGGAGACTATTTGTAGCACTGCAGCGAAGGCTCATCTGATAAAAAGCTCGATTCTTGGTCGTCTATGGCGAGAGCTTACTTCGTATTGAATCGTGCATGAAAGTTCCAGAGGCCGCGCGCCCTTGACACCACGGCTATGAATGCCTGCGCCGACCGGAGGAGGAAGAACAAAAAGCTCCTCCGTTCGGCTTGCCATTCTAGCCGCGGTGTCAAGGGTACCCTGCGCCGCGCTCCGTGATTTGGAGTGGCAAAGCAAAGCCTCCCGAAAGAGGAAAGAACGTAAAGACTCAATAGTTGCCGAAGAGATAATCATTGCGCCCGGAAACCTCTACTTTTCAATGGCCCCGCATTCTCGGGATACTTACATCTCACGACGTCGAATTCAGCAACAGCGATCGGTCCAACGGATTTGATCGAAGCTGAAAATTCATTCCGATGAGTCATTCGCGGGGTTCCATGCGGTGAACTTTCCGGAGGCTAGGCCTTTTGCTATTTGCTGCTCAGCAAAAGTTCTCGCGTTCTTGTACTTTGACCCACCATCTGGAGGTAGACCTAACCCAAGGTAGTTCAGAAAACGCCGTTCTATATTGTCTCGATAAGACTGGCTCCATGGGCCTTTGGCTTGCGCCAAAACTGTCCAGTCCAATGCAAATTCCAAATTGAACTCTGAGCCAGCCTTGACGGGTACAGAGTATTTCACTACACAGTCTAGATAGGCTTCTCCTTGGTTCATCTGTTCGACTGCCGGACAATTCGGGTGTAGCGCACCTCCAATCCATTCTTGTATTTTCTCTACTTTGTAGGCATTCACTATTGCGCGCCCAAGATATGTGCGTTTAGTTTCATCGATATAACATTCGCCGAAACCGATGCCTGGTCTCAGCGGCATGCCGTTCAGAAAACCGGTGCAAATGATCTGCCCAACAGTTTGGAAAAAGCAGCATTCTTCTTGGTATCTGTACTCGAAAGTTTCATCGATTGGGCGCGTCCAGAGAATTAGAGTGTCACTAAAATACGCCCGTCCAAAACTGCTGCTGTAGCCAGGACCTAAACTACCGTCGTCGTTTATTACCACCCATGCCAGGTAAATGCTTTCCGGCCACCTTCTCAAAATCATTTCTGTTTTCTTCACGATTTCCATGAGAGGTGAGGTTTCAACCAACCGCGCAAAACCAAGGATGTCTATCATAGCCACATAGCGGTTAGACACTACTCCCTTCAATTCCTCACGCAAGGACGGATTCTTTAACAGTGCGTCCGTAACCTCGCTGGCGTCAACGGCGGATGGTTCAGAGTCCAAACTGTGTTGGTGTAATTTGGACTTATCGTGGGAGCACATTGTAAGTTTAGGTATACAAGCTAATTGTTACGACTACCATACCTACAGTAAACTCAACCAAACGTCTTAACTATTGAAAAAAGACTCGTGAATCCGATTCCCAAGTACCGCAACTCGAAACGATGGCACTGACAACGGGTATTATTTGTTCTGTTTCACCATTAAGATGTAAGCATGCAGTCCACAATAGATAAAGCCCCAGATGCCATAAGACTCCAATAGCTCGTGAAGTTGGGACGGGAACTCGTCGCCTTGTGTGTCAGGAGGAGTTTTCTCGCAGATGGGTTCAGCCGCGCCGTCCAAGGGGAAGCGCGCCTCATACCTACAAGAACGCAAATGAAGGAGGTAATAACAAACTGGAAATGACATTATGAACTAGAGCCACAGCCGCTCGCCTTCAACCTTGCTAATTTGCTTCCTCTTCCAGTAATTTCATTTTGATTTCAGAATTGGAGCCATTCGTTCTTTAATGAGGTTTGCGTGCTGCCTTCACCTGCGGACACTTTGTGATCGAGTTGGTTTCATACGTGAGAAGAACCTAACGACGTGGAGCACTCTGGACAAGTCAAAACTCCGAGAATGCTGCACCACCGATTAGACTCTCGCACGATCACTCAGGCGTCCTCATCAATGAGAGAAAACGCTGACGACATCATTCTTCAGTGCCTCAGGCCGCTGATTGTCTTGCAGCCCCAAAACACGTCTTCGGCGTAATAGCTATGAAAGAAGCCTTGCGTCCTGCATTCATTGACATTAGAACGCTTTGAAGCACTGCGAAGCATATGTCCCATCAATCTTGTCGTTATCTTCCGGAATTGCTCAACTCATATCGACAATATCTTTCGTCGAAATTGAATAAGGTACGCATTCTCGGTGAAATCGATGAACGCGAGTTGAGGGATGTCTTTGTTGAACTGATGATTGCGGACCCAAAGCAGCGCCCGGAACACGCTGAGTTTCTGGGGATGTTACATACGGAGACGAGATTTCGTTTTAATCTCTTTGATGAAAATCATAAGCATATTTTGAATGAGAGACTCAAGGGACAAAAACGCATCGACCGATATATTAGGCCTGATGAACTTTTGCGTCGCAAAACAAAAGCTATTGTTACGGGCACACCCGGTTGTGGAAAAACAACTTTGCTCAAGTATCTTGCCCTGCAAGCGCTAGACAAGGAGCAACGCCTAGTTATCTGGTTTGAACTTAAAGCTATAGACGAAATTCTCCTTGACACAGCTGCGAAAGCAGCTGCTCGGAAAGGCAGTTTTATAGTACAAGAATTGTGGCTTTTACAGCTCACACCTTTATTGTCGTTACGCGATAGTGAAATTAGGCTACTGCGTTCGTTCTGGCAAGAAAAGTTCACGGCAAGCGAATTAGCTATCTTGATGGATGGATTTGACGAAATACAGGATACGGCGATTCAGACTGAGTTGAATAAGTGCGTTGGGGAATTCACTTCGTCTCTGCACGACAACACTCTTTTGATCTCGACCCGTCCATACGCACGGCATAAGCTTGCCACAGAATATCTTCACGAACTCGAGATCCAACCGCTCAATAAGCGCCAGATTGTAGACTTTCTTAATTGCTACTATCCAGGCGAAGTTGCGGCCAAAAGTCTCATTAAAGCCTTGAGAACGCGATCGCCGATAAAAGAACTACTGTCAGTTCCGTTACTGCTCGGTCTTATTTTGCGTTTGCATCGGGAGAATAATGTTGTTCAAGACAGGCTCAAACTCTACAAGATAATTATCTCTGACCTAATTAATGAACTGGATCGATCTAAATCTGTCTTTCGCGAGTTTAAGATTAAGAATGTACGACTGCGTCTCGACTTCTTGAAGTTTGTCTCGTTCGAACGATTATTATGCGATTCGCTGGCGGCAGACGAAAGGGAGGTTAATCGAGTCCTTTTCAATTACGATCTTCTGAAAGACAAAGCGAAAGCTTTCTTATCCCACGAAGGACTGTCCTATCATGCGCGCGATCTCGCAGACGACGCCCTAGCAACGCCACTGCTAAGAGAAGTCGGCAGTGACATGTTTGCCTTCACTCACCTCACATTGCAGGAGTACTTGGCTGCCCAAGCATTCGTGCCTATTTGTAAACAGAAAGGGAATAACGGGCTAAAACTATTCTGTCGAGCTTACCACAATCCGATCATTGTCGAAATGGAAGTATTGCCGATGATATTGGGCTATCAGACAGATGCCAATGATTTCTATGATGAGATAGAAAGATGGCCAGAATCTTTAACGTTCACTAATTTGCGCTTACGTGCACGAGGTTTGAGCTACTCAGCGAGTATTTCGAAAGCCCATTCGGCGCGCCTAATCGATCGGCTCTTTGAATTTCTTTCTGGAGATTCCCTCGAGGCAACAGCATATAAGGAACTTGTTATAAACAGTTTTCTTGGTTTGTTTCATCAGGAGGTCGCTCTGATCGATGAGAAAGCGTCGAGCTTGCTCGAAATACCGACGCAGAACTCAATGTCTATTGTTGAAACACTGGCGCGGATGGGATCTGCGAAAGGATTCAACAAACTGGTGTCAGGTTTACAAGACGACCAGGCTTCGACTCGTGTTTCGTCGGCTCGGATTCTCGGAACGCTCGGTGAAGAAAAGGCACTTGAGCCACTTATTGCTGCGTTGAGAGACAGCGACCCCGGAGTCCGAAGGACAGTCGCAGAGGCCCTAGGTAATTTAGGTACGGAGCGCGCAGTCCAACCGCTAATTGGGACCATTGAGGATCCGGACTCTGGAGTGCGAAAAGCTGCCGTGGAAACATTGGGTCGACTTGGCTCGGACGACGCTACTAAAACGCTTATCTCGTGTTTGCAAGATCAAGAGACATCTGTACGTGTCGAGGCAGCGACGGCATTGGGAAAGCTGGGAACTGAGAAAGTTATCCACGAATTGACTGTGGCCTCTAAGCACCGAGACGTCTATGTAAGGGCGAGGGCGGTTCAGGCGTTAGGAGCGATTCGCTCTGACAAAGCTATTGATGTTTTAAGTTCTGCTTTAGAAGACGAGGACGATGTTTGGACCAGGGCGATATCGGCCTTACGCGCAATTGGCTCGAGTCGTGCTATTGAAATTCTTATTTCAGCGTCAACAAATCATGATAGTTATATGCGTATGAAGGCAGTCCAGGCCTTAGGATCATTCGATTCCGAGAAGGTTGCAAACTCCTTGATACTGCGTCTTGCCGATGATGATGACGATGTGAAATGGAGAGCTGTAGAAGCCTTGGAAGGACTTGCTTGGCCAGTGGTCGTTCGAGCTCTGACACAAGCGTTCACAAAAGTGAGTAATCTTCGTTGCAGGATCGCCCAAGCTTTAGGGAGTCTGCGCTCACCCGAAACAGTTGCTACTCTAATCCTTGGCTTGAAAGATGAATCTGCCGATGTGCGCCAATGTGTGGCAAAAGCCTTGCAGAAAATCGGGTCAGACAAAGCCGTTGATAGTCTGATTACTTCGCTTCGCGACAAAGATAAAGACGTGCGTAAAGCTGCTGCTGATGCTTTGGGAGGAATAAGGTCACATAGGGCGACAGGATCCTTGATTGCGGCCATGGATGATTCCGATGAGACGGTTCGGGTTAGTGTTGTTGGGGCACTGAGGCAACTTCGTCCCACAGAGGCAATAGATTTTCTGAGCTCCCTACTAGATCAAGAAAGTCGAGAGCTTCGAGTCGAGATCGCATCCTTATTAACTGAGATCGGTTCGGACAAAGGACTTGATGCTCTTATTGAGGCTTTTTGTAATGACGGGGTGTTGGCCGAGAGATCTGCTGTCGCTCTTGCTGAAATCGGTTCGCCCAAAGCAGTTAAGACTCTCGTAGCCGCTTTGCATAGCAGCAACTACATAAGTCGATTTAACGCAATACGGGCCTTGAAAGACATCGGTTCAAAAGAGGCGGAATCAGTCCTCATCCAAGCAGTAAAAGATAACGTACTTCGGCATGACGCGATCTCAATGTTGGTGGAACTGAAATCCGAAACCGCGTTGGAATATCTGAGTTCACTTATGACCGATAAAGATGATCACGTTGTGACCGAAGCAGTTGCTGCGCTTGGGCAGTACCACTCAAGTGGTGCGGTCGAAATCCTTATTGGCTCGATATGCCATAAGTCGAGTTTGGTGCAAGATGACATTGCAGATGCGCTGTCACGAATAGATGTTGAGACACTGACTGTGTGCTTCGGTCGCGCCTTAAATCATACAAACGATTGCGTGCGACAAAGGGTGGCTAGTATTATCGGTTATTATTCAATTGACGACCTCACATTGGACCAACTAACATCGTTATCACAGTCAGATGGTGCGTTTCAGGTTCGTGCGGTTGCCAAAACAGCAGCCGAGGGATTTGCCCGTAAGTTGGAACTTCTGGGTAACATTCAATCGAACGTGGCATCGCCGCCATTGAACGACAACGAGAGTCGCGAGTTGTTCCTGTTAGGGGAGACTTTCAAAATTGTTGCCGAAGCAGGTCATATTTTTCGTCCGACGCCTAACAGCGATTGGGGGATCGACGGCGAAATTGAGTTTAAGAATGAGAGTGGCGAAGCAAGCGGTTTTAGGGTATATCTTCAACTCAAATCGGGCGATTCACATATTCGCCAAAATAAGCGTAACCGCAAAGAGATCTTTACTATTAAGAATCCGCGCCACGCCCGTTTTTGGATGTCACATGCTTACCCCGTATTGCTGGTGATACGTGATTCCAGTGGACGAATTCGTTGGATGAACGTGACTGCGTATTTGCGTGAGCATGGAGCAAATACAAAGCAGATCGAATTCAAGGGCGAACCATTTACTGCCGCAAACATCCGAGAAATGCACAACCGATTTGCTTGTCAGTCATAGTGCTATGTTCATGACGTTCCGATCACGGACCAAACAAAACCACCTTTACACCGCACGCAAATCCTGACCGTCTTAACTACCACTCTTGTCTAAGCCTTCTGGAATTCTGTAAGCCTCCCTTAAAACACTACCATCCTAATCCAAGGGAAATTAGACATGACACATCCCCGAAAAAGTGGACCAACGAAGGTTAGGCTTCAACTCTTCAACCTTTGTGAAAGCGATTCCCTGAGACAGCAGGAGCACGGATAAGGAAGAATTCAAGGGCTGAACGGATGCCAAATTGTGAGCCGTCAACCTTCCCGTCAACGTTAAAGCCCTCCTTTGTAAGTAGCTGAAAAGGCTCGCGTTCTAAGCGTGCGCCCATTTACTGAGCCGAGCGTGGCGACTCTTAAATGTAGACGCATATTAGATCGTTACTTAATGAAAACACGACCGGTTAGCAGACCTTAATTGTTTCGCTCACTTCCGCATACTCGTAAGAGTTCCGAAGACGTTCACAACGCATAAAGCCTTTGTTAGTAATTGAAAAACCGCCTAAGGCCTCAAAGACCATCTGACAGCTACGCTGCTCAACGTCGATAAGACGACTGAGCGGACCTTTCTCTGCCAAGTGAGCTTGAAATATGTGACCGTTTCAAGAAGTAGTGTGGTCGGAATCCATGACGCCCATGGGTTGCAGCAACTAATTAGACGCTTACGTTGCCAACATACTTAGAAAGAATTCGGTCGTCCGAAGTTCATCAGAGAGTCTTAGGATGGAATAACAGTTCTGCTAGGATATGGTTCACCGTCACCTGACGATCACCTCACACATGTGTAGAGCTGGCAAAACCGCCGCGTGGATCTGGGTTTCTGATTTAACTATGAAATAGCGATCTCCATTACAGCGCCGTTTGCGCGTTGCCAGTTGGCGTTTGACAGTTTCTTGCAAGAATTCTCGGCTAGTGATAGATTGCGCGCACTTCGCGAGGGACACCTCTTTACAAAAACTCGCGGTGGATCTCAATCGGGTCAGTACTCGGATTCCTATTAATTCATGACTGTCGATGTGAAGGCGACTGAACGTGCCTTCATCATGCGTTTCTTCTGCGATTAACTTGTAAAGGAGGCAACTATGCCTGAGTCTGAAACCTTAACTTTCTGGGGAGCTCTTTGCTTCGGAATCGTCATTGGGTGGGTATGCTACAGAACCCTCAGACGTAACCAGGCGGCCAGCGGTCTTTCTGATATTGCCACAGTTATCGGCGCGATAGGCGGTGCCGCAATTACCGGCATCTGGAAACCTGGGACCAGCGCGTTTGGCGGTTACTGCATTGGATTGCTCATTGGCTTTTTCCTCTACCTGATCGTTTCTTACATCGTCGAGGGCGAAGAAGGCCGGAAACAAGTATCAGCTTGGTTAGGTACAGAACCACCCAAGGGACAAATTACCAGTAGCGGAGGCGGCACCGCCCCTCCGAGCGGCGGCGGCGGGTTACCGGGTGTTGCTTAAGCTCCCCACTAGTTCTTAGTGACATGCAGGTTGGCGAGGCAGTAAAGCGAATATGCCAGACCAAGGAGATTTCCTTTGTTAGCTAACTCCCAACGAGTCTGGTACATGGCCTCGCCTACCGGCACCGGCATATTTCCAGCAATCTTTTCAAATAGCGATTCAGCAACTTCGATTGCAACACTTGCTAGCACGCTGATCTCCGTTCCAATGACACCTCCGGCTCCGGCGAAACCAAGAGCTGTTACGAAATTGAGCACCTCACCAGGTGTAAGGTTAGTCGTGTGACAACCGTTAATAAAGATCAGCGGATGCTGTTTTCCCCAGGCTTTTAAATCAGCCGCATCAGCCCACGCCTGCAGTGTATCGGGATAGATGCGATGAATCTCCTGCGTATCGCGCAAACCAATGCTCAAATACGGCAACGATCTCGTAGTATCGTATTCTCCATGACATAAGAAATAGACCACCATCGCCTCGTTTAGCATGCCGCGCACTTTGTCTCTGTCGTCCGCTGGATTCGCCGGTTGCAAACGCAGAGGATTAATGCCACGCAACCGCGTGAGATGCTTTGTAACATCAGCCGGAGAAACGTCGTGAGTCACACCGATTGACAGGTCAAGGTTGGTGAGCCCCATCACGATCTTATCGGTAGCGTCTCTCAGGACGTATGTGCCATCCGGTAGTCTCTCCAGGGCCGGAATGGGTTGTTCGATAACGTGGTTGAGTCCCCAGAAACCGTAAGGGCAGATGATGTTTGTTTGGTGCCAGTCCTCATTGCGATGCTCGCAGTATTGCATCAGTTTTTTGGTGCGTCTTCCACTCTGGTCCCATTCGTCGGTTATTCTGCAGAACTTGATATCTTTCTCAGGCCCGGGGAGTGGATATTGGTAAACAAGCGCCCACGGGAAAACGTAATTCGCTGGTCCGGTTCGCGCCACCTGAATTATCGAACTGGTCTCAAGCGTCTCACGCAGTGATCTGGTCCAAGCGGCCTTAGTGGGCCAATTGCCCTCCGGTCGCACGTCACCAAAGACACGGTCAAACAACTCCCGGCCAAATTTCGCCAGGATATATAAATCCCAGAGGAATTGCGGTTTGGTCTTGGCGTTATTTTGACTGAGACCAATGCTCGGTTCTCCTTTCCCATCCAAGAGCACCTGTCCATTCGTCTCGTCCCTGAGAAAAAAACAGGACTTCAACTTTTCGCGAGCGTTTTCGAGGGCCCACCGCGCAGCCAACGGATCGAATGGCGTCCATCCGATTGGGGAATTCCCGGATGGCTGCGCAGTCGGCAACTCGTCCAGATGGCGCACCAAAACTCGATGGTGCTTACCATCGTCGTTTAGTGTGAGATTCACGCTGACTGGATGATCACTTGGTGTTTGCTCTGGCGTAAATCTTAGTTTGCGAGTCGCGTACTCATCGAGGTTTTGAAGCTTGCCACTGATGACATAATCGACGTCAACCACGTTATCAACTTCCGGTGTGAACTCGACGGTATCCGCCACCGTCGCTTGAATGCGCGCCGACTGCAATAAGTTGTTGCGGTAATACAGACAAAGTCGCCCGTGAAGTTCTGATGTTTTCGTCCCATTGAGCGTGGGCGCTTTGAAGCGAAATGCAATTGGTCCACTTTTCTCCGCTTTCTGTTCTTTTGCCGGATCATAGGGAAAGCTGCGACCACTATTCCGAGGAACATAGATCCACGCAGAGAATAATTGTTGTTGTTCGAGTTCGCTGCTGATGAAAACGGCGTGTATAGGGTAGCCCGCTTCTTCCGGTGGTAAGGCGAACTCAGGAAAGGCTTGATTTCCCACCACCAGGCTCGGCACGGTGTTCCACTTCGGACCGATGTCGATCAGAAATTCATACTCACGACCTGAGATGAGTGCTTCTCGAGGACCAAGGACAGTGCCTTTACCCACATCTGAGAATCCTGCATTCAGGACACGAGGAGCAGTTTGTGCCTCGACAGTTATGTCTGCTGCGAAGTCGTCCATAGCTAGCGCAGTCTTTTCAAGTTGGACCATCTGCTCTTCGACGGTTAACATCGCCGCCGTGCCTTCAGCAAGTGGTACTGCCCCACCAGATTCGTGAGAGAAGTCGAGTTGCCTCTCCGCGACTTGAATATTCCTTCGTATATCAGATACCTGCTGCTGCATGCGTGAGGTGATATCTTTGAATCGAGGCTGGTAAGTTGCCATCGTCCTCTGATCCAGATACCGGGACATGTTGTTGAGTACTTCAGACTCGCTTCCTCTTGAAAGAGACGCCACCTCTTCCCTCGAAGACGCAACTCGTCTATCGAGTTGCGCGCGCAAAACACTTAGTCGCAGTATGTTTTCACCGCCTTGGCCCAGAAATAGCTCTGCAATTACTTCTAAATCACCGCTCTCGTGAAATGAATCGCTCCCTCCGGGGCGCGCTGCTTCTGACAAGGGGTAATCATGGACGATATTCGCGTAGACGTCTGCAAGGTATTTATTTGAATCTTCCGCGGTCATGGCCCCAGCCATGACAAGCACCGGCGGACCACCATCAGCAATTAATGACCGGGCCAACGCACCACCCGCGCGCAGGTATTCCTGATGAGGTATCTCGAACTGAAAATCGGGATTCTGAAGGATCAACAGACGCGTACCAGAGTCCAACAGCCGGTCCCTTATTTCAGTATAGAAGAGGTTGCGTAGTGCTCCCGTCGCGCCAGTATCAAGGCTTGGGCCGTCTACATCCATTAGGACGTTTCCCACGAAGTGTACGATTTCATATTGCCCTGCAAATGCGCGCAGTTCGCTGGCATCGATCCTGGGAAACTCATATTTGTTTCTGCCAAACGGGGCGGCCGCAAAATTCATGAGTTGTTCGTCAGTCCAACCTGGTGCCCAGATGCGCGGCTTCAGCACCCGGGTAGCGCGCTCCCATCCGACTGATCCCATAAGGTCGTTAATTGACCCAGGCAGATTAAAGAGCCACAGCGGGTCCTCAGAATTGGTCACGTAATCGGGAAGGGCGTATAGAATGTCTATCGGCAGCGTAGGCGGTGAGTCGGCCACCCTATGCCGGAAATCAAGGAAGTTGGCTTCGTACATGATCTGTCTCCTGGGCGCGGTAGGGGTTATCGGTCATTGTAGGAATGAGAACCTTGGGTGATGTGAGCCATTGCGGTGAGCGGCTCGGAATCATCGGTCTAGCACAGTGCACGGACGATACGCCTGCCCGTTCCAAATTTCAAGCTTTACATTCTCAGATTGTGTCTCGGCTTCAATTCCTCTGCGCGAATGGATTCATGGTCACTCGCAAGCGACTATGAGACTTTACGCGTTGCAGATACGCTCGACTGCCCTTCGATCCATTAATTAAGAATTAAGTATGTAAGCGTCCCTTAGAACACGGCCATTGAAAACTAGAGGTTTCCGAGCGACTATGACGTGAGGAGGCCTCGATGCGGAAGAGCAAATTCAGCGAACATCAGATCATCGCGATCTTGAAAGCGGTGGAAGCCGGCCGGACTGGAAGGGACGTTTGCCGCGAGCATGAGATCAGCGACGCCACCTATTACCAGTGGAAGTCAAAGTACGGCGGCATGCAAGCTTCAGATATCAAGCGGTTGCGTGAACTGGAAGACGAAAACCGTCGCTTGAAGCAGATGTCGGCCGACCTGTCACTGGAGAATCGGGCGCTGAAAGATGTGATTGCAAAAAAGCTCTGAAGCCAGCGGCGAAGCGCGCGTTGGTTGTGGTGTTGCGAACAGAGCATGGGTTGAGTGAACGGCGCGCTTGTGTTGCCGTCGGTCTGCAACGTTCGGTCTATCACTACCAGCCGCGACCGAATGCAGATGGTCCAATCGTCAAACTGCTGTTGGAGCTGGCTTGGCAACGACCGGAGCAAGGCTTCGGCAAGTTATTCGGGCGTTTGCGTCGGATGGGTCACGGTTGGAACCATAAGCGGATCTATCGCATCTATTGCGCGCTGAAACTGAACAAAAGGCGAAAAGGCAAAAGACGTTTGCCAACAACATGTCCTGCTCCACTGATGGTGCCTGAAGCGATGAACGAGTGTTGGTCCGCCGACTTCATGAGTGATGCGTTGTGGGGCGATCGTCGCTTTCGTACCTTCAACGTATTCGATGATTTCAATCGCGAAGGACTGGCGATCGAAGAGGACTTCAACCTACCGGCACCGCGCATTGTGCGCCCGCTCGATCGGATAGCCGCTGAGCGCGGCTATCCGCGCAAGCTGAGATTAGACAATGGTCCAGAAATGGTCTCTGTGACGCTCGCCGATTGGGCTGAAGAACATAACGTGAGGCTCGAGTTCATCAAGCCTGGGCGACCAATGCAGAACGGGCTTTATCGAACGATTCAATCGCAGCTACCGTGAAGCAGTGCTCGATATGTTTGTCTTTCAAAGCTTGTCAGAAGTGCGCGAACAAACTGCACTGTGGCTTAGGGAGTACAACGAAGAACGACCACACAAGTCTCTGGGCCATCTGACGCCCAGGGAATATCTGTTATCCCAAAAACCGGAAATCTCTAGTAACTCGTGGGTGTAATCGCGGGAGGCTTACATTGTGCTTTGATGGTGAGATCGTAGTTGATTGTGCTCCATCGCCCCTGATTGCATTTGGATGAAGAGTGAAATCCGATTTCAGAAGCTTGATTCTTGTCGAAGGAATATAGGGAGGGTTACAGTGGAAGATGCAAGCGATCTTCTGACGGTAACTTTGTGTTTTTGAGTGAACCTTATCACGTGTTCAGGGTGTTCGAGCAAGGAGAATAACTGCGCCGACACAAGTTACGTATGTGAAATCCACTTCGGCCGCCGTGAGGTTCGGAAGTGCTACCATGCCATGCCCGAAGTTTCGATTGCGTAAGGTGTTGACCGCTTCAAGTGTGCCCAGTATTTGAGGATTAAATCCGGCAGTCGCCCGTAGATGTCGTAGTACGTCGCCCAAGGTGGCTGCAGGCATACCGTACTTAATTTTAGCAAGTGATTCGACGGCATCAAATGCATTCGCACAAACATCTCGTTCACGTCGAGGATGATCGTTGTATGCCTGCGTTGCTGCCTCTAGCAACACAAGAGCAGCTGCATAGCGAGCATCCTGCAATTCAGCGAAAGCCGCTTCAACTTGTTGTTGGCCCACTAACGGTAAGACACGTCGCAATGTTCCGTCCTGCCTAAACTCCCAAGCAGATCCGTAACCAGCAAGTACACGATTGATACCCTCTCGAAGGTCGTCTTCTAAATTGGCACGCACATACTCAGTCCAGAGCCGCGAAATGAGATCGTAAACTCTGGGCCACTCGACCCGCTCAATGATACGGCCAGCAGAGTAGCGAACGTCTCTATGTGGTTCAGCTGCGGGTCTGAAACCCAGGCTCTGAGAGATGATTTGATACAGAAGATATGTGTTTAGGTGAATGGGATCTTGCTGATGATGTTCTGCTATCGTGAAAAACAAATCGATCAGTTCCTGCCGCATCTCTAACGGAGCATCTTCAAGGTTCCGAGGTGCGGGGGGGCGCTCGCGGTTCCCAAAGTCACGTATGTACATGGTTCAGATCTTAACATGAGGTATGATTTGTATAGCCCATCGAATTGAAGCTTTGTCCGATGTGCACACTCTTTCGGGTGCAGCACCAAAAGCAATCAGCACAGTGCATAAGGCCAAAGGCCTAGAAAGGGAACGAGTTTTAGTCTTGCGTGCGACAATTCTCATTTTTCGACGACCGAGTATAAGCGGTGCTTTTGTATGTTTGCGTTAAGTCGAGCGAGTAAATCTCTCGCCATTGCTATCCCGCGCGTACTTCCCAGTCCACTATTCAGATTATGACAGGGCTATTAGCACCATACGTCTGATGCTGGACACCTCACGCGCTCACTCTTCATCGGACTGCTCTCGGTTCCGATGCGAGTATCAGTTTGATCTCGAAGTCACGGTTTCGTTTGATTTCTTGGAATCGCTATTTTGAGAGTTGATATCGCCACATACCATGAGCTGGGATAAAATTTGGACTAGGAGGAGCAAGGTGAGGATATTCCTTGCCGCGTTTTTCGTCATCGCTACTTCTTACGTTCACGCAAAAGCGATCAAACTAACGCTGCCACCCCGTTGTGATGAAAGTTTGTGGGACCATGTTTACATCGGGGACCGACGAAGGTTCGATAAGCCCGAAGACCGGCTGCATGTGATAGACCGCTGTAAGACTGTCACCGGAATCATTGTGTTCGCCCAAAGTGAGGCCGATGGGACTTTCACCTTCGCTTAAGGCTTGACCCAGGACAAAGGGATTTATTGCACACAAAAAATCGACAGAGGCTTCCGCGATGAGGTGTCTAGCGCCCCATTCGTCGCTGTGTAGACTAGTTGGGCGCCTACGGCAAGAAACATCGCTAGTCTTCAAAGGTGTGAGGCGTTAAGATACATAGAACTCACTCGAAGCGAGGGAAGAGATTCAATCGCAGTTATCGCCAAGCGGTGCTCGACATTTACGTGTTTCAGAGTCTGAAACGAGATGCATGAACAGACCGCTAACTGGATCAAGGAATACAACAAGCAGCGATCACACGAGTCTCTGGGGATCTAATACCCAGAGAATTTCTACGAACTCAAAACCGGAAATCTCTACTCATCTGTGGTCCTAGCGCGGGACAACTTACAAGCGGACTTTCTATTCGGTTAGGGGTCTTTCATCCAGTCATGACATGAAGGACTTCCAATATTGACGGGCCAATGATAGATTGCCGACTCGCGAAGGCTGTTCTACTCGAGTCTTTAATTCTCAACAGACACTTCATACACTAAGCCAATAACAATCTCGTGGCAATCTAGAGTTAAACAATCTCGTCCAATCTTCACCAATGCCCTCCGGAATTCGCTGGGTGAAACAAAAGGAGCAAGCAATGGCCAGGTTAGTTACAAAGAGAGTACATCGCGAGACCCTCACGTCCATCACCGCCTCGATTCGACCCGACATGTCCCATAAATCGTTGGCTGCAATGGTTGGATTTGGGGTCACTATCTTCCGAATAAACTTTTCGTGGTTTGAAAAGGCGCCCAAAGAGAAGTGGATAGCAACAATCGAGAACATCGGGAAGATAGCAAATTCTCTCGAACTCGTTCTAGGCATAATGCTTGATACGAGAGGCCCGGAGTTCAGAGTCCACAGATTAGCTGAAGGCTCCGCCACTCTCGAAGAGACCTATAGAACAGGCTACGTTTACAAACGAGGTAGCAAAATACTTCTTACGCTCAACCAAGCTGCGAAAACAGATGAACACACGATAGCGGTTCAGGCGCCAGCTGGAACTAGGTTCGGAAAACTGAGTAGCGACAAGCGAGTAGTCTTCTGCGACGGAGACTACGAGGCCAAGATTGTTTCTTACCATCAGGGCGAAGAGTCAATGGCAATCATGCCCACTTCTCAATTGCGTGTTTGGGATTTAGCCAAGGTCAACTTTCCGGGCACCGCAGTGACGGCTAAGGCCCTAAGTGAAGACGACATGAAGACCATCAGTTTTTTTGTCGAACAGGCTGGCAAGCGACTCGACAAACGAGTGCAACTTATGTTTGCGCAATCGTTCGTTAAATCTGTCGAAGACGTAGATAGGCTGAGACACTTTCTGGAAGATAACTTCAAACTGGAGAACCCAATTATCATCGCGAAACTTGAAACCTTTGAATCAGTTCAAACAAACAACCTTAAGAAGATCATCGATCAATCTACCGCTGTCATGATTGCGCGTGGTGACCTAGCAAATGAAACCTCACGGCAAGAAGTTCCTCAACTCCAGCGTGAGATTGTTAGGGTTGCCAAAGAGGCTAAGAAGGTTGTCCCGGTGCTACTTGCCACCCAAGTATACGCTTCGATGGCGGACGAGCAGATTATGAATTGTACGCGGCCTGAAGCGGAGGATGTTAGGAGCGCGCTGGAATTAGGAATCGATGGATTTGTTCTGACAGGGGAAACCACTAATAGGCCTAAAAACCCGCAGGTGGTGGTCAGGGCTCTTGCCAATCAAATCAAGAACGATGAGCGAAAACTTATCGAGAGTAATCATTACGAGAAACTTCGCGAACCGGTGCGTAAGAAGTTTCATGATGAAATGAAAGAGCGCATGCTTGATCCGAATTTTCAGTTAGACGACCAACGCTGGTATGGAACTCAAGACTTTGCAATTGCGGCCGTCTTTCGCGCCAACGCCTATCGAGCCATTGGGTTATTTCCGTTTACGATGGGTGGGGGTACGGTGCGCGAGATGAGTCGCTTCTATCCCGAAACCGAGATCTATGCTTTGACTCCCTCCCCCGAAACTGCGCAAGTCTCGCTGTTACATAGGTGCACGCACCCCATTTTGATTGAGATTGCGGAAAACGAATTGCTAAATTTTAATCTGGATAGCTTCAAGAACCTTGTGCGTGAAGTCGTTGAGGAGTTGACTCTGCGAGAGAGAGTAGTCGACGGCCTTAGTTTGCGAGGAGGGAAGCCGAACACAAAATATGCTATCGGCACTATGGCACACCCCCCATTACAACTTGGTGGGACTGACACGTTGCTTCGTATTCGAATTGATGACTTTCCATCACGCTCTAAACGCAGCGGTAGAAAGACTGCAAACAATTAACGTGATAGATGGCGAGGCGGAACCACCACTAGAATTTGATGTGTTTCAAGCATTCCTATTGTAAACCTCCCTTACAACACTGCCGTTGAAGGGTAGAGCTTCGGACTTAGGCTGACAGTCTTACGGGGAACCAAAAATAAGGCTGCCGGCCTCCGTTCCACTTCGTTCCATTCCGGCCGAGACTTTCAATTAGTTTTTTCCGTAGAGACGATTGTGCCACGAGAGCCCGTCCGCACAACTCTCCGCTTCGCTGCGAGTGCTCCACTTCGTTCCGCCCCTTCGGGTGTGCGTTCGGGCACCCACTCGTGGCCCAATGTCTCTACGGGGAAACACTGTTTTAAAAATCGAAGTTTTACAGTCGAGGGCCACCACCGTCTGAAGGCGTCACAGGGAAGCGGCGCGAATGGTCTTATGTTCACAACCTCAGATGCAGTAGGAGGAATGTAACGATGACAAATTTTTGTTAACGTTCAGTAGATGTATGCTTGGACCAAGTTTGTCCGGCAGTTGTCCCGCAGTTCTTTACAAACTGAGCACTTCAAGCACAATATGCAACGTATGCAACGCGTTTTTGTTAAGCTTTTTCGTAACTGTTGAAAACAAAAGGTTCGTGAATCCGACTCCTAAGCGGAAGGTCGCTTGGCGCGCGTTCCTTCGTTATCTCGCCCAGTCATCGCATTAGCTTCGCCTTCTCTACCCCGCTTGTGCGCTTACAAATCTTTCGCACATTGGTGGCCGTCGTTGGCACTCACTACACGCTAACCTGAGTGGATATCCGGCGAGGATCGTTCACTGAAGCAAAAGGGAACTGCCAAACCGGCGAGGGACAAATTATCGCGGACATACCATCAGCTACCCGATCGGCATTTAATTTCGCTTGCTTCCCAGTACCCGCGACGTTCACCAAATGGTGACACGGATCTGATTCCGAAAAGGAGTATTTTGTGAGACTGTTTGTGTACGTTGCGTTTTGGCACATGAGACAATGAGTGGAACTTTTCAATGAACGAGAATCAAATTAGAAATCGGGTTTTGCAAAGCCTCTATGAAACGTACTTCTTAACTACTAATAAAGGCGACGTAGGGTTTCTGCTGGAATCTGAAGGGCTGGACAAAACTCAGTTCGAGAACTTACTTGATCGGATGGAGGCTGAAGGTCTGCTTAAGCCGATTGGTATGGGAGGTTACTTCTTTGAACTGACCGGACGAGGTGCAGTTTTTTGCGAAGACAGCGGCATCGTTTCGCAGTCACTAATAGAGGCAAACCAACAAGCCCGTATTGAAATGCTGATTGCATTGGCAGAGGTCTACAAGAAGCATGGGAATCTGCACACGGTATTTAATTCGGATCTCTATCGGAGGACAGAACTTAACGAGACTCAGGCAACGGCCAACCTGCTAGTGCTGCACCATTTTTACCTGGCAGAACCGTTTGGAAACGCAGGGTCAAAGATCACTCACCGCGGTGTTGATTTCCTAGAGGATGAGCTCAATCGAAGAGCCATCGGTGAGGAGTTTGAGAGAATTTCTGTAATACCTCCGAATCCTCGCGGACGAGCTTTAGAAAAGTTAGTCGCAAAACTTGCGGAGTTGAACGGCTGGAAACAAGAACAAAGCGTGAAGACGTCTAACGAGGAAATGGATGTCATTATATTCCAACTCCGGGAATACTACTTGGTTGAATGTAAGTGGGAGAAAAAACCGATCCAAGCAAAAGTGATACAAGGGCTAATCGGGAAGCTGAGCAATCGAATCGGTGTGAACGGTATCGTTGCATCGATGTCGGGATTCTCTAAGGGTGCCGTCACGCGTGTCCTTGAACATGTAACGCAGCGGGTTATTCTTCTCTACGGACCTGAAGACATCAAGAGCTTGGTTTACGGTAGATTAAGTTTCCATGATGCGCTGAACATGAAGTATGACGCCCTAATAATGAGAAAGAGCGTCAATTTTAGTTGACCGGTTTTTCATAGCTGTGCGTTGCGATTAAATCAAGTTCCACACCGCCTTAATGAAGCAGCAACTGAACAACGCGCGCGTTCGGTGGCGTAGCTTTTGCCCGCAGCATCGGAGTACTGAAAACCGAAACCGCCGAGAATCAGGTTTTCATATGGGTCTATTTCATCGCGATTGATCTCTAGCGTCAGCAAAACGATTTCGCCGGTTGATGAATGCGCTAGTAGAACGTTTGGAATGTATGGATGCGGGTAGCCGCGAAGGCCGCCCAAGGGACTGCCCCAGGACAGCGCGCCGATGTAAAGGTCCTCAGAGGTTACTGTCCCGGTGGAAATGGGTATTCGATTGGTTTTTGGGTTCGCGAAGAAAGATCTGATCGAGAAGCTTCATATTGATTGAGTGAACGTTATGTCTGTGAATCTACCGTTGGAACGCCGCGGCTGAAAGAGGACGTTGCCTACTATGAGTTTAGCAGAGCATCGACGCAAGCCGGTGGTGGTAAATGCAGACAACGCAATTACGTAAAAGATGGCCGTGACGGTCCAGCGCCGTCAGGCAATTTGCTTACGGGAAGTCGGCTTCTCGACATTTTCCTGAAACACTGCATGGACAGTTATTAGCGACACCGTATCGCGGACTAACTCCAGACGTCATAAAGATATACTCTTCCATTTCACGGAGTGTCGTGACTCCTGCTCAACGGGCCAACAACTCGTTCAGCTGCGGACAGCCGCTCCAGCATCCGCTTCCTGCAACTGCTGTCATAGTGGGGTGGCGAGGCTGACTTCAATCAGCTAGTACGAGTCATCGCACCACTAGTTGACGAGGCAGATGCAACCACTCGTTAACTGTCCTATTCTGTTGCCTCAAAGAGAATCTGTGGCAAACTCGATGGAGGGGACCAAAGACCAAGAGAGACCCGTTCGTAGGCGCGTGCAAGCGACACGATCTTTTGCTGCCCTCCAAAACGAACCCGCTGACGAACTACCTCCGTGAGTGATGTAAATGCGTCCTGCGTGAAGCCACTCGTAGACAGAAAGACTCCGCCGTCGCGCCTCTCCTTGGCAATTACTTCAACGAAATCGGTGACGGCGTCCTGACCCACGCGTTTTCCCGATCGCCAGTGCTTCAGCTCTACGATGTATGAGCGACGGCCGTCCCTGACATTACACTCTGCAATGACATCCTTGCCGCCGTCCTTACTCGACGGAGTCACTGTGGCTTGGAACCCAAGGCCACTGAGTATGCGACCCACCATCTCTTCCAGATATCTCCACTCGATGCTGTCAAGCGCGATCGGACACTTCGCCACCTCTAGCGCAAGCTCATGAGCAAGAGTTCGAACTAGAATCTGCACCCGCTCCGCCGCCGCGCCTACACCGGCTTCGACTCTGTCGGCCCAAGCGCCGAGGTCATCCAAGGTGTACAGCTCGACCGCAACTGGCGCCTCACGCTCGGTCGCTTGGCGCGCGGCAGGGGAGAACCCATGCCGCGCTACCACGAGAACGCGATCGAAACCGCGATCCAGCGCCGCAGTGAGAGCTTGCTCCACGCTGTCACGATCAAGCGGTTGTCCGCGCTGATAGTGTTTGTATTCGATCGCAATTGACGTGGCTGCGGAGGCACTATCTGCAGGGCGGCGGGCGATCCAGTCGATGCCTTCGCGCGTTTCGGTCTCCGACAGCGTGTATCCCTCAGACAGCACCAAGGGTTCGAGCACCTGCGCCATCACACGCTCGGCTTCTGGCGGCTTCACCACACCGTCCTCGCCACGTAGCCACTGAATTCGTTCGCGAATTTGATCGAAGTTCATCTTCAGAATGGCCCGCTCCCTAACTTCAGACCTATGTAGCCGCCATTTCACCAAGTCTCGCCACCTGAATCAAGTTGAGGAACATGCTCCCAGCTCGCGTCAGCTGCGGTTATCACATTGGTCCTTCGTGCTGGGAATACCGCCGGAGTCTCTCGACCGCTTGCTGATTGTTCTACGAACTGTTCTAACACTAATTGTTTAATAGAATCGATTACAGCTTTAGTCCCACCACGCACATTGTCTTTAAGGATCTGTATGGAGGGTTACAGATACGGATCGAAAAGTGTGTACGTTGAGAGACCAGGCGCAATCATCAATGCCCGTGTTCAGACGACACGGTGATCCTGCCGTCAACGTTCCCGTCAATGTTCGAACGAGCCTTTGTAAGTAGCTGAGAAAACGCCAGTTGTGAGCTTGAGCCTATTTACTGAGCTAAATGGGCGAATGTAGAGTTACATCCGATGTGCAAAGTAGAAGGGGTGACAACTTGAACTTTGGGTTTACATTCCTAACAATTCTGTTTGACTTTTGCCAAGCGTGGGAATATCGTCCTCACGTTCTCGTCAAAGACTGAACTCCCACGAGCCTCTGCGGTCCTTGCACACTCGCTTAATTCAGTCTTACTCCAAATTAATCTAATCCAAGGGACAGCGGGTAACTTCTTCGATCGGAAGTGAGGTGGAGTGTTTAGTCGGCGAGTCTCGGATCCGAGTCGAAAACCCTCAGGTCGAAGCTCGAACGGGAATTCGAGATCTGTTGCGTTATGTCGTGCGAAGCCGATAAAGAAATCACTTTCAAGGCCCTTTCGTCTAGAAGATCTTGGCGTCTTTGGGTCTCAATTCTGCCGCTGAATGAGTTCTGCATGCGGAAATTTGACTAAGTTTAAAGTTTCGTAAATAGAAATGTGAGGTGGGTCACCAGCCGAATCAACATTGCCATGAGACGTGTGAAATTGGTGGCTAAATGGAAACCAAATACATTAATCGGTCGCTAGTGGTGGGGGAACAGTATGTCACTAATCGAAGAGCTGTTTAAGCACTCTGAAAAAAACGCCCAGCTAGTAAGTGTAATTTTACTCGGCGTAGTAATTGCCGGTTCAATTTCTGGAGGTTTATGGATTCAAAAACTAAACAGTATCTTGGCTGAAAAAGACAAGCTTGAGGCTCAACGTCTCGTTCTAATGGAGGAACGATATCAAAATCAGTTGTCAGCGATAAAGCTAAAATATCAAAGTGTGGATCTGCAAATAGGAAAACTTGGATTGATCATGGAGTCTGCAACGACCAAGATGGATGAGATTGCAAAAGATTTACGGAACTTCGCTACTTCACAAAAAGTTGAGCCCCAAAGTAAAGAACAATTGAAATTCCTATCAGAAAAACTTACCGATCAGGCTTCTCGACTTTCAGTCGATTTGGAAGCTTCTAGATCGGCCATTCGTAGAGAGTTAGACTACAAATCCAATGCATATGAAATACAGCTAACGGGTTACTCAGTTAGAAGTGGGTTGATGCGAAAATCTATTCAAATATTTGTAGTTCTTCTAGTCGTGCTGATCTTAATTGCTTTTATGTGGGCGAGGCGCTCGAGTAAGTTGCATCGCAGGGCAATAGCCAAACAGCATCTTGAGAAGGCCCACATGTTGCTTAAAGATATACCCGAAAGCTGGCGGAATGAGTTAGTTCAGTATGAAGAGCATCTACATAACAATGAATTAGAATTTGCCTTCGATGAGCTCGACTTTCTTGGCAGAGTTAGTTCGCCGGCCCAGAGTTTTTGGATGGAGTTATCAGCCGCCGCCGAAAACATTGGGGATGCTATTAGTATGGAGAAGTGTCGAAGGAGATTTGATGCACGTCGCGCCTAACAATTCATTCAAGTTCCTTACAAATCAGACAGCTTTATCTGCCCTATCAAATTGAATGGCAAACGAAAATAGGATTAGCCGCCTAAGAGAGGTTCAGCAAAAGAAATCCTTTAAGTCTGAGATCTTATTCGTTGGTCCGATTCCGATCGCCGCCCCGAAATAAATCACTTCCTTCAGTCACATGTTTCGGCCCGCTAAACGTTGTTGGACTATAATCTTTAGGAGCTAAGGACTCTTATCTGAATGCCTACACCTTACTCAGATGAAGAAGTACTAAAACTACTGCAAGCTTGGAATAAGGGTGATGAAGCGGCGCTAGAGAAGCTAATACCCCTCGTAGATCGCGAATTGCGAAGCCTGGCTCACGCATTCCTAAGGCGAAACCGTCCCGGACACGACTTAGAAACCACGGGTTTGATTAATGAAATGTTCGTTAATCTCATTGGAAGGGACCCCCAGATAGAATGGCACAGCCAGAGACAATTTTTTGCTATTGCTGCCCGCATCATGCGCCACATTCTGATAGACCATGCCAGAAAAGAGAAGCGTAGAGGCAGTGCCATGGAAACCCTTCTTTCGGAGGTTACGAATTTATCAGAAGAAAAGATCGAGCAGATCCTCTTACTAGATGAGGCGCTTAAAAAGTTAGAAGGAATAGATGAGCGCAAAATCAGAATAGTGGAAATGAAATACTTCGCCGGCTTATCGCTGCAAGAAACAGCACACTTACTTGAGATCTCGATGGTGACTGTGGAGCGGGAATGGAGATTCGCCAAAACCTGGCTGCAACGAGAGATTGGCGGACTCGGGACGACGGCCAGCTTGTACGTTCCGATACTCACTCAGAAACCACAAATAGCGGTTGAGAAATCCAAAATGCCGGCGGTAGTAACCGGGGATGCCGAAAGGAAGTTGGCTGAAGCCTGGTCCAACCGTGAACTGGTGGCAACTTTGATGAGCGACAACTGGGCAGGATTGAAGCTACTTATGCAATTAAGAGTAACTCCCAATCTCACTAACCAAAAACTGATCAAGGCCCTCAAAACAGACGCTGACATCGTGAACCCTCTTATACTCAAGCTCAAGGAGTTCGGCGCGCTGAAGAAGCAGGAGGCTGTTTTCAGCCTTACAAACAGCGGTAATATGTTACTCGACAACTTGGAAAAAGCGATCGGCAAAGATTCAACTGATTAACACCCGAGGAGACTGCCCCGCAACAATGCCGTTTGATAAACGAATTGAGCAAATCCAGTCCTTATGTGAGGCTATAGAACTAAACATTCTCATCTGGGGTCCAGGAAAGTCGTCACCGACACAATATGCTAAACGTGAGAAGATGCGTCTGCAGATCAAAAATAATTTCATTAATGCGGACGTCCGCTTTAGCGAGGAGTTGATGGACATAATGCCTGGTGGAGGTGAGGGTTTGTCTATTCACGAACAAGAACTCTTACATCTGGCAGCCTGCGATGTTTGCTTCGTCCTTGATGTCTCAAAAGGCGCCGGCGAAGAGATTGCTCACTTCATCAATTCCGGCTTCGGCCATAAGTTAGTAATTTTGACTCATGAAAAGTACAAGGACGTTTCGAGCTTTCCAGCCGCATTGCGTAAACACGGAAACCAATTGTTCTTCAACGACGAAGAATACGAGCGCTGCCACCTTGTTAACCGTGTCGTATCTTGTGTAAGAATCCGCGCTGTCGGGAAACTGGGTCGGTTGTTCGTATAGCCATGGAGTGAACGAGCGTAAGAACCCCGCCAGCGATCGGAAATAAAAGTGGCAATATGGACGCCTTGAACTGTTGGTTGGCAGAGTATTCACCCACCTTCGTGTCATACTCCCATGCAGATAAGCGGCTGTGGATGAAGTCAAAACGTGGCTACGTTCGAGAGGTGTTCGCCTGATGGGAGACTGGCACTTTCGAGGCGGTGACTCCCTCGTTGGGAGGATCTCGACACATGAGGTAAAAACGCATGGCTAAGTTCATGAAAAACCTGCGTGCGATAGTGAATCGCTTCAGAGACACTGTCTTCCGTGGTCTCTTAGAGCGCGGTTCCGCTACGACGTTTTCATCTCTTATTCACACAGCGATGCCAGAGAGTACGTCTTCAATCTAAAGCAGCAACTCAGCAATTTTCGATTTTGCATGTTTCATCGACAAGGAAGAGTCGCCGCCAGGTTTGTCTCTTGGTCCAACCCTCGAGAAGGTGCCTACTATTTGGTGACACACCTAAAAGCGAAACACTGATCCCTCACTAGGCCTTTGTTGAGATCTATGTATTTTCGGTATTCCCGTTGTCGGCAAGTGACAAGCCAAAGTCTGCGAGTTCACCAAGAGACGCTAGAGGTTCCTGTTCAATAGTCCAACCTATTGAAGACATGAGAATAAAAAGAGAAGTTGTAAATGAAATTGAACGTCTTGTTGAAAACGCTACACTCAGATGGGAAACCATTCTGGCTGGCGCGTTGCGTAAGTCTAGGGTTAACGATTATTGACGTTTCTATCGGGTCCTGCCTTTACTGCTTTACCTTGACTTCACTATTGCACCAGTCTATTTTACCGAACTGAACTATCTAACATCTTGTTCGAGGTGCTGACTGCAAACTCCGCCACAGGGAACCTCATTATGTCCATGCGCAATCTCGTACTGTTTATTTCAGTCGTTGCATTAATCTGGAGATGTCAGTTCGAATGGCAGGATAAAGCCCTTACTCAAAATCGGACACAAACTCAGCAGTGTGATCCTGAACTGAAGAAGAAAGAAAATGATCCATTTGGCTATCGGCTCATCGATGGACGCTGCGAGGGCGTGTATGTTCGGGAAGTTGCGAGTACAACCTTACACATAGCGTCATTTGTCGAGACTTTCGGACATGTAGATCTTTCCGCTGGCAAAGACCTGGTAATTGCCTGGAAGTCACCTAGCGGAGAGAGCGTTCACCTACGTGCTGAAGTCATGCGACCGCAATTGAATTACCAAATGGATACGGTGCGCCCTGGAAGCAATACCTCATACTCCTGGTCGACAAATCAACTCGCGCAGTTCGCGGTGAGAGACGCAGAACTCGGAATTGTCGGACGCATCGCTTACGCTATGTCCGGCGCAAATCATGATGTCTATGTACCAGTCCGTGTGAGTCAGAACGCGGGGCCATCCCAATCCAGCACTTTCAGAGTCACGGTATTGCCGGGTGCTGAAATAGCTCGGGTCTTTGTTAGCCTCGCACCAATCGTCGATGGTCAGAAGGGCTCATTCATTATGAGAGACCAGGCGCTGAACGGGAATTACTATCCCGCTGAGAAGCGAATTGATATCGACATCAAGAAGCCAAGTACTGCGGGAATCTATTTTCTGCAAATTGGTGCACGGCTCAGAGCGGGTGGCTCAGCCTCAACTGATCTGTGGTTTTATAATCCCAGCTAAAATTACTCAACTGCTCTTTAAGGGAGCAAGCTCTTGAAATTTGATGAATCTCAAGCGCGACTGCGACGTATACTCGAAGAGCGCGCACAAGCAGCCGTTGATGAGGCGATTCAGTCCAATGGGCAAGTCCCGGCTGATAAGATCAATGCCCTTGAACACCTTTCACGTCTCATCGAAATTAATGAACTCTCACGACCCAAGAGTCAAAGGCGATGGGCCATACCGGGTTTGCTCGTATTAACAGTTTCGATCATTAGCCTACTTCTATTCATACATGTTGATGAAACGGAGATAAGTCTGGACCTAAGTTCATCAGGATTAAGCTTCATCGCTCCACCGGAGCAACAGCTATTCCCAAAAGATGGATTCGATCTTACGGAGCTAGGTACCGCAGGGATCACCAGCACGATACACTTGCCCGGCACGTCAAAAATAAAGGAGCAAGACTTATTTGCTTCGCCGGTGCAGATTAAAGTCGACCCTCAAAAAACTGGGTCCGGCACAATCAATCTTCCGAGCCTTGCTTTACCAGTGCAGAGCCACGTCAGAGTTGAAGTGCTTGATCCAAACGTACGCAGCTATCGAATTGCGGTAAAAGGAGCAGACCCATCATTTCGAGTAGAACTTGATCGAACCGTACACATAGAATCTCCAAACAAAGTAGCATCCGACTTTGATATCACAGCCAACGCTGCAGTCGTTCATTGTGGAACAGAAGAGTGCGACTTGGATCTCACGTTCCGGTCGACCAAGCCAACGATTCTTCCTCCGTTGCTGATAAGCGACCTATCGCTCCTTCGTCTCGATCCGTTAACCAATGAATTAGGATCCGTAAGACATGAATCATCAACGATTCTTTCAGGAAAGCTCGTTTTCAATTCTCTTAATGGGAGGGAATTGAATCTAGACGGTGGGGATTCGATTCGGTTCGACACCTCGACTGGGGTGATCAGAACGTTGCGATTACTGGATGGTCACGTTGATCTACAATTCACAGGAAATGTAAGCGGTTTAAGAGTAAGTCATGGGCAGGAGTCCACAACTCTGATGCCGACATGGCTTGAATGGCTCAGGGCGCGTCACCAGTTGTCGTTGTTCTGGGGCACATCGGTGTACGTGCTCGGCATTCTTTTTGGTGCTATTCGCTGGTGGGGTAAATCGACATGAAAAATACAACTTCCACTCTCCGTTGGTTGAGACGAGTTTTCATACTATTGGGCATCGCGGCCCTAATTTCAGGTGCGAGTTTGGCGACACAGAGCCCAGGAAGCGAAGGAGTGGAAGACACTATCAAGCCTTTAATCGTGATGCTCACGGCCGAATGGCAGGATGCAGACCAGAAGCAAATCGGCGCTGGAATCATCGTGGGCCGCAAGGATAAACGCATCTACATTGCAACAGCCAATCATGTAGTACGGAAGGATTCATCCGATGCTTCGAACGTGAACGCCAAGAAAGTGCTGGTCCAATTCAAATGGTTACCGGGGGAACAAGTAGAGGGTAAACTTCTTGAGAATGTGAACAGTGAATTAGACCTGGCGTTATTGGTTGTGTCCGATTTAGAAGTTCCGAACGCGATTGTAAAGTTTGATCAACTAGGTGATCCTACTTTGCTGAAACGTAACGATAATGTATATCTGTGCGGCAATCCTCGGAATCAAAACTGGAAGATCTACATCAACCCCGACAAGATGTCGCAACCCGCCGGCGCTGCAGCGTTCTTGCAATTTGAATCTCCTTATTTGAAGCCCGGGCACTCGGGCGGGGCACTCCTGGACGAAAGATTTAGAATCGTGGGAATGGCACGCACGCAGGATGCACCGGACGGAGAAGCTGTAAACATCCGCAATGTCTTAGATGCAGTAAGGCGATGGGGATTCCCGGTGGACCTAACCGAACCAAATGCCGTTACAAGTTTTCACTTCTACTATCAATTCGGAGACCATCCGGGGGAACATTACTGGACCAAAGTCGACGAAAACAACTGGGTCGAGCATCACCCTAACGGTGAAGAGGCGTTCGTACATATAACAGGGCGAACAAATGTTGGCGGCGATAATGGAACGCTATTGCAACATACAAAGATAGACTATCTGGAATACTTTATTCCCGACAAGGGCGGACACACCATGTGGCTCCGAGATCGTGTTAAGGGTCAGGATTGGGCCTTCCTGGGTGAAATGAAGGATGTCAAATAACAGGTCGGCTCGCAGAACAGATTGAAGTCGAGCCCTCCAGGGTGCCGAAGAGTTTTCATTCGTGGTATCACGACAGGCCACCCTGTTAATTGGGGTTGTGGATTAGCTGTTGATAGTAGATCCATCTTTCGCTTCAAGCGCAGGAATCCCAAAAGAACTACACACAAGCTTACCGGGAATTGCACACATAACAAGCCTACATAAATGTGTCGAGCTTTAACCACCTCCGTCATCGGATCTTTCACTCCCATGCTTGTGAGGAAGTTACCCAACGTAACCATGAGGGTGATCTAACTTGTGACGGTGTTGTGACGGGAATTCAGATAAAGGGACGCGTACGCGATATAACTGCATAAAGGATCATCAAAAAACCCCAATAAAACCGCTATGGCTGCAACCTGTTTTAGTTAATAGAGATAAGGATTTGCGTGTTTTC
This sequence comes from Pyrinomonadaceae bacterium, assembly GCA_036401595.1. Taxonomy (GTDB): domain Bacteria; phylum Acidobacteriota; class Blastocatellia; order Pyrinomonadales; family Pyrinomonadaceae; genus PSRF01. Next base: position 106,598 of record DASWUM010000068.1, read on the forward strand.
GGATTATGAATCCCACGCTCTAACCATCTGAGCTACCCCGCCAAAGGGTCGAAGTATAGCAAAAACTCGTTTGTTCGCTCTAATCACCATATCCGGGATGATTACGGGCGGTTGGTTAAATCAACATGAAGTGAGCGCGAGTAGCTGAGAAGTTGTGGTCGATGCCCGTCTCGAATCTCTCTCACCCACTCATGATCTTACGATATGCCACAAACAAATCGGTGAGCCGATCGGCAGACGCAGGATCACTCCGAGCAAGCAAAGTTATGAGCTCATCGCGACCGGCAAAGAGTGGCTGCATGCCTTGTCGTTGGGCCTGCGTATAGTTTGAAGTATCTCCCTTATCGATCTCTGCACGTAGGGACGTGAAGAACTGACTGACAGCCTGGCGGGCCGGCTCATAGTCTCCTCGCCGCGCGTCAATTGCTGCTGAGGCAAGACTGCTCTGCATCCTGACCATCATCAATTGGTGCTCGGCCTCGACAAGACTGCTGCTGGCCGCTCGAGCTCTGAGCCACATCGGGACAAAGCCCAGCAAGAAGATTACGAGCAGTATTCCGGCATAAATGAGGAAGCGCTGTGCTACGGGTCTTGATTTGACCGGATTGGATTGTACCTCTTCACTCATGATATCCACCTTACCTGACGCCGAGATTTGATTAGGAGTTTATGCGATCTTAACCGGAAAGCCCTGCATAAGCCACAGGATGAGAAGGGTCACTGCTTCCGACAGCGTCTTTCGTAATGAAAAAGATCTCGGTCTTTTGAAGACTCGAGATCCCTTTCACTCCTCGCGACGGAGTCTTAACTAAAAGCCGGCGCGATTTTCACGCGGCTTGGCTTCGTTGACTTTCAACGCTCGTCCGCCTAGTTCCTGGCCGTTGAATTTCTCAATCGCCGCTGCGCCTTCTTCCTTCGTTGACATCTCAATGAAGCCAAAGCCACGCGAGCGACCTGTTTCACGATCTTCAATCAACGACACGCTTTCGACTGTGCCCGTTTGCGCGAATAATGTTTGTAGGTCATTGCTCGACGTCTCAAACGAGAGATTACCGACATAAAGTTTCATAGACATAAGTTTCTTACCTTTCCCTTTATAGGGTCTCTCACTTCCAGAAGACTTCTCTCCTTTGGCGAGTTAACAGAAGCCTTCATGATGAACATGCGGGGCTTCCCAATTTGCCACCGATTACATGTCCATGCCGCCGGGCAATGCCCTCGGCTTGTCATCTTCCTGTAGCTCAGAAATAAGCGCTTCCGTCGTGAGCATCAGCCCTGCGATTGAAGCAGCATTTTGCAGCGCGCAACGTGTCACCTTGGCGGGATCAATGACACCCGCAGCCACAAGATCTTCAAACTTTTCGGTTACTGCGTTGTAGCCGATGTTGGGGTTCTTCTCTAAACGAACTTTCTCTACGATCACCGCACCTTCTTTGCCTGCGTTTGAAACAATCTGACGCAGCGGCTCTTCCAGTGCACGCTTAACAATATTGACGCCAATCTGCTCGTCTGGGTCGCCGACAGGTTCGTCCTCGTTGTCCTCGAATAGTTTGAATTTGTCGAGCACTTTCGCGGCGCGAATGAACACAACGCCGCCGCCTGGGACGATGCCTTCTTCTACCGCAGCACGCGTTGCGTGCATCGCATCTTCCACACGCGCTTTCTTTTCATTGAGCTCGGTTTCCGTTGCCGCACCGACGCGAATTACCGCGACGCCGCCTACGAGTTTCGCTAGCCGCTCTTGCAGTTTTTCGCGGTCATAGTCTGAGGTAGAGTCTTCAATTTGAGTTTTCAGTGTTTTCACACGGGCCTGCAAATCGCTCGTCTCGCCACCGCCATCGATGATAGTCGTGTTTTCTTTGTCGATCGTCACACGTCTTGCGCTACCCAGATCTTCAAGCTTTACGTTCTCGAGTTTGATGCCGAGGTCTTCGCTGATGACCTTGCCTCCCGTAAGGACCGCGATGTCTTCAAGCATCGCCTTTCGACGATCACCAAAGCCTGGTGCTTTGACCGCCGCGACCGTGATCGTGCCACGCAGTTTGTTGACCACGAGAGTTGCCAGGGCTTCGCCTTCTACATCCTCCGCGATAATCAGGATTGGTTTGCCCAACTTAGCGACCTGCTCAAGAATCGGCAGCATGTCTCTCATCGACGAAATCTTCTTTTCGCTTAGCAGAATGACCGGATTCTCAAGCACCGCTTTCATCGTCTCCGCATCCGTTACGAAGTAGGGCGAAAGGTAGCCGCGATCGAATTGCATTCCTTCGACAACTTCCAAAGCCGTCTCCATTGTTTTTGACTCTTCGACGGTGATGACGCCATCTTTACCAACCTTGTCCATTGCTTCGGCAATTAACGCACCGATACTGTAATCGCCATTCGCCGAAATCGTGCCGACCTGCGCGATCATGTCTCCCGTTACCGGCTTCGACATTTTCTTGATCTCGCGCGTTGCACGTTCGACGGCTTTATCGATGCCACGCTTCAGAGCCATTGGGTTTGCCCCCGCGGCTACGGTTTTCACGCCTTCGCGGAAAATAGCTTGCGCGAGCACGGTCGCCGTGGTGGTGCCGTCGCCTGCAACATCGCTGGTTTTCGACGCAACTTCGCGTACCATCTGCGCGCCCATATTCTCCGATGGGTCTTTCAGCTCGATTTCTTTCGCCACCGTAACGCCGTCTTTCGTGATGATTGGGCTGCCGTATTTCTTGTCGAGAACGACGTTGCGCCCCTTTGGTCCGAGGGTGATTTTCACTGCGTCGGCGAGCTGATTCACGCCGCGCAAAATTGCAGCTCGTGACTCTTCGCCATGAACTATTTGCTTTGCCATAATCTTTTGTCTCTTCTCCTATTTAAAGGTGTCACGCAAACGCATAGTTTGCGGGTTGTGGAACATTAATTTTTTAAACGTCAATTTGAGTTGTGCCACAACCTATTTGCCCTTTTGCCCGCTTGCAGCCGCACCTGCGCGTGTGATGATTCCCAGAATCTCGTCCTCGCGCATAATTAAAAGCTCTTCGCCGTTGATCTTGATCTCTGAGCCACCGTACTTGCCAAACAACACGCGGTCGCCTGCATTAACATCCAACGGCTGGCGCGATCCGTCTTCCTTGTATTTGCCAAGGCCTGCGGCAATCACTTCACCTTCCTGGGATTTCTCTTTCGCCGAGTCGGGAATGATGATGCCGCCGCGCATCTGCTCGCCTTCATCAATGCGTTTCACGATCACGCGGTCGTGCAGTGGTTGAATATTCGTCGTCATAACTTTTTTCAATCTCCTTTGTTTCTACCGGGAGTTCGAGCGAGGCTGCGGATTGGTAAGCAATTATCGCTGCGTTAACAAACGCGCGATAACGGCAGACTAATAGCGCAGGTAAACACCCTTAACTTTGGTAGTTTGAGCTGTAAGTTTCAGACGAATCTGGCGGGTCCAGAAGAGCTGAGAATGGAGTTAGCTGGTCTCGGTTCGATCCAACCTTACGCTTAATAGGGCTATATGTCAAAGGAAGGATATAGCACATACGCACTATATCTACCTAGCGTGTGATGCGTAGTTATTAAGTCACGACATGATGTAGTGGGTTTTCTTCGTTAAGGTATTGGGTTCATTTGAGCCACTCGCTCCCGAACCTCAAGTTGCGCACCCACGCGCCAAAGGCACCAAAGATAAAAGACAAACCAAGAGCAACAAGGAATACGGCAAACGCGAGGACGAGAATCGACGAGAGACCGCGCCCCTTATAAGTCCTAACCGTGGTCCAGGCTGCACCACCTAACAGGATTACACCTATTGCTATTTCTATAATTCGCATAGCTCTTGTTAACTCTACGCCCTCCTTTGTTCGTCATCATTGTAAATGACACACCCACTGAGATCACAGCTAAGGCTATGTGCGTTAGAGCACAGACCTCCGCTAGCGTAATTGCTATACGATTTGAGCCGTCTGAAAGTAGAGAAAGCAGCGCGAGAGTCACAAGTGGAAATTACTAACGCATTTCATCCTGAAAGAGATCAGCAGCCACAGCTAAGCCTCGTGGAAGTCCGGGCAGACGAAGGACGCTTCAGACAACCGACTGCAGCAGAAGTATCTACTCATCCTTTCCGTAAGTTGAACGACGCTCGCAATCAAGCACAGGAGTTGAGCAACGAATTCGCGCGTCTCTTAAATCGCGGATCATCGCTTGAATAGATCTTCATTACACTCGAAATAAACCTCATTAGGTAAACACATAGTTGCGTGTTAGGGTACGCGTCGAACCGAGTTACAAGCTTACTCCCTTCTCAGCTCCTCTGGAATCATCCAGATCACCTGAAGTCTATAGCCAAACAACCAAGGAGCTAACCATGTTTACACGCCATGTCATAATGGAACTGAAGCCGAACGTCACCCCAGAGTTTACCAACGTTGTTGAGAACAAGATTTTGCCAGTCCTGCGTAAACAAAAGGGATTCCGCGATGAGTTGACTTTCGTCGCCCCAGACCGCTCGGAGGCTATAGCTATCAGCTTCTGGGACACAAAAGAGGAAGCAGAGGCCTACAATGTTTCAGGATATCCTGAGGTATTGAAAACCCTCACGAGTATGGTGGAGGGAACGCCCAGAGTTGGTGTGGCTGAGCTTGCCACTTCAACGCTTCACAAACTCGCCGCTGCGAAAACAGCGTAAGGCAGACGTGATTTCTAGTCAGAGAGGGTGGCCATCCACCCTCTTTTTCTTTGTCTGATAGACTTTGATCATGAGTGCCGTTGCCGTTGAGTCGCAAATCTCAATCTTCCTCAGAAAGTACACACCTGCCATCGAAGCGCAATTGCGAGAGGCCCGCACCAGGCTTCGCGCCATGTTTCCTCGTGGCTTCGAGTTGGTCTACGACAACTACAACGCTTTGGTGTTCGGCATCAGCCCAACTGAACGGACATCCGACGCATTTATTTCCGTGGCCGGCTATCCGAGGTGGGTCACGCTCTTCTTCCTTCATGGCGCAGACATAAGCGACGAGCACGGTTTACTCGAGGGTCAAGGCAAGCAAGTCAGGAGTATCCGACTTACGGAACCCAAAGACATCAACACTCCCGAGGTCCAAGCGCTCATTGCACAAGCGGTTCTTCCCTATGAGTCGGCGTTTCTTGGTGCTCCGATCCTTTCCACTATCGTCAAGTCAATATCGGCCAAGCAGCGGCCACGATGCCCTTGAAAATGAGGCTCAACTCAGGGAGTTGAACAACTCGGCAGCGGCTCATCTTTTCTCCAATGACAAGTGAGTGCGTGAGTGTTTGTAGGGCGGAAATCAGTTATTGACCCTGGCTAACACGTAACAAACGCAACCTACTATGTGGGGTAACACACAGACGAATCTCGTCAGGCAATGTAAAACATTCATTATTCTGAGGCCAAACGAAATTTGTCGAACAAAACTGATTCCACAAGACTAGAGTTTCCGATGTCATCATCGACGAAGATCCTACAGGTTGAGCACAGCGATTTAAATCTCGTGAACGTCGATGAACTGCTCGCGCGCGATCAGGCACAATCACGACTACGTATTTCAGAACTCCGCTACCGGCGTCTCTTTGAAGCTGCACGTGACGGAATACTCATCCTCGATGCGATCACTCTAAGAATCACCGACGTAAATCCATTCATGACTGAGTTGTTGGGCTACTCACACGTTGAGTTCTTAGGAAAAGAGCTTTGGGAAATAGGTCTCTTCAGTGATAAGGAGGCGAGCCAGGAGGCCTTCCAGGAGTGCAGAGAACAGGCTATCTCCGCTACGAGGACTTGCCGCTTCAAGCCACAACCGGAAAGCTTAGGGATGTGGAGTTTGTCAGCAATGTGTATGAAGAAGATAGTCATCAAGTTATACAGTGCAACATCCGCGACATCACTGATCGAAAGCGAGCTGAAAAGGAACGGACGCTACTCCTGGCGGCGGCACAATCAGCACGCGCGGAAGCTGATTCGGCTAACGGCGTCAAGGATGAGTTTCTTGCCACCTTGTCGCATGAATTGCGAACCCCACTTACAGCGATACTCGGCTGGTCACATCTGCTCACTGACGGTAAGCTCGATAAACAGCAGAATGCTCGTGCGATCGAAACCATCGCTCGCAACGCTCGAGCTTTAGAGCGACTCATCGGTGAATTGCTCGATATCTCGCGTATCATGACCGGCAAACTCTGCCTCGACCTGCGCACGGTCAAACTCGCGCCGTTGATTCAGGCTGTCGTTAACGACGTGCGCCCTGCGGCAGACGCCAAAAGCATTAATCTGAAAGCCGCATTCAACTCGGACATCGGTCCCATCCTGGGCGACCCCGACCGTCTTCAGCAAATTGTCTGGAACCTGTTAACCAACGCGATCAAGTTCACACCTAAGGGAGGCGACGTGCAGGTACGCCTCGACCGAAATGACTCGCACGCTCTGATCACTGTTAACGATAGCGGGAATGGCATCGCCCCCGAACTGCTGCCGCACGTCTTCGAGCGCTTTCGCCAAGCTGACTTCTCGAATACACGAAGCAATGGCGGGCTTGGACTAGGGCTCTCAATTGTGCGTCAGTTGGTCGAACTTCATCGAGGGACGGTAACGGCTGAAAGCTCCGGTGAAAATGCGGGTACCACCGTCAGGGTCATCCTTCCGCTGCCGAATCTTCATGAAGTCCCACGTGCAGCAGAAAAGACAGAACCACAGAATGAACGGACTAGTCCGACGACAGCACAAAACTCGCTCAGTGGTCTGCGCGTCCTCGTCGTCGATGATGAACGGGACACTCGCGAGCTTGTTGCCGCGGTGCTGACAACGTGCGGAGCCGAAGTAGTCTCAGTAGGTTCTGCCACTGAAGCTCTTGATCAAATGGAGCGACAACGATTCGATCTGCTGATCTCAGACATCGGAATGCCGGGGATGAACGGTTATGATCTGATCGGCAGGATACGTCAGATGGGCGAAGAGCATGGCGGAAGAACTCCTGCTTTGGCATTAACGGCATATGCTGGAATCGACGATCGAAAGCGCGCACTGGCCGTTGGTTACGGAATGCACATTCCGAAGCCATTCGATGCTGCCGAGTTAATCAGCGCTGCGATTTTTCTTACCGAACGACACAGCGGCTCTGCATGAGCCTGTTTTTGAGGGAATCACCTGCCAGATTTTGTGGAGGAGCGATTTAAGGAATTATTCTTCTGTTTCATCCTTCTCATCCTGAGGATTCCCCTGTTTGCCTTCTGAACGATCACTCATAAAAAGAGGCGGAGGCGCGGGTTCCTTAAGAAGGCTTTCAGGCATTGGCTCTCTATTCTCAAGTTCATTTTTCAGCTCCTGGCCCAATTCATTACCGGCTTGCCAATTCTTAGTGTCCGCTGGGGAATTTAGTCCGGCTTCCACTCCTTTTTTGAAACCCGCCGAATTGGTGTCCACAGTTTGTTCTCTGTCTCCACTCATCACCTGCTCCTTTGATGAAACGTCACTAGTACTATCTCTTTGTCGATAAACTAATTCTTAGCACAGACGAAGAGAGCCATTCCGTGCGATAGCACACAGATACTCGAAACCTATAAACCGATTTTTCCTTGTCGTTTAATGCCGGGAACCCGAATGCGTCGCTTGGTGTGAGGGACTGCAAGGCCGATCGGTTATCGGCCGTTTGATTCTACCCAAGCGAAATCAACACGCCATCGTATTGCGATAGAGCTTCTTCGTCGAACCTCGTCAAACCTTCAGAAGATTTTTTTGAACGTCCTGGTGAACCAGTTGCCCGCACTCTTTGCGCCTTTCGCGGTCTTCTTACCGACGTCTTCACCCTTATCCGCCGCCTGCCCGCCTACAGCCTTAGTCTTTTCGGCGGCCACCTTCGTACCCTTGATGGTTGTGTCCTTCACATCTCCAGCCTTGTCGCCGACCTCACTGCCAATGTCTTTCGTCTTCTCTCCAGCGGCCTTCGCACCCTTGACCGTTGTGTCCTTCACATCTCCAGCCTTGTCCCCGATATCAGCACCAACGTCTTTGGTCTTCTCGCCAGCGGCCTTTGCACCCTTGACCGTCTTGTCTTTTACATCTTTTGCCTTGTCAGCCGTCTTTTCGGCGGTGCTCTTGTCCTGCGTGCGGGTTTCCTGTCCCGCCGCCTGTCCCGATATCGCCGTCAAAAGTACAAGCCCACACAATCCTGCTAATAAATCCTTACGCATACTGAACCTCCATGCAATGAATTAGAACGGTTGTCTTCTGCCTTCAATACGCCGCAACTGTGATGCCACGTACAGACGAGAAGAAGTCTCAATCTTACTGATAGTCTGTCACAACCAAGGCACGGAGAGCCGCAGGTCAAGTGCACGCTGTGTCGTAGGGGGATTTAGAGCCTTCCGGATCGAGCATCGCGGCCAATCAATCGGCGTCGAGCAATTCAATTCGCCGCACGTGACGGCCGCCTTCGAACGGAGTTTCCAGCCAGACGCGGACGATCGCGAGCGCGGTGTCTTCGGGGATGACTCGTTCGCCCAGCGAGAGGACGTTCGAGTCGTTGTGCTGCCGTGCGAGACGCGCAAGCTCTTCATTCCAACAGAGCGCGCAACGCACTTTCTTGATCCTATTGGCAGCCATCGCCTCGCCATTGCCCGAACCACCCAGCACGATCCCGCGCTCGTATTCACCACGCGCGACGGCCTCGGCGACCGGACGAATGAACAACGGATAGTCGACCGGCTCCTCAGAATACGTGCCGAAATCAAACACGACGTGCCCGAGTTCCGCCAGGAACTCTTTTATTCTTTCCTTGTATCGAAACCCCGCGTGATCGGATCCGATCGCAATTTTCATGAAGTTCTCCTCGTTGTTAGCCCGCCGGATTTTAGCAAGCCAAAAAGAAAATGTCGCTGTACAATCGCCGCTCGTCGACTAAATGCGCAAACTCCTCGTCGCCATTCTTCTCTTCGTCATTGCAGGCGCAATCATCGGCTACCTGCTATATCGTCGCAGGCCAATTCCGACGCCGATTGGTTGGAAAGCACACGTCACTACGATCGCAGGCGACGGTACGCCGTTGGGACTCTCGGATCCGTTTGGTGTTGCGATAGGCAAAGACGGAACTATCTATTTTGCCGATGCCGGCGAGAGCAATCGCATTCGCAAAATCTCGCCTGATGGAAACGTCACGACCTTGGCCGGCGGTCGGGAAGGCTTCGCCGACGGCGTTGGACCAGCGGCCTCCTTCAACACGCCTTCCGCACTCGCATTCGGGCCCGGCGGCAATCTCTTTATCGCAGACACTGGAAACAATCGCATCAGGAAAATCACTCCGGACGGCCACGTCTCGACAGTTGCTGGTGACGGAACCGCGGGCTATGTCGATGGACCAGTGGATAAAGCTCAATTCAACGGTCCGATTGGTCTTGCTGTAAGCGAAGGCGGCGACATCTATGTCGCTGACACTTACAACGATGTGATTCGAATGATTACCACAGAGGGCCAGGTGACGACGATTGCGGGCGCAGGCACTCCCGGTTATGCGGACGGCGAACAGAAAGCAGCCCTCTTTGACACTCCCAGCGGAATCGCAATCGTAAAGAACACATTGATCGTTGCAGACACAGGCAATGATCTCCTCCGCAGAGTGAGCGCGGAAGGCAACGTTACTACTATGCCTGTATCAGGTCAGGATCTCTCGAGTCCGATCGGACTGGCAGTTTCACACGACGATTACCTTTACGTTACTGAACTAGATCGGTCGCGCGTTGTTCAGATCGCGCCCGATGGTGTTGCGCGTGTGATCGCGGACCGATTTAATCAGCCAACCGGAATCGCGATCGGACCGCTCAGCAACAAACCAACAGAGCTTTATCTCGCCGATAGCGGTAACTATCTGATTCGAAAACTGGACCAAACAAACGGTTCGACTGAAGCTTCACCGGCCGAATCATATCCAAAGCTCACTAATGAAACGCTCGGCGAACAGTCGCTGATATGGCCATTCGATCCACAAAAGACTCCGCATGAAGTAGTCGCGACGATTGGCGAAGTGCGCGGCAGTTTCGATACCGACGACAGTCGTCATCACCTGCACAGCGGCCTCGACGTCTTCGGCGGTTACGGTGAGCCTGTGCGTGCTGTGCGTTCGGAGAAAGTAACGAGCCCACTTCCAAACTGGGGGTTCGATTCGCTTAACGAAGGCTTTCGCGTCGGAGTCATCTCTTACATTCACATGCACGTCGGACGCGACAAAGACGCGAAGATGTTTGCCGACCCACGCTTTATGGCAGTGACTGATGGATCGGGAAAGCTCGTGCGCGTGCGCGTGAGACGCGGGACGCGATTTAACCCCGGCGATATCGTGGGAACTGTCAACAAGATGTATCACGTGCATCTGAATGTTGGTCCTCCCGGTGGCGAGATCAATCCGTTGTCACTCTCACCGGTTGGGTTTACTGACAACATTCCGCCAACGATTGAAAAGGACGGAATTCAGCTCTTTGATTCGAGTGGCGCACGTCTGAAAGAGAAGCAAGGTGGTCGCTTGCAGGTCCGTGGCTCGGTGCGAATTGTTGTCGACGCATTCGATCGTACCAACATGAATGCAGATCGCCGCCGGCTTGGTCTTTATAAACTCGGTTTCCAGATCCTCACGCCTGACGGAAGTCCGGCGCCAGGGTTCGAGCAGCCGCATATCACCATACTGTTCAATCGTCTGCCACCTGATCGAAATGCGACAAAGGTGGCATACGCAGCCGAGAGCGGAATCACCGTTTACGGCAGCAAGACTACGCGGTTTCTATACGAGATAACCAATACGGTGCGCGACGGACGAGCCGAGCGAGGTGTTTGGGATACGTCGCATTTGCCGAAAGGTGATTACGTGTTGCGCATCATTGCCGCGGATTATTCGGGAAACGAGGCCCAGGAGGGAAGGGACGTGCCGGTATCCGTTACTAATCCGTGAAAAACTGTGGCAAGATATGCTTTGGCCTACGAAGAAAGAATGAGTTCTGAACTACCCGCCGAGATTTCCCAGTACATTAGTCGTGCGCTCGAAGAGGACATCGGAACCGGCGATGTCACGACCGACACGATTGTGCCCGCAAACGCTTCGTTGCGCGGCCGCATCATTGCCAAAGAGAATGGAGTTGTTGCGGGGTTGAATGTGGCAAGGCAAGTGCTGCTGACGTTGGACCAGCGCGTTCAGTTTACCGTCAAAGTTGAAGAGGGGAGCGCCGTCACGCGCGGCTCAGTTCTGGCCGATCTCAATGGTCCAGCGAGAGCTCTGTTGACCGGTGAACGAATTGCACTCAACTTCCTGGGTCGCATGTCGGGCATCGCCACGTTGACGCGCAAGTTCGTCGACGCAGTCTCAGGTACAAAGGCCGTGATTCTCGACACACGTAAAACTGCGCCAGGTCTTCGCGTGACAGACAAACTTGCCGTACGTCTCGGCGGCGGACAGAACCACCGAACCGGCCTTTTCGACATGGTATTAATAAAGGACAACCACATCGACTTCGCAGGGTCGATCACCGCCGCTGTCGAACGCGTGCGCGCCTCCGAAACAAAGCTCGAAATTGAAGTTGAAACTCGCACGCTCGACAATGTACGCGAAGCGCTCTCGCTCGGAGTTGAGCGAATCCTGCTCGACAACATGTCAACTGACACGATGCGCGAGGCAGTTGCAATAACTGACAGAAGGGCCAAACTCGAGGCGTCTGGCAACGTTACACTCGATAATGTGCTCGAAGTTGCCGAAACTGGCGTCGACTACGTCTCAGTCGGCGCGTTGACGCATTCGCCGAAGGTCTTTGACGTGAGTTTGGAGTTTGTTGAATAGAAATGATTACGGAAACAACAACTGAGGGGATCTACGAGAAGCTGAGCCGGCTGCTGGCTGACACAGTTCCGGATTTCGAACTTCGTCTCAAGGCGGAGCTCGCTGCGGAGATCAATCGACTCAAGATCGAGAAGAACGCCGTCATCCTCGGTCACAACTACATGGAACCGGCACTCTTTCATTCGATTCCCGACTTCGTTGGCGACTCGCTCGAACTCAGTCGGAAGGCAGCGGAAACCGACAAAGACATCATCGTGTTTTGCGGCGTGAAGTTCATGGCGGAGACGGCGAAGATCCTGAATCCGACCAAGAAAGTGTTGATTCCGTCAGAAAAGGCCGGCTGTTCGCTGGCTGCGAGCATCACCGCTGAAGACGTGCGCGAGTTGAAACGGAGATTTCCGGGCGTTCCGGTCGTCACATACATCAACACGTACGCTGATGTGAAAGCTGAGACTGATATCTGCTGCACTTCATCGAATGCAGTTGCAGTAGTGAAGTCGTTAAAGTCGGATAAGGTGATTTTTATTCCCGACGAATATCTCGCCGGCAATGTCGCGCGGGAGACGGGCAAACAGATCATCTTTCCGACGCGCGAGCCGAGAATGCGTTTTCCAAACGAGCTCGACTATCAGATGATCGGCTGGCCCGGACGCTGCGAAGTGCATGAAAAGTTCAGCGTCGAGGATATTCAAAACGTTCGCAAGCAGTTTCCTGATGTCGTGATTCTGTCCCATCCCGAGTGCAGTCCTGAAGTGGTCGCGGCGTCAGATTATTCTGGTAGCACGACTGCGATGATTCGCTACGTTGAGCAAACACAGGCGCCGCGTTACTTGTTGCTGACGGAATGCTCGATGGGCGACAACATTGCGGCCGCAAATCCTGAGAAGGAGATGTTGCGGCTTTGCAGCGTGCGTTGCCCGCACATGAACCAGATCACACTAGAAGACACGCTCGAGTCGCTGCAGAAAGAGCAGTTTGAGATCTTTATCGACGAAGACGTCCGCAAACGAGCGCTACGTTCGGTTGAGCGAATGCTCGAGATTGGTCGCGAAGATTAGGCCGCGGACCTACACGGATAAATGGCAAACGCTGAAATCCTGATCATCGGCTGTGGTATTGCCGGTGCCACTGCTGCTCTACGTCTCGCTCGAAATCCCGAGCGCCAAATCACCATCATCACTCGCGCGAACGACGTTCACGAGTCAAACACACGCTATGCGCAGGGTGGAATTATCGGGCGTGGCCCAGGCGACACCGCAGAGTTGCTCTACGAAGACATCATTGCAGCCGGTGCAGGTGTGACTTCACCGGAGGCCGCACGGATTCTTGCAGACGAAGGTCCGGTGTTGCTGAATGAAGTGCTCGAGCGCACTGCCGGTGTCGTTTTCGATCACAACGAAGACGGTGCACCGGTTTGGGGACAGGAAGCAGCGCACTCCCGACGCCGCATTCTTCACGTCGGCGATGCCACCGGACTCGCAATCATTAACGGACTCGTTGCAGCTCTCAGGACTTACCCAAACATAAAGATCGAATCAAACGCCACTGCCGTTGACCTGATCACGTTTCCGCACCATTCGCGCGATCCTCTGGACAACTATCGCGAAATTTCGTGTCACGGTTGCTACGTCTTTGATCGAACTGAGAAGACCGTCCATCGCTATCTCGCGAGCGCAACGATCCTCGCGACAGGCGGACTCGGAAGGATCTACCGAAACACGACAAATCCAATCGGCGCACGCGGTGACGGACTCGCGATGGCGCATCGCGCCGGCGCGCGGATCGCAAACGCCGAATACGTCCAGTTTCACCCGACCGCGCTGGCAGCACCAGGCGCTGAAGGATTGCTGATCAGCGAAGCTGTTCGTGGTGAAGGTGGAGTGTTGTTGACGCCCGATCTGCGTCCGTTCATGGAAAGCTATTCGCCCGAATGGAAAGATCTGGCGCCGCGTGACGTTGTTGCGCGTGCGATTCATCACGAGATGGAAGCAAACGGGTATTCGTATGTGTTGCTCGACATCGCTTCACACATGCCGGCAGACAAGATCCGCGAAAGGTTTCCGTTTATCTACCACGAGTGTTTGAAAGTCGGGCTCGACATTTCACGCGAACCGGTGCCCGTCGTGCCGGCGGCGCACTATTTCTGCGGCGGCGTGCTGGTAGATGAGTGGGCGCGTTCGACGATTCGCAATTTGTACGCGGTTGGCGAGATCAGTTGTACGGGTGTTCACGGTGCGAATCGTCTCGCTTCGACATCGCTTTTGGAAGGCCTCGTGTGGGGAAATCGAGCCGCAATCGAAATCGACAAAGCGCTCAGCAACGGGCATGGTCAAACAGCGAAATTCGACGGCGTGCCACCGTGGGATGAGAGTGGTTTGCGAGACGAACCGGATCCGGCGTTGATACAGGGCGACATGCAGACCATTCAAAACATCATGTGGCACTACGTTGGGCTTGTGCGCAGTGCCGATCGACTGTCGCGTGCGATCCGTGAGTTGCGACACTTGTGGAACGAGATTGAGACTTTTTACCGGTCGACGAAATTGTCTGATGGCTTGATCGGACTTCGCAATGCGGTTGAGGTGGCGTTGATTGTGGCGCAGGCAGCGCAGCACAATCGGCAGAGTCGCGGCTGTCATTATCGACAGGATTCAGTGACGGTTAGTGGCGATCGACTAATTTAGGAACGCGGATCCATGCGGATTTTTTCAAACACGATTTTTTAGGAATTCCACCATTTCAGGGTGGTTGCGCTCCTCGGCGTAAGAGATTGGTTTCTTGCCGTCTGTGGTTGTGGCGTTGATGTCTGCGCCATGTTCCAACAACAATGTGACCGCCTCGATGTTTCCTCTGGCTGCGGCCGTGTGAAGTGGAGTCAGATCACTCTCGCCTTTTGCGTTGACGTTGGCGCCGTGTTGAATGAGTGTCCTGGCGATTTCATTCTGAGCGGTTGCCATGGCTGAGGCGAGCGGAGTTAGCTTCATCGTTTCGCGCGATGGAGCGTTTACTTCGGCGCCCGCGGCGAGCAGCGCATCGACTGTCTCCGGCTGACCGAAGAAAACAGCGAGACTGAGCGGTGAAAAGCCGTCAGGCGAAAAGGAATTAACGAGCTCCGGGTTGTCTTTAATTAACGCGCGGACGCGCTCAGTTTGGCCGGTGGCCGCAGCCTCGAAGACGTTTAGTTTGACGCCCGAATCCAGCAGCACGTCTACGACATCTCGCTTGCCGTAATAAAGCGCCTTCAGAGTGACAGACAGCCCATTCTGATCTTTCGACTGAGCTAGCGTCGGATCAGCCTGGAGCATTTCCTTAACTCTCGCGACGTCGCCCTGCGTCGCAGCTTCCATGAATTCCTGACTCATAAATATCCTCGTCTCTTAAAAATTGACCCACGTACCGAAACTCTGAGCCAACGCCTTTTGATATAGATACTCGGCGCAAGCTACATCCTCGATCGCGAGGCCGAGAGATTTGAAGAGCGTAATGTCATTTACGGAAGTGCGTCCGGGTTTGGTTCCGATCAAAAGTTCTCCAATCTCGCCGAGAATACTGTCTTCATCAATCAGCCCTTCTTTCGCGGCCAATATGTAGTCGCCAGATTCATTCAACGCCGACTCACGACGATCGGTGAAGATTCGCGCGGCAGCCATCGTGGCGCCGTCGATTTCACGCGCGCCTGGCGAGTGTGTGCCAATGGCGTTCACGTGAGCGCCCGGTGAGATCCAGTCCTTCTTAATAACAGGTTCCTGCGACGAGGTGGCTGTGACGATCAAATCAGCACCGCGCACCGCTTCCTCGTTTGTTCCTACTGCCTGAATCGGAAACGAAAAGCGTGGCTGCATCTCCCGCACCAACTCGTGGGCGTGCTCGATATTTCGACAAGCGACTCGGGCCGACGTGATTGAACGCACAGCAGCTATCGCGGTGAGATGTGCCCGAGCCTGCACGCTGGCTCCGATAATTCCCAACTGGTGTGCATCCTCGCGCGCGAGAATCCGAGTCGCCACGGCCGATACTGCCGCCGTGCGAATGGCTGTAATCTCGGAGGCATTCATCAGCGCAAGCATCTCGCCGGTCTCTCGGCTAAACAACATCACAGCGCCCTGATGAGCGTCTTTGCCCTTCGCAGGATTATCAAAAAAGACGCAGATCGCTTTCATTCCAAAGGCACCGTTTTCGCCGGTTCGATAAGCCGGCATCAATCCGAGTAAGCCGTGCGCTTCGGGCGGCCGAATTATCGTACGCAGCGGCTGAAAAACTTCACCACGCGCCAGCGCTGCAAGCGCATCAGCCATCAACTCGATGCAATCTCGCATTGAGAGCAACTCTCTAATCTGCTCTTTGTCGAGAATAAGTATTTTCATTGTTGATCCACTCGTATCTTGCTGAGGCCATTACCCCAAAAGGTGACTCATCTCGTTGAATGCGCACGGAATGGTTAACGTCTTCCGCAGAATATATAGCCTGAGTAACGAGAAAAGTGCAAAAAAGCGGAGTTATCTGAAGAACCGGTTATTGGCACACACCTTGCCAAAAGAGAGCAACGGAGGCCGTAGAGATGAAAAAGGGGTTAGTAAGTATTTTTTGCTTGTTGGTGTTGACGTTAACTTCGCTCCCGGTTGGAGCGCAGACACGATACAGGCGTTACGAAGATTCAAGACGGTACGAACAACGTTACGACAACTACCGTTATCAAGATCGAGTTTACAACGGGCGTCGTAACAGCTGGGATCGCGACAGATCTTTCTGGGATAAGCATCGCGACAAACTGACCACCGGCATCGGAGTCGGAGCAGGTGCGGTACTTGGCGGTGCGGTCGGTGGTAAGAAAGGCGCAGTGATCGGCGCGTTACTTGGTGGAGGTGGAGCAGCGCTCTACACGTACAAACTGAGAGACAACAGGCGCCGGCGATTCTAAGCCTGAGATATTAACGGTTCGGTCACACATTGCAAGATGAGTGGCCTTGTAAGGGCCCGGATGTGAAGGGGAGAGCACATCCGGGTCCAAACATTTTTAGCCACAAAAAGCACAAAAGTCACATAAGGCACAAAAGAACTGAGGTAGTTTGAAAGCGGGTTTCTTTTGTGCTTTATGTGACTTTTGTGCTTTTTGTGGCCTGCCTTTTGTGCTTTTTTGTGGCGGTCTGCTATATAGACTCTATGGAATTTCAGGAAAACATTCTTGGCCTGATCGGAAATACTCCTCTCGTCAGGCTCAACCGGCTCGCGCGTAATACAAAGGCACAAGTATTCGCCAAAATGGAGAACCTCAATCCCGGCTACTCGGTAAAAGACCGGATTGGCGTGTCGATGATTGAGGCAGCAGAGCGCGAAGGACTACTGAAACCCGGCGGGACGGTAATCGAAGCGACCTCAGGCAACACCGGCATCGGACTGGCGATAGCGGCGGCTGTCAAAGGTTACAAGTGCATCTTTGTTATGACTGACAAAGCCTCAGTCGAGAAGTCGCGATACTTAAAAGCACTCGGAGCTGACGTTGTCATCACTCCCGTTTCCGCAAAACCAGGCACTCCCGATCACTACGTCTCGACAGCCAAAAGAATTGCTTCGGAAACTCCCAACTCGTTTTATCCGGATCAGTATTCCAACCCGGCAAATCCTGACGCGCATTACCGAACCACTGGACCGGAACTTTGGCGCCAGACTGAAGGCAAGATCACACACTTCGTCGCGGGACTCGGAACTGGCGGAACGATCTCGGGGACCGGTCGCTTTCTAAAAGAAAAAGACCCGCGCATCAGAATCATCGGCGCAGATCCTTACGGCTCGATTTTCAAAACATTTAAAGAAACTGGAAAGATCGTTGAGGCGACTCCTTATCTCGTCGAGGGCATCGGTCAGGAGATCGTGCCGCCCAACGTTCATATCAAGTACGTTGATGAAGTTATCAACGTCACGGATCGAGAGTCGTTTGAGATGTCGCGCTTGTTGGGACGCACAGAAGGGATCTTCTGCGGCGGATCCACCGGCACGAATCTCGCAGCCGCACTGCGAGTGGCCGCTGACCTTGATGAAAATGCAATCGTAGTTTTCATTGTTTGCGACACCGGTGAGCATTATCTATCCAAGCATCACTCGGACGAGTGGCTGAAAGAAAAGCGCCTGTTGGAACCACAGAAAATTACTGCCGGTCTAATCAGTGGCACAAAGAAACCGCAAGCGCCGAAAACGGTGGTTTCGGTAGCGCCTTCGGACACGGTGGCCGGAGCACTCGAAAAGATGGACGACCTTGCCGTCACGCAAATGCCGGTTTTGGAAGAAGGACGTGCCGTCGGTTCGCTGCGCGAGAATCGAGTGCTGGCGAAAGTTCTGCGCAACAGGGAGCTGTTGAACTCGCCTGTAAGCGAAGTTATGGAAGCGAGTTTTCCCACTCTTGACGTCGATGCGAGTTCTGGTGAAGTGGCGCGACGGCTGCAAACGAGTCAGGCTGTGCTCGTCGAAGAGTACGGCCGCATCGTCGGCATCATCACGCGTCACGATGTGCTCGACCTGAAAAATGTGGTGCGGTGACAGAACAAAAAGTTTTGGCGGCCAATCGCGCGGCCTTTCACAATTATCATATTTCGGATAAATACGAAGCGGGTCTCGTATTGACAGGCACCGAAGTAAAGAGTGCCATGGAGGGTCGCGTTCAACTGAAAGAGGCTTACGTCTCAGTGCGCGAAGGCGAAGCGTGGTTGTTCAATGCACACATTTCGCCGTATTCTCATGGTAATCGGGAGAATCACGAGCCACTTAGGACTCGCAAGCTGCTGCTTCACAAACGTGAGATTTCCCGACTGGACGAAGCCACAGCCAAACAGGGAATGACTCTCGTTCCCACTCAGCTCTACTTAAAAAACGGCAGAATCAAGATCGAGGTCGGAGTCGCGCGAGGTAAGAAAATGTATGACAAGAGAGAAGCCGAGCTGAAGCGAACAGTGGAGCGTGAGACGCGAGCGCAGTTGAAAGAACGCAATAAATAGTCAGGCCAGGAAGTGGACAATTGCAGGTATCTGATTCCTGCTTTCATGTGTGCTGTTTCTGCAAACTAATTCCCAATCCCAGGAGAACTTACTCACCATGCAAGTTGATGCCAGCCGAGGACCGATTGAAGAGCTTGACGTGCAAGCTTTAGCCGTTGCCGTTTTCAAGAACGAGAAGGCCGACGACGGCTTCATAAAGAAGCTCGACGAACTATCGGGCGGACTCGTGCGTTCTGCACTCGATGCCGACGAGTTCAACGGTAAAGAAGGCGAAACCGCTTACTTTCATCTCGTTGGAAACAACAAGCTCAAAGCGCGTCGCCTGCTGCTGGTCGGTGTAGGCGAAGCCGGCGATTACAAAGGCGCGCAGGTCTCTCAAATGGCTGGCACCGCAGTGCGTTCGCTGCGCAGTAAGAACGCGAAGTCAATCGCCGTCGTTCCTCGTCCTTCAGTCGACGCCGGAGAAGCAGCTAGAGCCGCCGTCGAAGGCTCTTACATCGCTCTGTTCGATCCTGACAAGTATCGCACTGTCGACAAAGAAGAAAAGAAGATTGATCGTTTAGTGGTCGTGATTGACGGCGCAGACGAAGCTGTGTTGCAGCGTGGTGTGAAGGCTGGTTCGATCGTCGGCGAGTCAGTGAATTTCACTCGTGATCTTGCAAACGAACCGGGCGCCTACATGACGCCGACCGACATGGCCGAACGTGCGCGCGACATCGCGAACGAATTCGGATTGAGTATCGACGTGCTTGACGAAGCACGGATGGAACAAGAGGGCATGGGCTCGTTGTTGAGCGTGTCTCATGGTTCGGACCAGCCGGCGAAATTGATCATCTTGAAATACACGCCGGCCAATCCACCCGCGAACAATGATGAGCTGCTCGCCTTTGTCGGCAAGGGCGTTACCTTCGATTCCGGCGGCATCTCGCTCAAGCCCGGCGAGAACATGGAATTGATGAAGTACGACATGACCGGCGGTGCGACCGTCATGGGAGCGATGCGTGCAATCGCACAGCTAAAACCGCCGATTCCGATCCTGGGCGTTGCGCCGTGTACTGAGAACCTGCCTTCCGGTAAAGCTACCAAGCCAGGCGACGTCGTAAAGGCAATGACCGGCAAGACCATCGAAGTCATTAACACCGATGCTGAAGGCCGTTTGATTCTCGCGGACGCGATTGCCTATGCGAAGAAATTGGGCGCTACAACAGTGATTGACATGGCGACGCTGACGGGCGCGGTATCAATTGCGCTCGGCGACGTCAACGCGGCGGTATTGGGAACGGATCAGGCACTGATCGACGAAATCATCACCGCCGGCAGGGAAGTGGGCGAAAAATTCTGGCAATTGCCGCTCGATAAGGAGTATTCGAAGCAGATCAAGTCGGATATCGCCGATATAAAGAACGTCGGTGGACGTAAAGCGGGAACAATTACGGCTGCAGCGTTTCTAAAAGAGTTTGCAGATGGTTTGTCCTGGGCACACCTCGATATCGCGGGCACTGCCTGGGGCGACGACGCCAAGCCCTATCGATCGAAGGGACCGACGGGGATTGCAGTGCGAACCTTGTTAAGGATCGTGGACCGAGCAAGTGCCAAGGTGTAGACAGTCGTAGACGGCGAGTGTCTTCGAACGTACACACTTTTGCAGTGTGAATATAAAAATGGTTGGTTTTTGCTGGGGTTTTTGAAAACTGTTGAAATGGCATAGCGGTTGTAAAGAGCAGGGCAATTAGCCAAAGGGTGCGAGTCGCCTTAATCACAGTCCTCGCCCCCTCGAATGCCGCTCGAGGTATTTTGCCCGGCTCCCCTTTGGCACCCCCCATCGCTAATTTCAACATCTCAATAGCGTCAGAAACGGGCCGTAAATACTTGCGGACGGTGTTATACTTTTCCGGCGAATGAGGCGGTGTCCTCAGGCAGCCCTGGCATCCATCGCTGGCTTTCGGAGTTCAGACAAGCACAGTGATCGACTACTACAGAATCTTGGGCGTTAAGCCGAATGCGTCTCAGACCGAAATCAAATCGGCCTATCGGAAACTTGCGCGCAAAAGTCATCCCGATCTAAATCCCAACTCCACCGCAGCCCGGCAGTTTACATTGCTTTCCAAGGCGTATCACACGCTCATCGATCCGCACGAGCGTATCCACTATGACGAGCAGTTGAACGCGCAGAAGAACCAGAGCTATTCGATTCTCAGCTCGAATAATCCACACGCCAAGCGGGCCAGAAACCTGGCGGTGCAGGCCAAATGGGATCGTTTGGTTGACGAGGTTTTGGAGCGCGATCGTCTGGAGAACCGCGAGCGACAGCGCGCCGTCTTCACGACGGTTTCTTTGTTTCTGTCGACGTTCTTTCTGGCGATGATGCGACCGCAGTTGTGGCATGTGTTTTCAACAATGGGCCGCGTGATAGTGGTGACGTTGTTCGTGATTGGCGTCTGGCATCTGGCCAATCGCATCCGCGAATACCTGGCCCACTACACCTACAAACCGGATCCAATTCAGGGATCGATCATCAGCCAGCCGGCTGCGCCTGAACAGCCGTTCACACGTTTCTCAGCGTACACGTTTCTGCTGGTTGGTTATGCGCTCAGCGTGGGAATCGGGTTGTATATCGGTTGGCACACGCAGGACTTTTTCAATGATGTAACGCTCATTTTCAGAGATCGTGTGGCTGCGGTGCAGTCGAGCATGATCCTCGATTTGATCTTCTACCCGCCGATTGCCGTGCTGATTGTCGACACCGTGCACGGTCTTGCCTCTCGAATTGATTAGTTGGCGTTTACCCGATTTGCAGCACGTAAATCTGGTAAAGCATGTTAATCCTGTCTAAATTCGTGTATAGTGTCCCCCCGCGAATCGCCCCGAACTTACAGACAAAGGAGCACGAAAATGGCCAATAACGTGAATCCACGCCAGTTTCTTGCTTTAAAACTCGAGGCATTGACTGAGGCTGAGGTAGGCGAGGTTTTGGATTACGTCTCCACTTTGGAATCCAAAAAACGAGCCAGAACAATGTCTTCATCTTTGGAAGACGAACTGTTGACCAGCTTGTCGGATGCTCAGGAGAATCGTCGCGCCCGTCAGGCATATGAATGGGAAGTGGTGCGGCGTAAAGCAGAAAAGCGAGCCGCGGCAAGAGTAGGCACCTACGTTTGAAGCCCCTTAAACTAAAAAGCATCTTTGGCCCGTGTGCTTTTTTGTGGGTTTGCTGTGCCCTGGTTGCGGCGCAGGAAACTCGCAACCTCACGCCCGTTCAATCTGAAATCGAAAAACAGCAGCGACGTTTGAGTTCGAGCGACGTGGAGGAACGTCGTGACGCAGTAATGCGACTTGGCTCCATGCGTCTCCCAGCCGCGTCACGCGCTGCATTGCCGGCGCTGCAAGATGGGGCGCCAATCGTCCGTGCGACCGCAGCCAAAGCGATTCTGTCGATTGGCAGTGAAGAGAGTGTTGGAAGTCTGCTTCCGCTACTTAACGATAAAGACGAGTTTGTGCGTCGCGAGACGTCCTTTGCGCTGGGGCTCACGCACAGTCGATCTGCAACCTCCGCCTTGAGTGACAGGTTGTTGAACGATAAGGAAGACGGTGTCAGAGGTGCGGCGGCAGTCGCGTTGGGTCATATCGCAGACGAGGCTGCTGTTATTGCGTTGGTCGGAGCTCTTGCGCCTGAACTATCCGCACCGGCAGGTAAGAAACGAAAGCGGGAAGCAAACGTTTTTGTGCTTCGTGCCGCAGCCACAGCCCTCGGACAAATCAGAAGTCGCTCGGGCACAGCAGCTCTGATCGCGACTCTGAATAACGAAAAACTTCCTTCGGACGTGCGTCGCGAGGCAGCACGTTCGCTTGGTCTCATCGCCGATCCATCTGCTGCCCCAGCCTTGAAAACTGCAATGACAGCGTCGGATCCATTCCTCTCCGAGATCGCTCACGCCGCACTTAAAAAGATCAATCAAAAGTAAAACACGGATTGAAACAGATAAATCCGTCTCAACCCGTGTCCTTAATTCGCGTAATCAGCGGCTAGTTTTCCGCCTTCTCGCCGCGACCGTGTCCCTTCTTAGCGGCCTTCGAAGCCTGCGGGATCGGCAACCCAACACCACCAGATAACGTTTCACTTGAGTCATCCGGCCTGTCGGTGTCTTCAGCCATCTCGTGGATGAGCGCGCCACCCGAGCTCTTCGAGAAGACCAGTCGATTGCGAATTCCGTCCACATCAACGTGAACGAGATCTCCCAAACCGATCTGACCCGTAGCTACCAGGTTCGAAAGCGGATAGACGAGAAATCGCTCAACCGCTCTCTTCAGGTGACGAGCGCCGTATTTGAAATCCAGTCCCTCTTTCAACAGCATGTCTTTCGCTGTGTCCGAGCACTGGAACACAAACTTGGTGCCGGCCGATTGCATGATTCGATCCTGCACCGCCTGAAGTTCGAGATCGAGAATCTGACGCAGGTGGTGTTCTTTCAACGATCGGAACACGACCACTTTGTCGATTCGGTTCATGAACTCCGGCGAGAACTTGCGCCGTGCTGCCTCGACCGCCGTGCGATAGATCTTCTGGTCCACTTCGGTGTCATTCGGTGTCTTCGAACCTTTGCCGGGAGCGAAACCAATGCCACCGGAGATCAGCTCCGACATCTCACGTGCACCGAGATTCGAGGTCATGATTACCATTGACTTCGAGAAGTCGACGCGCCGATTGTCGCCTAACGTCAGCGTGGCTTTGTCGAGAATTCCGAGCAGCAACTGCCACAAACTATCAGAAGCCTTTTCGATCTCGTCGAAGAGCACAAGGGACACTTTCATGTCGTCAGTGTGCATCCGATCGAGATTCTCCTGGGTGAGCATCGGCGAAGTTTCGCGATGGCCCAGGTATCCCGGAGGTGAGCCAATAAGTTTGGCAATTTCGTGCGAGTGCTGAAACTCCGCGCAATCGATTTTCACGACCGCATTCGGATCGCCGTAAAGCACTTCAGCAGCAGCTTCAATAACACGAGTTTTGCCGGAGCCAGTCGGTCCGAGGAAAAGCATAGTACCGATCGGCCGGTTTGGTGGATTCATGCCTGCCAGAAAAATCTGATACAGGCCACTCATCCGTCTTACTGCGCGTTCCTGACCCACGATGCGCGACGTCAAACGCTCTTCAAAGTCCTGCGCGCGCGGGCTCTTTTGATCGGGATCAAGAAAAACTGTACCTGTATTGTTCATTGTCGTTGTCTTTGTCACTTCACACTCAGCTAACATCGGCTCTTCTCCTTGCCAGTCCATCCGGTTGGGGTCTGGCCCAACGGCGTACTTGCAAGGAACGATCCGCACATCAAATTGATGCGTGCAGAAGAGTTTAAGGTTTCCTACCCAGCGTTTTTACGGCCTGGAGGGCAGGCAACCCGAACCTATATATACAATGACATTTCCTGTCAAGGCTCATCTGACAATAAATTGCACGTTTTCAGCCACGGATTACACGGATAGAGTAACGAGATCAGCGCTGATCCGAACTAAATCCGTTTAATCCGTGGTTATTTAATCGTAGTACTCGAGTCCGAGGTGAGTAATAAGATCTTCACCGCGCAAGTGACGAAGCGTGTTCTTGAGTTTCATCAACTGAATGAAGATGTCGTGCTCCGGATACAGACCCGGCGCAGTTTGCGGAGACTTGAAGTAGAAAGAGAGCCACTCCTGCACGCCCTTCATACCCGCGCGCTGAGCGAGATCCAGGAACAACGCCAGGTCGAGGACAATCGGCGCCGCGAGGATTGAGTCGCGACAGAGAAAGTCGATCTTGATCTGCATCGGATAGCCGAGCCAGCCGAAGATGTCGATGTTGTCCCAGCCTTCCTTGTTGTCGCCGCGCGGCGGGTAGTAGTTAATTCGCACCACGTGTGAGAAGTCTTTGTACAAGGTTGGATAAACGTCAGGCTGGAGAATGTATTCGAGCACCGATAGCTTCGACTCTTCTTTCGTCTTGAATGAGTCGGGATCGTCGAGCACCTCACCATCGCGGTTGCCGAGAATGTTTGTCGAGTACCAGCCATGGAGACCAAGCATGCGTGACTTCAGTCCCGGCGCGATGATCGTCTTCATCAGCGTTTGTCCGGTCTTAAAATCCTTGCCGCAGATTGCGAGCTTGTTTTTGTCTGCGAGCGTCATGAGTGCCGGAATGTCAACAGTGAGATTCGGCGCGCCATTCGCAAACGGAATTCCCGACTTCAGCGCGGCATACGCGTAAATCATCGACGGCGCGATCGCCTTGTGGTTGTCGCGCATCGCCTGCTCAAAAGAGTCGATGGTTTTGTGAACTGCATGCGGCTTCAGAAAGATCTCTGTCGACGCTGCCCAGATCATTACCAGTCGCGAACACTTGTTCTTCTTTTTCCATTCGGCAATTTCGGCGATCAGTTGCTGCGCGAGCTCAAACTTGTTCTTTCCGGTTTTGACGTTCGTGCCGCTGAGACGTTTCACGTACGTTTGATCGAAGACGGCCTTCATCGGCTTGATCTTGCGCAGTGGTTCTTTGAGCTGTCCCAGCAACTCTTTCTCGAGCACGCCTGCGTTCAATGCTGCGTCGTAAGCGGAATCGGGAAAGATGTCCCACGCTCCGAATACCAGATCTTTGAGTTGGGCCAGCGGCACGAAGTCTTTGATCAACGGCACGCGATTGTCGGTTCGTTTACCGAGTCGAACGGTGCCCATCTGTGTCAGACTGCCGATCGGTTCTGCAATGCCCTTCTTGATCGCTTCAACACCGGCAATGAAGGTAGTAGTAACAGCACCCAGACCGACGAGTAAGACTCCGAGTTTTCCCTCGGCGGGATTAATCTCGGTTTGTTTTGCAACTGGCATTCAAATGTTCTCCTAAAAGTTTTGCGGGAATGATAAGGGGCGAGCCGCGATTAGAACCGACAAATCTTGCGCATTATTGGCGACGCATTGCGCCGTCGCTGTTTTTCGAGACGAGTCCGCGGCGAAATTCGCGTGGTGTCGCGCCGGTTGCCATGCGAAATGCTTTAGTGAAGTGGCTGCCGCTTAAGTAGCCGACCCGCGCGCCAACTTCAGCTATCGAAAGATCTGTTTCGGCAAGTAGCAACTGTGCGCGCGTCGCGCGAATGCCGGCGAGATAGTTGTGCGGCGATGCGCCGGTGAGTTTTTTGAAGAGACGGGCGAAGTGAAAAGGAGAAAGGTACGACGCTGCTGCGAGGGCTTTCAGGGTCAGATCCTGGTCGAGTTGAGTGTGCATCAGCTCGACTGAGCGACGAATGCGTCTGTCGACGAGGCCGACGCGAGATAGCTCGAGGTCTTCTGAGAGTTTCGGCGTGGAGTAGTTTCTCAGTATGTGGACGAGTGCCTGTTCGACGAGTGCGCGCAACACGATCTCTTTGCCGGGCTTCTCGGCAGCAAGCTCCGACACGAATTCGGATGTGATTCGGCTGAGCATTTGATCGCGTTGGATCGGTTCACGTGCGAACGTCACGATCGATTTTGGCGGAATCAATCGCATCGTGGTTGCGTGTTGGATCACCAGCGACGCCGAGAGCGTGAAAAAGAGTAGTTCAACTTGCTGACCGTTTGCAGCGACGCTTGCATTCGGATCGAGCACGACGGAGTCAGAGCTTTCGAGTGTTAAGCGACTGTCGCCGACTGTGTACTCGAGGTTGCCGCTTAGATTGGTGAGCAGCGAATAGCCTGAAGTCGCCTGGTTCTGCCAGACAAGCTGTTTTGCTTTGCGGTAGTAAATGGAAAAGTCTGGCGAGACGAAGAAGCGGTTAAGCATCAACTTTGAGATGAGTTTCTCACGCAACGCCGCTCAGGCGCAAAGAGGCAACTGACCATTCGGAACGTACTGTAGGGGCGGCCCTCCGTGGCCGCCCCTGCGCGGAACTCATTGGATTCATAAAGGCGACGGTGTTCGGTTTGGCGAACACGATTCGACACAGGG
>DASWUM010000069.1:0-103033 GCA_036401595.1 Pyrinomonadaceae bacterium
ACCGTCCGCGGTAGCGGATGGGTAAACGATCAGAATGCAATATTCCTAACCATTTTGATTCTCATGGTCTTACCCATCCGCTACCGCGGACGGTACTGACCCCGCCCAAGCACGATTCAGGACTTTTAGGGCAAAGCCCCGCTCCCTGTACTGACCAGATCCAAGTGCGATTACTATTTCCGAGACCAAGCCGATCTGAGTGGAATATTGCGCAGGCGAGTTTGATACTGCGAGAGATTCCCCAATCTAATCTTGAGGAACGGCGGGGCCGAGGTGTTGGTGAAAGAGTCTGGCGGCTGCGTCGAGGAAGTCGTACGACGTGACAATACCGACGAGCTGATCGCTTTCAACGACCGGAAGACAGCCAACGCGATTCGTGCGCATCAGCTCAATCGCCTCCAACGACGAAGTTGCAGGTGAAACGGTAATCGGATTCTCGACCATGATCTCGCGGACGAGCGTCGGATTCGCAACCGCAGATCGACTTCCGTCACTGATCATGCGAAGCAAACCACGATGAGTTACGAGACCAACCAGGCGCCCGTCTGCATCTTCGACCGGCACGTGCCTGATGTGCCGCCAATCCATCACGCTGGCGGCGAGATCGACCAGGTCGTCCGGACTGACAGTGAACAGATCGGTCGACATAAACTGACCGACTGTGCGATAGCCGTGCTCCCATTCTTTTACGTCGGCTGTTTCGACGATGGGCCAACGATGGATCGGTTGCCCTGTTTTCATGTTGACCAACATCTCAGCCGTCAGTCTCCTCTGGCTTGCATCTCGCGGCGCTGCACTTCCAATTGCCGCAAGCGACTTCATGATCCAACGCGCTCCAGTTTGTCCGTAGCGTGCGCGTTCTTCAATGATGTCGAGATACTTGTCGATGTCTTCTGTCGCAACGTGCGAACTGATCAATCCCTGGCGCGCGAGTGGAAGCAGATGGTCCAGAATCAGCGACGACGCGCTATGGCTCTGGCCGTCGATCCAATGAAATTGCGCATCAAGTCCGTGTCGTGCCGCGCGGAAAAAGTTCAACTTCGCATCGTCAAACGCCATTAATTGCGCGATATTTCCGTAAGTTTGCGGGATAGCAACCATCAAGCCCGTGAAGAACGCCGCATTAGCAATCTCGTCGACAATCGTTGGACCAGATGGCAACGCGCGATTCTCGACGCGCAGATGCGGAACACCGTTGGCCACTCCGTAGCAGGCTCGATTCCAGCGCCAAACAGTGCCGTTGTGCATTCGCAAAGCTGAAAGCAGCGGCGTCTCACCACGCAGCAAAACATCAAATGGGTTCTCATCCGGTTGCGAGATCATGATCGGACGAAAGCGCGTGATCTGATCGTGAAACAGTTCGATGACTGAATGTTGCAGCCAGCGATCGCCGAAGCTGACTCGCGTCGTCTGGTTGCGCGCCAGTTGCGTGCGCGAACGCTCGTCCGTTGAATGCTGAAACAGCGCCACGCGTGTTTCCTGCCACAAACGCTGACCAAACAAGAGAGGCGAATTGACAGCGACGGCTAAGACCGGCGCCGTGATCGCCTGTGCGACGTTGTAATGATTGGCGAATTCTCTCGCGTTACTCTGGAAGTGAACCTGAAAACTCGTGTTGCACGATTCCATCATGATGTTGTCGTGCGTCAGGTGCAGTTCATCAAGGCCTTTGATGTGAATCGAGAGTGGACCGCCACGCAGGCGAATCACACCTTGATTCAACTCATGATACCGACTAATCGGCGTTAGATTATCGAGCGTGAGGTCTGACTTCTGGAGTGTCGGCAGAATGCCGGACAGGAGAATATCGGCTCCCAGAGCTGCAGCGCCTCCGCGCGCCAAAGCTATGAGCTCGACGAGTTCCTGCTCCAACTGGCTGAAACAATTGTTGCCGAGTTCGAGCGGTGTGAGATTGGCTTCCAGATTGAATCGTGCGATTTCGGTCGTGAGGCGTTTGTCGTCAACGGATTTGAGAACTTCCAGTGAGACCGGAGCCGGGCGCAGATAGCGATCGATCAGGAACATCTCCTGCTCGGCGCCGATACGCTCGACGCCACTCTCGATACGACCATCCTCGAGCATGAAAGCGAGGGCGCGCAAATCTTCCAGCAACGCCTTCATAAAGGCTTGTGCTTTCTGCTCGTCAACTTGTTGTTCGACGTTGTGTTCTCCCATGCTAGTTCGAGAGTCCTTCAAGCAAGTTGGAGACCTTACGAACTAATCGGGTTTTCGGTGAAACTCATCGCACTGACTGAGTAGTTTCACGCAAGACTGCGAAACTTTGCGCGTTTCTGGATGGCAGATTCTTTCTGCGACGAGCAATTCGCGTCGGCACATTTCTTGCGCTTTGCGGGTGCGAAGGCATTAGGTCAGGGAGAATGGGGGTTGATGCACATGGCAAAGGACGATCGCGACATTCTCAATCTTCTCCAGGATGAATTGGACTTCATAGAAAAAGGTGGATATGGCCGATCCGTCCGTACGCCATGGAAGCCGACGTCGATCTTTCAGGACTCCCTGACCTGTCTGAACTTTGCCGATCCTTCGCGCCCACATCCTTGCGAAGAGTGCCAACTCATCGGTTTCGTCTCACCCGAACAGCGCACGACCGACATACCATGCCATCGAATTCCCTTGAACGAGGCCGGCGACACGATCGAGGATCTTGAACTGGCGGACAATCAGTCAAAGACTGAAGAAGTCGTGAAGGCGTGGCTTAAAGAACAAATCAAACGACTCCAATCCACAGATTACACAGATTGATTCATCACATCTGCGTAATCTGCGGATACAGAGCCCGGACGCAACGGGCGCGCGACGAGTACGGGACACGGAGCCTGGCGCAGAACCCGATCGACATTCGATCCGAATAGGGCACGCATTCCGAACCCGGCGCCGTGCGCCCCCACACTGATTAAGTCAATCCGATTACTCTCAGCGTAACCCAAGATCTCGCGATAAGGATTTCCTTCGCTCACCGCGGTCTTGACGTCGCACCAGAGATGGACCTCGGCCGGCACGACTTTCTGCAACCGGCGCGCGGCACTGTGATACGGAGACTCACGTTCAGAGGGATACCACGCAATCTCCGGCTCGCTGACTGAGTTTGGCGGCAACACGTGAAGCAGATGCAGCTCCGCCTGATGCTCCTGCGCCAACGACAGCGCATACTTCAGTGCGACCTCAGAATAATCAGAGAAGTCGTACGCAACCAGAACTCGTTTCAAATCGACTCTCAAACCATCGTTCACAAACTCCCGCTCGTTGTGGTGCAGGACAAGCACTGGACAAGGCGCATTTCGACAAACTGACTCCGCCGTGGAACCAAGCAGGGCTGCGCGATGCGGACGACGTCTCGATCGCATCACAATCAAATCAACACTTTCCGCTTGCGCGCGGTTAATGATTTCCTCGTCAACGTCATCAGCACGCGGAACGAGGAGCCGCCAGCGTAAGTCAGACGAAGCGACGTATTCGCTGACCGACGCTTTGACGGTTTGATACGCGTCGAAAGCGTCGGTGCAGTGAAGCAAGATCAGCTCGGCCTCGTAAGCACGTGCCAGTGCCACGGCATAACGCACTGCGCCAGCCGAGTGGGCCGACATATCGATCGGGCAGAGAATGCGATGGATATTGATCATGGTCTAATTGCCACCTTCATCACACCGTCGAGACGCTCACCAAATAAATCGTAAGCTGCTCCAATATTGTCCAAAGAAAAGGTGTGCGTGAGCAATGGCGTCAAATCGACACGGCCATGACGCACAACCTCCATCAGCCTGCGCATGCGTTCTTTACCACCGGGACAAAGCGTCGTGACGATCCGGTGATCTCCGATCCCCGCGGCAAATGCTTCGTATGGAATTTGAAGCTTGCCCGAGTAAACCCCAAGACTCGACAAGGTCCCCGCCGGCCGCAGACTCCGCAATGCGCTTTCGAATGTCTGCTGCGTGCCGAGCGCTTCAATGGCTACATCAGCGCCGCCGCCAGTCAGACGTTTTACTTCTGCGACGACATCAACGTCGCGATAATCGAGCGTGATGTCAGCGCCCATTCGTTTTGACATCGCCAACCGATGCTCATCGCCGTCGATGCCGATGATCAACGATGCGCCCATGAGCTTCGCGCCCGCCGTCGCACACAAACCGATCGGTCCCTGCGCAAACACAACCACCGTGTCGCCGATCTTTATGCCGGCCGACTCAGCACCACTGAAACCAGTGGACGCAATGTCGGCTAGCAGGACCACCTGTTCATCTGTCAGTTCATCCGGAATCTTTGCGAGGTTCGCCTGGGCATAAGGCACTCTCAAATACTCGGCCTGTGCCCCATTGATCGTGTTGCCGAATCGCCAACCACCAAGTGCCTCGTAACCTTCCCCGTGACCGCATTGCGATAAGTGACCGGACAGACATCCGCGACATTGACCGCACGGTGTAATTGCACCGACCAGCACTCGATCCCCAACGTTGTATCCGGAAACACCTTCGCCAAGCTCTTCGATAACGCCAACCGGTTCATGACCAATGATTAAACCCGGCGCGACCGGATACTCGCCTCTGACGATGTGCAGATCTGTCCCGCAAATCGTGGTCAGCGTTACACGAATAACAGCCTCGCCGGCTCCGGCACGCGGCTTAGCAACCTCTTCAACCTTGAACTTGTTCTTTGAATGAAAAACGTTTGCTTTCATTTCCTCACTTCCTTACTTCACTCACACTCCACGCAATGTCATTAAGATTCGATCCCGACATCAACCGGTCGAGAGCGTCGTCGATGTTTCGCAGTCGCGCTTGCAGTACCTTTTTCGACGCCGGCTCCGCACGTTTCAGCAGAGCTTCACAAATGTCTTCACGTTCTCCGTGCAGACGATTCCAGGCGGCTCCGCCCTTTCCTCCAATCGGAACTTCAGCCAACTGATGGGTGCTCATTACTGTTACCTCCTTGAACTATGAATGCGAAATTTCCCATAGACTCTTCTGAACCCGTTTTGCCCAACTCCAAAAGCGGCCCTGCTTGACGGTTGCCGGATCGTCAGCCCAGAGGTCCTTGTGCAGATATAGACTGTTTCCGACTCCTTCAATCACGAACCTCATTTCGTGCTCATAATGCGAGGTCGGTTCGCGGCCCGCGATCTCCGCCGCAAGGTTCGTCGCCGCAACTTCAGCCTGACGCACCGCCATGTGGCCCATCTTTGGTCCATCAAAGTTCACGCAATCGCCAACGGCGTAGATTCGCTCGTGGCCTCTGACGCGCATCGTCAAGTTCACATTGATGTAGCCGTCTTCGTTAGTGATTCCGACGTACGAAGCGGCGGAAGACCCGCGAAATGGCGGCACCAGCATCAGCAGGTTGAACGGAATCACCCGGCCATCGCTTGTTATGGCTGCATTTGCTGTCAGCGAATTAATGTTGAGGCCTGGCAGAAAATCGATTTGGCGGGCGGCTAATGCTGCCTTCAGTCTGGCGGCTGCGTCAACGTCAGCAACCTCCGATTCCAGCGTGTTCGGGCTGACGACCGTTACACGGACGTGCTCGCGGATTCCCTTCTCTTCCAGCAGGCCCGCCAGGGCAAAGGCAGTTTCATAAACCGGCACCGGCAAACGCGCGCCCGGACACTGTCCAAGGACAACGTTACCTTCACGAAGCTTGTTGATGGCTTTACCAAACTTGATTGCCTTATCGACGTTCAATAAATGGTGGGCGTGTTCGTAGAATCCGGTGATTTGTTCTGTTGCCAGCCGGCGGCCGAGGGCGAAGATGAGATAGTCGTATCCGAGCTTTCCTTCGACTTCACCGTGCGCGATGGTTACCGTTCTTTCGAACGGATCAATGCGCGCCACTTCGGCTTCGATGAAGTTGACCTTGCGATCCAACATCGTCTGCCGCAAGTCGAATGAAACGTCCGCCGGCTGGCACTTGCCAAAAGCGAGTCGAACGAGTGCCGGGTAGAAAACAAACTGGCGGCTGCGAGATACGAGCGTAATCTGATGCTCGTCGCCGAGTTGTCTAGCAAGCCGTTCTGCGGCTACGACACCTCCGAATCCACCGCCCAGTATCAGAACCTTGGCCATCAGTCGTGGTCACTCCTCTCGACCGCTGCTCTGCACGGCGTGTACCAGTAGTTGTAAGTGAGTTTTTGAGCGGTATTGCGAGGATTACTTGCGGGGTATTTCCCAGCGCGCCGGAAATTTCCCGCACGTATCCACAGATTACGCAGATTAATTTTTGAGGACTTCGGCGAGCGTCTTGAGCAGTTTTTCTGCGGTGTAGGGTTTGTTGAGGAAGACGGAAACACCTTCCAGCACGCCTTCGCCGGCGCGCTGTCCCGTTCCCAAACCGCTGGCCGCGATTATTTTCACTTTGGGATTCATTCGCTGTAGCGCGCGAATCGTCGCGGGTCCATCCATGAAAGGCATCACCATATCTGTCAGCACGACGGCAATCTCATTTTTCTTGTCTGCGTAAAGCGCCAACGCTTCCGTGCCGTCGCTGGCAGTCAATACTTTGTAACCAAAAGTTTCGAGCGTTCCTTTCGTTATTTCGCGAATCGACTCTTCGTCATCGACGACGAGAATCAACTCTCCATGACCGAGCGGCAGATCGGTTTGCGCGGCGGCGGAATCGACCTCGCCATGTGAATCGACTGCCGGGAGGTACAACGAAAACTGGCTCCCTTTGTGCAGCTCGCTATAGACGTTAATAAAACCGCCGTGGCTCTTAACGATCGTTAAAGCAGTCGACAGGCCCAGTCCGGTTCCCTTCGTCATCTCTTTGGTCGTGTAAAACGGCTCGAAGATTCGACTCTGAATTTCAGGAGGCATGCCCGGGCCCGTGTCTGCGACGCTGATCACGACAAACCGGCCCGGCTTTGCTTCGATGTGCATGCGCGCGTAATTCTCGTCGACAAAAATATTCTCGGCTTTGATCGAGATCGAACCACCTTCCGGCATTGCATCCCTGGCATTGACGCAAAGATTCATCAGCACCTGGTGCATCTGTGTCGCATCGGCGGAGATGATCCAAAGATCGTTCGGCGCACTGAAGTTAATCTCGATTGATTTGGGCAGCGTCTCACGCAAGATCTTCACGATCTCTTTGATGAGATGCTTCGGCTGCAACGCCACGCGCTCGCCTTCCATGCCTCTGGCGAAAGACAGCACTTGTCGCACCATGTTTCCGCCGCGCTCCGCATTCGCGCGTAGAACGTCCAACCACTTCTTGCTGCTTTCGTCAGTCGCCTTCAATTGCAGCATGTCGATCGCCATCAGGATCGGCGACAGAACGTTGTTTAGATCGTGAGCAATGCCGCCGGCGAGTGTGCCGATGGACTCCATTCTTTGAGCGCGCAGGAACTGCGACTCCATTCGTTTCTTCTCGGTGATATCGGTATTAATGACGAGGATCGATTTCGGCTGGCCTTGCTCGTCTCGAACCAAAGTCCACCGGCTTTCGACAATGATCTCAACGCCGTCACGTCGGGTGTGATGCACTTCGCCCTTCCACTCTCCGTCGTGGACGATTGCGGCACGAGCTGCTTCGTACTGTTTGGAACGCTCTCGGTACAGGAGATCTTCCGCGTTTTTGCCGATCACTTCTTCCGCCGACCAGCCGTAGATTTTTTCCGCGCCTTTGTTCCAGAACAAAATATTCTGATCGAGGTCGCGCACCAGAATGGCGTCCTGCGCCTGGTCGAGGAGGGCGGCTTGCTCGCGTATTTGCTCTTCGGCGCGTTTGCGCTCGGTGATGTCGCTACGGATCGCGACGTACTGGTAAGGTTTTCCTTCTGCGTTCAGAAAAGGAACGATCGTCGTATCAACCCAGTAGAAACTGCCGTCTTTCGCGCGGTTCTTGATCTCACCCCGCCAGACTTTGCCGCTCGCGATCGTGGTCCAAAGATTTCTGATGAAGTCTTTCGGGTGGTAAGCCGAGTTGATGATACGGTGGTCCTGGCCCAGCAGCTCTTCGCGCGAGTACTTCGAGATCTCGCAGAACTTCTGGTTGACGTAGTTGATGATGCCGCGCTGATCCGTGATCGCTACGATGGCCGACTCATCAAGCGCAAATTTGATGTCGGCTAGTTCCTTCTCAGAACGTTGCAGCGCTTCTTCCGGATTCAGTTTGCTATCAACCGATTTGAGCATCTTCCAACTTTTTAAGACGGTATCTGAGTTGATCGCGGGATATACCGAGAAGCTCCGCGGCGCGCGTTTGATTACCACCACTCCGCTGGATTGCCTGGCGCACGAAAGACAGCTCGGTTTCGTCGAGCTGGATGCCTTCGTCGGGCAACACAAAGCGCGTCGACACATCTGGGGATGACGATTGTTCGAGCTGTGGCGACATCAACAGACTACCCGGCAAATACTCAGTGGTAATCTGATCGGCATCCTCGAGAATTAGCGCACGCTCGATCACGTTGCGTAGCTCACGAACGTTGCCGGGCCAATCGTACTTTCGAAACACGGCCATAGTCTCCGGAGCAAGTCCGGTGATTTTGTTACGGCGCAACTTTGCGCCAATGGTCTCGATGTAGTGTTGCGACAAGAGCAAAACATCGTCGCCTCTTTCGCGAAGCGCTGGGATGTCGATCTGAATGATCGAAAGCCGGTAATACAGATCGAGACGAAATCGTCCCGCTTCGCTTTCTGTTTTGAGATCGCGGTTGGACGCGGCCAGCACGCGAACGTCGAGGGGAATGTCTTTCAACCCGCCGACACGACGAAACGCTCCTTCTTCCAACACCCGCAACAACTTCGCCTGCAGCGAGAGTTCAAGCTCACCAATCTCGTCGAGCAAAAGTGTTCCGCCTTCTGCCTGTTCGAACAATCCTTCCTTGCGTGCTTTCGCGTCGGTAAACGCGCCCTTCTCGTAGCCGAACAGTTCTGATTCGATCAGTGTCGCAGGCAGAGCCGCGCAATTGACAGCTACGAACGGACCTTCCGATCGTTGCGAGCCATAATGGATCGCCTTCGCAACCAGATCTTTTCCAGTTCCTGATTCGCCTTGAAGTAAAACGGACGAGACCTCACTTTCAGCAACCTTGGCTGCGAGTGCCAACATCTTCTTCATCGCCGGCGACTCGCCGACGATCTGCCTGAAGTTAAACTCGCGCGCGCGTTCTTTTCTGACTTGCGCCACTTCCCTCCGCAAGTGCCGCGTCTCGATCGCGTTGCGGATAGTGATGCGAAGCTCTTCGAGATTGATTGGCTTGGCAATGAAGTCGTATGCGCCACCGCGCAAGGCCGAGATCGTGTTATCGATCTGAACATTGCCGGTGATCATAATGACGATCGCTTCGGCATGCTCGCGCTTGATCTCGCGCAGCACATCGAGACCGGAACCGTCAGGAAGATCTATATCGAGTAAAACTGCGGCGGGTAGTTCTGCTTTGAACTGCTTCAAAGCTTCGGCGACTGAACCGGCCTCGACAGCAGCGAAGCCCCAACTCTGCAAAGCTTCCCGAAGCGTCCAGCGGATCGCCTCATCGTCGTCGACGACCAGTATCTGTTCGTTTGTAATTCTAGGGGACATTGATTTGTTATCCACAGATTACACTGATTACGGTGACTATTTAACACAATCTGTGTAATCTGTGGATACTGGTCTTGGCAGGGCGGCATTTTTCTCCACCCGACTCTTGCTCAATCGATACGCCATTCAGAGGATCGCTACAACATGAGAATTCGTTTACTCAGCAATACCCTCGTCCTGTGTTTGAGTCTGGTTGCTGCCACCGCTTCTTCAACGCGTGCTCAGGTTTCACCTTGCGCCAATGGACAGGAAAGCGGACTGCCGTTGCCGAGTAATTTTCTGCCCGCGAAACTTCCTGAATTTCAAGCGCAACTCAAATCGTTTCTCACCAGCAAAAAGTATCGCACGCTGAAGTGGTGTGAAGACAAGAAACTCCGCGACACTGGTCCATTTGTCAACGGCGTCAGCTACGGTGTTCATCCAACTGTCAAAATCTATTACTCGCCCGCGGTGATCAACTGGCTCCTGAAGAAAAACTCAGGCCAGGCAATTCCGGATGGAGCGATGATCGTGAAGGAACAATACACGGCGCCGGCAGCACGCTACCAACTCCAGCCGCCGAAAGCAATCAACGGATGGACCATCATGATCAAAGACAGTAAGGGAGCGCAGGATGGTTGGTACTGGGCCGAAATGTGGGAAGCTCAATGTGTCGACAATAATAAGCCGCCCTTTGCAGTTCCGTATGCAGGCTTCGGACTCTATTGCGTGCGGTGTCATGCATCTGCGGAGAAAGAGCATACGTTTACATACTCAAAGAACATCAATGGTTTCCCCGGCGATCCGGATTCGTACTATGTTGATCTATCGTGGGCTTCAACTCCGGCGAGCGGGCACGGATCGTCGTCGGTGCAGCCCTGCAGCGAAGCGGCAGACAGCGATCAGATTGTACCGACAGCGGGACATAACGCTGATGCGACCGACATCCAGGAACAATCAATATTTCGAGAGATGGCGACGTTAAGACCGCCGGCCGTCGATTCACAATTCACTGCCTTCTATAAATCGATCGCTCCGGTGCCGCTGGATAAAGTTAAGAAGTTTCCTGGAGAGACTTACGATCACATTTTTCCACAAAACATCGGGACTCCGGGTGCGCAGCCCGGACCATCACCCAATCCAAATCAGTTTCTGACTTCGGATCAGTGCATGGGTTGTCACAGCGGCGGTACGTACGGAAATGTGATGATTTACACGGGCACGAAACAGAAGGATGGCTCAACTCCGGTGATGAATGTTTCGCCGTTTGGTGAGTGGCGCTGGTCGCCGATGGGCCTCGCAGGCCGCGATCCGGTTTTCTACGCGCAACTCGAAAGCGAGATTGAGTTCGTAAAGAGTTTCTTTAAAGACGATCCGGCGAAGGTCGCGGAGAAGATCAAGGCCATCAACAATACGTGTTTCAAGTGTCATGGTGTGATGGGTAAACGACGTCTCGACGACGATAACGGTGGTCCTGACAAAGGTAATTTCGAAAGCGATCTGGTTTACGCGACTTATGATTCGGATCCGTCGTCGAACAACAAGTATATCTACGGTGCGTTGGCGCGTGATGGTGTGAGCTGCATGGCATGTCACCGGATCGTTGAGGACAATCCTGCCAAGCCCGATCCCGATCCGTTTGTGAATTTCCTCAAGACAAAGATTACCGGCAATTTTACGACTGGCAATCCGGCGGATTTGT
Organism: Pyrinomonadaceae bacterium; assembly: GCA_036401595.1. Taxonomy (GTDB): domain Bacteria; phylum Acidobacteriota; class Blastocatellia; order Pyrinomonadales; family Pyrinomonadaceae; genus PSRF01. Next base: position 11,216 of record DASWUM010000069.1, read on the forward strand.
TTGGTCCATTCCTGGACTCGGAGATCGTCACCGATCCGATGAACAATTCTCTCGGCATCAAGCCGAAACACAACGCGTACATCAAAGACTCTCGCATGTGTGGCAACTGTCACACGATCAATCTGCCTTTGATGGACAATCCCGACTCCGATCCAAACAAACCACATCTCGAGCAGCTTACTTATCTCGAATGGCTCAATAGCGGTTATCAAAATGAGGTGGGTACAAATTCAAAAGCGCAGACGTGCCAGAATTGCCACATGCCAACGAAGTACACTAACTCCGAGGGCACGCTCAACATTCCCACGATTCAACAGCCGATCGCGTTTATCGAAGACGATCAGTATCCGCAAACCGGCAACCGGCTACCTGATGACAAGATTAAGGTTCGTTTCCGCGACAAGGGTTTTGCGCGACATCAGTTGCAAGGGTTGAATGTCACGCTCCTGGAAATGTTTCGACAGTTCATGTCGCCTTACAAGTCTAACGGGACGAACATTCTTGCTAACGACATTCTGGGCGTCAGGCAAAATGATTACATGTCCGGGCTCGACGATCTGTCCACCTCGATCGATGCATTTGTGCAACAGGCGCAAAGCTCGACGGCTGAGGTTTCAGTGTCGGAACCTGCGATCAGCAATCAGAAATTGATTGCGGATGTGAAAGTGACGAACAAGACGGGTCATCGTTTTCCGAGTGGCGTGGGATTTCGACGCGCGTTTTTGGAGTTTCGTGTAGTTGATAACGACACGGGTAAGACGGTTTGGTGTTCGGGATGTACGAATGAGCTGGGCGTGATCGTGAAGGGCGATGGCAGCACAGAGCGATTGCCGTCAGAACTACTCGACGTCTACACCGATGGCACCAAGCCCGCGACGCTCGGTTATCCCGCTGCCTGCGCTAAGACTGTTCCCGGTGTTACACCGCAACACTACCAACGACACTTTTTCTGGGATCCGCAAAAGAACGCCGGATCGGCGATCACGCGGCAGGATCAGGTTCAGATCTACGAAGAGCTAAACCTGAATATTCAGTGCGCGATGACGACAAGCTTTCTCCGCCGCGACTATCAGTTGAAAGACAACCGGCTTCTACCCTTCGGCTGGACCAGCACCGGCCCGCTCAAAGCTGACAAGACGCCTTACATTCCAGCGGATTACCTTCACGAAACCCATCCGGTCGCCATCAGCGGTGATCCCGCTTACGCAGATGGCAGCGGCACAAATGTCGTGCGCTATGAAGTACCGTTGAGCGCATTCACAGCCAAGAATCTCTCGGTAACTGCCACACTCTATTACCAATCAATTCCACCGTACTTTCTGCACGATCGCTTCTCCCAGGCCCCGAACGGTCCAGCGACGCAACGGCTGTATTACCTGACATCAAACTTGCAGACGAAAGGAACTGCGATCGAAAACTGGAAATTCCAAATAACGCAGGCGAGTCAGACGACAACAGTGCGTTAATCCGTAACCAATCCGCGTTCATCCGTGGCTAAAACAAGATCGGAGCAACGAAAGCCCAATCGGAATCTGAGCCGTAGGAATCGCACCGTAACCAAACAACAGCCCGGCTCGTGGTGGTCCATCGACCACAAATTTAGCGAGACGTTGAATCTCGATACCGTGTGCCCTTGCTCGTTCAAATACCTCATCGAGTTGCTCAACTGACGCCGTGCGAGCCAAAGCAGTTACATGAAGCCCGGCGACTGCCGGTACAACTTCAAGCTGGTCATCGAAATCTTTCTTCAGAATGCGTATCACCAGCTCGTGACGTGCAGCGTAGATGCGTCTCACCTTCCGAAGGTGCCGCGCAAATGCGCCGCCATCGATGAACTGCGCGAGGGCGACTTGCAACACCATCGACGTATGCCAGTCGGTTACATACTTCGCTTTGTGCACCGCAAGCGTGCAGCCGGACGGCGTGGCGACAAACCCCAAACGCAACGTCGGCAAGAGTGTCTTCGAGAACGAACCGACATAGATAACCCGACCTGACGTATCGAGCGTATGTAATGGTTCGACCGGACGGCCTTCGAAACGGAACTCACTATCGTAGTCGTCTTCAATGATGGCGGCATTGTTGTGGTTGGCCCAGTCGAGCAATGCAAGCCGGCGCGACAACGACATCATCACTCCCAGCGGATACTGATGCGACGGCGTCACATAGACCAGCCGCGTATTGCGCGGCAACTTGTCGACGACGATTCCTTCGTTATCGACCGGAACACCGTGCACCTCCGCGCCCAGCGATGAAAAAAGAAAACGCGGCGGATGATAGCCAGGATCCTCGACTGCAACTCGATCGCCCGGCGCTAAAAGCGCACGCGCCACGAGGTCGATCGACTGTTGAGCGCCGTTCGTAATCGTGATGTCGTTCGGCGAAACTTGAACGCCGCGAGAAACACCGATGTGTCGCGCAATCGCCTCCCGCAGCTCACGATGCCCACCCGGCTGTGAGTAGACACCACCCGCAACAGCCTCGGAATGCAGCGCACGAACAATCAACCGCCGCCACGTCTCGTGCGGAAATTGCGACGCGTCAGCGAGCCCGGTACGGAAGTCAAACTTTGCCGGCTTTTCGAAAGCTTTCGAAATCCCGATGGAATCCCAGACTGCTCGCGGCTTCAACGATCCAACGACTGGCGGCGTCTTTTCTTCGCGCACAGTTCGGACAAGTTGATTACTGACATAAGTGCCGGCGCCAATACGCGAGATAACGAAGCCCTCACCTGCCAGCCGGTCGTAAGCAACAGTAACGGTCGTGCGAGAAACTTTGAGCGAGTCCGCCAGATCCCGACTCGCGGGCAGACAGTCGCCCGGCCGGAGTCGACCATCGCCAATCGCATTGCGAATCTGGCGATAGATCTCGCCGCTGAGGTTCTTGCGCCCGATCAGGTTGACCTGAAAATCCATGCAAGAGCAGTTTAGCTCGACAGAATTGGACTGGTCAAAATTGCTGGAATTGGTTATTGCACCAGTCCGATCTTGTGTGTAAGTTGCGGAGGATGGAACAGATTTCAGAAGCGAACCGGACACGGGCCTTCGTGTATGTGCTGATCGGCGGCCTTGTCGTGGGAACGCTGGATATCACTTACGCGTGTGTGTTTTGGGCGCTGAAGGCCGGCGTGCCGCCGCAACGGATTTTCCAGTCTGTTGCGCGAGGCGTACTCGGTACAGCTGCGTTCAGCGGCGGCGCAGCCACGGCGGCGTTGGGTCTGTTCCTTCACTACTTCATCGCCATGATGATGTCGATCGCGTATTACCTCGTCGCACGAAAATGGACGCTGCTAGTCAAACAACCGGTGCTATTCGGCATCGCCTACGGCGTCGCACTGTACGGTGTGATGAACTACATCGTCGTGCCGCTCTCAAAAGCAGGTGGCGGCGGTTCAGGCCCCGCTCTGTGGGTCGGGCTCAGCATCGTCGTCCATGCTCTACTGATCGGACTCCCTATCGCCCTCTTTGCCCGGAAGGCAATAAGCCGCTGAAATTGCAAAACTCTCGCTACTAACCTCCTAAAATAGGTTTTTCTCGCCTCACGGAAACATTTCTCGCTCCAAACGCATTAGAAGTGAACGGAGCGGGGTGTAGTCGCGCACTCCACACCAGCTACATCTTTCAGCATTGAAAAAGATCTCTTTGGCCGCCGAGCCATGGAACATCTTTCAAGAATCCTGCCCGTGAGCGAACGACAATCTGAGATCGAAGGAGAATCCCATGGACCCTACCAATCCCCTTGCCCCAATTTTTGCGGCGAGTCTTGCCGTCCAACAAGTCCTGGAAGTGCTTTCCGTACCGGTTGAGAAATGGTTTGGCGAAGTGAGGACAAAATCAGTTCTGGGAGTTATCGGATTTCTTATCGGAATTGTCCTCGCGCTCGTCTTCAACCTGAATGTGATGTCGTATTTCGGAGTCCAGAACGCAGGAAACTTTCTCGACAAGATCGTGACCGCGTTAATTCTGAGTGCCGGCACTGAAGGGATGAACTCCATCGTTAAGTTCCTGAAATATCTCAAGGAAGACAAGAAAGCCACCGCGGCTGAGACGCTGCAAACACTTCGAAGTCGAGCAGCCGGTGCGGAAACCACGCCAGCATTGTCGGGCGCAAAAGGCACTCTTGAAAAATTACGAAGAGCCGCCGGGCGCACGCCTGCAGGCGCGCTGAATAAACCCGATGATGTGGCTCCGGCTTTCACATTCATTTCAAACAAATGACCCGACGCGCTTAAGAACCAACAATAGAGGTGGAAAATGATCCCCCAATCGAAGCACATCCTTCTCCTGGTCCTGGTCAGCCTTGCGGCCGTCTCGGCAATTCCTCCCGTTGCCAGAGCGCTCCAGGACAAACCCGTTCTGACTGACGACCAGAAAAAGAAAGTCAACGCGGTAAACGATCAATTACGAAGCGCCGCTCAATCAATCGAACTGGCTGAAGCAGCGCGACGTTCAGCAGACGGCAGAGTGACGCTGATAAACGATCGCAGCAGCTTCGATGAGGCCGGCGAACTGGAGTTGCGGAAACTGGAAGAACTCGCCGAAGCCATTCGCTCAGTGACGACGTTCAACTCGATATCGAGTCTTGATACCACCAAGACCCAGGTCGAGAAAGTGAAAACGGACTTGACGGCGGCACGCGATGCTCTTCCCGCCGAAGCCGACGGTCAACCCGAAGAAATCGGAGTCGCGCGTAAAAACGCCAACACTCAAATGGAACGGCTAACCAAACAGAGCAAGGCTCACGACGATACCAAGAAGAAATTGCAGGACGCGCTCGCCGCAGTTCCTGACAAGGTGAAAGCGCTGGTCGATCTCTTTCCGCCACGCATTGCTGAGATAGCGGCCGTTCCAAACACTGCCGATGCGAGTGTGCTACTTCCCATGCTGCCAAATAACATGGCAACAGTCACTGAGGTCGATGCACAAAGGCGAGTCTTACGAGCGCGATGGAAAGAAGTCGTCGCGGCTCTTGCAGAGGCGGGCAGTGCAAACGCGGCGAAGAATGACGCCGTCGTGACAGCAATCAATTCGCTCGATACGAAGGTCAATGACGACGTTCTCAAGAAGCTCGATCCATGGATGACAAAGCTGGAAACACATACGAAGGAACAGTCAGCAACAGCGCTTAACATTCTCCCTAAGTTAATCGGCGATCCGGTGATGAATAGTCCGGAAGCTTTAACCCTCGTCAGTACTGGATCGTCTCTACACGACAACTTGTCACGGGTGATCGATGGTTGGACAAAACTGAACGAGCAACTTCGCGGTGTAACAATCTCTGGCTTTGACCTCGTCAAAACCGCAGAGACTGCAAAAAGGCTCGGCGTTGCCGATAAAACACTGAATGTAAATCTCGCTGTCGTACAAGACGGACTTACCGGTGACGCTTCTCAATTTGAAGCCGACCAGGTATCGCTCTACTACTTCACTGACGTTGAGCGCATCATGAAGATGCTCAACAGCGCCACCTATCAGATTGGCGGAATAAAAGGCGCTCAGGAGCGCGCGGCCCTAGAGCGACAGCGACTCACGGCCACCGAACTCGATCTCGCAGCGGCTGTGGACCAGGTTAATACCGCCCAACGACGAGTCGTAACTCTCGAGGAGGAACTACGCCAATCAAAAGCCGGTTTCGCATCTTCAACCGATATCCTACGCAAGGCTACCCGCAACCTGACCGGTGTCCAACGCGACAATACGAAGAATGAGGAACGTTTTAATAGTGCAAAGGCTGCCGCTGATGCGGATCCTACCAACGCACAAAAGAAGTTGGATCTGGATCGAGCCACCGAAGAAAGAGATCGCTCGGCTGCACGCTTGGAAACCGCCGAGCGACGAAATGAAGATGCGACTCGCGAACGGGATGCTGCTAAACAGCGAAACGACGTCTTAGCCGATGAACAGGCTGGACTGCCAACCAAGATCCAGCAGGCGAGAGACCAGTTAGAGATCGCGCAAAGCACGGTCGCGCGCCAACGCCGCGAGGCATTTCTGGCAGCTCAGGCAGAGAGCGATGCTTTTGCTTTCGCACGCGACAATCGGCCCTTCTGGTTTGCGCCCGCAATTGCTTCAACAAGAGACCCTGTTCACCGAGTTTTGATGTATGCGTTCACTGACAGCAAAACGATTTTTCTTCGTGGTAAACCCGACGACCTGGAAGTGGTGAGAGACATCATTGCGCGGTTCGATAGTCCCGCGCCACAGGCACGTTTGACGCTCTGGACGATGGAGATGAGCAGTGACACAAGTTCAAAAGGAACGGACAATTTCAACAAAGCACTGATCACGATTGAAGAAGAGCTTGCAAACAACCGCGCGTTAACCACGGCGACCCTCTCCTTCCTGCGCGACTGCCTTAACAATCGAGTCAATGAGATCGCCGCAAAGGAGTGGGCCGGTTTCGACGATAAAGTTAAGAACGTTCTTGGATCTGAGCAATATCGAGTGGCTCGGTTGTACTTTTATCAACCCGAAGTTGCGCAGCGGCTCGGATTCTCTGCCAAAGACTTTCACAAAGATCAAGATGTAGCCAAAGCCGTTGCCGAGTCTACGCGTTTATTGGCACCCGATCCGGCAGGTACAACGACACTCGGAGAGACATTGATGATTTTGAGCCTCGGGAAACGGACTGAGCGCGAAGCAGTCATGAAGTATTTTCTCGAAAATCTTAAAGCTCGTCTGGTTCAGCTTCAGCTTCATGACACGTTCACGGATGAGGATGAATCGTGGCGAAGAGATGATATCGCCCGGTTCTTCACTTCTACCAAACGAGCACTCGGACTCGACGGAAGCGGGAATGAAGGGCTTTCTTCAATGCAACTTGAGATAGTTCATGCCGCAGAAAGGCTCGGCATTCAACGAGCAACACAACAATTAAAACTGCTGCTCAGGCAAATCAACGACATTGAAAAGGAAGACGCTCGCATCGCAAAGAGTCTTCCGGACATCACGGAACCCGAGCTGAAGGAGTCGCTCGGGATAAAACGAAAGCAACTTCAGGCAAAACGCGGAAATCTGGTTCGTCAGGTCATAAGGTTGAGCGATTGGCTGAAAGAACGAACGGGACTTGCACCCAACCTAGATCTAAAAACACTCGAAACTGCGAAGAATGTGGACTCTGCTGCCGTCATGGAGTTGAAAGGCTTTTCGGAGGCCGCATCATCACTGAATCCGTTACGAACCGCGAACCCTCGAGTCGCCGCAGCCGACCAAATGCTCAAAGAACTCATCATTGCGGTTGAAGACGATCTGGAACGGATCTTTATCCAGAGAATGTTGAACCGCCTGAGAAGGAAGATTACCCGCGACAAAATGGGTGTCGGAGTCGGCGTGATGCAACGTACCTCAGTGCTCGCGACCAACCGGTTGGTAGCTCGTGTGGATCCGCGCGCATCGGCGCAACTAGCAGTCGGCGAAGAAACAAACCTCATCCAATCACTTCAACAGTTGGGCCAAATTGCACTCAGCACTCAAACGGCCGGTGTCTTTGGCTTACTCGGTGCACTCGACAAACTGCCGCGCGAAGCTCCACCTGAGATCTACGGCATCAACACGGGCAATCTTTTCCAAGTGACGCCGATCTTTGATCCATCCGGTCAGGCGTTGCGGTTCAAGTTCGACTTTGTCGGCATCACACGCATTCAGGAACCGAACGGGACTGTCAGCCGCCAACTGCCGCGCATAGAACGCCATACCGTAAACACTGAAGTGCAACTCAGCAACCTCGAAATCCGCGAAATCTCGCGCTTCGAATCAAATTCGCGGATCGGTAGACCCACAGAGTACCAGGGCGGGTTGCCGATCATTAAGGACATTCCAAAGGTACGGCCGTACCTTCCGTTATTGGGATGGTTTGTCAGAAAGGGCGGCAAGGCCGCGGTGGTTCAGCAGAGTCTAATCTTCGGGCAAACAACCATGTATCCCACGATCTCAGACATCATGGATCTACTAACCCCATCCATCACGGCTAAATAGGAGGCTTTATGGCATCAGGTACCGGCTATATTTCTGAGTGGATTGTCCAGGACGTCGGCGGAATCATTCATGTGTGCGATGGAGATCGCATGGTCGGTGACGACGTAGCGTTTCCCTTTAGCAAATGTAGTAACGAACTGAAAACGATCCTGCAAGAGAAGAGCATTAGTGAAGATACGGACTGCCCGCCTCCCGCCGGTTCTGTCCTCGTCAAGTTTGACTTCGACATTTTTCAAGGGGACGACCTCGCAGTCAATGTGAAGCTCAATTAGCAAACTTTCGCACAAAGAAAACCGCACCGGCTGCGACCAGCAACGCCAGCACCAACAGAGGCACGAGTCGCAGCCAGATGAAGCGGTCGATCATTCGCTCAGCCTCGACATTTCTCGCACAACGCGGACAGCCGCGTGCATTCAAAGCGAGTTGAGTTCCGCAGTCACGACACTTCATTTCTGGACCATCATCCACGACGTTATATACAATCCACAGACTACACGGATTATACAAAGAAAATCTGTGTAAGCTGTGGATGGAAACACAAGCTCCCGCTAAACAACCCGATTGCGCCGCATGGCTCGACCAGCACGGCGATTACCTGTTCAAGTACGCCGTGTTCCGTCTGCGCGATCAAACTGCCGCGGAAGACGTGGTTCAGGAGACATTCCTCGCCGCCCTCAAGGCTTACGAGAACTTTCAAGGCCGCGGCTCAGAGCGCACCTGGCTCGTCGGCATCATGAAGCACAAGATCACGGATCATTTCCGACGGGTTACGCGTGAAGCACCAGTCGGTGAAGTCGAGGACGAAGCCTCGGAACATTCCGAACTGTTTCGCGAAACGGGACAATGGACTGGTCACTGGGATCCGGATCACGCGCCGACTGACTGGCAAGCGACGCCCTCCGAACTGGTTGAGCGAAGTGATTTCTGGAGGGTATTCGGTGATTGTCTCGCGCCGTTGCCGCAACGAACTGCGAGCGTGTTCACGCTGCGTGAAGTTGACGGATTAAAGAGCGACGAGATCTGTGAGCTACTAAATATCTCGGCAAACAATTTATGGGTTATGCTTCATCGCGCCCGTTTGCACCTGCGCAACTGTCTCGAAGTGAATTGGTTCAAGCGACCGGAACGCTGACACATGTCATTGAAGGCTTACGACAAACTGAAGCACTCGATCCGCTACTTTCTATTGCGGAGAACGCCGCCGTGCCAGCAGATGGTTGAAACGATCTCGCAGTCGATGGAGCGCAAGCTGACACTGCGCGAGCGCACTAACATGAAACTACACCTGTGGATCTGTGCGTGGTGCCAGTGGTACATGGAACACCTGCACATCATTCGCGATGCGGCACGCGCAAAGGCAGCCGATCCTTCTGGCCCATCACTCTCAGCCGAAGCGCGCGAACGAATCAAACGTAATCTCACAAACCAACAATAATCCGCGTTCATCCGCGGCTAAAACTCTTCTGTAAGGAAACTCCGGTGCGCTCCGACTCAACAAGCGGGGATGAGTATGAGTGCCGTAATTCACGATCATCAGCACGCGCCGAACCGGTTTGCAGTCATTCCAACCGGCGTCAGGCTGAAAGCAGATCCGCAATACACGGGCAAAGGCGTGACGATCGCCTTTCTCGATTCAGGTTTTTATCCACATCCGGATTTACTTGAACCGCAAAATCGAATTCTTTCTTACAAAGACATAACGGACGAGCGAGTTTCGCTCGATGTGAGCGATCGGGCTGAGTCGTGGCAATGGCACGGAACGCAGACGTCGATTGCGGCGGCGGGTAACGGTCACCTGTGCGACGGCGTTTACAAAGGACTCGCGACCGCTTCTCAGCTCGTGCTCGTGAAAGTCAGCAAGAGTGGCCGCATCAATGAGGAAAACATTGCGCGCGGGATCAAGTGGGTCATCGCAAACCGTGAGCGATTCAATATTCGCGTCTTGAATATCTCGCTCGGCGGTGACGACGACGTTCCGTGCACAAGAAGCATCATCGATCAGGCAGCCGAAGAAGCGATTGCCGCCGGGATCGTGGTGGTGGTCGCGGCCGGAAACTCCGGCGCGAGACCATCGATTCCGCCCGCAAACTCGCCGTCAGTCATTACAGTCGGCGGCTATCACGATAACAACGAACTCAACGGTGCGAGTCTCGATCTGTATCACTCAAACTACGGTCCAACTGCGGATGGAACTGTAAAGCCCGAGATTGTCGCGCCTGCAATGTGGGTTGCGGCGCCGATACTACCCGGCACGAATCTGTATGCTCGCGCCGAGTCGCTTTCGCAGCTCGCGACGACGCCTGATTACCAGTTGCCGTCGGTTGCTCGTAGACTCGAAGACACAGCGGAGCTGCCCGAGGATCTTCTGCATTCGAGTCCTGACGTCATTCGCAACTACGTTGAAGACGTCTTGCGAGACTTGAAGATTGTAGCCACGCACTATCAACACGTAGACGGCACATCCTTCGCCGCGCCGATCGTGACGTCAATTGTGGCCCAAATGTTCGAGGCCAATCCGGCCCTGACACCCGGAGCGATCAAAAACATTCTGATTTCAACAGCCGATCGAATTGCCGATACGCCTGCGATTCGCCAGGGTTTTGGCGTCGTTAATGCCCGTCGTGCGGTCGCGCTGGCAAAGAAAGAGGAGCATGCGCTGAACACTGTCGGTTGCAGTCCGCCGCGCGTGCAGAACGGCCATCTGCTGTTTGTTTACCACGACGATGAGGCTCGCACCGTTTCGCTGGCAGGTGAATTTAATGGTTGGAATGCGACAACAGATCCGTTGACCAGGGATGCGTCGGGCCTGTGGATCTGCCGGTTTGCCACACCTGGACCAGGTCGGTACGAGTACAAGTTTGTCGTCGACAACAAGCGTTGGGTCGAAGATCCAAGTAACGGGATGAGAGTGTCCGATGGTTACGGTGGATTGAACTCGGTGCTGGTTATTCAGTGATGAAAATCAGACGTTCGCTCCGACACTGGTTACTCCGCAGACTCAAACCCTGCAGCGAAATCGTTCCCTTGATGTCTGAATCGCTGGACCGCCGCTTGAATGCGTGCGATCAGATCGAGATGCGGTTACACCTCTTCGTATGCGCGTGGTGCGCACGCTACCTCAAACAAATCAAATTTCTCAGTTGGGCCACAAAAAGGCACAAACTGTAAGGAACCAGCCTCAATCGCGACTAACTTGCATGTCGCGAAGTCTGAGACAACATTGGCCCGAGTACTTGATGGAAGCAGCAGAGCTCGCCTTGTTCATGCTCTCGGCCTGCGCGTTCACGGCATTGCTTTACCACCCGGGCTCTCCGCTCGCAAACATTTTTCCTAACGACATTCTTCGACGCGCAACAATGGGCGTCGCGATGGGCTCGACGGCGATCGCGATCATCTTTTCTCCACTCGGCAAGCGATCGGGCGCGCACTTTAATCCAGCAGTCACACTTACATTCTTCCGCCTCGGCAAAGTCGCGCCCTGGGACGCGACTTTCTACATCGTGGCCCAATTCATCGGCGGAATCACCGGCGTGTTCATCGCGATGCACCTGCTTGGACCAGCAGTTGCCGAACCACACGTGAACTACGCGACCACGCTGCCCGGTCCACACGGACCACTCATCGCTTTTGCAGCCGAACTACTGATTTCGTTCGTGCTGATGTCCGTCGTCCTGCGCGTCTCAAACACAGCAAAACTGGCGCGCTGGACGGGATTATTCGCCGGTACACTCGTTGCAACTTACATCACTTTCGAATCACCTATCTCAGGCATGAGCATGAATCCCGCGCGTACGTTTAGCTCGGCGTTTGGTGCGAATGTCTGGATGTCGCTCTGGATCTATTTCGTCGCGCCGCCGATCGGAATGCTGTTAGCCGCCGAAGTTTTCACGAGAGGCACAACTCAGCGTTCCGTTCGCTGCGCAAAGTTTCATCACCATAACAATCAACGTTGCATCTTCCGGTGCAACTTCGAACCAACCACTTAATAAGGAGAGATTAGTCATGAAGGCTCGTAGGATTTCCATGTTCTTGGTTGCGGTAATTGCAATCGCAACGTTGTCAGTCACTTCGTTCGCGCAAAAAGGCACGACCAAATTCAAAGTGCGCATTGAAAACATTTCCAACGCCGACGGCTTCACCGCTTCAAACGGTATGAAGTGGCCATTCGCGATCTCGCCGGGCGCGTACAGCATTCATCGCGGCTCCGGTAATCCTCTTTTCAAACTCGGAAGTTTCGCCGGACACACCGGTCTCGAAGCGCAGGCAGAAGACGGCAATCCGGAAATGTTGATACTCGGCGCCAGCCATCACGCAGGCGTACTAACAAACGGAACCTTCAAGCATCCGGTCGGCGCCGATATGCCTGGACCAGTCACGCCCGGTGCTGCGTTTGAATTCGAAATAAGAGCGTCGGAAGGTGCTCATTTGTTCATCACTTTCATGTTTGGTCAGTCAAACGATCTGTTCTTCGGTAATGAGAACGGCATCGACTTGTTTGACAAAGACGGCAAGCCGTTCACCGGCGATGTAACGTCGCTCTTTGGGTTGTGGGATGCGGGCACTGAAGTCAACGAAGAGCCAGGCATTGGACCAAACCAGGCGCCGCGACAAAAGAAAGAGAACACCGGTATATCGGAAAAGAAGAAAGTCGGACCAGTGAAAGACGGTTTCACCTACCCGGCGGCTACCGACGTGTTGCGAATCACAATCTCGCCAGTAATGTAAATCTGCGTAATCTGTGGATAAGAAAGGAACAGTCATCATGAAGACATTAATCAAAGCAGCGCTCTTGCTATCTGCAATTGCAGTAACGGCTCAAGCGCAGCTCGTAGAGAAAAAGACCTTGTCACTCGATGGCGCGCACAAAGTAATCGCTGGCGCCGTCGCGTATGCAAAAAAAGTCAACGCGCCCGGCGGTGTCATCGCCGTCGTCGATGAGGGTGGCAATCTGATGGCGCTCGAACGACTCGACGGAACGTTCGCCGCGGGCGCTAACATCTCGATCGGTAAAGCACGCACCGCAGTTCTCTTCAAACGTCCGACCAAAGCATTCGAAGACATCATCAAGAATGGTCGCACCGCGATGGTGGCCCTGCCGGACGCGTATTTCACGCCTCTGCAAGGTGGCATCCCGATCACGGTTGACGGACAAATTGTTGGCGGTGTCGGCGTTAGTGGCGCAGCCAGCGCGCAACAGGATGAAGAACTCGCACTCGCAGGCGCCGGCGTGTTTAGCGGCGATACAAAGGCTGCCGACACGCAGATGAGCAAGTCGCCCGTACTGTTCTTCGACGCGAGCCAGGTGAGCACGTCGTTCTCGAAAGGCGCGGTGCTGCTGGACGGAACCAACCGCAACTACATGGTCCACACGAGCCGACGCGAAAAGCCGGGCCAAGCTGAAATTCACACACTCGATACCGACATCATTTACGTCGTCGAGGGTAATGCAACATTCGTCACCGGCGGCGCCGCTGTCGAAACGAAAGAAGTCGCTGCGAATGAACTTCGCGGTTTGCGCATTGACGGCGGCGAGGTGCGGCAGTTAACGAAGGGCGACGTCATCATCGTGCCGAACAACACGCCACACTGGTTCAAAGAAGTCAGCGGCACGTTTCTTTACTACACGATCAAGGTCCGCTGAGAGGAAGGTGCCAAATGAATCCACGCAGAGAGATACCAATTCTACTTTCGCTGATTATCCTGGGCGCGTCGCTCTTCGTGATCTTTTGGCCCAGCGTGACGCACGCGAACAAAGGCGCCGAAGTTCCAACCGGTAAGCCTGAGGCATCGATCGATCTCGCATCCGCGTCCGGGATCGATCTTATCAAGGGCAACTGGCGCTACAGTGACACGAAGATCGTCGAAGTTGACTTTCGTGGACCAGGCCCTGACAAACAACCGACTGGTGCGCCGGTCAAAACTTACGACTACACGCCACACGCGGGTGGCGTCGATTTCGATGATTCAAAATGGGAAACGATCAGTCCGTCGACATTGGACCAGCGACGCGGTAACGGCCGGCTCGGGTTTAGCTGGTATCGAATCAAGCTGACCATTCCGGATCGTGTCGGAGAATTCGACCCGACCGGCTCGACGGTGGTGTTCGAAACGTCACTCGACGACTACGCAGAGATTTGGGTCGACGGTGAGCTCTCGCGCTCGCTGGGTCAATCGGGTGGCTCGGTGATCGCCGGTTGGAACGCCGAGAACCAACTCGTCGTGGGTCGCAACGTCAAACCCGGGCAACAGATCCAGCTCGCGATCTTTGGTATCAATGGCCCACTTTCGAACCCGCCGACCAACTTTATCTGGATGCGGTTCGCGCGCCTTGGTTTCTACAAAGTAGCGACGGGGCCATTGAGCGTAACGCCCAGCGAAGTGAATGTAGACGTCATGCGAAACGATCCGGCGATGAATGAGGTCATCGGTCCGAATCCAAAGGTTTTCAAACTCGCGGACGGATTTCAGTTCACGGAAGGGCCAATCTGGGTGAACAAGGATGGAGGCTATCTGCTGTTCAGCGATCCGAATGCGAATACGATTTACAAATACACGCCGAATCAGGATGGCATGCTCAGTGTCTTTCGCACACCGAGTGGTTATTCGGGCGCAGATATCGGAGAGTATGGGCAGCCAGGTTCAAATGGACTGACGCTGGACCCGCAGGGACGTCTGACCATCAATCAGCACGGCAATCATCGTGTTGTCCGTGACGAAAAGGACGGCACGCAGACCGTGCTGGCTGACAGTTATGACGGCAAGCGACTCAACAGTCCAAACGATCTGGTCTATCGTTCCGACGGCACGCTATTCTTTACCGATCCGCCGTTTGGTTTTCCGAAAGCCTTTAACGATGCGCGCAAGCAGCTCGAGTTCAGTGGCGTCTACTCTATTCATAACGGTAAGCTGCGACTAATTAGCAAGGACTTCACTGGACCAAACGGGATTGCGCTTTCACCGGATGAGAAGTATTTGTACGTCGGCAACTGGCCGCGCTCTTTAACGGGCCAGGAACTGCGCAAAGAAGACGAGCCTGTTGCAGAAATCGGAGACAAGCACAAAGCGATCATGCGTTACGAAGTGCAGCCGGATGGAACTCTCAAGAACGGTAAACTCTTCTTCGATTTCACGAGCGCGCCCGGCGAGGATGGTCTCGACGGAATCAAGGTCGATCAAAAAGGTAACCTTTACGTTTCGGCACCGGGCGGTTTGTGGGTGATCTCGCCCGAGGGCAAGCACCTCGGCACGATCGTAACGCCGAAACATGCACACAACATGGCCTGGGGCGACGCTGATGGCAAAACGCTTTATCTCTGCGCTCGTTCGGGACTCTATCGAATCCGTCTAAACATTGCGGGCGTCCGCCCTTCGTAAAGCGGCGCGGGAGGATTCTATGACAAGACTTTTGCTGCTTCTCTTGTTGCTCGTCGCGGCAATCGCGTGGTCCAACGAATCGCTTCGCACTGAAGCATCTTCGGAAGTGCCGGCAGTTGTCCGAATCGATCAACGACTCGATAAGTATCTGCTTCCGGACTCGAAGCTGGAAAAGATCGCGGACGGTCTGGTTTGGGCTGAAGGACCGGTCTGGGATCGTAGCGGAAAGTATCTGCTCTTCTCGGATGTCCCGAACAATCGAGTGGTCAAGTGGAAGGCGGGCGAAGCAACCAGTGTCTTTCTCGAACCGAGCGGTTATCACGGCAGCGAACCCTTCACGGGTCGTGAGCCCGGTTCAAATGGATTGACGTTCGACAAGGAAGGGCGGCTTGTGTTCTGCCAGCATGGGGATCGGAGCATCAGCCGTCTCGAGAAAAATGGGAAGCTAACCACGCTGGTAGATAAGTACGAAGGGAAGCGTCTGAACAGTCCCAACGATCTGATCTACAAATCGAATGGCGACTTGTATTTCACCGATCCGCCGTACGGTCTACCGAAGACGTTTGGCGATCCGGCAAAGGAACTGGCGTTTCAAGGTGTTTACCGCCTTTCAAAAGACGGCAAGTTGACGTTGCTCAATTCGGAAATCGGAGCGCCAAACGGGATCGCGTTTTCGCCCGATGAGAAGAAGCTCTACGTTTCCGACTCAGCCACAGCGAAGTGGTTTGTGTTTGACGTACTGAAGGACGGCACGTTGTCGCCCAGGAAAGTTTTGTTTGATGGCAGCGAAGTGTCCAAAGGACGGCCGGGAGCTGCTGATGGTATGAAGGTGGACGTCTTCGGAAACATCTTTTCCGCAGCGCCCGGTGGCGTTTACATCATCGCGCCGGACGGCACGTTGCTCGGCCGTTTCGATCTGGGTACGCCGACCGGAAACTGTGCCTGGGGCGAAGACGGTTCGACACTCTTCATCACTTCCAACACGCTCGTCTATCGAGTTCGCCTGCGAACACACGGAGCCGGCACGACTGTGCAAGGCTTCCGGAACCTGGGCGACGCGAAGGTGTTTACGTTTACGAATGGACGAGTGTCGGGTGTGCAATGAACTGACGCGACGCGAAGGTGTTTACGTTTACGAATGGGCGAGTGTCGGTGTGCAATGAACTGACGCGACGTTGATGGGTAAATAAACATCCGGGGCTCTGTCTTCCGAGAAGAGGTTCTGAACCCAGCGCCAAAGGCGCGAAATATGAAAGCCAGGGGCAAGTGCGAGCGAAGCGAGCACGTCGCCCCTGGTCCCAATCAAAACAACGGCGCGAGCCCTGAAAGGGCGACATACGGCGGGCGTTTATTTCGGCCCTTCAGGCCTTATCCGCGCTTTTGGAATCTGATCCAGGGGCGACGCGCTCGCATCGCTCGCGCTTGCCCCTGGCTTTCATATTTCGCGCCTTCAGCGCTGACGGGGCGGTGCTGTAAGTTTCGCCTTCACGCCACGACTAACGATTCAGGATGGGTAAAGAGACATGAGAGGCAGCGATCTGGGTTGACGGTTCGTTTCCAACGGCGCTGGCTCGCGTCATCATGCGAGCCCCGGAAGGATTGTCAGCGGCAAACACGATCGCGGCTTATCAAACCATCTACTTCCCCGTGCAAACGATTCATCTCTCGCAGGACCATCCACGTGAAACCGCGGATCTGATCCTCGAGAATAATTAGCCACAAAGAAGCACAAAAGAAAAAAGAAAAACTCTGCCCTAAACTCATTTGTACCTTCTTGTGGCTACTCTTTCAGTGTCTGATAAATAAGCGTGTGGGTTGGGGCTTCAACACCGGATTCGTGGGCCATGCGCACCACTGCGCCGTTCTGTGACTCGAGCTCGGAGGGTTTGCCAGCGACGATGTCGCGTTGCATGGAGCTGGTTGCGTCATCAGGCAGACCATCGACGGCGGCCATCACCTTCTGGACTGAATCCACCGGCAGATGTACTCCACGCGCGTGTGCGAGAGTGTAGATTTCTTCCATCGCACTTTGCATTAGCGCGCGCCATTTCGGATCTGATCGCAGCACTCCGGCGGGCGCGTTAGCAAGCGCGCCGACGCCACTAAACGACGCGATGAAAAGAAACTTGGTCCAGAGCGCGACCTGAATGTCCGCCGCAATCGTGGTGTCCAGTCCGGCGTGCTTGAACACTCCTTCGATCTTCACAATGCGTTCGGTGTGACGATTATCGAGTTCGCCGATAATGATCGTCGGGGCAAAACCGGCATGTCGGATACGACCTGGCTCGACGACGTAGCTCACAATCCGGCAGAGTCCGCCGACGACATTCTCAGAACCCAACGCTTCAACAAGTTGCGGCACGGCATCTACGCCATTCTGCAATGGAAGCACGGTCGTGTTTGGACCAACGAGCGGCTTGATCGCGCGGGCAGCCTCCGGCACCTGCCACGCTTTCACTCCAAGAATCACGAGATCGGTTGCGCCCACGTCGTCGACGTTGTCAGTCGCCTTGGCCGGATTAATCACGAAATCGCCGCCTGGACTATCAACTTTTAGCCCATTCGCCTTGATCGCCCGTAGGTGTTCGCCGCGAGCAATGAAGGTCACATCCTCGCCGGCCTGGGCCAAACGGCCACCAAAATAACCGCCGACACCACCCGTTCCAAAGACAACTATTCGCATCTCACTTGGTCCAATTCTTCAGCGCTTACCTTGACGCTCAAATACAGCAGACGTAGCATTGCGAACATCCCGTTCGAAGTCCACTCCGGACTTCCCCCGGAAGGAGGGACAAATGACTTTTATCCGCGAAGCTCCATTCAGTGAAGAAGACTTCCCTACCCTCAAGTTGATTAAAGACGACTACGGCTTCATCCCCAACTTCTTTAAAGCCCAGACCTTGCGCCCCGATCTGATCGACGCTGAGGTGCAGCTTGTCGATGCAACTTTGATCAAGGAAGGCGCGCTTAGTCGTCAACTAAAAGAATACATCTTCCTCGTCTGTTCCGCTGCTAACCTGAGCACTTACTGTGTTACTGCGCACTGCGAAATCATTCGCATGCTCAAGATCGCAGGACCAGAACCCGAACAGATCGCTCTCGACCACATAGCGACAGACCTGCCGATCGTCGACAAAGCGCTGCTGAACTTCAGTCTGAAACTCAATAATCATCCGCTCAAAATCACGCAGGACGATATCGACGATCTGAAGACTTACGGTTTCGACGATCAGCAGATTCTGGAAGCAGTGATGTGCGTTGGTCTGGCGAAGTGGGCCAATTTTATCGGTTTCGGGCTGGGCACTGTGCCTGATTACGAAGTTCGGTTCGATCTCGAGAAGAGTAAAGCGATCGGTGCGTAGCTCACTTCTGATCTGAACGAATGCGGTCCATGACCTTGCTGACGAGTGGCTCAGCGATCGGATCGGGATATTCAAACGATCCGCTTTCGGTGACGATGTGCAGCGTCTTGCGAGTTGAGTCGTAAAGCACCTGACAACTATTGCAGTGCGCGAGGTGAGACTGTAGCTGTTCGCGAATCTCGCTCGCGATGTCGTCGTCGAGCAGGTTTCCCAACTCGGTAATAAAGTCACGACAGCTAATCATGATTTACTCGCACCGGCTTTCGAAAAGTACGGCACCATCGACTCGCGCAACATCAACCGCCCACGTAAAACACGCGCTTTCAACCCCGGCACTGTAAGTCCCAACGCCGCCGCTGCGTCTTCACTCGAGAGTTCTTCAAGGTCTCGAAGCATCAACGCGACCCGGTATTTTGGCGGCAGTTTCATCACTTCCTTCTCGACCAAACCTCTGAGTTCTTCGCGAGAATAGTACTCTTCGGGACTGTCGGTCCATGCCTGAATGTTTCGTGGTCTGAAATCTTCACTCTCTTCGTCCAGACTGTCAAAGCTTTTCCGGCTTCGCAGTCGTTGCAGTCCGGTGTTGATGGCAATCCGGAGCAGCCAGGTTGAGAATCGCGAACGCGCTTCGAAGTTCGGCAAATGCTGAAACGCTTTCAGGAACGCGTCCTGTAACGCGTCTTCAGCTTCCTCCGGCGTGCCGAGAATTCCGATCAGGCTGCGGTAAACTCGACGCCCGTGCTTTCGCACCAGTTCTTCAAACGCGTCAGTGTCGCCGTTCTTCACACGCGCGACGATTTCAAAGTCCGGGTCATCAGATACAAATTCGCCTGCTGCTGAGTCCGGTTCTATTATTTGACGCACCTCGGCGCCCGTCGGATTCACTTCTTTTAGTGGAAATGTTAGGCGGGGTTTGAAGTCCGGTTCGGTGCCCAATCCGAATTGCACGCAGTTGAGCAACTGGGCCAGTCCAACCATCAATACTGCTTCGAGGATTTGCTCGTCGTTGAAGTTCGATTTGCGCAGCGATTCGACGTCGTGCTCTGTAAATGAGAGGGGCTGCGAGGCAAGCTTGCGAGCGAAGTCGAGCAAAGCGATGTCAGGTTCCGGCAGATTCGCGTAGTGATGATCGATTGTGACTTGGTGAGATTTATCCGGTTTTACCCCCAAAAACTGCAATGTTTGACCATGGAGAGCAGGAAAGTACGCGTTGTTGTTCTCCGCCGAGACGGCCAGGAGAATGAACTCCTTCTGCACGCGACTCAACGCGCCCTTCGCAAAAAGAAGACGGTCCAACAATTGGACCTCGCCGTCAACAAGGTCCGGGCGGAGCAACTGAGCGCGATACACCTTCGGTACGAGTCCGAAGTTCCGCTTCAACGTCTTCAGACTCTCCCTGTCTCGCGCATCATCAATCTCAGGCAAGAATCCCAACGCGTGTCTCCAATATCCACAGATTACACAGATTCTCAAACCATAGATAGAAATTCTGCATCCCGACGGAAACAAGAGCGTCTAATTCTTCAGAGTCACCACAATTTCAGCGCTTCAACCAGGAGGGCGAGGCCTTGGAAACCACTACTGAAAAGAAGACGCTTGATCCAACCAGATGGTTGGAGACCCATGGAAATTGCCTTTATCGTTACGCGCTGATGCGCGTGCGCGATGCGGCGGTGGCCGAAGATTTACTTCAGGAAACGCTGCTCGCCGCGATCAGTTCACATCACACCCACGCGGGACGAAGTTCGGAGCGAACCTGGCTGATTGGCATCATGAAGCACAAGGTGTTCGACTACTTCCGTCGCACGGCGCGAACTGCACAGTTTCAGTTGCTAACCGACTGTGATGAAGACTCGTTTGAGCGCGATGGACCATGGCGGGGCCACTGGCGCGAAGATCACGCACCGCTGAGCTGGCCCGTCGATGCTGCACACCTGCTGGAGTCGCGTGAGTTTTGGGAAACTTTCGATCGCTGTCTGTCCCGCCTGCCGCAACAGATCGCCGTGGCGTTCACGTTGCGCGAAATTGATGGTCTGGCCTCGACTGAGATCTGTGAGATTCTCAATGTGACGCCAAACAATCTTTGGGTAATGCTGCATCGAGGTCGTACTAAACTGCGAAACCTGCTTGAGACTGAATGGTTTTCCCGCCGAGCTGCCGCCGCCTGATTTGCATTTCCAACCAACAATCGGTTACGAAATCCGCAGTATGAATCCAGCTCCCATAAAACCTATCGTGCCATTCTCAACTTTGGACGCTCTCGACATTCGCGTCGGCACTATCACGGCGGTCGAAGAGGTGCCACAGTCAGCCAAGCTCATGCGATTGATTGTGTCTTTCGGCGACCACACCCGCACAATCCTCGCCGGTATTAAGAAAGAGCGCGCGAATCCGTCCGAACTCCAGGGTCGACAGGCGCTCTTCGTCGTCAATCTCGAACCTCGCCGCATGGCCGGCGAACTATCTGAAGGTATGCTCTTCGACATCGGCTATGCCGACGGCATCACTCCTGTCCTCGCCACACCCGAATCCCCTGTCCCCGACGGCACTCGCGCTGGTTAGCCACAAAAAGGGCCACAAAAAGCACATAAGCACAAAAGGCACAAAAACAGGTTTTGTGCTTTATGTGTATTTTGTGCCTTTTGTGGCCCTTTCTCGGCTGTAAGGAAATGTGGCGAGCTACGACCAATTATCGGTTAAGAAATCTGAGAAGGAGATTTGTAAGCATGTCGAACAGATTGAAGGTCACATTACTCGCACTGATCGTCGCCGGCGCGGCTGGATGGTATGCATTTCGGCCCGAGCGGCTTTTCATCAATCAAAAAGTCAACGAACAGTTTCCGACTGCGTCCGCAGCAGCCAACAGTCAACTCGCCACTGGTGAATTTCACAACGGCGCACACGACACCAAGGGCATGGCCACGGTGTTTCAACTCGCCGACGGCGAGAAAACCCTGCGTCTGACAAACTTCGCCACCTCGAATGGCCCAGACGTTCACGTCTATCTCGTCGCAGCCAATGACGCCAAAGACAACGACGCAGTGACGAAAGCCGGATTTCTGGACCTCGGTTCATTAAAGGGGAACATCGGCGACCAGAACTACGAGCTGCCCGCGAATGCGGACCTGGCGAAGTATCGCGCCGTCACGATCTGGTGCAAGCGGTTCAGCGTGAACTTCGGCACCGCGCCGTTGAACTCCGCAATGCAATCGATGAACGTGAAATAACTCCAGCAGCGGACGGAGCGTCATCATGACCAGCAACAATCACTACGACGTAATCATCATCGGCACGGGCGCGGGCGGCGGCACGCTGGCTTACAGCCTCGCCCCCTCGGGCAAGAAGATTCTTCTACTCGAGCGCGGCGATTACGTTCCGCGTGAGAAGGACAACTGGAGCACGCGCGCCGTAAACCTCGAAGGCAAGTACAACACGAAAGAAGCGTGGCGCGACAGCGATGGCAAGGAGCTTCATCCGCACACGAACTATTTCGTCGGCGGTAACACGAAGTTCTACGGCGCCGCGCTCTTTCGCCTCCGAAAAGAAGACTTCGGTGAGATTCGGCATCACGGTGGAGTCTCCCCCGCCTGGCCGATAACGTACGACGAGCTCGAACCCTATTACACCAAAGCCGAGCATCTTTATCAGGTGCACGGTACTCGCGGTGAAGATCCGACAGATCCGTGGGCCAGCGCGCCGTACAAGTACACGGCAGTCAGTCACGAGCCACGTATTCAACACCTGCACGACGATCTCGAACGCGCAGGCCTGAGACCGTTTCATGTACCACTCGGAATCCGCATCGATGAGAAGAACGCGCGGAAGAGTCTCTGCATCCGGTGCAACACCTGCGACGGTCACCCGTGTTTGATCAACGCCAAGTCTGATGCGCAGACAATCTGCGTCGATCCTGCTCTCGAACATGAAAACGTTTCCCTCGTCACGAACGCTAAGGTTCTGCGTCTGGAGACGAATGGCAACGCTCGCGAAGTCAGCAAAGTGATCGTCGATCGCAATGGCGTCCGCGAGGAATACTCCGCCAACATCGTCGTGATCTCATGTGGCGCGGTGAATTCCGCGGCGTTGCTGCTGCGTTCGGCGAATGACAGTCACCCAAACGGTCTCGGAAACGGATCGGACGTCGTCGGCCGTCACTACATGGGCCACATCAACTCGGTTTTGATGGCCCTTTCCAAATGCCCCAACCCCACGATTTTTCAAAAGACACTCGCCATCAACGACTTCTATCTTGGTTCGCGAGATTGGGACTATCCGATGGGCCACATTTCTTTCGTCGGCAAGCTCGACGCCGACACATTAAAAGCGGGCGCGCCGGCCATAGCGCCGGGATGGTCACTCGATCTGATGGCCAAACACTCGCTCGATTTCTGGCTCACGTCGGAAGATCTTCCGGACGCTGACAACCGCGTCACGGTCGATCGCAACGGACAGATCAACGTCAGCTACAAATTGAACAATGTCGAAGGTCACGATCGTCTGAAAGCTCAGTTGCAAAAGGCAATGAAGCAAACAAACTGTGACGTTCACGGGCACGAGTGTCACCAGGGTTTGTTTGCGCGAAATCTGTACCTGGGCCAGCGTCTGCCGCTTGCAGCGGTCGCGCATCAGAACGGCACCGTGCGATTTGGCGACGATCCAAAAACGTCCGCACTCGATCGTAATTGCAAAGCACACGAGCTCGACAATCTTTACGTCGTTGACGCGAGTTTCTTCCCGTCAAGCGGCGCGGTGAATCCGGCGCTCACGATCATGGCTAATGCGTTGCGCGTCGGCGATCACCTGCTGGAGCGAATGAAATGAAACGGACCAAAGCAACAGTTCTCGGTTTACTGCTATTGCTGGGAGTCTTCGTTCAAGCGACGACGGCCCAGTACCTGCCGACGGACGCGCGTGCCGTTAATGCCACGCGCGTCCCCCTCCTCCCGCTCGTCGAGCAGGTCGGGGCGATCGGCATGACAGTTTCTGACATGGACGCTTCGGTTGCGTTTTATGCAAAAGTTTTGTCCTTCGAGAAAGTCTCCGATGTCGAAGTGACGGGCGAGGATTACGAGCGCCTTCAAGGTGTCTTTGGATTGCGCATGCGCGTGGTGCGGATGCAACTCGGCGATGAGTTTATCGAGTTGACGGAGTATTTGGCGCCGAAAGGCCGGCCGGTGCCGGTCGATTCACGCAGCAACGATCGCTGGTTTCAACACATCGCCATCATTACCAGCGACATGGATAAAGCTTACGCGTTGCTACGACAGAACAGAGTCGAACATGCTTCCACTGGTCCACAACGTCTGCCCGACTGGAACAAGAACGCGGGCGGCATCAAGGCTTTTTACTTTCGCGATCCGGACAAGCACTGGCTCGAGATACTGCAATTCCCTGCCGGCAAAGGCGATCAGAAGTGGCAGCAGAAAGATCGGCTGTTTCTCGGTATCGATCATACGGCGATAGTCGTTGCAGATACCGAGGCGAGTCTGAAGTTTTATCGTGATGCGCTTGGGCTGCACATCGCGGGCACGAGTGAGAACTACGGCACAGAGCAGGAACACCTCAACAACGTCTTCGGCGCAAGGTTACGCATTACGAGTCTTCGAGCCGGCAGCGGGGGGCCTGGCATCGAATTTCTCGAATACCTTGCGCCGCGCGATGGGCGGCCTGCGCCTGCTGATGCGCGCGCGTCGGATTTGTTTCACTGGCAGACGACTCTGATAGTTAACAAGTTAGCTTCGCCAGGGGCAGTATCTTTGACCGACAAGAGTTTGGGTTTTAGCAAGGGGCTCTTAGTACGAGATCCGGATGGGCATGTGATGGCGTTAATTGAAAGATGAAGATTTCTCCCGCAAAGGCGCAACGGCGCAAAGCGCTGCCGCGTTTCTTAGGTTCTTCGTTGCGCCGTTGTGCCGTTGCGGGAGAAATCTTCTTTGGACACGACGAATATGAAGCCTCTATTTATTCCAGTCATCCTCGGCACGGTGCGTAAAGGTCGCGCTAGTCACAACGTCGCGAAGTTTGTTTTTGAGCAAGTGAAACAACGCGAAGGTGTCGAGTCTGAGTTGATCGATATCGCCGAACTCATGGTTTCTGGCGACGACGCGGGTGAACAGATCAAGCACAAGGGCTTCTCTGAAACCTGCGAACGAGCGGATGGACTCGTCCTGGTTGTTCCCGAATACAACCACGGCTATCCCGGCATGTTGAAGCACGTGCTCGATTCGAATCTCAAAGAATACATCCACAAAGCCGCCGGTATCTGCGGCGTTTCTGCCGGAGGATTCGGCGGCACGCGCGTGATTCAAAGTTTGCTGCCGGTGTTGCGCGAGCTTGGTCTCGTGACAATCTTCTGGGATGGAAACTTTTCCGGCGCCCAAACCCTCTTCGACGATGCGGGAGAAATAAAAGACCGCCCGACCCACGAAAAACGCCTCGACAAATTCCTCGCCGAGTTGATCTGGATGAGTAAAGTATTACGATTGGGACGAGAAACCATTTCAATCTAGGCCACAAAGGCGCAAGGGCCACACAATGAAAATCATTTCGGTGAATGTTGGGTTGCCGCGGCTCGTGCTGCGGAACGACGAACCAGTGTCGACAGGCATCTTCAAAGAGCCGATCGCAGGGCGCGTGATGATGCGGAAGTTAAATCTCGACGGCGATCGGCAGTCGGATCTGTCAGTCCATGGTGGACCAGAAAAGGCTGTCTATGTTTATCCGTCTGAGCACTACGACTTCTGGAAGCATGAGCTGCCGGACATGGATCTTCCGTGGGGAGTGTTCGGGGAAAACCTCACGACCACCGGGTTATTCGAAACCGAAGTCAATATCGGCGACAAGTTTCGGATCGGTGCGGCGGAAGTGATGGTCACACAGCCACGCATGCCCTGTTACAAACTCGGCATTCGTTTCGGACGAGCAGACATCATCAAGCGGTTCCTCGTCAGCGAGCGCTCCGGTTTTTATCTGTCAGTTTTGAAAGAAGGAGAAGTCGGCGCCGGCGATGAGTTTGAGCTAATCGAGAAAAACGCGCCGGCTGTAAGGGTTGTTGACGTCACGCGACTATATAGCAGCGAGAGAGAAAACGTCGATCTGATGCGACGTGCGATCGCGACGGAAGCATTGCCCGAAAGCTGGCGCGAATACTTCCAGAAACGGTTGGGCGATTAGAACTCTACGGAACGTACTGTAGGGGCGGCCCTCCGTGGCCGCCCTTTTTTGTTTGAACTACGGACTCGAAAACCGACGGGCCTCGGATTTGGCGAACACGATGACACCAAGGGCGGCCACGGAGGGCCGCCCCTACAGTACGTTCCGAGAGGTCAATACCAATCATGACGACCAACAAACCCAAGATGATTTGCTCGGATTGCGGCAGGGAGATGAATCACCACGCGCTCAAGGTCGATTACAGCGGTGAAGACGACACACTCCAGGAAGTTCACACCTGTCCTGAGTGTGGTCGATCTGAACTACGAAGAACGGAATAAATCAATGACGGCAGAAGAGCAACGACTAGATGAAGCACGTCAACGCACGAAACACTGGAAGCGTTGGGGTCCATATCTCAGCGAGCGTGCGTGGGGTACGGTGCGCGAAGACTACAGCGCGTACGGCTCCGCATGGGATTATTTCCCGCACGACCACGCGCGATCGCGTGCTTATCGTTGGAATGAAGACGGCATTGCGGGAATCTCAAATCGGCAACAGGAGATCTGTTTTGCTATCGCACTTTGGAACGGCCGCGATCCGATTCTAAAGGAACGTCTCTTTGGTCTAACCGGCAACGAAGGAAACCACGGCGAAGACGTCAAAGAATATTATTTCTATCTCGATTCAACTCCGACGCACTCGTACATGAAGTATCTGTACAAGTATCCGCAAGCAGAATTTCCGTACGGCCAGCTAGTTGGAGAGAACCGGCAGCGAGGAAAGCAGGCGCCGGAATTTGAGCTCATCGACACCGGAGTATTTGAAGACGATCGATACTTCGACGTCGTTATCGAATATGCGAAGGCCGACGTCGAGGACATACTCGTCAAAATAAGCGTAACGAGTCACGGCCCCGACGTAGCCTCGCTGAATCTGCTGCCCACGATCTGGTTTCGCAACACGTGGTCGTGGAATCAGAACGGCACGTCAAAACCATGGCTGCATCGTACGAACGACGGAGTTATCGAGCTCAACCACCAAGGAACCGGCAAACGCTGGTTGTACTGCGATGGCGCACCCGAACTGCTCTTTACGGAAAACGACACAAACACACAACGGCTCTTCAATTTCACGAACGGTTCGCACTATGTTAAAGACGGAATCAACGAATACATCGTTCACGGCAATCAGCAAGCTATCAATCCGGAGCAAAAGGGCACGAAGGCGTCTGCGAACTACAAGCTCACGGTTGCACCCGGCGAGACCGTCAGCGTTCGCTTGCGGTTGAGCGACAAGAGCTGCGAAAAAACAAAAGCATTCGCGGATTTTGACACGAACTTCAAAGATCGTATTCAAGAGGCCGACGACTTTTACCAAACCGTAATTCCAGGCGGTCTCTCAGATGATGGGGGACTCGTGATGCGTCAGGCGTTTGCCGGCATGCTCTGGTCCAAGCAGTTCTATCACTACGTGATCGAGCAGTGGCTTGACGGCGATCCGGCGACGCCGAAACCACCGGCAGAACGTGTGCGCGGCCGCAATCATGAGTGGACCCACTTGTACAACGCCGACGTCATATCGATGCCGGACAAGTGGGAGTATCCGTGGTACGCCGCGTGGGATCTCGCATTTCATTGCGTGCCGCTCGCGCTCGTCGATTCAGAGTTTGCCAAGGAGCAGCTCCTGCTGATGCTGCGCGAATGGTACATGCATCCGAACGGACAACTGCCCGCGTACGAATGGGCGTTCGGCGACGTGAATCCGCCGGTACACGCGTGGGCTGCGTGGCGTGTTTACAAGATTGAGAAGAAGCGTCGCGGCGTTGGCGACATGGTTTTTCTGAAGCGGGTGTTTCAGAAGTTGTTGCTGAACTTCACCTGGTGGGTCAATCGCAAAGACGCTGACGGGATGAATATCTTCCAGGGCGGATTTCTCGGTCTCGACAACATCGGCGTTTTCGATCGCAGCGCGCCGCTACCGACTGGCGGTCACATCGCGCAATCCGATGGCACGAGTTGGATGGCGATGTACGCGTTGAATCTTCTGGCGATCGCGATGGAGCTCGCGAAGGAAGATCCGTCGTATGAAGATGTCGCGAGCAAGTTCTGGGAACACTTCCTCTACATCGCGAATGCGATGAATAACCGCGGCGACGATGAGATCAGGTTGTGGGACGACCAGGACGGTTTCTTCTACGACGTATTGCACTTGCCAAAGGGCAAGCCATTCCCGATGAAAGTTCGTTCGATGGTAGGTTTGATTCCGTTGTTTGCAGTCGAAACATTGGAGCCTGAGTTGCTCGAGCGTTTGCCTGACTTCAAGAAGCGGATGGAGTGGTTTATTGAAAACCGGCCTGATCTGACGGCAAACGTCGCGTGCATGCGCACGCCGGGAAATGCCGAAAGGCGTTTGCTTTCAATCGTGAGCCAGGATCAATTACGCAGCGTGCTGCGCATCATGCTCAACGAAGACGAGTTTCTTTCGCCGTACGGCATCCGCGCGATCTCGCGTTATCACAAGGACCAACCTTATGTGCTGAAAGTAAACGGAACTGAGCATCGCGTTGACTATGAGCCGGCCGAATCGAGTAACGGTTTGTTTGGCGGCAATTCAAACTGGCGTGGTCCAATCTGGTTTCCGTTGAATTATTTGCTGGTTGAGTCGCTGCAGAAGTTTCACTATTATCTGGGCGAAGATTTCAAAGTCGAATGTCCGGTCGGTTCCGGACAGATATTGACGCTTTGGGAAGTGGCGAGTGAGATTTCGAAACGGCTCTCCCGCATCTTCCTGAAAGACGTCGACCAGCGACGGCCTGTTTTTGGTGCTGCGCAAAAATTTCAGACTGATCCCAATTGGCGCGATCTGATTCCCTTTCATGAATACTTCCACGGCGATAATGGTTCGGGCATCGGTGCGAGCCATCAAACGGGTTGGACCGGCCTCGTGGCAAAGCTGCTGCAACAAAACGGTGAGTGAGTCATGACGAGGATCGTCACACTCCTCGTTATCCTTCTGCTGTTGCCGGCTGCGGTCCATGCCCAGCAGATAAAACCATCGAAACAACCCAAAGCTTCTCCGGCGGCGACGCCACCGCCGAATGACGACGATGTGGTGCGCATCGACCTGAACCTGGTCCAGGTTGATGCAGTCGTCACCGACAAGCGCGGCCGTCAAGTCAGCGATCTGAGCGCGCAAGATTTTTCGGTCGTTGAGAACGGTAAGTCGCACGCGGTTGATTACTGTGTTTACGTTCCGCTTACCGACCGCGAGGGTACGACCAGGGCGACTCCGACAACTCAGCCACCGTCTGCGGCAGAGCTCGGACGTACGTTTGTCTTCATCGTTGATAATCCACGGATTGAGGTCGCCTGGAGCAACGCAAACGCGTATGGCATATCCAGTGGCAGTTTGACTCTGTTACGTCGCGCGATTCGGGGCGCAGAGGAAGCGGAGAAACTGCTCACGTCGTTTGTCGATAAAGAATTAGGTCCACGCGATCTCATGGCCATTGGCGATACGGAAGTCGATATCGGAGTGTTGTCGAGCTTCACAAACGATCGCGCCACGCTGAAACAGGCGATTCGTCAGATTCGCAGCAACCCAACCAGCAGCCGCGCGCCGGTAATCAGAATCACTTCGATCAACGGCGCTTACAGTCTTAAGGATCTGGCTAATCAAAATCTGCGTGTGATCGACACCATCAGCAGCGTCATCAAGCAACTCGAGACTGTGCCAGGACGAAAGGTGATTACGCTGCTCTCGCGCGGCATGCTGTTCGAGCCACAACTGCCGGGCGCGGATATTGTGATTGAGCGCATGCGCAAGTTGATCGAGCAGGCAAACCGCGCACGTGTTTCCATCAATGCGTTAAGTCCCGCCGGCCTCAACAACAACTCTGGCAATGAAACGCTGCAAAACTTCGACAGCATGATCAATCTCGCTAACGAGACGGGTGGACGCGCGATTTACAATACGAACGACACGCGCATCGGCTTTGCTGAAATCGTCGAACGGAGTCGTGGTTATTACCTGCTCGCCTACAAGAGTGATCCTGAGACTCGTGAACGGCCGCATTTGCTCAAGGTGCGTCTGAATCGCGACGGTCTGCACGTTGAAGCCCGAACGACCGGATACACGCGGGCCGCAGCGCCGGGGTCGTCGCCGGCTGAGACACTCAGCGCGGCGATCAACTCTCCATTACGAGAGACGGCGATTCCGATTGACGTCACTCCTTCGTTTGTTTCCTCGGACGGTCGTAAAGGCGATATCAACCTCGTCATCAAGGTGGGCCTCAGTGACACCGAACTCGTGAACACAAACGAGCTGACAAAGGCTGACTTTGAACTCGCCGTTCGTGTAACTGGACCAGACGGCAAGCTTGTGCCACCGTCGATCCATCAACTGACACTTCGAGCCAAAGCCGAAGACCGAAACCACGCCCTCCAGGAAGGCATCACTGCCCGATTCCAAATCCCCGTCGAAACTCCCGGCTTCTACCGCATCAGCGTCGCGGTCCAAAGCAAACGCACCAAAGAACTCGGCAGCACCCACACCCTAATCGAAGCAAGCAAGCCACAAAAAGGCACTAAAACCACAAAATAAAGCAGAACCAGTTCTGAACTGTTTCCTGTTTTTCTTTCTGTTTCTGCTTTCTCTTTTTATGTTCCTTTTGTGCTTTTTTGTGGCTACTTCTTTGTAAGGTTCTTCTTTGTGGCCCGACTTATCAACATGAAAAATCGATACGCAGTGATACTGGCGGGCGGCGATGGGACGCGATTGCAATCGATGACGCGCGCGATAACCGGCGATAATCGCCCGAAACAATTCGTGCCGGTGATTGGTGGTCAGACCCTGCTCGATCAGACCAGACGTCGAGTGGCGTTGTCAGTGGCGCCGAGCCAGACGCTCTTTGTCGTCACTCAAAAACATCGGCAATTTTACGGCTCATTGGCCCACGAGATCTCGCCTGTTCTTCTGCTTCAACAACCAGCCAACAAGGGAACAGCACCGGCGATTCTTTATGCCCTGCTGCGTGTCGCGACGAAATCGCCGACGGCCGTCGTGGCGCTGTTCCCTTCCGATCATTACTTCGCCGACGACGAGGAATTCATGTCGCACATCGACATCGCTTTCGACGCCGTCCGCGCACAGCCTGAAACGGTTACGTTGCTCGGCATCACGCCGACGACGCCCGAGAAAGAGTACGGCTGGATTGAACCGGAGCGATCGATTCTCGGAAGTGCAGTGCGTTCGATTACACGTGTCAAAAGGTTCTGGGAAAAACCGAGCGCGCCCGTAGCCGCTTCGCTCATGGAGCGCGGTTGCTTGTGGAATAGTTTTGTGATGGTCGGGCGTGTGGATGCGTTGTTGCGAATGACACAAGCGGCGTTGCCGAAGCTATATGCAGACTTCAACGCGCTAACGCCATCATTTGAATCTCGCGCACTCGCCGAGCTCTATTCACGAATCGGCGACACAAATTTCTCGCACGAAGTGTTGGCCCAGCGCCCGCAGGACCTGGCGGTGATGCGAGTCGGCGACGTTGGCTGGAGCGATGTTGGCGAGCCGTCACGAGTCTTGGCGACGCTCGCACATCTCGGTGTTCAATCACAATTAGCCGTCTCAGCAAGCTGAACTCAGTTAAAGGAATCATCATTATGAAAGCGATTGCAGTTAAACCGGGAATACCGAACACGGTCCATTTGACAGAGCTGCCGGCGCCCGAGGTCAACGACATTGCAAACGGACGCGGCGTGCTGGTGCGCGTGTTGCGCGTCGGAGTTGACGGTACGGACAAAGAAATCAACGCCGCCGAGTATGGCCAGGCGCCTTCTGGATACGACTTCCTGATCGTCGGTCATGAGAGTTTTGGCCAGGTCGAAGCCGTCGGTCCAAACGTTACTGAAGTCAAACCGGGCGATTACGTCGTCGCAACTGTACGCCGTCCCGGTTCGAGTATCTACGATCTGATCGGCACCAACGATATGACGACCGACGATACGTACTTCGAACGCGGCATCAACCTGCGTCACGGCTACATGAGCGAATACTACGTCGACGATGCCGAATTCATCGTGAAGATCCCGCAAGGTCTCAAAGAAGTCGGCGTCCTGCTTGAGCCGACGACAGTCGTCGAAAAAGGCATCGCCCAGGCTTATGAAATTCAACGCCGCCTGAAAGTGTGGAAACCGAAACGCGCCGCCGTGATGGGCGCGGGAACAATTGGTTTGCTGGCCACTCTCGTGCTGCGACTCAAGGGTTTGCAGGTAACGACATTTGGCAAGATACCGAAGCCATATCTGAATTCAGATTTGCTCGAAGCGATTGCCGCTACTTATCAATCAACCGACGAGCTTTCAATTCTCGAAGGCGCAAAGAAGTACGGGCCGTTCGACATCATCTTCGAAGCCACCGGTTTCTCGCCCATCGTTTTCGACAGCATGCAAGCGCTTGGGAAGAACGGTGTGCTCGTATTGTCGAGTGTCACGGGCGGGAATCGCATGGTGGAAGTGCCTGCGGACCGGATCAATCTTGAGTTCGTCTTGGGTAATAAGGTTATGGTCGGAACTGTTAACGCGAATCGGGAATACTTCGAAATGGGTGTGAAGGACCTGGCTCAGGCTGAGGCAGAGTATCCGGGCTGGCTCGCGCGACTGCTGACACATCCGGTGCGAGGACTTGAGAATTATCAGGAGCTGTTTGCAAAGCTTTTGAACCCGAACGGCGCGATCAAGGTGTACTGCGAAGTAGCGGAGCTGTGAGTCATGATTGAGTTCAATCAGGAAAGCTGCCGGAACGTCGATGTGGCCTTGTCTCGCGAGTGGCTCGAGACAAATGGCATCGGTGGCTTTTCGTCATCGTCGATCCTTGGTCTTAATACTCGGCGCTATCACGGCTTATTAACCGCGGCCACGAAGCCGCCCGTCGGACGTTTAGTCTTGTTATCGAAGCTTGAAGAAACACTGGTTATCGAGGGCCGGCGGTATGAATTATCTGCGAACCAGTATCCGGGCGTGATCCATCCACAGGGCTACAATTACCAGATCGGGTTTCGACTCGATCCATTTCCCATCTTCACGTACGAGGTCGACGGCGTGCGTTTAGAAAAGTCTGTGTTCATGGTCCAGGGTGAGAACACGACCGTGGTTCAGTATGAATTGGGGAGCACGGATCGAATGGATATCAAACTTGAGATTCGTCCACTGATCGCGTTCCGCGATTATCACAGCACGACCC
This sequence comes from Pyrinomonadaceae bacterium, assembly GCA_036401595.1. Taxonomy (GTDB): domain Bacteria; phylum Acidobacteriota; class Blastocatellia; order Pyrinomonadales; family Pyrinomonadaceae; genus PSRF01. Next base: position 44,316 of record DASWUM010000069.1, read on the forward strand.
ACGAAAACAGCGCGCTCAATCCAAACGTTGAAACTGAATCTGGCCGCACAACTTTCCGGCCTTACGGCGATCTTCCCGCGCTTCATCTCGCACACGACCCTGCCGCGATCGATGCAAACGGTTTCTGGTATCGCAACTTCCAATACGCGGTCGAGCAGGAACGCGGGTTGGACTTCGCCGAAGATCTCTTCAGCCCGTGCGCGTTTACATTCGACTTGCACGCGAGTCGCAAGGTCAATCTTATCGCGTCAACGGAACGACACGACTCCACGAACGCTGAAACCTATCGCAATGCTGAGATGACGAGGCGAGCGGCACTCAACAACAAATCTGAAGGACTAACTTCATTGCTAACGGCGGCGGCGGAGCAATTCCTCGTCACACGCCAACGCGGTGAGACTGTGATCGCGGGATACCACTGGTTTGCCGACTGGGGCCGCGACACCATGATCGCCCTTCCAGGCCTGACGCTCGTCAACGGTCGTTGGGACACGGCGAAAGACATCCTCGCGGAGTTTGCCACACACGTCGATCGCGGCATGTTGCCGAACCGGTTTCCTGACGCAGGCGAACCGCCCGAATACAACACCGTCGATGCAACACTCTGGTTCTTCGAGGCGATACGCTCATACCTGCAATACACAAACGATCATGAGTTCGTGCAGACAAAACTGTATCCGGTGCTGAAGGACATCGTCGATTGGCACGTGAGAGGCACTCGTTACCAAATCCACGTTGACGACGATGGCCTGCTTTTCTCCGGCGAACCGGGTGTGCAGCTAACCTGGATGGACGCGAAAGTCGGCGATTGGGTCGTGACGCCGCGCCACGGGAAGGCAGTCGAGATTCAGGCTCTTTGGTATAACGCACTGCGCGTGATGGAACAGCTCGCGGCAAAATTCAACGAGCAAGGTGACTTTTACAGCGCAATGGCTGACAAGGCGCGCGTGAGTTTCAACGATCTATTTTGGAACGAGGAAGCCGGTTGTCTTTACGACGTCGTCAACGGTGAGGTCCGAGATGCGTCGATCAGGCCGAACCAGGTGATTGCAATCAGCCTGACTCATTCAATGGTCTCCACAGAACGAGCGACAAGTATCTTGAAAGTAGTCGAACGTGAGTTGGTGACACCGCGCGGTCTTCGCACCCTTGCGCCAACAGATCCAAACTACGTCGGTCGCTACGAAGGTGGCCCGGCTAGTCGAGATGGTGCATATCATCAAGGGACGGTGTGGCCGTGGCTGATGGGCCCATACCTGACGGCTTACACAAAAACGTTTGGTCGAAAAGCCGGTCGCGAATTTGGAACTTCGTGGCTCCGGAATTTCGAGCCACACCTCAATGAAGCCGGACTCGGCCAGGTGTCTGAAATCTTCGACGGCGACGCGCCACACACGCCACGCGGCTGCGTGGCTCAGGCATGGAGCGTTGCGGAGCTACTTCGTGCGATAATCGAGGACGTTTACGAACGTCAAACTAAGACCGCAAGCGCCGCGTAAGATCGCCAAATGTTAACTGGAAGACGCAGCATCGTGTTGTTAGGCACGGTGGCCGTGCTGGCCCACCTCGTGGTCAACATGGTTCATGGCAACGCCCACCAACAATTAGCTGTCGGGTTAAGCTCCTGGCAAAACATCTATGTGCTGACAGTTATCATTATCGCGCCGCTCGTCGCCATGGTGCTGATCTGGACGCGGCTGGCACGTCTCGGTTTCCTGCTGCTGGCGGCTTCGATGGCAGCTTCACTAATCTTCGGAATCGCCTATCACTACGTCGTTATCTCTCCGGATCACGTCTCGCATCTTCCGCCTGGCGACGCGCAGGGTCTGTTTCGCACCACGGCGCTACTGCTGGTGTTGACCGAACTGCTTGGCATTGCGGCTGGATGGTTGGGCCGGCGAGAAAGCCGGAACTGATCCACACAAAACTCAGTATTACTCCCTGAGATTCACACCCGTGAAGGTCGCAATCGTAACCACTATTCGATTGCTGGCAGTGACTGTCCTGTACTTCATCAGTTTTGCTGTTGTTTCAGGAGCACTGCTGGCACACGTCGCGCCACAACCTGCGCCTGATGAAGCCGGCGCAGCGGTCCAGGCTCTGTTAGTTGTCAGTCTGCTAAATGCAGCGGTTTGGACCTACGTCATACTGCGGGCCCGTTGGACCAGTTGGAGATTGATCCTCACGATTTTTCTGGTGTTCTACGGCGTGACCACCCTCATGCCGCAGATCGAGACTGCATTCTTCATTACCGGTCTGCCGCCGGGTATGTTGCCGCGACTTTTCATCGCCGGCGCAATCATTGCCGCCGTGTTTGCTCCTTTGAGTGTGTTGATTCTTGGGAAAGCCCGGGCGGATGGAAGGTCCGGAGCGTCATGGCCCAGCATGTCTGCTGGAGCATGGGTCGCGAAGTTGTCTTTAATCGTGGTCGTGTACGTCGCGATATATTTCACGTTTGGTTATTTCATTGCTTGGCAGAGTACGGCGGTGCGGGCGTACTACGGCGGCCACGATCCCGGCAACTTCTTCGCGCAAATGGCCAGTGTGCTGCGCGATCAGCCGTCGCTCGTTCTACTGCAAGTTGTTCGTGCGTTACTGTGGACCGCCATCGCTCTGCCGGTCGTACGAATGATGAAGGGCAAGTGGTGGGAAGCTGGATTAGCAGTGGCGCTGTTGTTCGCAGTGACGAGCTCGCAATTGCTGTTACCGAATCCGCTCATGCCGTACGACGTACGCATGGCCCACCTGCTGGAAACGGCCACCTCGAATTTCCTTTTCGGCTGGCTCGTCGTGTTGATTCTCCGCAGTTTATCCACAGATTACGCAGATTCTTTGAAACGGCTTTCGGCAATTTGATCCGCGGCTCTGCTGGTTGAAATATCTTCCGCACGCGCAAGCTCGAGAATGTTCAATACGGTGTTGTAGATTTCATCCACTTTTTGGGAGACGTGCTCGGGCTTCCATCCGAGCAGCTCAATACAGCCGCTGAAAACTCCACCTGAATTCGCGGCGTAATCGGGAACGTAAAGTATGCCGCGCTCCTTGAGCCTCTCGCCGTGCCTGTCGTCGAGTAGCTGATTGTTGGCTGCGCCGGCCACGATCTTTGCAGTTAGCTGCGGAATTGTTTGGTCGTTAAGCACTCCACCCAGCGCACAAGGCGCGAAGACATCTGCGCGGACCCTGGCAATCTCTTCGGTCGCAACAACGATGGCGTTGAGCTCTTCGCCTAGTCGCGCAGTTTTCTGCGGATCGACATCGCAAACGATCAGTTTCGCACCTGCAGAGTGCAGATGTTTGGCTAAGTTGTACCCAACATTGCCACAGCCTTGCAGCGCGACCGTAACTCCCGCGAGCGACTGGCTGTTCCAAACAAACTGCGCCGCAGCCTGCATCGCACGAAAGACTCCACGCGCCGTGTAAGGCGAAGGATCACCCGTGCCACTGAGAAGACCGGCAACGTGCGTGGTCTCACGCCGCACGATTTCCATATCCGAAGGACTCGTACCGACGTCTTCCGCAGTGATGAAAGCACCGCCGAGCGATTCGACAAAACGCCCATGCGCACTGAAAATCGCATCGCGATCCAACGTTTTGTTGTCGCCGATTACGACGGCCTTCCCGCCACCGAGTGGCAGTGCGGCGAGTGCGTTTTTATAGGTCATTCCACGCGATAACCGTAAAGCATCGGTAAGCGCGTCGTCCTCGTTTGCATAATTCCACAAACGCGTACCGCCAACCGCTGGCCCACGCACCGTGCTGTGAATCGCAATGATGCCGTGGTAACCACTCTCAGGCTCGCGCCCGACAAAGACCTTTTCGTGTTCGCTGTTAGTTGTTTTCTTGTAGATTTCCATAACTTTTTTATTTTAGCCAGAGATAAACGCGGATAAAATCCGGATTGTTTCCACAATAACCGTAACTTTTCCGCTCCACGACAGTTTTAATCTATAGAAAACTGGCGCGAGGATGACTTGAGTCGGGTTACTGAATCGGACGAACGCATGGCTATCGAGGCTGCTCAGGAGGATCCGGGCCGCTTTGCGGAGCTTTATGAGCTGAACTTTCATCTCGTCTACGCTTACGTCGCGCGCCGCGTCCACGACCGATCTGAAGCACAGGACCTGACCGCACACGTCTTTCAACAAGCTCTCGCGAACATCGGCAAGTTCAAATGGCGTGGCGCTCCGTTCGTCACCTGGCTCTATCGCATTGCCGCTAACGCAATCGCGGACCAGGCGCGAAAGAAGTCACGCGAGACGTTGGAAACAGAAAGCACGACGAATACGGCAGTGGATCCGGATCTCGAACAAGTAGAACGCCGCGCACAGCTTTTCCGCGCCGTCGAAGCGCTTCCCGAAGACCAGCGCAGAGTGATCCTCTTACGTTTTGGTGAGGAGAAAAGTATTCGCGAAATCGCGGCTCGTCTCGATCGCAGCGAGGGTGCTGTTAAGCAACTTCAATTTCGAGGTCTGGAAAATCTTCGTGCACGATTGCGCGAGTAGAGTCTGAGTTAAGAAATGGCTGAACGTTCCATCATCGATCAACTTGACGACGCCGTCACTGCGTTGCTTGAACAGCGCGAGCCGGCGGTGAATGAGGCAGATCGTGAGTTGACTGAACTGGTAGCGGTTGCGCGCGAACTGCGTGGTCTGCCCACGGAACAGTTTCGCGCCGCGCTCAAAGAACAATTAGGTAAGAAAGATATGAGTACCGCAGCAAAACAGATCGAATCGACACCGCAGGCCGTTACCTCGGTGAGTCCGTACATTACTTATCGCGACGCCGCTGCCGCAATCGACTTTTATAAACGCGCGTTCGGCGCCAACGAGCTGATGCGACTTGTTGAACCGAGCGGAAAAGTCGGTCATGCCGAACTGCAAGTTGGCGCACTGGTATTGATGCTCGCCGATGAGTACCCCGATTACGGCATGGTCAGTGCTGAAACGCTCGGTGGTTCACCGATCAAACTGCATCTGTACGTGCCAAATGTGGATGAGTTTGTCGAACACGCGGTTGCGGAAGGTGCAAGTCTCAGCCGTCCGGTGGCGGACCAGTTCTATGGCGATCGTGGCGGGCAGATCAAGGATCCGTTTGGTTATACATGGATCGTAGCGACGCACCAGCACGACGTTCCGGTGGCCGATATGCAGAAAAGCTTTGACGAGTTCCTTAGCACACACGAGAAGACATTCAAACGCGAAGGATTCCACGCGGTGACGCCTTATCTCACGGTGAAACCGGCTGCCGAGTTAGTCGACTTCGTGAAGCAGGCGTTTGGCGCCGTTGAAGTGTTCCGTACTACTGGATCGGCCGGAGGCATACACTGTGAGGTGAAGATCGGTGATTCGATGGTGATGATTGGTGGTGGCCCGGGTGTCGATACACGTCCGGCATCGATTCACCTTTACGTTTCTGATGTCGACGACGTTTATGAACGCGCGATGGCCGCGGGCGCCACATCGCTGGTTACGCCAGCGGATCTGGAATATGGCGAACGAATGGCCGCGGTTAAGGATGTTGGAGGCAACGATTGGTATATCGCCAGGCGTTTTGACTCAACTCCGATTCAGGATCTGCACACGGTCGCAGTTTACTTCCATCCGGTCGGCGCGCCGAAGTTCATCGATTTCGTGCAGAAGGCTTTTGGAGCGCAGGTAGTTGAGCGACATCAATCGGATGAAGGTTTTGTGTATCACTCGAAAGTGCGGATTGGTGATTCGATCATCGAACTCGGCGAAGCGCACGACCAATGGCAATCGATGCCGTCTGCGATCTACTTGTACGTCGAGGACGTGGATGCGACGTATAAGCAAGCGCTGACTGCAGGTGCGACGTCGGCGCTAGAGCCGACCGATCAACCGTACGGCGATCGAAATGCTTGGGTCAACGATGAGTTTGGAAATATCTGGTATCTATCAACCTGGCTGGGATGAGGCCATGAGGATCAATTCGACCGCGTCTGTCGACATCTTGATTAGCCGTTCAAACTGCAATCCAATCTTTTGTAGTAGCTTGATCGAGGCTTCGTTATCCTGATTTGTAATCGCCAGGATACGTTCGAGCTTCAGTCGTTCGCGTGCGTCTTTCATCACCGCTGCGGCTGCTTCGAAAGCATATCCTTTGTTCCAGAAGTCAGGCAGGAAGGCGAAACCGATGTCAGGATCGGGTAGTTCTTCTCGCTTGAGCAGTCCGCAAATTCCAATTGGCGTTTGCGCGACTTTTAGTTCCACTAACAACAGACCAAAGCCGTGTCGTTCGTAACTGGCTACTGGTCCATTGAGAATGTATTGCTCGGCGTCTGCGACGGTGCGAACTTTCTTGTCTCCGATAAAACGAAGAAACGACGGTTCGTTGAGCAGCGTCAGGATAAACTCAGCATCACCTACTGTAAGCCCACGCAGAAATAATCGTCCCGTTTCGAGAACTATCATAAAATGGTGCAGTTCAGGTTCGATTGTAGGGGCGGCCCTCTGTGGCCGCCCTTGGTTTGAATTCCACACAAGGGCGGCCACGGAGGGCCGCCCCTACAGTACGTTCAAAAGTATGTCAAAAAACCGATGGTTGTGTCTTGCGGTGGTGATTGGAGTCCTACTCGCGAGCGGAAGCGCACACGCTGCGCAGGACGTGCTTCACTACGCCGCCACACTCGAGCCGGACATCGCAACCAAATCAGTTAAAGGAACGGTTCGCATTCGTTTCACAACCGATTCACAGCAAGCAGAATTCAACTGCGGCGAACTCACCATCGACGCCGTACGTCTCGCAAAAACGCCGCTCAAGTTCAACGTGCACGACCGTCGACTCAACGTATCTCTCCCCTCACGCACCACGCGCCCACAGGAAATCGAGATCGACTTTCACGGCACACCCAAATACGGCATTCGCTTTTTTCCGGATCGACAACAGGTCTACACGATCTTCTCGACCAGCCAGTGGATGGTCTGCGTCGACGATCCTGCCGACAAGGCAACGCTGACCTTCAAACTGATCCTGCCTGCGAACCTAACACCAATCGCCAACGGCCAACTCGTTTCCGAACGCACCTTGCCGAATAGTAAGCGCGTCACTGAGTGGGAACAAAAAGCTCCGATCCCGACTTACATCATCGGTTTCACAGCCGGCCCGTTTCACGTCGTCAAAGAGAAACGAGGAAACGTCGAGTTCCAGTACTTCTTCACGAACTACACCGAGAGCGAAGTGCGACGCATCTTCCGCGACACGCCCGACATGCTCAACTTTTTCGAAGAACGCGCCGGTGTTAAGTATTCAGATCGCACCTACACACAGGTGCTTGCGGCCGGCGGCGTCGAGCAGGAAATGAGTAGCTTCACCGCGCTGCGAGAAACCTACGGAAAGCAGATCCTGGACAATGAGCAGGATCAGTGGCTCGGTGCGCACGAGTTTGCGCATCAGTGGTGGGGCAACATGGTGACCTGCGTTGACTGGAGACACTTCTGGCTCAACGAAGGCATCGCGACTTTCATCGCCGCGGCGTATCTGGAACATCGCTTCGGACGCGCGGCGTACATGCGTGAGATAGAAGCGAACCACACGGCATACGAAAAAGTGCGCGCTGCCGGTAAAGACAAGTCGCTCGTGTTTCCGGATTGGGACCACCCCACGCGCGAGGATCGCACGCTCGTTTACGACAAAGGCGCTTACGTTTTACATCTGTTGCGCGAAGAGATGGGTGAACGCGCGTTCTGGAATGGCTTGCGGATCTTTACTCGCAGGCACTTCGGGAAATCGGTCGTGACCAGCGACTTCGTCGCCGCGATGGAAGAAGCTAATGGAAAGAGTTTGAAAGAATTCTTCGCGAAGTGGGTTTATTTAAATAGCTGACTCTGACGTGTCAAACACCACCTGATCGTACCACCAGAGCTTCTCAAAAAACTTGCGCGCCAGCGGTGCAGATCCTGCCACTGACTCGACGATTTCTGAAATACTCCGACGCCCGTCGATTGCATCAAACATTTGCTTCTCTTGTTCGTTGACGAGCAGAAACAGATCTTTAAAGAGGTGTGTTTGATTCAAAAGCAGACCTGCGGAACCTGGTGGCAGACGTTCTACTATGCATGTAGTCCACGGAAGTCGAAGCGGAACGTAACGCAAACAAGTCTCGTCATCGAAGTTTATTTTTGCGCCATCAGCTCTTTGATGGGCGATGAAACTATGATTCGCCATCAAGCCGCGCCAGAGTTCCATCTCGATGTACTGCTCGCGCTCGGGAAGTGCCTTTAACTTAGACGCATGAGCTGTAGAAGCAATGATTCCACAATGCGGCAAGTAAGGCGCTTGCCAGTACCAGCGAGATAGTTTCAACCCATTGCCTTCGACGAAGTCGAACACCTGCGACACCGAATACGAACGATCGCGCGGATTCAGAACCGCGTCAGCCAGAGCATCGCCGTTCGGGAAATCGCGCGACCCACCTTGTGTCGCCAACAACGGGTGGTGCTGCGGAAGATACTTCAACACCATCATGAGATCGCTGATCTCCTCTGGCGAAGTTCCGATACCAAGCCGGCGACAGTAATCCTGAATCATATAAACGCCCGCGCGTCCGTACGGCGCATACACCATCAAGTACATCGCGCCGTCTGGTTTCAAAACCGAGCGCAGCGCGCGCAGACCTGCATCGGGATCGGCAAGATGATGCAGCACGCCTGTGCAGATAATATGATCGAACTGTTGGTCCAGGTCCGCGGCGCGCTCGATTGGCAGCTGTCGAGCTTCAAGATTTGTTATGCCGTATTTCTGTTTGAGACTTTCGGTGTGTTCGAGGCTTGTTACGCTGACGTCGATGCCCGTCACACGCGCAGCGGGATGGCAGAGCGCGTACTTCGCGGCCTGAAACGTTCCACATCCGGCCACGAGCACATCCAGATCGGCGCGGTATTTCTTGTCGGGCCACAGCAAATGAAACTCGGCGCGATGAATATTCTCATCGGCCCACATTTCGCGAGCCCGATCGAGATTTTCTACCGGCGGAGGAAACGGGTGACTGGTGTAGAAGTCACGAATCGGATCGTCGTTTGTATTCGCCGCTTTCATAAGTATTCACTGTATATGTGTGTCCACAGATTACACAGATTCATCTGCGTAATCTGTGGATAAACCGAATCGCGCAAGCATCTCACGACGTCCGGCATTCGTGACACGTATCGCTCTGCTGTCCAGATCTTTTGTCACCCATTTTCTTTTGATTGCGGTGTCCAACAGGGCTGAACCCAAAGCACCGCCGATGTGCGACCGGCGCTCACTCCAGTCGAGGCAGGCGTAAGCAAAACGACGGCGCGAACTCCGGAGATCTTCGACATTGACATTGAGAGCATCGAGCGCCTTCATGCCATCGACCGTCAGATCGTAAGTATCTTCGGCGGCACTCGGCGCGCGCGATAACCATTTGAGATCCTTTAACCGGTCGTGCAACAGGACACCGAGATGCCCGGCCAGATGATCGTAACAAACGCGCGCAGCTCGCAATCGCGTCGGTGTGGTAGGAACAAACTTGTGGTGCGGCTGGTCCGCCAACACGCTGAGACCCTCGAGCACGCGAGCGACCTTTGGTCCATCAAGACTGTAAAACCGGTGCTTTCCCTGCGTGAGCACTTTGACAAGACGCTCGGTCTTCAAACGATTCAGGTGCGCGCTCGCGGTTGAAGTGGAGACATCGGCCACGACGGCGAGCTCGGTGCTTGTTCGCGCATGACCATCCATCAGACAAAACAACATCCGCGCCCGCGCCGGTTCGCCAATCGCACCGGCGATTCTCGCCACCGCCCGCTCGTCCAATTGTTCTACATTCATAGTTTGATGATAAACGAATCGTCCCTGTACGACAACTGATATAACGGTGGTCAAAGGAGAGGAGTCTTATGATCACCTGCATCATTCGTTATCAAATAGATCCGTTTCAGCGCGATGAGTTCAAGACGTACGCGGAGAATTGGGGGCGCATCATTCCGCGTTGCGGTGGCCATCTCATTGGTTACTTTCTGCCACATGAAGGCACAAATGACGTCGCCTGGGGACTGATCGGTTTTGACAGTCTCGCGGCGTACGAAACTTATCGCGCGCGTTTGCGTTTCGACTCCGAGGCGCTCGCGAACTTCGCACTCGCACAAAGCAAACGTATTATTCTTCGCGAAGAGCGAAACTTTGTGCAGGTGGTCGAAGGAACCTTCGCATTGCCGCCGCAACTCGAGGAGTAATCTCATGTTGACGCAAGCTGAAAAGGCCACGGCCTTTGTTGAACTTCACCGGCGCGCCGGAACATTCATCATTCCGAATCCATGGGATGTCGGCAGTGCAAGACTGCTCGCGAATCTCGGCTTCGAAGCGCTGGCTACCAGCAGCGCCGGATACGCCTTTTCGATAGGAAAGTCTGACAATGCGGTCGGTCGCGATGCGATGCTGGCGCACGCTGCGTCTGTCGCCGCTGTCACCGATCTGCCTCTGAGCATCGATCTCGAAAACGGGTTTGGCGATACGCCTGAGTTCGTTGCTGAAACGATTCGCATGGCTGCGGCGACCGGAGCCGCAGGCGGTTCAATTGAAGATGCAACCGGGCGAACCGACGATCCGATCTACGAATGTTCTCTTGCAGTTGAACGCATTCGTGCTGCCGCTGACGTGGTACACGATCTTCCTTTTCCCTTCACCTTAACTGCTCGATGCGAGAACTATCTCGTCGGCAGACCCGACTTGAAAGATACGATCGAGCGCTTGCAGATGTATCAGGAAGCAGGCGCCGATGTGCTCTATGCGCCAGGTCTCACAACTGCGGAACAGATCGCGGCTGTCGTGAGTTCTGTGGATCGACCGGTCAACGTGTTGATGGCGTTGAAAGGCGTCGAATTGAGTGTGGCAGAATTGTCGGCGATGGGCGTAAAGCGCATCAGTGTGGGCAGCGCACTTGCTCGCAGCGCCCTGTCCGCGCTACTCCGTGGCGCGCGTGAAATGAAAGAGTACGGAACGTTTCGCTTTGCCGACGATGCGGAGCCTTTCCGCACAATCAATTCCCTTTTCGCCTGAAACGATCCGAGACGTTCGAAAGAAAACATTTCGTACAGTCTCCGTTACTTTCCCTCTCGTGGATCACCACTAATCAGCTGGCATGATGGTTGTCTGTCTGACTACGCGGAGGTGCAAGGAAAGATGCCAGAGTTGAATGTGAAGTCGCTATCGTTACCCGAGATCGCAGTATTCGCGGCCACCCGCGGAGCAATCGGAATGGGAGCCGGACTGCTCCTTGCCGACAAGTTCAAACAGTCCAACCGCAAGAACCTCGGCTGGTCGTTGCTCCTGTCAGGAGTTGCCAGCACGATCCCGATTGCGATGTATCTCAGGAAGAAAAACGCCGCGGCTGCCATGGTGTGAAGCAATGATCAGAAAACTAAAATCCGGAAAGTATCGACTCTATTCGCGCAAAGTCGATTCGAAAACCGGGAAGCGCAGGAATCTCGGCACGTTTGATTCGCGCGAGGCTGCGGAGAAACACGAGCGGGCGGTCCAGTATTTCAAACGCGCCGGCTGAGTCCAAGCAGTTGATTCGCGGCTCATCCGAAGGGCAGAATCTGCGTTGGATGCGAATTCTCCTGGTTGAAGATGAGCCGCGCATGGCGAATGTGATCGCAAAGGGTTTGCGAGAACAGAGCTATGCTGTCGATGTGGCACAGGATGGCGTGGCTGGACTGTATCAGGCCGCGATCAACGATTACGACCTAATTGTGCTGGACGTGTTGCTGCCGCAACGCGATGGATTTGAAGTTTGTCGGGAATTGCGCAAGCGCGGCAACACTAGGCCGGTCCTGATGCTGACGGCGCGCGCGTCTATTGACGATCGTCTAACCGGCTTTGACGCCGGGGCTGACGATTATCTGACAAAGCCATTTTCATTTCGCGAACTGCTGGCACGAATCCGAGCGCTGCTGCGACGCGATTCGCAGTTGCGTCCCGATGTACTGGAGATTGGAGACCTCGTCGTCGATGCAGCCAGTCATCGCGTTTCCAGGGCCAATCACGACGTGCAACTGACGGCGAAGGAGTATGCGCTGCTGGAGTATCTCGCGCGGCGGACGGGTGAGCTCGTCTCGCGCGCGGACATCGCCGCGCACGTCTGGGACGACACCTTCGATCCCTTTTCAAACGCGATCGAGGTCTACATAAACCGCCTGCGTAAGAAGATCGACGGCCAACACAAAGAAAAACTTCTCCACACTCGCCGCGGTGAAGGCTACATCCTCGAGTCTCGCCATTAATTTGCGATGGTCTATTAATCTTCTATTAAGGAACGACTCTCTATACTCGGCTACTGAAACGAACCGAGGAACATGGAGAATCGTGGACGACCGAAGGCATTCCCCCTTGCGGTACTGCTGGTATTGCTCTGCCTCTCCGTCGCAACCGCGCAAACTCCCACGCCCTCCCCGACACCACAAACGCCTTCGCTGTCCCTTGATGAAGCGTTACGACTTGCAAACGCTCAGGCATCAACTTTCCAAACAGCACTTCTGAACGAACGCGTCGCCGCTGAGGATCTGCGACAGGCGCGTGCGGCCTTTCTTCCAAAAGTCAGCGCGCCACTGAGTTACATCTACACGTCGCCGGCGCTCGGCTTGCCGCCGGGAGAGCCACGTGGTCCGAGTTTTGTGACGAGCGACGGAATCGGCGTGTACGAGGGTTTGGTCAACGTCTCGGGCGACTTCGACATCGCCGGTCGCTTGCGTGCGACGCTCGCGAAGAATCGCGCCCTGCTCGCCGCAGCGCATGCGGGCGCCGAAGTTGCACGACGCGAACTCGCTCAGGCCGTAATCGAGGCTTATTACGGGCTCGCGCTCACAAACGCACAACTTCGTGCGGCGGAAACAAATCTGGCAGCCGCGGAAGAATTCGAGCACATCACGTCTTTGCTGCTTAGCGGTGGTGAGGTCGCCGCCGTCGATCTGACTCGCGCTCAATTGCAGACCCTCACGCGTCGCGATGAACTTGAAAAAGCACGGAGCAACGAGGCCGTCGCAGCCGGATCGCTGCGCGTCTTCGTCGGCTACGACTTCTCAAGACCAATCAACACCACGGATCTCGCTCTCGCGCTGCCGATAAGTACAGAGCTCGCACAGTTCAAAGCTGAAGATGTCTCGCGCCGTCCGGAGTTCATGCAACTCGAGCAACAGCTAAGCGCTGCCAAACAAGAGATCAAGATCGCTCGCGCCGATCGCTTGCCGTCGCTCTCGTATTCAATCAACGGCGGCTTCGACACTGATTCGCTGAAGGGACCACGGCTGAAGGAACACAGCGGCGTGTCGGCCGCGATCAGTTTTTCGATTCCGATCTTTGACTGGGGCGCGAGTCGCAGCCGCGAGCGCCAGGCAAAACTGCGCGTGGACATTGCTGAGAACGAACGGACCATCGCGTTGCGGGGATTCACGCAACAGTTTTACGCAGCGCGCGCACAAGTGGATGCCGCCGCCGTGCGAATCAATATCGCGCGTGAAGGTGTGACGAAAGCACAGGACAATCTAACGGCGTCGATCGCGCGTTACCGGGCTGGCGAAGCGCAAATAGTTGAAGTGACTGACGCGCAGACAACGCTCGTCGAGCAACGGACCGCTCTGTACCAGGCAATCTTCGATTACCAGACCGCGCTCGCGCGACTGCGACAAGCAACTGGCTACTGAGAAACAAACATGAGTAGCGAATATGAGTGATCAGCCGAACAGGATTCCCGACGACGAAGTCGATCGCCTGCTGGCCGAGCAGAAACGAGCCCGAATTGTGCGCCAGCGCAACCTCGTCCTGATCGTAGGCAGCGGCCTCGTAGTGCTGTTGCTCGTTGCTCTCGTCATCTGGCGCCTGAAGCGATCTTCAACCGAAGCAGAAACCGAGGTGAAACCGGTCGTCAGCGTCAAAGTAGTTAAGGCCGAGAAAGAAAACATCGCCGCACCCGTTTCTGCAGTGGGCACGATCTGGCCGCGCGAAAAGGCCGACGTCGCCGCGAAGATCAGCGCGCAGATCAGGAAGATGGCCCTACTGAAGAACAAGCTGGTCCATGCTGGTGACGTTATCGCCGTGCTCGAGTCACGCGATCTTGAAACTCAGCGCGCTGAAGCAGTGGCCGCGCTTAACGAAGCGCGCGCGAATGAACGCAGTCTCATTACCGGCACGATTCCAAAGACAAACGCCGAAGATCAGAAAGCGCTGCTCGACGCGCGCGCGAAGGTCAACAACACACGCGCGACGTACGAACGCCGGCGCACTCTCTTCGAGAGAGGTGGAATCTCAAAGAAAGAGCTCGAAGCCTCGCAACTCGAGCTGACAACCGCCGAAGACGAGCTTCGCTTGCAGGAACAGACCGTCGCTCTGCGTAACGCTTCGTTGAATCCCAACGATCGTGCCCTCGCGGCAGCTAGAACCGCACAGGCGCAACAACGCGTCGCGACGCTGGATGCACAGTTGAGTTACGCGACGATTCGCTCGCCCATCACCGGCTTTGTCACCGATCAGTTTCAGTACGAAGGTGAATTTGCTTCGGCGGGCGGAAAACTGGTCACTATCGCCGACACCAGCACGGTGATTGTGAAAGCTCCGTTTGCCGATACCGCCGTGGCTGATCTCAAAACCGGCGACACCGTGACCGTCGTTCCGACTGATACTTCCGCCGAAGAGATGCACGGGCAGATCACATTGCTGAGTCGATCGAGTGATCCAACAAATCGCACCGTCGAGGTTTGGGTGACGCTCGGAAACGACGAAGGAAAACTGCGGGCGAACGGCGCTGCGCAGATGACTGTTGCCGCAAACTCGAAGGACGACGCCATCGTCGTCCCCGCGTCAGCCGTGACACTTGAAACAAGCGATGCAGACGAAGGGACCGTGATGGTTGTCGATGCGGACAACGTGGCCCACGAGACGAAAGTGAAGATCGGAATTCGCACGCCGGAAAAGATTGAAATCGTCGAGGGGCTCAAGGGTGGAGAAACTGTGGTTGTTGAGGGTAACTATGCGTTGCCGGATGGGACAAAGGTAGAGCCACAGATTAACGCGGATGACACGGATAAAGAGCCATGAAACTCGCGCGTGTAGTTTCGTATCAGTCTCGCGCTATCGTGGTCATCGTGGCGTTGCTGTGCGCTGCAGGGATTTATGCGGCGTGGCAACTCCCGATCGCTGTTTTTCCGCAAACTGATTTTCCACGCATTGTGATTATTGTCGATAACGGCGAAGCGCCCGCGTCGCAAACACTCGTCTCCGTCACGCGTCCGATTGAAGAGGCGATGAACGGCATACCCGGGATCGCAAGGATCAAATCGAAAACCGCGCGCGGATCCTCCGAGATCAATCTCTACTTCAACTGGTCCGGCAACATCAACGACGAGTTGCAACTCGTGCAGGCACGCATGTCGCAGTTGTTATCGAGTTTGCCGCCCACTGCGGAGATTCGAAACATCGAGCGACTGACTTTCGCAGTCTTCCCTGTTACCGGTTACAGCCTGACGTCAGACAAACGCGACGAAGCAACACTCACAGATCTCGCCACCTACGTCGTGCGACCACAGCTCGCGCGCCTGCCCGGCGTCGCAATCGTCGGAGTTGCGGGCGGCAAAACGCGCGAGTTCCATGTCACGATCGATCCGGACAAGCTGGTGGCCCACAACGTTTCCGCGCAACAGGTCGCGGACGCGATCCGCAATTCAAATATCATTATTTCGCCGGGCCTCATTGAAGAAAACCACCAGCTCGAACTGGCGCTGATCAGCGGCCAGGCAAAAAGACCGGACGAACTGAACAACATCGTCGTCGCTACGGTGAACAATGCACCAGTCCGCGTGGCCGACGTCGCGACCGTGGCGGGAGGTGTCGAGCCACAATACACGATTGTCACCGCCGACGGACACCCCGCGGCGCTCGTGAACATCAATCGTCAGCCGGATGCGAACACGGTCGAAGTTGTCGACGGGGTGAAAGCGGCCCTGAACGCAATGCGCGGACAGCTTCCGAAAGATGTTCGTGTTGCTGCTTATTACGATCAATCGCTGCTCGTACGTGAGTCGATCAAATCTGTTCGCGATTCGATCCTGGTCGGTCTGTTGCTCTCGGTAGTGATCCTTTACGTGTTTCTTCGCAACTGGGGCACGACGTTCGTCGCGATTCTGGTAATTCCGGTGACGGTGTTGGTCACGTTTCTGGCGATGTGGCTGGCGCGACTCAGTTTCGATCTGATGACGCTCGGTGGCGTGGCCGCTGCAATTGGTCTCGTAATCGACGATGCGATCGTCGTGGTCGAGAATATCTACACGCATATGGCGCGCGGACAGTCGCGTCGCGAAGCGGTTCAGAGCGCGGTGTCGGAGATTACCGTTCCCATTATCGGATCGACGATCACACCGGTGGTCGTCTTTCTGCCGTTGACGCTGTTAACCGGAGTCACCGGAGTTTTCTTTCGCTCGCTCGCGCTTACGATGTCGGTGGCATTGCTGACTTCCCTCGTCCTCGCCCTCGCATTCACCCCGGTGCTCGCGGAACGTCTCGTCAAAGCAAGACCCGAAGACGCCCCCGCGGAGGATGAAGAAACTCACGGCCGATTCCTTGGCGCAATCATTCGGCGGTATGAATCGATCCTGAGTGTGGCACTGGATAAGAAATGGATCGTCGGCCTTACCATCGTTTTAGTGCTCGGCGGTTCTTATCTGCTGTATCGAACACTTGGTTCTGAGTTTCTGCCTGAGTTCGACGAGAGCGCTTTTATCCTCGATTATCTCGCGCCCGCAGGCTCTTCGCTCGCCGAAACCAATCGCATGCTTCAAGGCGTGGAAGAGTTGTTATTGAAAACGCCGGAAGTCGAGAGCTACTCGCGACGCACGGGCCTCGAAATGGGTCTGTTCGTCACCGAACCAAACACTGGCGATTTTGCTGTTAAGCTGAAGCCAGATCATAAACGCAGCACCGAAGAGGTGATTTCAGAGCTTCGCGACCAAATCAAGGAATCGGAGCCGTCGCTCGACGTTGAATTCGTCGGCATCCTGCCGGACGTGATCGGCGACTTGCAGGGCAATCCCGAACCAATCGAGGTAAAGCTTTTCAGCGAGGACGCGGCAGCGTTGCAGGAGACGGCTGACAAAGTTGAGGCCGCTATCCAGAAAGTTCCGGGCGTGGTCGACACGCTGAATGGCGTCGTCATCAGCGGGCCGGCAGTTACTTTCAATATCGATCCGGCGCGAGCGGCGCAGTTTGGCGTTACCGCGAATGACATCGCTTCGACAATCACAATTGCTATGTCCGGTGACGCTGCCTCGCAGATCCTGCAGCAGGATCGACTGATCAAGGTGCGCGTCATCTTTCCGTCAGACGTCCGCACGTCGCTCGACAAGGTCAAAGCTTTGCAAGTGCGTTCGTCGTCGGGACAGTTATTCCGTCTCGATCAGGTGGCCGAGGTTGAAATCGACAAAGGCCAGGCGGAGATTGAACGCGAGAACTTGCGACAGATGATCGCGGTGACAGGACGTCTGGAAGGAAGCGATCTCGGCACTGCAATCGGGCAGATTCAGAATCAACTGGTTAAAGATGTGAAGTTTCCACCGGGAATGACGGTTGAATACGGTGGTTTGTATCAGGAACAGCAGTCGAGCTTTCGCGAGCTCGCGATGGCGCTTGTGCTGGCAGTGTTGCTTGTCTTCATCACGCTGCTCATTGAGTTTCGATCGTACGCGCATCCGATCGCGATTGTGATGGGCGCAGTGCTGGCGTTGAGTGGCGTGTTGCTCGCGTTGTTCATTACCGGCTCGACGCTCAACGTCGTGTCGTTGATGGGAATGATCATGATCGTCGGCATTGTGGCGAAGAACGGGATTTTGATGCTCGATGCGGTTGAGGATCATCTTGCGGCGGGAGATACATTGCGACAGGCGCTGGTGCGATCGGGACGGCGCCGATTCAGACCGGTGTTGATGACGTCGCTGGCAGCGATGCTAGGGATGTTGCCGCTGGCGCTTGCGATTGGTGCCGGGGCGGAGCTTTTGCAGCCGTTGGCGATCGCGGTGATTGGTGGGTTGACGATGGCGTTGGGGTTGTCGTTGATCGTGACGCCGACGGTGTATGCGATGTTGCGGCGGGTGCCGGAGCGGAGTGATGGAACGATGTTTTAGGAAAGAGTTCGACGCAAGGGTGGCCACGGAGGGCCACCCCTACAGTACGTTCGACATCGCCCATATAATCAAGCAGTACGGACGCCATGGTACGTACTGTAGGGGTGGCCCTCCGTGGCCACCCTTGTGTACCATTACTTAAACTATAAGGAATAACATGCGAAGAAAGATAAGTTTGCAATGCTTCTTCGGGTTGATTGTTTTGGCATTCGGCATATCGGTGCGTGCGCAAACACCGACGCCGACGCCATCGCTGGAACACGAATTCTTCAAAAACATTCTGAACGATCAGAAAGCGATCTGGACGGCGCCGTTGCGTCTTCATGGACACGATGCGAAGTGGGCGATACCGGCCGGAATCGGTTTCATGGCCCTCGTCGCGACGGATCGAATCACCGGCGATGAGATCGCCGAATCCGACGCCCCGGTGAAGATGAGTCGCGCTGTTAGCCATATCGGATCTGTTTACGGTCTTGGGACTGTTGCCGGAGCTTTCTATCTGTTGGGTCGCGCGCGGAAAGACGATCGCGCCAGAGAGACCGGCTTGTTGAGTGCTCAAGCGTTGGTTAATAGCATCATCGTCGAGTCGGCTTTGAAGGGAATAACGCAGCGCGGGCGGCCAACTATCGGCAAAGAGCGTAGTGAATTTTTCGAAGGCGGAAACTCTTTTCCATCCGGTCACAGCACACAGGCTTGGGCTGTCGCTGCCGTTGTCGCCAGTGAATACAAGCATCGGCGTGCAGTCCAGATACTCGCTTACGGAGCAGCGACCGCAGTCAGCGTTGCTCGATTTACAGGCCAGAAACATTATCTTTCCGACGTCGTGGTCGGAAGCGCCCTCGGTTACACGATCGGAAAGTATGTCTACTCAACTCATCATCGCCAATCACTCGATGCAACTGATGACGATGGACCGGTCAGTCAATCCTGGCGACCGATGATCACGCCTCAATTCAACCGTCAGGCACACGCGTACGGCCTTTCGCTGACATGGAGCTTCTAAGTTGCCGGCAGTATCATCGGTAGCGGCATGTTTGATTCGGTTCGGACAAGACTGACGCTCTGGTATGTGGGCGTGCTCGCGCTCTCGCTCGTGGTGTTTGCCCTCGTGATTTACTACGCAGCGGCGGCAGGTTTTCACGAGCGTCAGGATGAGTCGCTGCGCTCGACGGCCCAGACTGTTGCCAGTGCATATCTCGAAGAGATTGCAGAAGCACATTCGCTAACAAAAGCGGGCGAGATCGTGTTGGCAGAGTTGACGTTCCCGAATCGGTACGTGCAACTGCTCGACACTAACGGTCAGCCGATTGCAGCTTCTAAGAATCTTTCCGGCAATGTCTTGACGGTTCCTCCCTCGGTACTTACACAAACACGCAATCAACGCATTGGACTAGTGACCGTTAACGGCATGCGAGTGGCGGTTGCGCCGGTCTCGACGGACCATGAGGTTGGTTTCGCAGCAGTCGCCGAGCCCTTGAGTGTACTTGACGAGAGTTTGAGTCTATTGCGACGCGACTTCTTCGCCGGAGTTCCACTCGTGCTGCTCTTGGCTTCACTTGGTGGATACTTTCTCGCTCGCAAGAGTCTGGCGCCAATTGTCTTGTCCTTCGTCGAGCAGCAACGCTTCATTGCCGATGCTTCTCACGAACTGCGCACGCCGCTCGCGGTGTTGCGAGGTGAAACTGAAGTGGCGCTCGGAAAGACGCGAACGGTCGAGGAATACCAGGAGTCGTTGACGCTGATTAAGGAGGAAGCCGAACGACTCTCACACATTGTTGAAGATTTGTTCATCCTCGCGCGGCAGCCAATCGAAGCGAATGTCACGCCGATCAGAATGCCACTTTCGCTGACAAATGTAGTGAAGGATTGTGCACGTGCGGCGAATGTGCTCGCCGTGCGCAAAGGTGTAAGACTCAAACTGCAGAATGGAACCGCGCCGATCACATTGAACGGCGACGAGGAGATGATCAAACGAATGCTTCTGAACCTGCTCGACAATGCAGTGAAATACACTCCCGAGGGTGGTGAGATTTCGCTGGCAGTGGAGCAGCAGAATGGCAACGCCGAAATCGTCGTGCGCGACACGGGGATTGGAATTCCCGACGAAGATCAGCAGCGCGTCTTCGATCGTTTCTATCGCGTGGACAAAGCGCGCTCGCGTGCACTCGGCGGCGCCGGCCTCGGCCTCTCAATCGTCCGCTGCATCGTCGAAGCTCACGGCGGCCACATTACGATCGAGAGCACGCCACAAAGAGGCAGCACCTTCACCGTATTGTTGCCACAAAAAGGCACAAAAAGCACATAACAGAAGAACTTGAGTTTTGTAGTATGTGTACCAAAGCGGTGTTAAATTACACCACTGCGTTGCGGGCGATTACTTCGCGATAGAAGTCCGCGCTGAGCTTGGGCGTGCGCTTTTGCGACGCGTAGTCGACGTAGTGAATGCCAAAGCGATTAGTATAGCCGTCGGCCCACTCGAAGTTATCCATCAAACTCCAGAGGAAGTATCCACGCACCGGAATCCCTTCCGCGGTCGCCCGGCGCAGTTGCGTCAAATAACTCCGCAGGTACGTCACGCGATCGGTGTCGTAAACACGACCATCCTGCGCCGGCACATCCGACGACGAGCAGCCATTCTCAGTGATGTAGATCTCTTTCACGCCCCAAAGCTTCGCAACGTGTCGGGGTCCCCAGTACAGTGCCTCCGGCCCGATGAAGAGCCACGGCGACGGCGCGTGCGGGAATGAGTTCGGATGCGGCACATGCGCGAAACCCACCGGTGAAGATTCATCAGCACGCACAAACTGCGGCGTGTAAATGTTGATGCCAACGAAATCAAGCGGCGACGAGATCACTTTCAGATCTTCAGGCGTGAACTTCGGTGCGTCGGCTCCCGCGGATTTCAAATACCAGTCGGTGTACTTCCCTTCCTTGATCACTGTCAAATACGACGCGTTCATCTCACGCGCAGCGCTCTCAGCCGCCTTGATGTGTGCGGGCGTCTCAAATACCGGCGCAGGAATCGTCATGTTTTCCGCAAGTCCGACTTTCGTCCCGGGCTTCGCCGATGCGCGAATCGCCTGCACTGCGAGGCCATGGCCCAATACCGCATGATGGCGTGTCTGATTAAGTCGCAAACCCGTCAGTTTCAATCCAGGCGCGTGGACGCCCCACCGATACCCAACTTCGATGAACGCGCCAAACTCGTTGATGGTGAAGATGTGCTTCACACGATCAGTCAGCCGAGCGGCAACGTAACCGGCATAATCGCCAAACGCCTTCGACGTGTCGCGACCTTCCCAACCGCCAAAACGATCCTGCAGCGACTGAGGTAAATCCCAGTGATAAAGCGTGGCGAACGGCTGAATGCCCGCGGCAAGCAACTCGTCGACGAGTTTGTTGTAGAAGTCGAGACCTTTTGGATTTGGTGGACCATCGCCATTCGGAAAGACACGTGGCCAGGCAATCGAGAAGCGATAGGCTTTGACGCCCAACGCTTTCATCAACTGAACGTCGCCTTTGTACAAGTGATAGTGATCGTTAGCGACGTCGCCGTTCGCATTTGCCACAACACGACCGAGAGTGTGCGAGAAAGTGTCCCAGATGGACGGTCCGCGACCGTCTTCATTAACGGCTCCCTCAACCTGGTAAGAAGCTGTTGCTGTGCCCCAGATGAAGTCGCGCGGGAACGAACGCAGCGCGTCACCCTGTGCACTTTGAACAACGGCAGCCTCAGCGCCAAGCGAGGGTAGCTTAGCCGTCGACGCGATCGCCGCAGCGCTCGCAACTTTGGCAAATGTCCTTCGAGAAACTTTTTTCACGTGAGACCTTCTCCTATGTTTTGTGCTTTTGTGCCTTTTTGTGGCTATCTACGCGTGGCTGTAACGCCGGGCCAGTCGTCTGTGCGAAACGGCGACGCTGGAAAGCCGGCGCTGTTGTAGAGATTCGCGATCGGATTGTCGGCCCAACCATAACGAACGGCGACCGGCTTCACTACTTTCGGACTGGAGACGATCACCGAATCGCCGTCAATGCGTGCGTCTGCCCAAACAAACTTTCGATCCTCGCCCGCAATCGCGAAACCTTTCACTGTTCCACCGTCAATTGACTTCAATCCAGTGGCGTGCTTAAAGCGAATCTTGATCCGATCGCCTTCGATGCTGAAGCGATCGAACAGCGGTCCTGATGGAACAACTTTTTGACCGTAAGTCTCAGCCAGTGCCCATGCGGCTAAACGGCGACCAACGTCGAGCTTGTTACGCGGATGAATATCGTTCTCGTCGCCGATGTCGATCGTCACCGCCATTCCAGTTTGCGGTTCGCGCAACGTCATCGTCTGCGCTTCACGCAGCTCGGCCCAGTCGCTCTCGTCAGGTTCGGCTTTGTTCGCATGCCAGTTCGCAAGTTGCACGAAGTAGAACGGAAACTCACTTCCCCACGCACTACGCCAGTTTCGAATCATGATCGGAAAGAGCGTGCGATATTGATAGGCGCGGCCGGCATTGCTTTCGCCCTGATACCAGATCGCACCGCGTATCGCGAACGGGACGATCGGCGCGATCATCGCGTTGTAAAGAACACTCGGATTGTTCTGATTACTAACTCCGACTGC
Organism: Pyrinomonadaceae bacterium; assembly: GCA_036401595.1. Lineage (GTDB taxonomy): Bacteria > Acidobacteriota > Blastocatellia > Pyrinomonadales > Pyrinomonadaceae > PSRF01. The sequence goes on from DASWUM010000069.1 coordinate 67,071, forward strand.
TTCCGGACGCGACCCCCAATCCGGATGCTTCGGCTCGAGCGCGAGCTCGACTTTGTAATCCCACGCTCCACGTAGTGAAATCACTTCCGACTCCGCGGCGCCCGCAGGTCCAAGCGACATCGCACCGCCACGACTGAAACCGCCCTCGCCCGCACTATCAAAAACCCGCACCGCGATCACATTTCTCCCGCTATGGACGAGCGCGCCCGGCACGACATACTTCCGCGGCACCATGTAGCTGTTCGGCGTCTCTCTGCCAATCGATCCGACTTTCTTACCGTTGAAGTAAGTAATGTCCTGGTCGTCAATAGGAGTCAGATTCAGGACGAGATCTTTTCCGGCCCATGCTGCGGGCAACTCCAGCACTTTGCGAAACCAAACTGCACCGTCGATGAGCATCCCGGCAGTCTCGAATTGCTGCGGCAGATCCATCTTGGACCAGTCAGTAGTGGAGGTCGCCGGATCTGCATATCCCAGCGCTTCACCTTTGTTGCCGGCATCGATGTAAAGATTCTTCTCTTCCCACTGCTCGAGTGCACGCGTATACGATTCCTTTGCCTGCGGCAGCATGTTCAGGCTGGCCTCGTATCGATCGAGAATCGGTTTGAGTTCGGGTGAAGCGACGAGTGCTTCGTGGCAGGTCCATGCTTCGGCCGGCGTGCCGCCCCACGAGCTGTTGATCAGACCGATGGGCACCTTGAGACGTTGATAGAGCTCGCGTCCAAAGAAATACCCGACGGCGGTAAAGTGCGCGACCTCGTCAGGCGTGGTGACGATCCAATGTCCTTCGAGATCGGCGAGCGGTTCCTCGGACGTGTGATGCTCGACTCGGAACATGCGAATCTCGGGATAGTTCGCCTGAGCCATCGTCTCCGTCGCGCCGATCGTGTTGGCGAGTGGCCATTCCATGTTCGACTGGCCGGAACACAACCACACTTCGCCGACGAGCACGTTCTTGATCGTCAGCACATTGTCGCCTTTGACCGTTAACTCCGCCGGCCCGCCCTTATTTAAAGGACCGATGAAGACTTGCCAGCTACCCTTTGCATCCGCGACGGCCTTGGTCGATTTGTTCTGAAAGGTAACAATCACGCGCTCGCCGGGTCGTGCTTTACCCCAGATACGGACCTTCGTCGCCTGTTGCAGCACCATGTTGTCGCCGAGGATCGCAGGCAGTCGCACTTCGGCACGCACCACTCCCAGAAAGACAAAGAGCGGCAAAATTATTCGTAGAAAGTTTGTTGTAGGGCCGGACATAAGTAGGTGGGCAGATTCTCTACTATGTTGCCGGTATGTTCAAGGGAAAATTAGCTTGAAAGGCGGTAATCGAAGACAAATCGTCCAACCTGGATCGTTCCGCGGCCGCCAGTCGCCGGTTGGATCAGGAGCGCGCGAACCATCGAGCTCTTCCGGTTACGAAACGCTTCAACTTCCCCAACACGGTCGCCACTCGAGGCACGATAAAACGTCACCGTAATGCTGTCGGGCGTCTTGCGCTGATAGCCAAACACATACTCACCCGGCTCGAGCGAGAAGTCACCAACCTGCACAGGCACCTGGGCGATGAAGAAGTGTGAATACTTTCCCTCAGCCGAATAGCCGGCAGTGATCATCACCACACCGGCGATAAACTTTCCGCGCCCATCAGTCACACCCGACGCCGTGCGAAACTCCGTCTCAATATTCTCTTTAATCACGGACGCCCGCGCAGGAATGACTTTTCTCAACTCCGGTTCGGAAGCGAGCCGCCATCCGGCCATCGTCCAAACAAGCGCCACTAATATTATCGCCTTCATCAACTCCTCCAGGCCGTAGTCTAGCCACAACGAACTACAAAAGCCACAAATGGGAGCTTTTTGTACCTTTTTATGGCAGTATCGGCCTTGCACATGCGTCGCTTAATTCCCCTTCAAGTTGTCGTGGTGTTTCTGCTCTTCGCCGGCACCCGCTCGCCGGCACTTGATGCGAATCGCGGTCTGAAAGAGTTTGGTCACCAGGCATGGCTGACTGAAAATGGCTTGCCCCAAAATACAGTTCAGTCAATCATCCAAACGCGCGATGGCTACTTGTGGATCGGCACGCAGGAGGGTCTGGCGCGCTTTGATGGATTGAACTTCACTGTCTTCGACAAAGAAAATACTTCCGCTTTCAAGAGTAACGACATTCGTTTTCTCTACGAAGACCAGCAAGGCCGCCTTTGGATCAGCACCTCGTATGGACTCGTCTGCCGTCACGATGGACAGTTTCAGACTTTTACAGAAAACGAAGGTCTGCCCGACAACAGTATTGGCCCAATCGTCGAAGATACGAACGGTAACGTGTGGGTTGGAACTGGCGGTGGTCTCACACGTTTTGAAAACGGCAGTTTCAAGACGCTGACAGTCGAGCAGGGACTATCGAGGAATGTAATTCAAACGTTATGCGCGAGAGCGAACGGAACGCTACTCGTCGGAACGTCTGCCGGAGTGCAGTTACTCAGCGGAGATCGTTTCGCGTCCTGGACGGGGCTACCAAATGTGCCCGCCGCGAACATCACTGCGATTGCGGAATCAAAGAACGGTTATTTGTGGTTTGGCACTCTCGATGGACTCTTCGGCGTTGAGCGCGAAGGGGCCACGCCTGTTCCGATTACGCTACCCAACAGTCGCGTCAGCGCCTTGCGAATGGATCGCGAAGGCGCACTCTGGATCGCGACCGCCGGCGGTCTCGCTCGTCTGCTGAACGGCAATGTCGAGACGTTCACGTCAACAGACGGTCTATCGAGCAACCTCGTTCTCTCACTCTTTGAAGATCGCGAAGGCAGCATTTGGATCGGCACCGAAGCCGGTGGTCTCAATCTACTTAAGAGCAAGAAGTTCAATACTCTGACAACAAAAGACGGTCTGCCAAGCGATCTCGTGAAAGCGATTTACCAGGACGCTCAGGGAGGAATCTGGATCGGTTCTAACGGCGGCGGACTCACGCTTCTTAAGAACGGCAAGTTCACGACCTGGACCACGCGCGATGGGCTTTCGAGTGACGTGGTTCTCTCTCTCGCAGGTGACGCCAACGGAGTAATCTGGATCGGAACGCCCGATGGTCTGAATCGTTTCAAGGACGGCAAGTTTCAAGTCTTCACGTTTGCCGATGGACTCTCGAACGATCTCGTGCGGTCGGTGCTTGTCGATCGCAACGGCGTTTTGTGGGTTGGCACGCGAGACGGTCTGAACAGTTTTCGAGACAACGAGTTTAGAACCTACACCGTACAGGACGGACTCGCGAACAATTTCATTGGCGCCATTTATGAAGACTCGAAAGGCAATCTGTGGGTTGGCACGCTCGGCGGTCTGAGCAAGATCAAAGACGGAAAGTTTCAGACGTTCACCACCAAAGACGGTCTTTCAAGCAACACCGTCATTTCACTTTACGAAGATGCCGCCGGCGATCTTTGGATCGGAACAAACGGCGGCGGGCTCAATCGGCTGCGTGAAGACAAGTTTGCTTTCTTCTCCAGCTATGCGCTGTCGGCTGACGTCATCTATCGCATCCTCGAAGACAAGCAACAAAATCTCTGGTGCAGCTCAAACAAGGGCATCTTTCGAGTTAGTAAAGCCGAGCTCGACAAAGTTGCCGGCAACTCAAACGCGAGTGCCAATCCCGTCTTTTATGGGCCAGCCGACGGAACACTCACACGCGAAGCGAGCGGCGGCGGTCATCCGGCAGGCTGGCGTACAAGCGATGGGCGCATGTGGTTTGCCACGATCAAAGGTATCGCGGTGATCGATCCAGAACATATCCCGCTCAACACGTCGCCGCCGCCGATCGCGATCGAGCAACTCTTCGTCGACAATCAGTCGATCCCGTTAACGCAAAACATTACACTCTCGCCTAGCAGCTCGCGACTCGATTTCTACTACACAGCGTTGAGTTTTATCGCTCCCGAGAATGTGCGCTTCAAATACAAGCTCGAAGGCTTTGACGATGACTGGATCGAAGGTGGCGCACGACGAGTCGCGTCGTACACAAACCTGCGACCGGGCAACTACCGTTTTCGCGTGATTGCGGCAAATAACGACGGCGTTTGGAATGAGACCGGAACCGCGGTGGAGTTTTATCTCGAGCCGAGGTTTTATCAGACCTACTGGTTTTTTGTGCTGTGTGTTGCGTTACTTGGTCTCACTGCCTGGCAACTCTATCGCATGCGCGTGCGACGCATGGCGCACCAGTTCAACGCGGTGCTCGCCGAACGAAATCGTATCGCGCGTGAGATCCACGACAATCTCGCCCAGGACATCCTCGGAATTTCCGTGCAGCTCGAATTGGTCACGCGAATGATGCCCGCGGCTGCCGAAGCGGCGAAGAGTCATCTTGATCGCGCCCGCATTCTGGTGCGCAACAGCATGACTGAAGCGCGCCGCTACGTCTGGGATCTGCGTTCTCAGGAGTTACAGAAGAAGGATCTCGCCGCCGCATTGCGTGATACCACTCGCCGTCTGACCGAGGAGAAAACCGTCGAGGCCGTTGTCGAAGTGACAGGTCCGCTGCGCCCGCTGCCACAGCCGGTGGAGACAAATCTCTTGCGTATCGGGCAGGAAGCAATCAACAATGCAGTGAAGCACGCTGGCGCTAATCGGATTGACGTGACGCTGACGTTTGATACAAGAAACGTGCGACTGAGTATTCGAGACGATGGCTACGGCTTCGATCCGGAAGCACAGATCGCGGACGGTCACTTCGGCTTGATTGGCATGCGCGAACGGGCGCAGCAAATCGGCGGTGTGCTGACGATCGAAAGCGGGAACGAGCACGGAACTAAAATCGAAATTGATGTACCCTTAAACGATGAGTGACAAAATTCGAATAATTGTGATCGACGACCAGGCGGTGGTGCGACAGGGATTTGTTTCACTCATCAACACAGTCGCCGATATGGAAGTGATCGCACAGGGCATCAACGGGCAACAGGCGCTCGACCTTTTCCGCGAGCACCAGCCGGATATCACACTCATGGACCTGCGCATGCCGGTGATGAGCGGGGTCGATGCGATTGCGAAGATTCGTCACGAGTTTCCCGACGCGCGGATCATAGTGCTCACAACTTACGACGGCGACGAGGATATCTACCGCGCGCTTCAGGCCGGCGCTCAAGGCTATTTACTGAAAGACATGTTCTTTGAAGAGCTTGAAGATGCGATCAGGAAGGTCCATGCCGGCGCGCGCCGTCTGCCGCCGGTGGTCGCCGAACGGCTGGCTGAACGAATGAACGCGTCGGAACTGACAGTGCGTGAGTTGGAAGTTCTTCAGGAGATCGTGAAAGGCAAAACTAACAAGGAAATCGCGAGCGCGCTACGGATCAGCGAAGCTACCGTCAAGAGTCACATCAACAACATCCTCGGCAAACTGGGCGTCACCGACCGCACTCAGGCCGCCACCCGCGCCCTGCAACGCGGGATAGTTCATCTCTAGCCACAAAAGGCACATAAAACACAAAAGGCACATAAAAGAACGCTCTCTTTTTGTGCTTTTTGTGCCTTATGTGCCTTTTGTGGCTCAAACTAAAGGTGGAGAAGACGGGTAAACCTTTGAGTCATGACAGGTTTTGTGAGGGCTGGTATTTTCTCCAGCGTAGTAACCAATTAATCCGGTTCCGAGTTCAGATCAAGGCTTCTTATCCTACCAAAATTGTTGCAGACCAATTGAGTGGTCTTGATTCAACGTGGTAGAACTCGGAACCGGACTTCCCTTTTAAAGCCAATCACTTAATCTGAATCGTTTTCTTTAATCTCGCGTCCGCAGAGGATCCGCCGACAGCGATTTCGATCTGATCTTTTTCGACTTCCCAGCGATCTGTCGCGGGGTTCCAGTAGGCCAGACGCGATGCGGGCAACGAGAACTTTACAGTCTTCTCTTGCTGCGCACCCAGATAAATGCGAGCGAAGTCCTTCAGCTCTTTGAGCGGCCGCTCGACGCTGGAGTTGAGGTGTTTGACGTAGAGCTGGACCACTTCATCACCTGCGCGCCGTCCGGTGTTCTTCACAATCAAGCTCACGTCGATCGTCCCAGTACTCGATAAACTGGTCTTGATGTTTCGATACGCAAACGTCGTGTAACTCAGCCCATAACCGAATGGATAAAGCGGCGTGTCGCCAAAGTACATGTAGGTTCTGCCGTGACGAATGTCGTAGTCCATCATCGGCGGCAGTTGTGCAAGTGAGCGGGGCCACGTTTGGACCAGTCGACCGGCCGGGTTGTAATCGCCGAACAGTACTGTCGCGAGCGCATGGCCCTCTTCTTGGCTGTTGAGCGCCATGTGCAGAATCGCCGGCACTGTTTCTTGTGTCCAAGTGATCGCGTAGGGAAAGCTCGATTTGAGCACCACGATCGTTTTCGGATTCGCTGCAAATACGGACTTGATTAACTCTTCCTGCTCGAGCGTGATCGACTGTCGATCGACTGCTTCCCTTCCTTCACTAGGCACTGACACTCGCGCCCACTGCGTGTCGAAACCGCCATTAGGATGATTACCAACACAGACGATCGCCACGTCAGATTCGCGCGCGGCGTTCACGGCCGCATCACCGTCCACGGCGTAATTCACCCTCACTGATGTACCGACAGCGTTTTTGATTCCTTCAAGCGGCGAGATGGCATACGGAGGCGTACCGCTGTACCAGTCGAGCAGAACTTCATTCGCGCGTGGTCCAACCACTGCAATCGACTTCAACGACTTTTTATCGAGCGGCAAAAGACTGGCTGAGTTTTTCAAGAGCACGATCGATTTCTGCGTAGCGAGCAATGCCACCGCTTTGTGCTTCTCCGTGAGCCACGGATCGACCGACTCGGTGCCGATAGACGAATAAGGCACGCGTGATGGAGGATCGAGCAGGCCGAGCCGGATCATGACTCTGAAATTTCCTCGCAGCGCTCGGTCGATGTCTGCTTCGGTTAACAGTCCTCGCTTCAATGCACCTCGAACCGGTTCGCGATAGTCGTCCAGGAATTGTCCGATGCCGGCTTTGACTGACTCGGCCGCCGCGGTCTCGAAGTCCGGCGAGTGCTTGTGCGACGTCACCAGGTTCTTCATTGCTCCGGCGTCGGTGCAGATAATTCCATCCTGACCCCATTGATCGCGCGTGATGTTTTGCAGGATCGGATTGATGGTCATCGGCACGCCATTCACGGCGTTGTACGACGCCATGTATGCGCGCGAGCCGCCTTCGATCACACCCATGCGAAACGGCAGTGAGTAATACTCGTGAAACAGACGCTCGTCAAAATTCGAGCTCGATTTGTCGCGGTCGTTCTCGTTGCTGTTCGCGAGAAAGTGCTTCATCAACGCAGCGGACTGCCAGTAGGTTGGATGATCACCCTGCAAGCCTTTGCTGAAGGCGACAACCATCGTGCCGTTAAAGTATGCGTCTTCGCCGTAGCACTCTTCGTTTCTGCCCCAGCGTGGATCGCGTCCGATATCGGCGTTGGGAGATCTGATCACGATGCCGCCCTGGTTATACTTCGGACTCTGAAAAACGTAGCGCGCTTCGTAACCTTCGATCTCTCCCGCCTGCCGCAATATCTCCGGGTCCCAGGTCTCGCCGAGCCCAATTCCTTGTGGAAAGGTCGTCGAGGGAACAGTCTTCGGATGACCCCATTTTCCCGGCCCACCCTGCGTCAATCCATGAATGCCTTCGACGTGGCCACTGCCCTTAATTCCCAATCGAGGCACACTTGGGTTCGTGTCGAGACAGTCGATCTTCTCGTCGATGGTCATCAACGAAAGTATGTTGTCGATACGTTGCTCGATCGGGAGATCGGGGTTTTGGAAGGGATACTGAGTTTGTGAATGTGTCTGCAGCACAAACACAGCACAGACTAAAACCAAACCACAGATTGTACAGATCTGTGTAAATCGATTTTTACGGATCGGTCCAATCCGCGGCTTATTCTTCGACAATTTTTATGTACTTTCGCAGGGCTGGATTCGTTAACTTGCTGACGCGTCCGCTGGGCCATTTAATCTCGATGCTGTCGATCTTTGTGGCTTTACCGATGCCGAGGATTTCGCGTGGATCGTGGGAAGAAAGATAGCTACCGCCCGCTGTCTTCAGGCGCCGGTATTTCACGCCTCCTGCTTCCCACGTGATGATGGCGCCGACTGCCATCGGATTGCTCTTCGTCGCCACCAGATTCAGACCAACCCAGTTGTTCTGGTTGCCGCCCTCATTTCTCAGCAGCACCGGCGCATCGCCGTTGTTGATGATCAGCACGTCGAGATCGCCGTCGTTGTCGTAGTCGCCAACCGAAAGACCACGCGCCGGCCAGTCTTTACTGAAAGCCGCACCGGAAATTGCACTGACGTTCTTGTACGTGCCGTTGACGTTCTCAAACAGCAACAACGGCTCTTTGTATTTAACTTTCAACGACTGGATCTCGACCATGTCGTCGGGATGACCATTCGCGAGAATCAGATCGGGATCGCCGTCGTTATCGTAATCGAAGAAACGCAACCCCCAGCCGCTGAGAAGACGCGTCGCTGGTCCAATCTCGCCCGGACGATCGATAAAGCTCAGGTCCTTTTCATTGTGATACAGACTGAACAATTCCTGATCGATGTTGGCGACGAACAGATCCTGCCAGCCGTCGTTGTCGTAATCGGCTGCATCAACTCCCATGCCCGAACGCGGCGCACCCGAATCGCTGTACGCAACACCCGACAACAATCCGGCCTCTTCAAACTTCCCTTTCCCCTTGTTGACGAAAAGAAAGTTTGCGAGCGTGTCGTTGGCGACGAACAGATCCATCAGCCCATCGTTGTTGACGTCGGTCGCGACTGCGCCAAACGATTTACCGAGCGAAGCCGCAATTCCGGAATCTTTGCTGACGTCGAGAAACTTGCCGCCGCCTTCGTTGTGGAACAGAAAACTCGAGCGCGGTTTAAAGACGCGCGGCACGCAATAGTAGCGACGCCCGACGCGATTATCGCCGCAAAAGATCGTGCCCGTGCCGCTGTACTGCACGAAACTCGAAACGAAGAGATCGAGTTTGTTGTCGTTGTCGTAATCAAACCACGTGGCGCAGGTGGACCAGTTCGGCGCTGCCACGCCCGCTTTGTCGGTCACGTTGGTAAACGTACCGTTGCCGTTATTGTGGAAGAGGACGTTTGTGCCGTAGTTGGTGACGTATAAATCCTGCCAACCATCGCCATCAAAATCTGCCGCAGCTGCGCCCATTCCGAAGTTACCCATTTGCCCGCACGCTACGCCCGCTTTATCGGTGACGTCGGTGAACGTGCCGTCGCCGTTGTTTCGATAAAGCGCATTCTTGATTGGTGTTTTGGGTGTGTAGAAATCCGATGGACCACTGTTGACGAGATAGATGTCCATGAAGCCATCGTTATCGAAGTCAAAGAAGAGCCCGCCACCACCACACGTTTCCGGCAGATGTCGCAACTCCGAGCGGCCGTTGTCATGCACCCAGGTGATCTTACTTTGCGCCGACGACACTTCCGCGAACGTCACGCGTTGCACGGCAGCACTCGATTGCTCGGGGCGCGCCTGAAACCAGCCACTCCCCAAAAACAACCCAACTAGAATTACGAACCAGAATCCCCTCATACTCAATCCGTCAACAATCCGTTTTATCCGCGGCCTAGTTCGGATACTTCTCGCCCGGTCTGACGATGCGAATGAAATGATCCGTAAACTTGAAATGCGCGGCCTTCATTTCAATCTTCGGCATGTGACACGACGTGCAGTTCTTATCAGCGACCGGACAACTCTTACCGTCGCCGGCCTTCACCTTCTTATCCCTCAGCGAATGACACTCCAAACATCGCTTGTCGTAATAAGCCGCATCTTCCCGAAGCGGCTCATGTGGGTTGTGACACGCCGTGCAGCTTATGTTTCGATCGTCCGAATAACATTTGCTGTGAAAAATCCGATAGGGCTGAAAGCGAACGTTGTTGAGTTCCAAACTCTGCAACGACGAGAACTCCTCGGCGCCGCGATGGCACGAGGCGCAAAAGTGTTGCGTCAATTCATCACCACCCAGCAAGCCGGGATTGAAGATTGACTTCGACGGCGTATCGCCCTCTTTGACCGCCGCGACGTGCCGTCCACCTGGACCATGACAGGCTTCGCAACGCACGCCGTGTGCAAGCTTGTCGAGGCGAAGTTGCGAGCCCGCCACGACCGCGCCGGTCGAGTGACAACTGAAACAACTTGCGACTTCATTCGGCGACAACAGTCTACCAATTGCGCCGGTTAGCGAAGTTGGGACGCCTCGCGGCGCGCCGATGGTGAAATCGAGCGACTTCGTTTCGTTATAGAAACTCACCAGGCTCTCGTAAAACTTTCCTTCGCGTTCGAGCACATAAGTCTGGCCCATCTTGCCCTGTCCGAAGGCGTAGACAATCGGAAACGTGACAGTCTCGTTTCCATCTGTCACCGAGTAAGTGCTCTGTTTGCCGTTGCGTTTGATCTCGTAGGTATATGGACCAACGCGCATCGACAGTTTCGGATTCGCGCCCAGCACTTGCGAGCCTCCGACGGGCTCCATCGCCATCGCCATTCCACTTTGCCCATGCGATGCGAACATTTTCTTGTGACACTCACCGCACGCCTGATCGCCGGCGAAGACCGTGTCGGCCGGAACTCTTCTCGGATTCCAACGCTGCACCGCCGTCATCTGAGCATTAATCACAATCACGAAGGCCACCAGACACAACACAAACGCCACCGCAACAAGTGAATACTGTTTCAAAAATCTGTTCATTAATCTGTGTAATCTGTGGTTACGGTTTTTGTTCTGGTGGATCTCCGGACTTATCAAGCTGGCGCTTCTGATTGTACTCGTCCTGGAGTTTCTTGAACGTTGCGCGCTCGCGAGCAGCCTCCTCTTTCCGACCGGCACGCGTATATGCGCGCGCAAGAGCGAAGTGCATTTCCGGACTGTTGGGCGCGAGTTTCACGCCTTCTTCTAACTCCTTGATCGATCTGTCAACTTGTCCAAGCTCGAGCAACACTCGACCGAGCACGTTGCGCGCCGCGTACAACTTCGGCGCGAGTTGCACAGCCTTCTCTGCCAATGGCAGTGCATCGTTAAATTGATCTCGCTTCAAATACTCAAAGGCCATCTGAGCCATCGCCGCATAATGCGCGGGCGAGATCTGCAACTCGCGTTTGAACTCGTTCATCGCGAGATCTGCGTCCTGCGGCAACATGAACACTCCGAACGCATAATGGATATTCGGATCGTTGGGATATCGCCCCAACAGCGTGTCAAACGCAGTCCGTGCCTGATCGAGACGGCGAGCTGCCATGTGATACCCCGCCTGCCCCGCAATCAGTAGTTTCTCTCGCTGATCGGAAGGAACCTCCTTTGGAAGAAAGGGCATTCGCAAGATAGTCAACCCGAAAGCTTCGACCACTTTCGGAGTTTCATGGCCCATGCGCACAAACTCATTGAGAACTTCGTACGCGTTCTCAAAATAATCGAAACGGACATAAAGGAGTGCGATGTGATATCGAACCACGTTAGCGAGTTCGGAATTGTCGCTGACGCCTAAAGATCGTGCGCGCTCCAGGGAGATCGCCGCACTCTCAAACTCATTTATTTGAAACTGACAGAGACCGAGCATCGCCCACGCGGGACCTCTTTCCGGTTCGAGCGCGACGAGATTCTGAAAAGCGTTCCGGGCATCCGGATACAAGTCTCTTTGATAGAAGATGGCTCCGATGTACCACCAACCGTCGGGCCACTTTGGTTTGATCTTTAATGCCTGGCCGTACAGTGAAATCGCGTCGTCGAAGCGTTCCGCGACGCGTGCGTCGTCGGCAAGTTTTACGAAACGATCGAACTCTGTTTCCGCGTTAACTGGGGCTTCTTGCTTTGGCCGTGGCTTGCGGGTTGACTGAGCTGAAACTGATACTGAACAGATTAGTGACAGAATGATTAGTAACGCGGATGAACGCGGATAAAAATCCGGATTTAAATCCGCGTTCATCTGCGTTCCCCTATTGCGGGCCTGGTTGTTTGGCTTGCTGGTCGGCATTCGATTTCTGAATGAGCGCCTTTTCCCGATCGCCGTCTTCTTTCCGATTGAGCCGGTAATAAACCGAAGCCAGCAGCACCCGCGCTTCGACAAAATCCCCATGCTCCTTCAACACACCTTCAAGCAACGGCAGCGCGTCACTTGGCTTGCCCGCCGCTGCGTAAACTGCGGCCAGATGGTAACGAGCATACTGCTCGCGCGGACGCAGTTGAATCGCGCGCAGCAAATGTGTGCGCGATTCATCCAGCTGCTTATCTTGCCGCAGCAATACTCCCAGATAAAGATTGGAGTCGAAGTCGTTTGCGTTGCTCGCCAGCTCAGTCTTGAACGCCCCTTTTGCTTTCTCCGTATCGCCGAGACGCATCAACACACGACCATACCACGCCTGAACCGACGGCAGTTTTGCATTCAGCTCGATTGCGCGTTGAACTTCCTTGAGGGCGCTTTGCGCGTCGTCCGCGAGCAACAAAATCGAAGACATCAACAAGTGTGCTTCTGCGGAATCGTCGTGACGAAACAAACGATCGATGATGGCCTGTCCTTTATCTAACTGGCCGTCACCGATTAACGCGCTGCCGAGGATGTAAGCAATGGTTCGGTTTCCGGGATCTGCATCGGCGAGGGGCGAAAGCGACTGGATAACTTTTTTGTATTCACCCAGCCTGACGTGACAATCAGCCAGCACAACTCGCGCGTTAGCAACAGTGGGATTGTCCGCCGGAGCCACAGTAACAAAACGATCCAATTCAGCCGCAGCTTCAGAGAACCACGCCGCTTTGTAGTAAGCCACGCCGAGGTTGAAACGGATCGCGTAGTTGGAGCTGTCGATAACCAGAGCTCGTTTGTACTGCTCGATCGCTTCTTCGTATCGGCCCAGCGCGGAGTACGCAGCACCAAGATTCGAACGAACGTCAGCACGCGCCGGATTCTTTTCCAGAATCGCGACGTACGCGCGCACCGCGCCTTGCAGATCTCCGCTTTGATGCAGTTGCGTCGCGCGCTCAAAGTCTCGCTCAACGTCGGCCTGGCCCTGTGCCGAGACGTGACCAACCAGCACCGCTACGGCGATGAAAAACGAGATTACTGCGACCGCTCCACGCCGTACTTTCTTTGTTGCCATTAATGAATCCAGGCGAGCCCCTAAAATAAGGCAGATTATACAATATTTGGCCGCAAACTTACGGATTAATCCGTATTCATCCGCCTAAATTTGTGGCATACTCAGACACCAAAAATGAAGACATTTTTAAGCCTTCTGCTCATTGTCTCGATCGGCTTCTCGCCTGTCGTAGCGCGTGCGCAAACGCCCGCTCAAGACCAGGACGATGTCATCCGTGTGCGCAGTAACGAAGTCCGGCTCGACATCGTCGTTAAAGACAAAAAAGGACGGCCGATCAGGGACCTGAAGCCGGGGGATATTGAGGTGCTCGAAGACGGCGTCCCACAGAAAGTCGAATCGTTTCGTTTCGTCACGAGAGAGGCAGCACCGGCCAAAACCGAAACGAAGGATGACAAGCCGGCAGGAGCTCCGCCGCCAACCACGACAGCGCCGACAGGACGATCGACACCGACAGTCACTGCACTTGTCTTCGATCGACTCTCACCGGAAGCTCGCGCACTCGCGAAAAAGGCCGGACTTACATACGCGCAGGAAGACATGGCTTCCGGAGGGTTCACCGGCGTCTTCGGTATCGATCAGGCACTGCGAACGATTCAGCCTTTCACCGACAACCCCGAATTGATTAAAGACGCGGTCGAACGAGCCACGGGAACATCAACCTCGACCTATGCTTCAGGCGCGGCCAAGATCCGCGAAAATACTGAGCGCGTGAGCTCGTTAGATAATCAAATTTCCGGTTCGTCGGCGGCTGCCACTGCCGCGGGTGCCGCACAGGACAGTGCCGGCGCCTCCGCTGCGGGCGCAGAAGCTGGTCAGGCAGCAGCCCAACAGAAGTTTCTCGAGATGCAGAACCAGATGTTGGATCACTACGAACGCCTGGAACGTGACCAGGAAGGATTCGCGACGATCAACAGTCTATTGGCAGTCATCAGTCCCATGCAAAATCTTCCGGGACGAAAGACGATCATCTTCTTTTCGGAAGGTCTGAAAATACCGCCGTCGGTGATGACCAAATTCCCGGCCGTCGTTAACGCTGCGAACCGTGCAAATGTCAGTATTTATGCGATTGATGCGGCTGGGCTGCGCGTGGAAAGTGGAACTGTCGAAGCTGCGCGCGAACTCAACTCGATCGCGGGGGCGGCAATGGCCAACCAGGGGCGTGGCAGCGATCGTGGCAGTAACGGACCTTACCTGCGCGGTCTGGAGCGCAACGAAGATTTGTTGCGCTTTGATTCACGTAGCGGCCTCGGCATGTTGTCGGATCAAACCGGTGGCTTTTTGATTCAGAGTACGAACGATCTGTCTGCCGGATTGCGGCGTATCGACGACGATTTAAATGCCTACTATTTCCTCACTTACGTGCCACAGAACAAGAACTATGACGGTCGTTTCCGCCGGATCAGTGTGAAGGTGGCGCGTTCTAATATTGACGTTCAGTCGCGCCAGGGCTATTACGCTGTCGAATCTTCCGGACAACTGCCGGTTCTCGATTACGAAGTACCCGCAATTGCCGCCAGTAGAAACTTTAAGAGCGGTTCAGCCCCGACAATCCTGCATGGCAGCGCGCTTAGTTATCCCTTGCCCGGTCAGAGTGGATTGACGTTGATTCTTGCCGAAGCTCAGCTTGCTTCGTTCAAGTTTGCACCGAGCAGCGACAACAAGACGTACAGCACCGATTTCTCGATCGTGGCTTTGGTGCGCGATGAGTCGGAGCAAATAGTTCAGAAGCTCAGCCAGCACTACGCTTTGAACGGGCCGATTCAAAATTTGGAGTCGGCGAAGAAAGGCGATGTTCTCTTTTATAGAGAAGCACAGTTAAAACCGGGGAAATACCAGGTGCAAGTGGTTTCGCATGATGCGGTGACGGGCAATGTAGACGTCAGCACCTCGACGTTGGAAATTTCTACCAGCGAAGAAACGAAACCGCGACTAAGCAGCGTGGCTGTATTAAAGAGAGCAGAACGTCTCAGCCCGCAAGAGCAACAGCGCGATCAGCCGCTGCGTTTTGGAGAGCTGCTCGTTTATCCGAACCTCGGCGAGCAAATCGATCGCAATACGACGAAGCAGCTCGCATACTTCTTCACCGCCTGGCCCCCGAAAGGATCGGCGAAGCCGATGAAGATGACGCTCGATATCCTTCAAAACAATCGTTCGCTCGGGACTACGTCGGGCGACCTTCCGGCCGCAGACGAGCGCGGGCAAATCAAGTATGCAGGATCATTTGGGATTGATAAGTTCCAGCCAGGGAAATACGAGTTGCGGATAACGGTTGACGGGGTCAGTCGATCGACGAGCTTTGTGATTAGTCAGTAAGGCATGCCACGGATAACACGGATTACATCCGGATTTTAAATCAGTGTTTATCTGTGGCTATTTTTGCCTGGAGTTCCTTAGCCTCTTTAATGAACTCGCCACGCGGTGCTTGTTGAATATACGCCTGAACGGATCGTGTTGCGTCGTTGATGGCGCCTCGGATCAGGTAAATGCGGGCAAGATGATAGTGCGCGGCGACGCACTCATCGCCTCCCGTTATCAAAGCACGCGTTAATTCCTGTTCGGCAACTTCCAGATCACCCAATTCCAGTTTCGCGATTCCGATCCAGAGCCGTGCTACGGGTCGAGTGCTATCGATCGCGATGGCCTGATTCAGTAACGCGATCGCATCCGTGTAATTGTGTCGCTCGACCTGCACCAATCCCATGTTGAACTTTGCGTTGAAGTTTTTGGGATCGGCAGCGAGCACCGTCTCGAAGTGTTTCTCCGCCTCATCGATCAGTTTCAACTTTAGAAACTGCGCGCCGAGATCGTTACGCGCCGCGAGATATTCCGGATAAATCGTGAGTGCTTCCTGAAAGTGCGTCGCAGCCTGCTGGAAGTTACCCTTGTTCACAAATTTCAATCCGAGCTCGTATTGCTTTTTCGCTGCGGATGGAATCGTTTGGCGTAGCTCAGCCGCCGAGACAACCTTGCCGGAACGATTCATTGAAGGATCTTTCTTCTCCTTCAACTCCAAATTCACCGTGACCATCAGACCACGCCCCAACTCCACTCGTCGCACTGCCGTTTCGAAGTTGCTCTTGGTAAGTTCGGCCTCGACGAAATAAATGCCCTGGCTCAAGTTTCTGAGCTGAAACTCGCCGCTGCTGTTGGTGTAGATAGTTGAGAGAATGCTCTGGTCGGTTCTCAGGGTAATGCGAGCATAACCTTCGAGGGCAAAGCCGGAGGGCAGCGTGACGCGTCCGCGAATGATCGCGTCGTTCGTGTCAGTGACCCTGAGTTTCGGGTCAACTTCCTGTTGCGCGATCGCTACCACGCTGAGCACGAGACACAGCAGACAGCCGGTGAAGATGCGAACAACCAGTTGCATGATCCACTCTCGGAAAAGTTGTCCTTAGGCTACCGCTAAAACCACGAAATGAGAAACGGCGCGAGAAGCGGAATGACTCGCTCCTCGCGCCGCGATTGTGTTCCGCCTTTGGCCGGCGACTAGAAGTAAAACTTCAGTGCAAACTCCACTATGCGACGGCCGCGTTTGTTCTGGATCTTACCGAAGTTATTGAGCGTATTTTGCGTAAACCGGAACGGCTTGGTCGGATCGCAGATAGCGGTTACGTTGCCGCCATCACCGTTAGGACGGCGAACCATATTGGCCGGATCACATTCTGTGTCCAATGCCAGGTAGATGTCGCTGTCGTTCGGGTTTGTGGAAGTAACGTTGATCTGCGTCGGATACGCCTGGTTGAAGATGTTGAATAAACCAGTGCGGAATTGAATCTTCTTCTCCTCAGTAATGTTGAAGTTCTTGAAGAAGGAGATATCGAAATTGCTCCGGCCTGGAGTGCGAATATAGAACGGTGGCTGCGATGGACCAGTGGTTCCGAACTTCGGAATTCCCAACTGCGAAAGGTCGAGAATCTTTTCTCCCACTGCGCTGCCGCTCACCTGCGGGTTGCCGAGATAGACTGGCGTGATAGCGCCGATACTCGCGCCGGCATTTGTACCATTGAATGCGTCGGAACCCCACCATGCTACAGCCTGAGTTGCCTGCGCAAGCGCGCCGGTAAATCTAAGGCGAATAGGTGTTCCGCTTTGCACTGTCGTGATACCCGAAATCTGCCAACCGTTTAGGACGCCATCGGTGAAAGCGTTTGAGAGTCTTCCACGTGCGAGCTTCGGCAAGCTCCAGTTATAGGACAGATTGAACACGTGAGTTCGGTCGAAGGGCAGTACACCCCAGCTTCTGTTTCGCGTGTCAATCGGATCTGCCCACGCCGCGCCGTCACTCTCGTTCGTGGCCACAGTTCCCAGCGCTTTGGCAAAGGTATAAGTCGCAAAGTACTGGAAGTTTCTGCCATTGTGGCTCAGCGTCGCTTGCATCGAGTGATATGTCGACGTACCGGTGAACTGATACAAACCAACTGAGTTGAAAGCGTCGAACGGTCTGAATCCTCGGAGGACCCCACCCGCTAAAACTCCGCGCTGTGCCGGATCGGCAAGGTTAATCGAGGTGAAATTCCTCGCCGGCGTACCTGGACCGTCAGGATCGGTTACATTTACGTTCCCATTCAGCGGCAGCGTTCCGCTCAACAGTCTTCCGAGTGGAATGATGTTGGCGTTGCGTCGCTGCGGTAAATGTCTTCCCTGCGTACCGACATAAGCGACCGACAAAATGTTGTTCATCGGCAGTCGCTTCTCGATTGTGAAACTCACGTTCGCGACTCTTGGTATTTCGTTCGATTGAATGTCGCGCGAGTTGACGTTGATAGCACCAACGTTACTGGTGAATGGATTAAGCGTGGTTAGATCACCGAACGAAAGTCCATTCCCCGACGCCCACGGTGTATCCACCGTTGAGCTGTAGGTGTTCGGCATTTCACCGCTGGAGTAGTAATCGTAGTTACCCTGCACGCGGTTGTAGAAAAGACCTGCGCCGGCGCGAAGGACCAAATCACCCTTGCCGCCGACATCCCAGGCCACGTTCAGTCGTGGCATCCATTGGATCGGCAGATTCGGCAGCACGCCCTTCGGGATCTCGCCTCGGGCCGCGAGCTTGTAACCATTCGGATGCGTGCGATCGCCGTTGATGAATGCTCCAGCGCCGCGCACATACGATGCCGGATCGAACAACACACCCAAACCTTTACGCTCAAAGTTCTGCGGCAGATACGCGGCGCGCATTCCGTATTCGAGCGTTAAGTTCGGACGCATCTTCCAACTGTCTTGCGCGTAGAACTCGTAGTTGTAGTACCGGAAGTTATCAATCGGGCGCGTGGTGGCCTGCGTGAACTCGATCGGCTTGCCGACATAGACGTCGCCGAAGTTACTGCCGGTTCCAGTTGACTGGCCCCATTGGGCAGTCACGATGTTGGTATCGGCGTTTGACTGCTGTCGCTTGTTCGCCTGTTCGATGAAGGCGCCAAACTTCAGTGTGTGCGTGTTCTGAACTTTCACCAGGTTATCGGTGATTGCAAAGCTGTCGTTCCAGGCCAGAATCGGATAACCGTATGCAGTGTGAAAATCTCCCTGGCCCCACGTGATTACGCTGAGCGGAACATACGGATTCTTGTTCTGAAGCGCGGCCGGAATATTCGGATTGCTGGTTGAGAAGAAGCCCACCGGCGTCAGACCCAGACCGGCCCAGGAAACCTTGTCCGGTTCGGCGAAATCATAATTCAACTTCAACTTGCTGGCGCTGAAGAGAATCTCATTCGTCATGCTGGGGTTGATGATGTTGGTCAGATTCACTACCACTGAACGGCCGAGGTTCTTGCTCGTCAATTTTCCTGGCAGTTCATAAGCCGATGAATCCCACCACAAACCGCGCGGGAAGCCCTGCTCCTCATACTCACGCGCAAAGCGTACGTACAATTTTGTCTTGTCGCTGACTGCGTAATCGAATCTCGACGTGAACTGGTTTCTATCGTTTGGCCTCAACACGCTGTAAACGTAGTTGTTCTGTCCAAACGGAACAGTACGATTTGGCGCGGGATACAAATTCAGGAGAGCTCGGCCCAGCGGACTAGCGCAGGGACGGAGATCCGCATTAGGGGCTGCATCTCCAGCACCGTTGGAGCCTGGATTTCCGGCCACGCCATTCGCTGTGCAGCCTGCCGGAACAAAGACATTACCCACACCTGATTCACTGAAATCACCCGCTCGCTCTTTGAGCGTGGGCACTCGCAACAGCTTGGAACCTTCGTCGACCTGCTGGCGGTAGAGTTCGAATCCGACGAAGAAAAACAGCTTGTCGCGATTACGGTTGAAGTTGGTTCCTGGCAGCAGGACTGGTCCACCAATGTTGCCGCCGGGGTAGTTATACTTGCTGTTGGGCCGCGCGATGATATTGGTTGGCGTCGTTAGAACTGTGTTCGAACGATCGTTAGCCTGGAAGCGCCAGTGGCGAATGTAGTCGTAAGCCGAACCATGGAACCCACTGCCGCCACCCTTCGTGGTAGCGCTAATCTGCACTGCGCTTGTGCCGTGTTCAGCCGCGTAGTTGCTGGTCTGAACTTTTACTTCCTGAACCATGTCAGGATTCGCAGTGATGACGGTGCCGTTGTTCGAGCCGATGTCGATCATGCGCGATCCGTCGATGGTCACATTGTTCTGCTCACCGCGCAGACCGTTCACGTGGTAGTTGGCATTTGCGTTCGCACCCCCGCCAAACGAAATGCTTTCAAGCGATGTGTTGTCCGGAGCAACGACGCCCGGAAGGATGCGCAGGAGTTCGAGAGAACTGCGGCTGATGATCGACAGGTTGTCGATCTGCTTCGCCGTAATCGTGTTCTCTTTGGCGCCTGTTTCTGTTTGCAGCGTGTCCGTACCGGCAGTGATGGTGACGGTTTCAGTTGGCTGGCCCACCTCCATGGTGATGTCAATGCCCTGAGTGCCGCTCGTCTCCATGTTCAGGTTGGCTTGTTGAGAAGTCTTGAAGCCGGACGCTTCCGCTTTCAGCGTGTACGTGCCAGGCGGAACGGCAGTGAAGGTGTAGGTTCCATCCTCACTCGATTTCGCGGTGCGCTCATTTTTGTTTCGCTCGTTGACGAGCGTGACCGTCGCTCCGCGGATTATGGCTCCCTGTGGATCTTTCACAGTGCCGCGCAAGGTCGCACTACCCGTAGATTGTGCGAATGCAGAAACGGCAGCCAGGGACAACACAAAGACGGAAACGATTAGCGTCGCATAGAGCCTGCGCAGTGAAGTCATACTCTCCTCCATTGGAGCGAAACTACAGGTACTTTAAAAGCTCAGTTCGTTAATTGGGGTTTGTTGTACGACCAGACAAAAGCGGCGAACTTAACGCCTTCAGGGTTGTCGTACGACCCCGAAACTAGTGCTCTTACTTATCAAAATTTCGACTTAGAGGTTTGTTGCACGACCGGACAAAAGCCTTAGTACTACCACCGCAGCTCTTTGTCAAGAGTTTTTTATGGCCTACTAAGTTTTCTTTAATGCCAGTTAGTGCAGAACCGAATGGGCGTTGTAATCCCAAAAGCGCTCTAGGCAATACCGATGCCGCGAACCCCTCCTTTTGCGCGGTTACCTGAAACACTGAGCAATGTCACAAGATCCCAGGTGGAGACTGTCGTCCAACTTTAGATGGATATTGAAATTTTCGGGGAGCCTTCCGAAATTATGAATTAATCCATGTCAGCAGTAACAAAAAAATCAGGCAGGAACGGCTGAAGCAAACTTCCGTGCAAGGACCAGACTGAGTGCGCCCATCAGGCGCGTGTCGTCACCTAGTGTCGAGGCAAAGACGGGTGTTGATGGAAGGCCACTACAAATCGAGTTTTCCGCGAGCGTGCTTCGCAGTTCGTCAGAGATCAGCGGCCAAACGCGCGCGATGTCACCGGCCAGAATCACTGCTTCGGGACTTAGTCCCTTTGTGAGGTTGGAAATTCCCAATCCAAGATAGTGAGCTGTTTCGAGCAATGCTTCTTTCGCAGCATTGTCTTTTGCCATCGCGTTATCCATCAACCTGCGAAACGAAATCTCAGAATCAGCACCACTACGCCGCATGCGGTAACGCGCCAACGCAGCACGCTCGGAAGCAAACGCTTCCCAACATTGTTCACTTCCGGCCGCACACGCTGCCGGAGCCCCTTTTCCGATCGTCATGTGACCAAACTCACCTGCCGCACCCGCTACTCCCTGGTACACCTGACCATCGAAAATAATTCCCGTTCCCAATCCCTCTTCAACCAGGACCAGAATAAAGTCGCGCACATCGCGAATCTCAGGTCGACCCAACCATAACTCAGCGAGAGCCGCAGCGTTTGCATCGTTGTCGGTTGTGACCGGTAATCCGGTCGCTTCGTGTAACTCAGACGCAAGTGGCCAATTGCGCCATTTGAAATGTGGAATGAAAAGCGCGGTGCCTGTTTCCGGATCGACAAGTCCGGGAACGCAGACGCCAATCCCTTCGATGTTTGCATGCGTCTTGATGAATCGCTGGATAATCGAAAGCAGTCTGCGATACGTCGTCGTCACATCCGGATACGTATCGAAAACTTCCTTGTCGACCACTCGTCCGACGAGGTCGGCAACGGCGACGGTTGTTTGCGCCGTGCCGACGTCAGCGCCGATTGCCATAAAGCCACCGGCTCGCAAACGCAGCAAACTCGGCGGGCGCCCACCAGTCGATTCACCCTCGATCTCGTAAATCAAACCCTGAGTCTTCAGCTCGTCGACGATCAGTGAAACTGTCGATCGCTGTAGCGCTGTTTCGTGAGAGATCTCCGCGCGTGAGATAGGCTCTTTCTCGCGCACGTAGTTCAGGACGATCTGACGATTGATGTAGCGAATCGTATCCGCCCGAGCCACATTTGCTTTTTTGAGGTTTATGCGTCGCAACGTTTTTCTTCCGCGGTATAGTAGCAACTCAACGCGTGTTGATGACAAGCGAAGCAGATTGCAGATTGTCTGATGTTGCTTCTAAAACGATCCGGCCGGGTTTTTGTTTCGCCTGAAGAATAGCGAGCGCCATGCCGTGAAACGCCTGGCGCTGTTTTCCTTTGAACGATTCGTGGCTGATCTGGTTGCCATTATCAACTCCGACTATCGAACCCTCGCCGGTTACTTTGAACTTGATCAGGTTATCAGCCGCGGGAACGAGTGTTCCATCCTTGTCGACAACTTTCACCGTGACGAATGAAAGATCCGAACCGTCAGCCCTGATCGCTTTTCGATCGGGAACCAAAACGATCCGCGCCGGTTCAGCGGCGGTGCGCACTTCTTTCGTGAGCACGATGCGACCATTCTGCCGCGACACTGCTTTTAACACACCAGGCTCGTAAGGAAGACGCCAGAATACGTGCATGTTGTCGTTCTGTTTTCGTTTCGTTCCCTGCGAACGTCCGTTCAGAAACAACTCGACTTCATCGGCGTTGTTGTAATACGCGACTACATCAACCTTCTCGCCCTGTTTCCAGTTCCAGTGCGGAAAGATGTGCAACACAGGCGTGTTGGTCCATTCACTCTGATAAAAGTAAAACGGATCTTTCGGAAAACCCGCGAGGTCGATGATGCCGAAATACGAGCTCACTGCGGGCCACGGAAACGGTGTCGGCTCGCCGATGTAATCCCAGCCGGTCCAGATAAACATTCCCGAAAAGAAATCGTGATTCTTGACGAGCTTCCAGTGCTCTTCATGTGCTGCGCCCCAGGGCGCGGTCGAATTGTCGTAAGAAGAGCACTCGTAGGTGGGCGAAAGTTTGAGAATGTCTTCATCTTTTCTGGGCCAGCGTCGAATCTCATCAGACGGCATCGCGTAGCTGCCACGCATGTGCAGGGATGAATTCGTTTCGGCGCCGATGATCGCGCGTCCCGGAAACATCTTCGCAAACTCGGGAAGTTTCGCGTGGGCGTAGTTCGTCCCGACGAGATCAAGATCGCCTTCCATGATCACTTTGTTGTCGCGGCTCACGCCATTTGTCGCAGACGTGATGGGCCGCGTCGGATCGAGATTACGAACGATCGCGCCCAACTCTTTGGCGATTGTTCCACCTGCTGGATTGTCGTTCCACTGCTCCATCACCTCGTTGCCAATGCTCCAGATGATGATGCTCGGGTGGTTGCGATCGCGCAGCACCATGTCTTCCAGATCGCGTTTGTGCCACTCGTCCCAATCGAGATGGTAGTCGTATTTCGTCTTTCCGATCTTCCACATGTCAAACGCTTCGTCCATCACGATGAAACCCATTTTGTCGGTGAGGTCGAGCAGTTCCGGAGCCGGCGGGTTGTGAGACGTACGAATGGCGTTGACGCCCATTTCCTTCAACATCTCGAGCTGCCGTTCGATCGCACGGGTGTTGACTGCCGCGCCGAGCGAACCCAAATCGTGATGATTACAAACGCCGCGAATCTTTACCGGTTTGCCGTTAAGAAAAAAACCTTTACTGACGTCGAAACGGAAACTGCGAAGGCCCAGCGGTGTTTCGTAACGATCGACAATTCGTGCGCCTTGCTGTAACTGCGAAATAACTTTGTAGACGTACGGACGAACGTCGGACCAAAGCATCGGCGACGAAACCTTCAGCGTCTGGCTTACCTCCGCGTGCGCGCCTTTCGCCGCAGCTTCTTTAGCTACGCTGCGTGCTACTTCTCTTCCGCTTGCATCGACGATGATCGTGGTCAGATTTACGGGAGCGCCGCTATTCGAACCGTTACTCACCTTCGTCTTGATAACGACTGTCGCCGATTGAGTGGTAACTTCCGGCGTCGTTACATACGTGCCCCACTGTTCGACGTGCACCGGATCGAGTGTCGTTAGCCAAACGTTGCGATAGATACCGGAACCTGAATACCAGCGTGAATTTGGTTGTTGTGAGTTGTCGACTTTTACGGCGATGACGTTCTGTCCGCCACCGTAAATCAGATGCGGAGTCAACTCGTATGCGAACGAGATGTAGCCGTAAGGACGCTTGCCGAGATAGTGACCGTTAATCCAAACCTCGCTGTTGCGATACACGCCGTCAAACTCGACAAAGACCAACTTTCCTTTGGCAGTTAAAGGCACCGTGAACGTCTTGCGATACCAACCGAGACCACCAGGCAACGCACCGCCGCCCGTGCCTGAAGGCGCGTTTTCACTGAACTCGCCTTCGATGCTCCAATCGTGGGGCAGATCCAATTTCCGCCAATCGGCATCGTTCAAACCGGTGTCTTGCCCAATCGCGACTTCGCCAAGATGAAACCGCCAATCCTGATTGAACGAAACTCTCTTCCCCGGCCGCGAATTCGCGAAGGATGATGAAGCCAAAAGCAACAAGAAGGCGATTGTTAGTGTTCGTTTCATAGGTTTGCTTTTTACCGGTTATTTAGCCACGGATGAACGCGGAAAAGACGGATTTGATCCGTTCCCAATCCGCGTGAATCCGCGTTACCTTAAGCCGAGAGCTTTCAACAACTCAGGATCTTCCTGCGCCTGACCATTACTCTTATTCACGGCCGCAAAACCACCGCCGTAGTCCCACATGGTCCAACCAATCCCATTCTTCTCGAGCGCCATGCGCATATCGTGCAGCCACGTCACACGATCGGAGGCACGCGCAAATTTCCGGAATGCGCCAAACTCGTTACACGTAATGAACACGTGATGCTTCGCAGCCCACGCCGCCGCCATCCCGAGCTCACGATCGATGCGCGCGGCGTTCCAGTTCTCTTCGCCATAACGAAGCAGGTTGTACTTCGCCGGCTCGTCCTGAATCGTGTCGAGCAGAACTTTCACAGCTTCCGGTGACGACGGATACGGCACGTTTTTGTAGAACGGCAGATTTGGACCAGCCCAGGTAGCGCCCTGATGGGTAAACGCAAACGGTTCGTAATAGTGAAAGTTGTAGATCACGTTTAGGTCGGAGTACGGCTCGAGGAAAAGCATCTCATAGAGTCCCGACCAGCGATGACCGCTGGCAATAATCGTGTGGGTCGGCGCGCCGGCTCGAATCGCCGCGATCAGCTTTCCCTGTATTCCAAACCAGCGATAACCGTCCTCAACCATCGGCTCGTTGATGACTTCGAGAAATAGAGAATTCGGATCTCGTTTGGAGAGATGCGTCGCAAAAGCACGCCAAAACTTCGCAAATGCCTCGATATTTCGCTCGTCTCGATTCATCCGCAGCTTGAACTCGTCACTCGGATGAATATCGACGACCACCGCCAAACCCGTCGCCAGAATCATGTCGAGCGCCGTGTCGACATACTGCAAATAGGTGGCATTGAGGACTGAAGGATCGGGCGTATCGGCGAGCAACGGCGCCGGTTCGATCGGAAACCGCACGTGATCGAAGCCCATCGATTTGATCAGCGCGATGTCCTGCGCTGTGGTATGAGTGTCGAGATGTGTTTTCGAATAATTGGCGGCTTGCGAGAACCAGTGACTCAAGTTAACACCGCGTCGCAAACGCGCCGCGCGCGCCGCGAGATCGGGCCGTTTGTCCTGAGTCGAAGTCGACTCGGAAGCAGAAAAAACAGCGGCACGTGTCACAGAATTTGACACGTGATGCAAAATAGCGACGACCAATAGCAGCGTGATCGTTCGTTGGATTAGCTTCAGCACGCGCATCTTTTATCAGGCGTCAATTCAGAAAGCAAAATAAAAATTTCCGGAGAAGTTTACAGTTGAGCACAAAACTATACTGGTGGCTTGGCCCAATTTTGCTCCTTCTTCCAATCGTTATTGGACACGGTCAATCAACTCGCAGCAGCGCGAATCGTGGCAAAACGGTGATGCAAATCAACTCTGGTTGGCAGTTCCATGAAGTCGGAAAAACGGACTGGCACGACGCCACTGTGCCCGGCTGCGTGCACACCGATCTGCTCGCAAACAAGTTGATCGACGATCCGTTTTATCGCGACAACGAGAAGAAGCAACAGTGGATCGACAAGAAGGATTGGGAGTACCGAACGACGTTCAAGATCGCGCCGCAAATTCTTGCACGCGAGAATGTTGAGCTCGTCTTCGAGGGACTCGACACCTACGCGCAGGTTTATCTCAACGAGCAACTGGTGCTGAAAGCTGACAACATGTTTCGCACCTGGCGAATCGACGTCAAACAGAAGTTGATTGCCGGCAATAACAATTTGCGCATCGTGTTTCGCTCACCTATTAACGAAATCCTGCCGGTGATGGCGAAGTTGAACTATCAACTGCCTGCGCCGAACGATCAGGGCGAGAAGACTTCTCCGTTTACACGCAAAGCGCCGTATCACTACGGCTGGGATTGGGGTCCGAGGTTCGTCACCAGCGGCATCTGGCGGCCGGTTTCTCTTGAGGCTTGGAACCAGGTTCGCGTCAATGATGTGCAGGTAATAGTCAAAAACATCACGCCGACTGCCGCCGAGTTGACTGCGAATGTTGAAGTTGAAGCGAGCACGGCGGGTGCAGCAACCATTCTGTTGGAAAACTTGAGCGACAGGTTGGGTGCGGGAAAACAACAGGTTGATTTGAAACAAGGGGTTAACCACGTAACTTTCAACTTTTTTGTCACGCACCCAAAATTATGGTGGCCCAACGGACTCGGCGCGCAACCGCTCTACAACTTTCGCGCGCGCAGCCTCGTAAACAACCAGCTCACCGACGAAATGACTGTACGAACCGGTCTGCGAACGCTCGAGCTCCGGCAACAACGCGACGAAGCAGGCCAGAGTTTTATGTTCGTCATCAACGGCATTCCGGTCTTCGCCAAAGGCGGAAACTGGATTCCGGCCGACAGTTTTCCGACCCGCATCACGAAAGAAAAATATCGCTTCCTGCTCAAGTCCGTGCGCGACAGCAACATGAACATGCTGCGTGTTTGGGGCGGCGGAATTTATGAAGCTAACGATTTCTATGAGCTCGCCGACGAGATGGGAATTCTCGTCTGGCAAGATTTCATGTTTGCTTGCAGCATGTATCCGGCGACGCAGGATTTTCTCGACAGCGTGCGCGCGGAAGCGACCGACAACGTCAAGCGCCTACGAAATCACCCGAGCATCGTGCTTTGGGCCGGCAACAACGAGATCGAAGCCGGCTGGATGAACTGGGGCTGGCGACAAAACCTGCCGGCATCGCTTTGGGACGACTACAAGAAGATCTTCCACGGCGTCTTGCAGGAAGTTACTGCCCAGTTTGATCCGTCAAGAACTTATTGGCCCAGCTCGCCGCACGGTGGACTCGACGACGATCCGGATTCGCAACGCAGTGGTGACGTACACTTCTGGCGTGTCTGGCATGCCGCGGAGCCGTTCAGCGATTACGAGAAACAGAATCCTCGCTTCATGAGCGAGTACGGGTTCCAGTCGTTTCCAAACATCGAAACGGTTAAGACTTACACGATCGAAACTGACCGAGACATCGAGTCGCCGATCATGCTCGCACATCAGCGTCACCCACGCGGCAATCAACTCGTGCGCGAATACATGTTGCGCGATTACGCGCAGCCGAAGGATTTCGAATCGTTTTTGTACGTGAGCCAGGTTTTGCAGGCTGAAGGAATTCGCATCGGCGCCGAGCACCTGCGGCGCATCATGCCGCACAACATGGGTTCGCTTTACTGGCAGATCAACGATTGCTGGCCGGTCGCTTCATGGTCCAGCATCGATTATTACGGACGCTGGAAAGCGTTGCAGTACTACTCGCGCCGGTTCTACAACGAACTGCTCGTCAGTCCAACCGTGCAAAAGGGTTATCTGAAACTGTTCATCGTCTCAGATCGACCAAAAGCAGTTCCAGCGAAGCTCCGCGTGACGCTGATGAACCTCGATGGCGCAACGCTGAAGAGCTTCATTCAGGACATCAACGTTGCGCCGCTCACGAGTCGATCGTATTTCGATTTGCGAGTGGAAGAACTGCTCGGTGGGACAGACGGCAAGAACGCAGTGGTGTACTGTGAGCTGCTGGTGAATGGAAAAGTGGTGTCGAGTCATGATTACTTTTTCGCGCCGTTCAAGGATCTGACGTTCTCGAAGCCGACGATCACGCCTGAGGTGACGCCTATGCGTGGTGGCTTCAACGTCAAGCTGACGACGGATAAGTTTGCGAAAGCAGTTTATCTCTCAGTGGCGGAGCACGACGGGTTCTTTTCCGATAACTACTTCAATCTCGCGCCGGGAAGAGAGATCAGCGTGGAGTTTCGTTCGCGGAAGCCGATCACTATCGAGCAGTTCAAAGAGCGACTCCAGATCCGCTCTGTTTTTGACGCCTTTTAGCCACGGATTAAACGGATGAAAGTACGATGGGGGATTTTAGGAGCGGCCAAGATCGCGTTGACGAAAGTCATACCGGCGATGCAGCGCAGTCCGTGGTGCGAGATCGCGGCGATCGCCTCGCGCGATCTCGCGAAAGCACAGGCGGCCGCCGCCGAACTCAACATTCCGAAGGCGTATGGTAGTTATGACGAGCTGATCGCAGACTCTTCAATCGAGGCAATCTACAATCCGCTTCCCAATCACCTGCACGTTTCATGGACTGCGAAGGCAGCCGAAGCAGGTAAGCACGTTCTTTGTGAGAAGCCGATTGCGCTGAATGCCGCCGAAGCGAGAACGCTGATCGACGTTCGCAATCGTACCGGAGTGCGAATCCAGGAAGCGTTCATGGTGCGCACACATCCACAGTGGCTCGAAACACGAAGACTGATTCACTCAGGCAGAATCGGGGCGTTGAGATCGATCACGTGTTTCTTTAGTTACTTCAATCCCGATCCAAACAACATTCGCAACCAGCCCGAGATTGGTGGTGGTGCGTTGATGGATATTGGTTGCTATCCGATCACGATCTCGCGCTTCATGTTCGAGACCGAGCCTCGCGGCGTGCTCGGTTTTATCGAACGTGACGCAACCGGTACCGACACGTTGACGAGTGCGGTGCTTGATTTTCCAAATGGTCGCTCGACGTTTACATGCAGCACGCGTCTCGCACCGTATCAGCGCATGATTTTTGTCGGCACGGAGGGTCGCATCGAAGTGCTTATTCCATTCAACGCGCCAAACGATCAGCCAACTCGAATAATCCTCGACGACGGCAACGATCTCACCGGCGAGAGCGCCGAAACGATCGAATTTCCGACGTGCGATCAGTACGAAATCCAGGGCTCTCTCTTCTCGGAAGCGATTCGAGAAAACCGCGCACAACCTATTCCGCTCGAAGATGCGATAAACAACATGGCCGTGATCGACGCGGTGTTCCGCTCGGCAACGACCAGTCAATGGGAGAAGGTTCAATGAAACTCACGACTTCATTCACTATCGCAGTGCTTTTATTTCTCGCTGTCATTGTTGGCCCATCGTCAGCGCAGGACGACAAACTCGTCTACGCAGATTTTGAAAAGGTGGAGAACGGGCGTGCGGTGAGTAACAACGGCGGCATGGTCCAGATGTACACGGCCCAGGAATCCACGCCGGTGAAGTTCAAAGGATTAGCCAACGCTTCTCCGGGCGCTCCGGAGTTGATCGTGCTGAAGGATGCGCCGCAAAACCATCTGGCGTCGTTTGAATACAACCTGGTTGGTCCAAATCAGTGGGCCAACGTCACGCTCGAAGTAATGGGCCATCCGATGAAGGACGGGAAAACTGTCGCCGACGACGTCAGTGGTTACAAACAATTGGCGATGCAACTTTACGCTACGGGTGTCGATTCTGTGCGCGTTGAATTTGTCAGCCACGGACAGGGCATCAACCTCACCGCCGGCTTTCCGCAAGTGCCGCTCAAACTCAAGTCAGGACTGAACACGTATTTGATTCCTTTGAAAGGTATTAACCAGCCTTCGTGGGCGGAAAAAGTAGACCCGAAAGAAGTGTTGCGAAAGTTGACGGCAATCAGCATCAGCACCTATTGCAACCAGTGCACACCGCAGCAAGGGATGGTGCTGGTCGACAACCTCGTCTTTCAAAAGTAAGAACACATGAAAAGATCGATCTGCGTAATCTGTGGATGGCTCTTTGTTCTACAGTTCTGTGCTCTTGTCGCCGTCGCACAGGAGCAAAGGTTCGCTAATCTCGGCAACTTCAAACTTGAAAACGGCGGCGTCATCCGCAACTGTCGTATCGGTTATCGAACCTTCGGGACTTTGAATAGCGACAAGTCGAATGTCGTCGTGGTTCCGACCTGGGCCGGCGGCACAACCGAACAACTCAAGTCGAACTTTGGACCAGGCAGACTGATCGACAGCACAACTTATTACGTCGTCGCGATCGACGCGCTCAGCAACGGTGTTTCGTCGTCACCGTCAAACAGTCGACTTCAGCCGCGCATGCGCTTTCCCGAATTCAGCTTGCGCGACACAGTTGCCACTCAGCACGCGCTACTAACGCGCGTGCTCAACATTCAGCACGTTAAAGCTGTCGTCGGGATCTCGATGGGGGGCATGCAGACGTTTCAGTGGCTCGTGTCGTATCCCGACTTCATGGAGAAAGCGATCCCGATCGTCGGATCGCCACGACTGGCGCCGTATGACTTGATGCTCTGGCAAGCGCAGATTGATGCGTTGATGCGAGATCGCGATTGGAAGGGCGGCAACTATTCCGTGAATCCAGCGCGCGCGCTCGACTTCGCTTTCGGTGAACTTCTGTTAACCACTCCGGTTGACTACAACCGTCGCAAAACGCGTGACGAGGTGTTCGCCGATCTCGCAAAGGCGCAACGCGATACGCACCGGTTCGATGCGAACGACAAGATTCGCCAGGTGCAGGCGATGATAAAGCTCGACATCCCGCTCCAGAGCGCCGCAAAAACGGTCAAGGCAAAAGTACTCGTCGTCGTAGCGAAATACGATCACGTCGTCACACCTGGTCCAGCCACCGAGTTCGCGAAGCTACTCGGCGCACAACTTCTTGTCCTCGACGGCGACTGCGGCCACCTCGCCACCAGTTGCGAATCACGTCGTCTCAACGAAGCCGTCACCCAATTTTTAGCCGCTGATAACACGGATAATTAAATCCGATCTCTGATCCGTTTCATCCGCGGCCCCAATTGGACGCTCGCACCGCGCTTGATACGGAGCTGAACTATCTCTTCTCGATACCGAACGTGGCAGTCGGTTCCCGTGATGCTCCTGATCTCCGCCTGGTCCAACGTGCCGTCCTTCCAATCGAGGTCGATCTCGAAGCCGCCGCGGGCACGCAGCCCCTTGACCGAGCCGTTGGGCCAGGCGGCCGGGAGAGCGGGTAATAATTCGATTTCGCCGGCGTGACTTTGCAGCAACATCTCCACGATGCCTGAAGTGGCGCCGAAGTTTCCGTCGATTTGAAACGGCGGATGCGCGTCGAAGAGATTGCTATAGACACCACCGCCGCCACGAAACTCCTTTGCGTAGACTGGAGACAAAGCCTTTTGCAACAACGTGTAAGCTCGATCGCCGTCACGCAACCTGGCCCACAGGTTTATCTTCCACGCGAGACTCCAACCAGTGCCCACATCACCACGTAACTCCAAACTCTTTTTAGCCGCCTCAAAAAGTTCCGGCGTACGCCACGCCGTTATCTGGCTGCTCGGAAACACACCATACAGATGCGACACATGGCGGTGCTGGCGTTCCGGCGCTTCCATGTCCCAGTCGTCGATCCATTCCTGCAATTGACCCGCTTTGCCGATTTGCATCGGCTGCAGACGCTCTTTCGTCTCCTGCAATCGGCCCGCGAACTCTTTATCGATCTTCAGGATTGCGGCGGACCGGATGCATTGATTGAAGAGATCGCGAATGATCTGCATGTCCATTGTTGGACCAGCACAGATCGCAACCTTGCTCGGATGCTGATTCTCGGGCGAGATCGAAGGACACGTAACGAGCCACTGGTGTCGCGGTTCTGGAACGAGCGTATCGAGGAAAAACTCCGCCGCACCTTTCATCACTGGATACGCGCGCGCGAGGAACTGCTCGTCGTTGGTAAATTCGTAGTGATGCCAGAGATGCGTGCAAAGCCACGCGCCGCCCGTGGGCCAGAAGCCCCAGAGTGGTCCATCAATCGGCGCCGTCTGTCGCCACAGATCGGTGTTGTGATGGCAGACCCAACCGCGTGCGCCGTATTGAACGCGCGCCGTGCGTGAGCCATTCTCAACCAGTTCCGACACCATCCGCAGCAACGGCTCATGACACTCCGACAGGTTCGTAGTCTCAACCGGCCAGTAGTTCATCTCCGTGTTGATGTTGATGGTGTACTTGCTTTCCCACGGCGGCGTCATCAGATGATTCCAGATGCCTTGCAGGTTAGCGGGTTGTGAGCCGGGCCGCGAAGATGAAATCAGCAGGTAACGTCCGTACTGGAAATAGAGCGTCGCAAGATGGGGATCGAGGCCTTTCAGAAACTGTGCCGGCCGTTGATCTGTCGGCAGATTAGCGGCCCTCGTTCGGCCCAGGTTTAGTTTGACGCGATGAAACAGTCGCTGATGTTCGCGGATGTGTGCGGCGCGCAGTTGTCCGTAAGATTTACGACCGGCAGCGGCGAGTTGATCGCTGACGATGGTCTGCGGATTTCTGCTCGTGTTTTTGTAGTTGAGATAACTTGTCGCAGCGGCAATCAGGATTACAGCAGAATCGGCATTCTGGACTTCTACTCGTTCTTGCGCAGCCGTCGTTTTGCCGCCCTGAGCGACAACTACAGCACGCGCTTCGAAATTCAATCCGCCTCGGATGCCAAACGCGTCGCCATTAACACCACGGAGCACCAACGTGCCGTTACCCTCGGTTGATGCTGTTGCTTTCTGTGGTGTTTTGAAGGTCGCAGCGAGACTCACACGCCTGCGAGTGTCGGCAGTTACCCTAACCACGATGACCTGGTCCACCGAACTTGCAAACACTTCGCGCGTCATAGTTACTGAACCAATTTTGTAAGTGACAGTTGCGATTGCAGTGTTGAGATCGAGTTGGCGTCTATAGTGAGAGAAGTTGTCGCGACCGGGAAACCAGAGGTTCAGATCGCCAACCGGTTCGTACGGCATCTGCTTGATCGGTTTGGCCATCATCTTCTCGCCAACCAGATCGTGTGCTTCCTTGTACTTGCCTTCGAAGATCAGACGGCGCGCTTCGGGTAGCGCTGCGAGTGCTTCCGGATTGTTTGGATCGTAAGGAGAGCCGGCGTAAAGAGTATCTTCATTTAGCTGTAGCTGTTCGATGCCCAGACCACCAAAGATCATCGCCCCCAAACGCCCGTTCCCTACTGGCAGCGCTTCGGTCCACTCGCCGGCAGGCGTGTCGTACCACAAAACCAGCGACTCATCAGGAATCGCGTTTACGAGCGAAACGCTTGCCGCAGCAACCCCACTAGCTAAGAAAAACTCACGACGATTCATCTGTGTAATCTGTGGATAAAAACGTTCAGCGTTGGACGTTAATGGTCCACTTCACTTTGCCCGCCTGCGGATCGTCGCGCAGCGCAAAACTATTTCCGCGCGGAACGAGTGACAGCGTTTGCACATCGCTGCCCGGACGAGTGAACAATCCTGACGCCGCAGTGTTATCAGTGCTGAAGACGCGCAACTCGACGTTGTCCCAATCAATATCGTTCGTACTCTGCGCAACCTTCACATGCGGCAACACCGTGTGATTCCGGACGAGCAGCACTACGGGAATCGCACCCAACGAGATCTCGTGCCACTTCTCACCTTCGTAAACACGCCCGTTCTGATAATCGATCCACGTCCCCGGCGGCAGATAAACTTTCCGCCGCTCGCCACTCGCAAACATCGGCGCTACGAGCAGGTCCGATCCAAACATGTACTCATCATCAATGGCCCACGAACCCGGATCGTTTGGATACTCGAAGAACAACGGCCGTGTCATCGGAAAACCTCGCGTCGCCGAGTCTTTCGCCTGCGCGTAAATGTAAGGCATCAGCGAATATCTCAAACCCAATGCTTTCCGAAAGTCTTCGGTCAGCGCCTCATCGTATTCCCACGGCTCTCGCGGCGGCGCACCATGCGCTCGCGTGTGTGAAGTCAACACTCCCCACGCCATCCAACGCCGGTAAAGATCACGCGGCGCTTTTTGCACGAAACCGCCAACGTCGTGACTCCAGAAAGTGAATCCCGATAACCCAAACGAGAGGCCACCGCGCAACTCGCCCGCCATCGCCGAGTCAGTGTTCTCCGCGTCGCCACCCCAATGCAGCGGATAACGTTGACTGCCGGCCCACGCACTGCGCGCCCAGATCACATTGTCGCCGGTCACTTCTTTCGTGACTTCCGCGACTGCCTTGTTGTAACGCAACGGATACAAGTTGTGCTCGTACCAGCCACTCATTCCGGAATGGTATTGCCCATTTACCGGCGCACCTTCGCCGAAGTCGACTTTGATCGCGCCGACGCCGAGCTTCAAAAGATCTCTCAGTTTCCCCTGGTACCACTTCACGGCTTCAGGATTACTCACGTCAAGCGTTGCATCTTCAAACGGAAGTTGACCGCCTTCATTCCTGACGTGATAACCCTTCGACACCATCTCCTTCCAAAGATCGTTCTTGCTGGTGAAGTAAGTGTATTGCCAGAGACTGATATGAAATCCCTGCTGCTTCAGATCTGCGATCATCTTCGCCGGATCACGGAATCGCGACGTTGAAAAACGATAATCGCTGCGCCAGTCAGTCTCGAACCAACCGGTGTCAAGATGGATCACATCCGTAGGCACGCGGTGCGATCTGAGTTGCTGGGCCACCTCTCGCACCTGGTCTTCCGAGTTGTACGTAATGCGACTCATCCAGAAACCAAACGACCATAGCGGCGGCACCGGACTACGTCCCGTCAAAGCCGTGTACTCCGAGAGAATGTCTTTCGGCTCGCCGAGAAAGAGAAAAATGTCGAGGTTCTCATCACCCGAATAGATCGTGTTGTGCGCGTCGTAGTACTTGCCGAAGTCGAACGTGAGCGGCGCGCTCGTGTGCACAAACATTCCATAACCGTTACTGCTCAGGAAGAACGGAATCGGTTTGTACATGTACTCGTTCTGCGTTCCCATACCGTCGCGTGTCCAGACAAACACGCGCTGCCCGCGCTTGTTGAAACGCGTAAAGGACTCACCGCAACCGAAGATCTTTTCGTCGTGTTGGAGTTCAAACGTGGCGGCGATGCGACGCTGCAGATCGCTCGAGCGACGCACGAAGGAAAATGGAATTGGGGTGATGAAGGTCGCAGGATCGCCGATGTTCTGCGTGCGCGTGAGCAGACGTCCACGCTGATCGTAAATTTCGATGTGCCACGGCTGTTTGATGATACGAACACGGCCGAAAGCACTCGTGTAGACGATCTCGCGATCGTTTTGTTCGACTTTCCATGAGGCATCTTTCGACACGGGACCAGCGAGCATCATCGATTGGCCATCGTTCAGCGGCACGGCTCTGGTCGACATGCGCAGACGCACTGTGCGCGGGCTCACAAAGGTGATTGAAAACGGCAGCGCCGGATCCTGATCGTATTCAGTGCCGGGAAACTCAGTGGCCTTGCCGCGCGTGAAACCAACGTCGATCTTGTTGAAAGAGAGTGTGGTGTTGCGAAGGTAGCGGTCCCATTGGAGTGTGCCCTGGCCGGTTGCGGTGTCGAATGAAGTGACGCGACTGCCGACGAAGTAGACGTTCTCCATCTTTTGAAAATCCTGGCTGACGTCCTGCGGATCGCCGAGCACCTGGGCGTGCGCGAGTGCGGGAAAGAGGAGAAGTATCGTCAACAGAAACGCTGGTTTCATGGGGCAGCCTCGTCGATTGTGGATTGGAGCTCAAGGCGGATGGACTTTAGCGCAGGGTTCAAACAAAGTCCATTTTATTTAATATTTCGGAACGTACTGTAGGGGCGGCCCTCCGTGGCCGCCCTTGGTTTGACTAAACGGATTCGAGAAATCGACAGTCTCGCCCTTTTTG
>DASWUM010000070.1:0-5915 GCA_036401595.1 Pyrinomonadaceae bacterium
CGGCCACGGAGGGCCGCCCCTACAGTACGTTCGATGGTGTTCGATGTATTTACCAGTGTGGGTTTCCACATCTGAACGCCGGGCTAACCTGATCTCACACTGATACAACGCGCCTGTTTCAACAATCACGCAGTCGCAATAATGCTGGCATGTTTCGACTCGCTAAGAAACCAACATCCGGGCTGGTCCTACTACTATCACCGGCCTTCCTCATCCACTCCTCTTTCGCACACAGCTCGGAGGAATGAGCGTGTACCGATCGCGCCATCTTTATCCCGTCCTTATCTACACCGCAATCATTGGCGCTGCCTTTTTTGTCGCCCACTCACGTGTGCGACACGCAGCAGCGGAGCCTGATTCAACTCAGTTCTCAGTTAACACTGATGTAACGACTGCCGCAGCAGGACCGTTCTTCTCGCTTTCAACCAATCGCACTTACGGCACGACGGAGAATCCGCGTCTCTGGTTGGACCATCGCGGCGTCGACAGTCTCGACTTCCGCGTCTACCGCATCAACGATCCGCGCCAGTTCTTTACTCAACTCAGCGATCCACACCAGATGGGTCAAGACGAAAGCGAGCGCGTTGCAACCAATCTCTCCGGCAAACGCTCTCTGCTGGAACGGATTCGCGCGGTCAAAGTCTGGGCCTACTCCGGACTCAGGAATTATTTCAGAGAACAGTTGAAGCAAGACACGCGCAGAACTCTCAATCAAAAGTTTCGCGCGACAGAACCTTCGCAGCGCATTCCCCTCAACGTCGCCGACTACCCGCGTGTACCGCTGCTGAATCCGAATCAATTGGTGTCGAGCTGGCGCGAGCAATTCCCGCTGCTCGAGAACCAGTACGACCAACGCTCGATCCCGATCGGCAAGCGTGAGAGTGGCGTTTACCTGGTTGAAGCGATCGGCGGTGAACTGCGCGCATACACGATCGTCGTCGTGACCGACCTCGCGATGGTCGAGAAACTAACGGCGAGTGGCGATTTGCTTGTCTATGCAGTCGATCGCAAGAGCGGCCAGCCACGTGCGGATACACGAGTCGAGATCGTCAGAGAACGAAACACGATCGTGAGTGGCAGAACAGATAGCGACGGCATCTTCCGCACGAAGATTCCTAGCAGGACCGACGACGACGATCCCGCGGTTGAGGAATCAAATGCAAACTTTGTGATCCTCGCTTTCAATCAGGACAACTTTGCGATTTCAGATCTCGAGTCGTTCTATTTCAGTAACTTCGGCGAGGACGAAGAGCATGTTCAGGGTTACATCTACACGGATCGTCCCGTATATCGTCCGAGTCACAGAGTCTTCTTTAAAGGAATTCTGCGCGGCTTCGACGAACATCGGCAGTACCGTGCGCTCAAGTACGACACAGTAAGCGTAACCGTCAAAGACTCAAACGACGCGCGTGTCTTTCAAAAGGATCTTCAGCTTTCGAAGCGCGGCACCTTCAATGGCGAGTTCACGCTCGCGGAAGAAGCGCCGCTCGGGACTTACCGCATCGAGGCTGAGACTGACGAAGGAAGCTCGCAAGCCACGTTTGATGTCGCCGAGTACAAGAAACCCGAATACAAGGTGAGCATCAACACGCCGCAGAGATTCGCGTCCGCCGGCAGCAAGACGAAGTTCAACGTCGACGCTCGATATTTCTTTGGCGCGCCAGTCGCGGGAGCGGAAGTTAAATACTACGTCTATCGCTCTCGTTATTTTCCTTATTTCAATAACAGTGAAGAGCCGGTCGAGGATTCCGACGAAGAAGCTGCGTTTTCCGAGTACGACAACTATTACAGCGACCTCACGCTCGAAGGTGACGGAAAGCTCGACTCATCGGGGCATTTACAAATTGACTTCGACGTTCCGCCTAGCAACGAAAACGACGTTTGGGATTTTCAATATCGCATCGAAGCGCAAGTAACCGATTCCTCGCGACGAAGTATTAACGGCAGCGCCGTGTTCGTCGCCACGCGCGCGAGTGTCATCGCACGCGCCCGACCGGATCGTTTCGTCTACAACAAGGATGAAACGGCGACAATCGCCGTGTCGACAACCGATTACGAAGGCAGACCAGTGCCGGCGAAGGTCACTCTCAAGTTCTTCGCGCGCAACTGGGTAAAAGTCGAGCACAAGGAAAATGAGTACGATCCTGATTATGTAACTCGTGAGGATGAGTTGAGCTCTGCCGAAGTCACTACCGATCACGAGGGACAAGCCGAATACCGCCTGCCGATAAGTTACTCCAGCAATATGGTCATCAAGACCGTGGTCCAGGAAGTCGACAAGCAGTTTGTGAGTCTCGGCAGCTTTATCTGGGTTGCGGGCGCCGGCGACGCGTGGGCCAGCTCAGACTATTACAACAACACGGACTCGATAAAACTCGTTCCGGACAAGAAGTCATATCGTCCGGGCGAAACCGCGCACGTACTTGCGATCCTTCCTAAAGAGCGCGCGGATCTGCTCGTAACCACCGAACTCGAAAGCGTCATGTACGCGCGCCGCATCAACGCCGCGGGAAAAACCACGATCATCGACGTTCCGATTGAAAAGTATTACGCGCCGAATGTTTTTCTGAACGTGACCTTTGTGCGGGATGGCGATATGTACAGCAGCGACCAAAGACTCGTGGTCCCTGCTCGCGACAAGATGCTGAATCTCGAGATCATCCCGAACAAGACGGAGTACAGACCTCGCGAAACAGCTTCTTACACGATTCTCGCCCGCGATGCCGATGGTGCACCGGTGCCGGATGCCGAAGTGAGTCTCGGCGTGGTTGACGAAGCGATCTACAGCATCTCGCCTGATTTTTCCGGCAGCATTCGCCAGCAGTTTTACGGAATGCTTTACAACGAAGTCGAGACGAGCTTGTCCGTTTCGTATTCATTCCGCGGTTTTGCCAGTGAAAAGCCTTTGAACCTTGCGAGCACGAAGCCTTCATACCAACTCGCAGACTTCAAGAACGAAAGTGAACCGGTCCAACCCATCATCCGCAAGAATTTCCAGGACACAGCGTTCTGGGAAGCAAATGCATTAACCGGGAAGGATGGGCGCGCGACGGTGCGGTTTCGTTTGCCTGACAACCTGACAACCTGGCGTGCGACGGCGCGTGGCGTTACGTATGACACAAAAGTCGGTGTCACACGCAGCAAAGTCATCGCTCGCAAAGACGTTATCATCCGCCTCGAAACACCGAGATTCATGACGAAGGGGGATACCGTCACGCTCTCAGGAATTGTTCACAATTACTTGAAGCAGGATAAATCGACGCAGATCTCGATTTCCGTTTTGGGTGCACGTCTGCTTGGCCCGGCGCAACAAACGGTAACGATTCCGAAACAAGGCGAACAACGTATCGACTGGCAGATCTTGACCGTTGCGACCGGTGAGGTGCGATTACTGGCAAAGGCTTTGACGAACACCGAATCGGACGCAGTGGAGGTCGCGCTAGACGTCGTTCCAAACGGATTACACGAGACCAAATCCACGAGATGGACCACAAGCGATGAGAATTCGCAGCAGGAGTTTACGATCAACCTGCCGCCGAATACCGACTTTAGCGCGCGCCAACTGCATATCGAAGCAACACCTTCAATCTCAGGGACCTTGATGAGTGCGCTCGACTATCTCACCACCTATCCGTACGGCTGCACGGAGCAAACGATGTCGAGTTTTCTTCCAAACATCATCGTTTCGCAGACGCTGAAAGACTTCAAGACGGCGTCGATTCGCAACAGCAACGACTTGAAGAAGAAAGTTGAGCGCGGGCGAAATCGTCTTTATTCCTTCCAACACGACGACGGTGGCTGGGGCTGGTGGAAAGACGACGAGAGCGATCCGTTTATGACTGCTTACGTCGTCGATGGTCTAACACTCGCGAAACAGGCCGGTTTCGAGATCGACGACGATCGGATCGCTCGCGGGCGTGAAAAACTTCAAAGCATGCTCGACGTTGACAACTTCCGCGATCCGGATACGAGAGCTTTCATGGTCTATGCATTGGCTGAGAGTGGCGGCGCAGACTCAAAACACATCGAGAAGTTATTTGCTGAACGTAGCAATCTACAGCCGTCCGGCCGTGCACTGCTCGCCCTCACGCTCTCGATGCTCAAAATGGACAAACGGGCGGCGGAAGTTGCATCGGAGATCGAGCGTTCGGCCCACGTCGAGAATATGACCGCGCACTGGGAATCAAACCGCACCCTAATGCTCGATTCCGTTGAAGACGATCGAACTGAAGGCACCGCGCTCTCACTCAAGGCGATCTCGCGGATCAAACCGGACAGCCCGTTGCTGCCGTTTGCGGCACGATGGCTCGTATCCGATCGTCAAAAGGGCTCTTACTGGAACTCAACTAAAGACACCGCGTTTGCGATCTTCGGCCTCATTGACTACGTCAAGCTCAGCTCCGAGATGAATCCTTCTTACGATCTCGAAGTTTTTCTGAATGGTGAAACCGTTATCGCTGAGCATGTGTCCGTTAACAGTGCTGCGCAGATATTTCAGTTCAACCGAAAAGGCGGGGCAATTGTCCCGACGAATCAAATCCGCGTCGTGAAACGCGGCAAAGGCATGCTCTACTTCTCGAGCTCCCTCGATTACTACACAAACGACGAAAACACACCGGCGCAAGGATCGACGGATTTGACTGTCACGCGCGAATACCAGCGGCTGAAGGTCGAGCAAGTTGGTTACGACTTGAAATGGACCACAACGCCGCTCACCGGGGAGATTCGATCCGGGGATCTTATCGTGGTGAAGCTTCATGTGACCGGAAAGGCAGCCCGTCACTTGATGCTGGAGGATCCGATTCCGTCAGGCACGGAACAAATGGAGGCGGTCGGGAATCTAAGTCTCGACTATCGCGACAAGAGTTGGACCGATTGGTACAGCTCACGCGAGTTTCGCGATCGGCGCACGGTCTTTTTCCTCGATCATTTTGATGGTGATGCAACTTTTCAGTATGCGATGCGTGTGCAAATACCGGGAGAGTTTGTGGTTGCGCCGGCGCGTGTGGAGCTGATGTATCGACCGGAAATACGTGCAAATACAAATAGCCAGCGGTTCGCGTTTGTTGACCGGCATTAGCCGCGGATGAAACGGATCAAAGCCGCGGATCGGTTTTCTCATCCGTGTCATCCGTGGCTAATTGAGGAGAGTAAAGATGTACTCCAAATCCTTTAGCGCGTTGTTGTCGGCGTTGCGTTTGCTCCTTACGAATCGGCGAGCGGTCGTGCTAATCGTAACCGCGTACGCAGGTTTGCTCGCTGCGCTTTATTTGTTTGTCACCACGCGTGAAGCAACTATTTCCCAGTTGCTCGTGACTTTCTTTTCCATAGCAGCCGCTCCCGCGCTGTTCTTCGTACTCCAGTCGGTCAGTGTTACTCACGCTGCAGGCGGTCTCAGAAAAGTCGCAATCGACAGCTTGAAGTTATTGATCGTAAGCGTGCCGGTGATCGCACTGACCGTATTCGTCGCCCAAACTCTGAGCAAACTGGAAACACATCTCACGATCGCAACCACCTTGCGCTACCTGCTGGTTGCAGTCGTTGCGCCACTACTCGCAATTCAACTCTGGATCGTCACGAGCACAACCGGATTGCGTTCGCTTGCGAAGAGTCTCAGAACGGTAATCAGCAGGACGCTTGCACCACATTCAGTATTCGCTTACGCATGTGGATTTCTAATCTTCGCCCTGGCCCCTTACTTGCTACTGCGAACGACGATCGCTACCGAGCGGGCCTGGCTGGAGTTTTCATTTCTGGCTGTGAGGCTGGTGGCGAGCGCGACTCTGATGCTTGTCGGATGGACCACAACGGTGGGTGCAATCTCGATTCTTAGCCGTGATGAATAGTTTTAGTTATTTAAGCTTCCGGGAAGGAGTGGGGGCTACGCTCACCCGGAACTGCGTCGACGCGGTGAT
>DASWUM010000071.1:0-46930 GCA_036401595.1 Pyrinomonadaceae bacterium
CAACGGCGCAACGTAACACAGTGGCTCTTACGTTGCGCCGTTGCGCCGTTGCGTGTGTACTCCTAATTTATTGGCGTTGCGGTTGGCGAGGGTTTCTCAGCCGGTGGCTTACTCGC
Organism: Pyrinomonadaceae bacterium; assembly: GCA_036401595.1. Lineage (GTDB taxonomy): Bacteria > Acidobacteriota > Blastocatellia > Pyrinomonadales > Pyrinomonadaceae > PSRF01. Next base: position 117 of record DASWUM010000071.1, read on the forward strand.
CGACGGTGCTGGCGGTGGCGGGTTGTCGGGCAACACGCTCTTGGTCGGTTCAGGCAACGCCGGCGCCTTACGATTGCTGTTGGAATTACTATTCTCGTTGACGTTTGCATTCGCCGCTGGACTCACGACCTCAACCGCTGCCGGTGAAACCGCCGCATTCGCATTCGCACTCGCATTCACATTCGCAGGCGCCGTAATCGTTCCACCCGCCGGTATTCCCTGTTCACCTTTGCCGCTCGGCGACTGCCCCGGCTGCACCGGCTGGCTATTCGGATCTGCCGCGAGCGTCTGCGTCTGCTGATTCGTGTTCGCCTCACCCGCGCCCGAATTCCTCGTCAACGCATACACGGCCGCAAACACCACCAATAATCCCACCAACGACGGAATGATGATCTTTAACGGATTGAAGCCCGACGCAGCCTGAGCCTGAGGCATCGCTCCCGAAACAGGAACTCTCACAGGCTCTCGCCGCGCTACTGGAACTGGTGGCACGTAAGCCGCCTCTGCGCGCGGCCTCACCATCGTCACTTCATCGTCTTGTACCGGCGCCGTCTGGCCGGTATTAGTCGCAGTCACTGGCCCGATCCGGTGGATCGTCATCCCCGCTGCAATCGTCAAGTCTTCGATCAGTTCGGCAACCGTTTGATAACGATTGTCACGAACCTTCGCCATCGCACGCGCAACCACCCGACCCACAGATGCCGGAATATCCGGTCGCTCTTCAAGCACCGAAGGCACAGGCTCCTGCAAGTGCTTCATCATCACCATCGTGGGCGAATCGCCTGAGAACGGAACGTGTCCGACCAGCATCTCGAACAGAATCACGCCGAGCGAATAAATGTCTGACCGCGCATCAATTTCCCCATCCTGCGAACATTGCTCGGGCGACATGTATTGCGGCGTCCCGATGACGAGGTTTGGCGCCGTCAGTCCCGTGTCGACAGGATTTCCATCCGGCTCGTTGATCTTGGCAATACCGAAATCCAGCACCTTCGCATGATCGCCCGCCATCGTGTCGACAAGCATGATGTTGTCGCTCTTGAGATCGCGATGAACAACTCCCTGTTCGTGCGCAGCGTTGAGCGCATCTCCAACCTGGCGCGTGATATCGACGACTCGCGCGAGAGGCAACGGGCCTTCGTCGCGTATCAACTGTTTGAGAGTCTTGCCACTAAGAAACTCCATCACAAGGAAGACATGTCCACTCTCATCCTCGCCGAAGTCAGTAACACTTATTGCGTTCGGATGTGAGATACGAGACGCTGCGCGTGCCTCGCGGGAGAATCGCGCCACGATCTTTTCGTCAGCAGCCAGCGATGGATGCAGCACCTTGATGGCGACTGTCTTGTCCATCAGCACGTGGGTGCCGCGATAAACAGTTCCCATCCCGCCTTCGTTGAGACGCGCATCGATGCGATATTTTTCGGCGAGAGTGGCGCCGATGAGTGCGTCAGGATCTTTCTCGAGCGCAATGCCGTCTGCGGGACAAAGCGTCGTCGTGTCAGGATACTCGACTCCGCATTTTGGACACTTCTTCATTACTGCCAGCCTATCACACCGTCTGAGAGATCTAAAATTGAACGCGGATGAACGCCGATCGTGATCGGCATTCATCCGCGTTCATCTGCGGCCAAATATTTCTATCTTAAATATTAGCTCGGTTTGACGACCGCGAAGATCACCAGCAGCGCAAACAGCACCAGCGATTCGATCAGCGCGAGGCCAAGAATCATCATCGTCTGAATACGTCCCGCAGCGCCCGGATTACGAGCTGCGCCTTCGCATGCCGCCGCGCCAATGCGCGACTGACCCAACGCACCGCCAAACACTGCTATCGCGAATCCGATACCGGCCGCCAACGCGCGATACTTGCTCACTGAACTCGCATTGTCGCCCGCTTCCGCAGCCGCCTGTGCGAACACAGTCATGCCGCTCATCAGGATTCCAATCACAGCGAACAACACCATTCTGAACTTGCTCATGTTTCCTCCTCTAATGTGAATTGCAACTCACGTTACTGAGCAAACCGCGACGATATAATTTCGCCTGCATCCGGTATCCACCGCCCCTCTTACAACGGCGCTCCTGCGAGACAGACCCGCCTTGCTATGAATTGTCTGATTTGCGTCAGTTAAATGAGTTCTGTGAATTGCGCGACAACGTTTGTGAACGCGTTTGCCCACGCCGCTCGCCGCGCGCTCATAAAGCCATTAAGTAAGAACTGGTGCTATAAACTCGTCGCCCTCGTATTCCTCTTCGCCGTGCTCGCCATGCTCACCGTGCGCATGATGATGCGGCGCGTGCGAAACCTCGCTGATATAAAGCTGCGAGAGCAGTATGAAAACAAACGTCTGAATCAAAGCTACGAAAACGCTCAGCGGCATCAACAGGATCGGCGCAAACCACGTGTATGGCGGCGCGAGTCCGGAAAGCGTCTCCAGCACTTTCTCGTCTGCAAACAGGTTTCCGAAAAGACGAATACCGAGTGAAAAAGGACGGATGAAATTACTGATCAACTCGATCGGAAAGATCAGCGGCGCAATCCACCAGATTGGACCAGCCAGGTGCTTCAGATGTCCGAATAACCCGTTCTCGCCTATGCCAATGTAGTTGTAATAAAGAAACGAACTGAGACCGAGTGCGAACGTCACGCTCGTGGCAGAAGTGGGACTCATGAACAACGGAAACAGTCCCATCAGGTTTGAGACGAGAATCAGGACTGCGAACGTCATCACCACCGGAAAGTATTGCAGACCGTGTGGACCAATGATGTCCTCGATCATGTTCCGAACTGCGAGCACGCTGACTTCGAGTGTCTGCTGTCCGCTGCCCGGTTCACTTTCAGAAAGTTTACCCTTCAGGATCCAGATAATGACCACGCTCAAAATACAGGCGATGAAAAACATCACCGTGTACCAGGGTATCGCGTTATCAGGAGTATAAGGACCAAAAGCAGCTTCGGCATTGGTACCGAACTTGGCCAGGAACTTGTCCCAAATCGGCTTGGTGTAGGTGACTTCAAACCGGTACACAGGCTCGCCGAACCAGCTATTAACCAATTGCACGACGATCGGAACGTGGTGTTCCGCCTCTTCGGCGTGCTCGGCGGCTCCGTGAGCAGCTTCCTCTGCAAACCAGTACATCTACTAATTTTCCTCTCGCTTGGTGATTGCGAAGTAAAACTCTCTAATAGCTTCGACAAACATTGCTACGACAAAACTGGACATACCGGCGAGAACCGCCGGCAGCGAAATCAGATCGAGCGTGTAGGCACTGAAAATTACTGCTGCGATTACTGCGTAGCGCAACACAAACTGTGCGAGTCTGAATTGCGGAGCGCCGCCCGATGTTGATAGTTGAATCGCCGCCGCCGCTGAGTTTTTTAGCCAGCGATGGCTGAACAATGCCAGCAGACCGCCAACCAACAAACCAGTTGTCACGCGCCAGGGCGCAATAAAAGCCGAGATCGTCACCGCCACAGCACTCGCGACGACCATAGTGCGTAACACTCTGTACTCCAGCATTGCGAAGCCGGTGATTTTAACTGGGTTATTGGTAAATTGTCGAGTTATCAGCCCTGTTTGAATTGGGCGCCTCCTTGGAGTGCGCCAACTTGTTGGCGCTTTCGTATTTTTACCAAAGCGGTGACAAGTCACCGCACTCCAAGGAGGCGCCCACTAATAAGTCTTTGAACTGATGCGGATGAACTGAAACAGGCCAGCCGCCGAACCGAGCACGATGCCTCCGATCAGTAACCACGGCTGCGTGCCAAGCCATTTATCCAGCATCCAGCCAAGGCCGCAGAAAGTCGCCACTGATGCAAACAGAGCGATACCGGCAGCATACGCGAAGCCGCTTTTCCGGTTCTCCTCCTGGTCCGATTGATTAGCCACCGGTCACCAGCTTTCGCGTGTCAGGTAGTTTTTGGGGACCTCGTAGAGCAAAGCGCGGCGCGAGTGGCGCATCGAGTCGTGAATGAAACAGACGTGCGTGCACCAGCACGCTTTGCCGCCGTCGATGGCGCTGAGCTCCGCCTGCCGTCCGTGTGCAGCCCAGAGAGCGCCGAAGTCGTAATTGAAATCGACAAGTGACGCAAACTTCTCGCGGAGCTCGCACGCACGCACGTCGCCGTTGTAGTCGATCACTGCAGTAGTCTCGCCCGCTGTGCACGGAAACGGCCAGGGCGTCGGTTGCTGGAAGTTAACGTGTTGCGTGCGATAGTGAGTGATGATCGTGCCGGCGTAGACAGCGTTCTTCACAAAACGTTTGCTCGCGTCGTCTGCGGCAAACATGCGCTCGCCGTAGCGCTTCGTCAGTTTCGAAACGTGAGCGTACATGGCCGGAAGGACTTCCGGCGGAACCTGTTTGATCTGTTCGCCGACGAGTGTCTCGCCGCGAATGATGTTGAAGTACTGGCCGTCGAGACGATAGTTATCCCACATGAACTCCGAGAGCATCTCGATCTCGGTGTAATTCTCCGCGCAGACAACCGTGTTGACGTTGAGACGAAAACGATCGGTGTATTTCTCTTTCAGCGGATAGAGCGACTCGATGCAATCGAGCGCCTTTTCCCAGTTGCCGGGAACACCACGAATGCGATCGTGAGTTTCACCGTAACCGTCGAGCGCGATGTTGAGATAGAGATCGATCTGCGGATTGTTTCCGAGGGCGCGATCGACGACGTCATAGACACGCGTTTTGATCAGTCCGTTAGTGGGAATGATTATGCGGTCGACGCCGTTGTTTGAAACAAAGAGATCGATGACGTCTGAAAGATCGCGTCGCAGAGTCGGTTCGCCGCCTGAGAGCCACAGATCCGTGATCGGCGGCATAGTCTGCGAGATCTTTTCGAGCTGAGCGAAGGTCAGGTCACCTGGCTGGTTCAATTCTTCGTGATAAAAGCACGTTTGGCAGAACGCGTTGCAGCGCGACGTGACAAACAGGATCACTGTGCCGAGATGTTTGTCGCGCTTCGTTGAACGCAACAACTGCACAAGTTGGACGGCTTTGTTGGGCATTACGAGTCGCGAGAGATAATGACAGCTTCGGTGGGTGATTTCAATTCATAGGTAATGCCACGCCAGGTGATACGTCGGGAGAAGCCGGCGATGATGGCGTTGTAGAGATAGAGCAAAGAGGCGATGGGCCAAAGGAAGATGTGTGCCAGCAGGTCCCGGTTCAAGACGGGGTTGATGGCGCGCCAGCGGATGAAAGATTTGATGGCGCCGAGTGTGAAGATGATTAAGAGGGCAAGAGGCAAGAGGATAGTTGGAGACAGGATTTTCAGGATTTGCAAGGTTAACAGGATAAGGCCGCCGAAGAAGACGATGGCGAAGAGTGATGAGCCGAGCAACAAAGGGAGCCAGAGGTTTGAAGCGTAGACGCGCGTGATCTTGATCTGACGCGTGGTGAACTCGAAAAGCTCTTTGAAGTCGCAGTCGCCGACGGAAGCAACCAGGCAGTGGGGAGTGAAGTGAATCGGAAGTTTCGCTTCCTTCAAAACACGCGTGATGGTGAAATCGTCGGAGACAGTTCCGCGCCAGCGCTCAGCAACACGTAACCTCTCAAACGTCGTTCGTCTGATCGCAGTCGAACCACCCCAGCAGAAGTTCTTTGCTGTGTCGGAACCAAGCGCCGACGCTACCGACGCATTCCAAACCCCTCGCAGCCGCGACGCAACACCGCCTCTATTCGGAACAAACCAGCGATAACCAGTCGAAGCGCCGAGTGTTTCATCCGCGAGTGGCGCGACTAAATTCTTCAGCCAGTTCTTCTCCGGTCGTGCATCAGTATCGACGAACACCAGCACCTCAGATTGCGGATCGACTTCAGTCACGGCAACGCACAGATTGTGAACCTTCTGCCCACTATCCGTTGCTGATCCGGCGATAATCGTTCTGGCTATCCGCGCAGATCCGCGACACAACTCGTCGACAACCTGGATCGCCGGATCATCGGCGCGGTCGAAAACAAACAACACTTCATAGCGCGCATAATCCTGTTCGAGCAGCGGTCGAAGATTGTCAGCCAGACCCGGCTCGAGCCCGCGACCAGGCGCAATTACCGACACAAACGGCTGAAACTCCGGCAACACACGGCTCATCTCACGTCGCACGTATGCAGCGTAACGAATCCCACTCAATAGCGATTGAATACCGAACCAGATGGAAACTGCGGCGAGGAAGTAGAAGACAACCATCACGGCGATGGTATCAACCTCTGCGCGAGCCAGATGAAGGGTTGCGGATAGACTCCGATCGCGATCACGCCGAGGACGGAAACTGCCAGTGCCACTTGCAGCGCCGGTGAGAGCGCGAGCGGCTTGTTGTCGGCAATGCGATCGCCCAGATACATCACCTTGATGAAGCGGAAGTAATAGTAGAACGAAACGACTGTATTAACGATGGCCCAACCCGCGAGCCAGTAGTACCAGCTTTTGTGATCCGCGTCGGCACGATTAATCAATCCGCCGAACAGAAAATACTTTCCGATGAATCCACCGGTGATCGGCATGCCGCCAAGCGAGAGCATGAAGATAGCCATCATCGCCGCCATGAACGGCGCTTTCTGGCCCAGTCCGGTCAAATCGTCGACGTTGTCGCCGATGATGCCACGGCGACGCAGGCTGATGATCACGCCGAAAGCACCCATATTCATGAGTGTGTACACCAACAAATAGACAATTAGACCGATGTTGCCATACTCGTTGTGCGCGACCAGCGCCAGCAACAGATAACCTGCGTTTGAGATCGACGAATACGCGAGCAGCCGTTTGGAGTTTTCCTGTGTGACGGCGGCCCAGTTGCCGACCATGATCGTGATCGCAGCGACGAGACCAAGCAGTGGCGCCCAGTCGGCGCGCATCGGTTCGAGGGCAACGCTGAAGATCCGTGCATATAAAGCAAAGCTCGCCGCTTTCGAACCAGTCGAGAGAAATGCAGTGACAGACGTTGGCGCGCCTTCGTAAACATCCGGCGCCCACATGTGAAACGGCACGGCGGCAACTTTGAAAAACAGACCAGCGCCGAGCGCAATCATCGCCAGCAATAGCATCGGTCTGAGTCCGCCGAGTGGCTGGCCAGCGTCCACCGCTGTTTGGATTTTGGGAATTAAAGTCGTGAGGCTGCCGTTGATCTCACCGATATTTGTCGAGCCCGCGATGCCGTAGAGCAAAGACATGCCATAGAGCAACACACCCGACGAAAACGCGCCCAGCAGGAAGTACTTCATGGCAGCTTCGTTCGACTTCTTCTCGCGCTTGGTGAAAGCGACGAGCACGTAGAACGTCAGCGCCATCAACTCGAGACTGATGTAGAGCGAAATCAGATCGTAGCCGGAGGCAATGAACATCATGCCGACGGTGGCAAAGAGAATCAGCGCATAGTATTCGCCGTGTTGTTCACCTTCGATATCGAGGAAGCGTGTCGAGATGCCGATGGCGAGCGCGGCGGAAATCAAAAATATTCCTTTAAAGAGAAGCGAGAAGCCGTCGATTCGCACCATGCCGTAGAAGCCGTCAGCCGGCAACCCTAAGCCCATTTGCATAACGACCGAGACGAAAGCGAGCGCCACGCCGGCAAGCGCGAAGTAAGCAGTGAGCTTGCTTTTCCGATACGGCAGAATCACTTCCATCACGAGTGCCACACAGGCGCAGGCAGTCAGGATCAACTCCGGCGCGATCAATTGCAGATCGGCGACGTTAAGGAGCGAGGTGGCGTTGGCTTGCAGAAGAAACATGAATTTGTGCTATGTGCCTTTGGGTGGCTACTTCTCCACTCTTTCGGTTACGGCCGGTGCTGCAGTTGGTTTGCCGTAATCGGGTCGAACTTGATTCACTACAGCGTTCACCGGCCGCTCGATGTACTCAAGAAATGGTTTCGGATAAACACCGATCCAAAGCGACAGGATCATCAGTGGCACCATGTACAGCCACTCGCGCGGTTTCATGTCCGGCAAACTTTGATTCTTCGGGTTGTCGATGTTGCCGAAGAACATCCGCTGGTACAGCCACAAAAAATAACCGGCGTTCAGTATGATCCCCAGCGCGGCCCATGCGGCCCAGTAAGGATTGGCCTCGAACGCTCCTCGCAGTGCCAGAAACTCCGAGATGAAGACTGCCAGCAGTGGAAGTCCAATCGCAGTCATCACCATGCCGAGAAAGATCGCTGCATAACCCGGCATCACGTGTGATAGTCCGCCAAACTCAGCGACGTTACGCGTGTGTCGTCGTTCGTAAATGATTCCGACGAGTAGGAACAGCGCGCCCGAGTAGATGCCGTGATTGATCATCTGCATCACGCCGCCATTCACGCCATTTGGATTGAGCGCAAACAGTCCGAGCATCACCATGCCCATCGACGATACCGACGAGTAAGCGACGAGCTTCTTCACGTCGCCGTCTTTTTTGACGACGAAATACATCGCCGCGAGAGCGCCATAAATGATGCTGACAATCGCCAGAAAGACGACGACGCTGCGCACTCCGAAAGCGCCATTAGCAAAACTGCTCTGGTCGCTCGACGCCCACGGGAACATCGGGAGGTTGAAGCGGTAGAAACCGTACGTACCAAGCTTCAGCAAAATGCCGGCAAGTATCACGGAACCCGCTGTCGGTGCTTCCACGTGAGCATCAGGCAGCCAGGTGTGAAATGGAAACATCGGCACTTTGATCGCGAAGCCCAGTGCGAACGCGGCGAAGAGAAGGATCTGTAGCGTACCGGTCGGCAACGACGGACCCATCGCCTGCATAAAGACGATGTTGAATGTGCCGGTGCCGTTCTGTACGGCCGTCTGCCACGTTTGCGCTACCAGTTGCGCAGCTTGTTCGTTTCCGGCGAGCGCATTGAATGTCGCGGGCAATATTTTGCCGGTGATCGTAGCGTCCTGCGTCAGGAAGTACATCTTCAAAACGCCGAGCAGCATCACGACCGAACCGACGAGCGTGTAGAGGAAGAACTTGATCGCCGCATACAAACGGTTCTCGCCACCCCAGATTCCGATCAGGAAATACATCGGCACGAGCGACACTTCGAAGAACAGGTAAAACAAAAACAGGTCCATCGAAGAAAAGACACCGATCACCGCCGTCTGCAACAACAGCAGGAGGACGTAATACTCTTTCTCGCGTTTCTGAATGTATTCCCACGACGACAAAGCGGCGATCACGCCGAGCAGTGTGGTCAAAACGATCAGGAGAACGGCAACGCCGTCAACACCCATCTGGTAACGCGCGCCGATGAGTGGGATCCACAGGTGGTCTTCGAGGAACTGCATGCCGCCGGTGCTGCGGTTGTACGTCAGCAGGAAGAGCGAGACAAGAAAGTCGAGCGCAAACCAGCCGGTCGCAAACTTCTTGATCAGGCTCGACTGGTCTTTCTTCATTAACGCCAGAATGAGAATGGCGCCGACCGCCGGCAACCAGGTGATGAAAGAAAGAATGTAGTTGTTCATATCAATTCAGCCGGCGTATCAATCGGGACTCAACGACCTAAAATGTTCTGTACTGCACCAGCGACGTCTTTCGCGAAAAATGCGGCCACGGCCAACATCAATCCCAGCACCATCACGAGCGCATAGTTTTGCGTGAAGCCGGTTTGCGCAGCGCGGAACAACGGCGACATCAAACGCACTATGAACGCGGCAATCGTATTGACCAGACCATCGACAAAATACTTATCGACACCGCCCACGACACGACTGAATTGCCGGCTCAGCCAGGCAAGACCGTTGACGATGCCGTCAACCAGTTTCGAATCAAATGCGTAGACACCTCGAGATGCATCCATCGTACGGCGCGTGACAACCAGGCCGTAGAACTCGTCGACCCAATACTTGTTGTAACTGGCGTTATAGAGTGGCCGCAGTCTCTGCGCCCAAATGTTTGGCAGCTCCGGTCGCCACACGTAGAACAACCCGCCCAACAACATTCCGATACCCGCAACGACGAGAGAAATGATGATGAAGATCCACTCGGTTGCGAGTTCACTGTGGGTCGAGCTTTCCACTGAATGTGCGATGTTGAATCCGACGTCGCCATATACAGAACCACCGTGAGCACCTTCAGCAATAGCAGGCGCTTCGCCGTGTGCAGCCTCTGCCGGTGCGGCTTCATGTGCACCTTCAGCCGCATTGAACTCGCGCGTTTCGGGATTCCAGATGATAGGGTTCAGCCACGTAGAAATATTCAGACGGCCGCCGGGATGCTCGCTACCGGTCACAGATCTGAATGCCGGTCCAATACCGACGAAACCACCAATGACCGCCAGCAGCGCTAAGACAGCCAATGGCACCCACATCGACGGCGGCGATTCATGCGGAATATGCGCGCCGTGGTGCCCTTCGCCGTGTCCGTGCGTGGCGACGTGATGCGCTGCGTCTTCGTGAACTGGTCCAACGTGGTCGCCGGGTTCGTGTCGTGGACGATCTCCTGCCGACGGATGTACGGCGTCATGCGCCGCCAGTCCCTTGTCGTACGCGGAAGCGTGCGCTTCGTCAGCTTCACCACCAGCGCCTTCAAGGAATTTTTCCTTGCCCCAGAACGTCATCGCCATCAGGCGCGTCATGTAGAACGCTGTGCACGTTGCCGCGATCGTGCCGATCAGCCAGACGAGCCAGCCGAGCGGGATGTAAGTCATCGAGGCCGACTTCCAGAGAATTTCGTCTTTGGACCAGAAACCGCTGAACGGAATGATGCCGCAGATCGCAAGCCACCCGGCCATGAACGTCCAATAGGTGTACGGCATGTACTTCTTCAAACCACCCATGCGACGCATGTCCTGCTCGTGATGCATGCCGTGAATAACGCTGCCGGCGCCGAGGAACATGAGGGCCTTGAAAAACGCGTGCGTCATCACGTGGAAGATGGCGATCGCAAACGCGCCCACACCGCAGGCCATAAACATGAACCCGAGCTGCGAGACGGTTGAATACGCAAGCACCTTCTTGATGTCGTTCTGCGTGATTCCGATTGTGGCGGCGAAGATGGCAGTCGCGGCGCCGACGAGCGCGACGACCAGCAACATCGTTTGCGCATGCTGGAAGATGACGTTCGTGCGCGTCACCATGTAGAGACCGGCGGTGACCATCGTCGCAGCGTGGATGAGTGCGGACACTGGCGTTGGACCGGCCATCGCGTCGGGCAACCACACGTGTAGTGGTAGCTGCGCTGACTTGCCGCACGCGCCGATAAAGAGCCCGAGCGCAATCCAGGAGAGAACGCCCCAGTGACCGATGAGCTCAATCGGAAACGATTTCGCCTGTGCAAAAACTTCGGTGTACTGCGCTGAGCCGAAAGTAGCGATCACGCCGAAGATCGCGAGTGCGAAACCGAAGTCGCCGACGCGGTTGGTGATGAATGCCTTGCGTGAAGCATTCGCGGCTTCCTGTCGATCGAAGTAGTAACCGATGAGCAGGTACGAGCAGAGACCGACACCTTCCCAACCGACAAACATCATCACGAAGTTTGAGCCCATCACGAGGACGAGCATCGCAAACATGAAGAGACCCATGTATGCGAAGAAGCGATAGAAACCAGCCTCACCGTGCATGTAACCGGTCGCGAAAACGAAGATACAGAGACCGACGCCGGTGACGATCAGCATGAAGATCGACGACAGCGGATCGAGTTGATAGCTCCACTCGATGTTGAGCAACGCATAACGTGGCGAGTCGACAGCGGCGGTGAGTATTGAATGAGTTTGACTGCGCTCTTCCGGCGTCATTGCCGCCAGTTTCTCTTCAACCTGCTTTTGTGACTCCGCCTCGCGTCGCGCTTCGGCGCCGTGATTGATGCTGACCGCGCCGCCCGGAATCCAGTTGAAACTAAAACCATCCTGGCTCGTGACGTATGGCTTGGGCCATTCGGGATGACCGCCAAATCCGTATGAATAGACGGCCGTCAGGCTGATAAGAAATGAGAGCGCAACCGATCCGACTGCAATGCCGCCGATAAGCTTTTCGGAAAAACGAAGCTTTCGGCCCAGCAGCCCGTTAATTGCGGCGCCGATTAGAGGTAGCAGGGGAACCAGCCAGATGTATTTTTGCATTTAGCAGTTTGAAAATGGTCCCAATCGGACCGATTACCACTTCAACAGATCGATCTCATCTACCCAAATCGTTTCCTTGTTCCGGTAAAGCGCGATCACGATACCCAGGCCAATCGCCGCTTCAGCCGCTGCTACCACAATTACAAACACGGTGAAGATTTGTCCGGCGAGCGCGTTGGGGCTCCCGATCTGTTGCAGATAACGGGAGAACGCGATGAAGTTCAGATTTGCGGCGTTGAGAATTAACTCGATCGACATGAAGATGACGATGATGTTGCGCCGCGTCAGCACACCCGCCACACCGATGATGAACAGCAGCGCGCCAATCACGAGGAACTTCGACAGATCAGGAGCAACAGCGGCTTTTTGCATCTGGTCTAACATCTGTGCAATGCGGCTGCGCTCGGCTTCCTGTAATAACAACACCACTGCTGGACTGAACAAGTTGAGCATGATTATTCCGATTGCGGTTCCAGGTTAGCGAGCTCCGGATCCCTCGCGATCTCTTCTTGCAGAACATCGGGATCGACGTCATCCGCCGATACTTCCTGTTTCAGCGTGCGCGCCAGCATCACCGAACCGATGATTGCTACCAGCAGCAGAATGCTCGCGATCTCAAACGGCAACGACGCGTAGCGATAGAGACTGCTGCCGATGTTTTGTGTGTCGCTAGTGATCTTGCTGCTGCGTGTAGCTGAGGTTGGGTGTGTCTGATCGTCCTTTATTTGTTTTTGAGCGAGCACTTCAGCAGGTATGTTCTCGTTAGCCTTCAACCCTCCGTAACCGCGATTGAGTGAAAACAGCACGCCGCCGACCAACAGGAAACAGAAGATCAAGCTCGTCGTAACCTGTCGTTGGTTATTGAAGATCTCTTCGCGCCCACGCTCTTCAGCGCCCACGTTGACAAGCATGATGACAAAGAGAAACAGCACCATCACGCCGCCGACGTAAACGAGTATCTGCACGCCCGCGATGAACTCTGCCCGCGCGAGCACAAACAGCGCGGCCACGGAAACGAGCGACGAAATCAGAAACAGCGCACTATGCACAGCATTGCGCGCCATCACGGTCAACAACCCCGCAAAGATCGCCGCCAGCCCGAAGATCCAGAAGAAGAGCGCCTCGTAACCTGAGAGAGTCATCTTTTATTAGCCACAAAAAGGCACAAAAGGAACTTTAGAATCAGTAACGAATTGTTGAGCTACTCGGGTCAGCCAAAAAGCATATTGTGCTTTTTGTGGCTAGACTTAACTTGTGTACTTCACTGTTTCGCGGCCTTGCTCGAGCATTTCACGATTCCAGACAAAGCCGGCGCGCGAGTAAGTGGCCAGTTCGAAGTCCTGCGTCAACTCCAGACATGAAGTCGGACACGCTTCCTGGCACAGCGCGCAGAACATACAGCGCGAAGTGTCGAAGATAAACTCGTCGAGCACTTTTTTCCGGCGCGGCTTTCCGGCGACGACGATCTCGACGTCCATCGGAATGACGTCGATGCAATCTTCAGGACACGCGATCGCGCAAAGGTTGCAGGCGATGCAGAGCGTGTCGTGCGTATCCGGGTCCATGTTCAAACGCGGCGCGCCATGGAAGCGCGGCGCAACGTCAGGACGAACCTTTGGATACTGTTCGGTGTAGATTCCCTTGCCCGCGACGGCGTCTTTGTCGGTGATTGCGCCGACGTTGTATTTCAACGTCAGCCCCATGCCCCTGATCAGGTCGATCATGAAGAAGCGTTTCAGCTTCTGAGCAAACGTCGATTTTGGAGTTTTTACTAATGCCATGAATTAACTCTCTACCGGCACAGCGGGTTTACCTTTCGGCACATTTACGAGCTTGATATTCCTGCGCTGCACCGTCAAATTGAAATCTCGCGAGCGCCAGTTGATCCGCGAAAGCAGCCACGCGGTGATGAACAGACCCAGTATTCCGAACACGATCATGATTCCCTTGCCGGTCCCGGTCAGGTTCAACCCGCGATCCAGTTTCTCGATTGTCTCGATTCCTCGGAAACCATTTAGAGCCTGAACGACAAAGATTGCAAATGCGGAAAGCACGATATTGATGAGGGCCGACGGTATCAGCCACTTCCAGCCGATATCCATCAGTTGGTCGTAACGGAAGCGCGGCAACGTCCAGCGCAGCCAGAAATAGACGTAAAGAATGACCGAAGCCTTGACGAGAAACACCAGCAGGCTGACGAGGACGTACAGGTTGTGATGACCGGCCAGCTCGAGCCGGTTAACAAACGGAAAATACCAGCCACCGAGATAAACAGTAGTGGCGACCGCAGTGACGACAACCATCGCCGCATACTCGGCCATGAAGAAGAGCGACCAGCGCATGCCTGAGTATTCAGTGTGAAATCCTGCGACGAGTTCTGACTCTGCTTCAGGCAAATCGAATGGCGCGCGATTGTTTTCGGCAATACCGCTGATCAGGAACAAGAGAAAACCAGCAGGTTGATAGACGATATACCAGATTGAATCCGATCCCTGCGCCGCGACGATACCCGAAAGCGAGAGCGTGCGGGCAAACATCAAACCGCCGATCAGCGAGAGGCCCATCGCGACTTCGTAAGAGACCATCTGCGCACTCGAACGCAATCCGCCAAGCAATGCGTATTTCGAATTGGACGACCAGCCGGCAAGAATCAACGCCAGCACTCCGACACTTGAAACTGCCAGCACCAGCAGCAAACCAATATTCACGTCGGCGATGACGGCCCAATCAGGACCAAACGGAATCACCGAGAAGACGATGAACGCCGAAGCAACAGCGATGTAAGGCGCGAAGAAGAAGATCCAGCGATCCGCTTTATCGGGAATGAAATCTTCCTTCGTTAGCAGCTTGATCCCGTCTGCAATCGGTTGTAGTAGTCCCCATGGTCCAACACGCATCGGTCCGAGTCGAGCCTGCATGAACGCGGAAATCTTGCGCTCCAGATACGTCGCGTACGCCACCCAGAGAGCGACTAGAGTCACGACAAGACCGATTTGGATCAAGGGCCAGACGAAAAACTTTATCGCGTCCGCACTGAGCCCCATCTTCAGCAGCAGATCATTCAGCACATCTATTGGCGCAAATAGCAGCATGCGAGTCAATTATCGCGTCCTAAGAAATTCCTCCCGCAACGGCGCAACGGCGCCACGCAAGAGTATTATTCGCCTTTTTCGTGGCGCGGTTGCGCCGTTGCGGGAGAGATGGTTTTGGTCTTCACCGATCGATCTCCCCTAAAACGATATCCAACGTTCCGATAATCGCCACCACGTCGGCGACGAGGTGTCCGATACACATCTGCCGCAGTGCTTGCAGATTGATGAACGACGGCGGACGAACTCTCACGCGCCACGGTTGCGCAGTGCCGTCCGAAACGATGTAACAACCAATCTCGCCTTTTGGCGCCTCAATCGAGTGGTAGTAATCACCGACTGGCGGTTTCACGATTTTCGGCAACTTCGCGTTGACTGGACCATCCGGAAGATTCTCCAGCGCCTGATCGATGATGCGTCGCGACTGTCTCATCTCTTCGAGTCGCACGAGATATCGATCATAAGTATCGCCGTTCTCGCCGAGCGGAATATCGAAATCCATGTCAGCATACGCCGCGTACGGTCGAGACTTGCGCACGTCCCACGGAACGCCGGAACCACGAAGAGCCGGACCTGACAAACCGATCGCAATCGCGTCTTCGGCAGAGATGATGCCGATGCCAACCGTCCGACTGAGCCAGATGCGGTTCTCGGAAAGCACTGTTTCGTATTCGTCGAGTCGCTTCGGGAAGTTGTTGACGAACTGCCGGACGTCTTTGTTGAAGTCGTCGTAAGCATCGTTTGGCATGCCGCCGACGCGCCAGGCGTGACATGTCAAACGCGCGCCGAACTGTCGTTCAAAGATCTTGAGAATCTCTTCCCGTTCGCGCAGTGCCCAAAGCAGCACTGTAACCGCGCCAATGTCGAGTGCGTGTGTAGCAAGCCAGAGCAGATGTGAAGCGATACGGTTGAGCTCAGTGAGAATCGTCCTCAGGTAATGTGCGCGCGGCGGGACCGGAAGTCCCATCATCTGCTCGACCGTTTCCACCCAAACCAGACCGTTTGAAACTGCGGCAATGTAATCCAGACGATCCCAGTAAGGAGCTATCTGGGTGTATCCACGGTTCTCCGCGATCTTCTCCATGCCGCGATGGAGGTAACCGATGTCGCAATCAAGATCGATGACGGTTTCGCCATCGAGCTTGAGGACTACGCGTAACACACCGTGCGTTGACGGGTGCTGCGGGCCCATATTCAGCACCATCTCTGGGCTGTCGAGTAGCGTTTCCTGAGTTGTCGCGATTTCTACTTGATGCATTTACTGTAAAACTTCCCCTATGCCGCTGGCGCCTCTGCCGGATGCGGCTTGTAACACCCAGTTACCTGAAACGGCTCAATCACCAAACCAATATCTTCAACCTCGCCGCTTTCTCTCTTCTCCACGAGCCCCAGGACGATCGCACTCGCCGCACTCGCCTTATTCCACACGTTTCTCGGCGCCGCGGTTTCGGTCAAAACAAATCCCGCCACTTTCGCCGCTTCAGGCGAATCAAACACCTTCGCATCGTAATGAGTGGCGATCTCTTTCGGTGTCATTTGTCTTTCGGCATTACATCTTTGCCGCCACGGAATATGTCGCGCATCAATCGTTCCTGCGGCACTGAAAGAACTTCGAGCCCATAAGCGCGTCGCTGGTGCAACTGCTCCATCTCGACTGCCGACATCACGGGCAAATGATTCTCTGTCCACGCGTTCTCGATGAACTCGAGTGGATAATCCTTACGCAGGGGATGTCCTTCCCAATCCGGCGGCAACAACAAGCGACGCAAATCCGGATGATTCGTAAACGTGACGCCAAACAGATCGTAAACTTCGCGCTCGAGCCAGTTCGCGGCAGGCCAGACACTCGTCACGCTTTCAATGCTGTCTTTCGCAGCCGCCTTTAACCTGACTCGTTCGTTGTGTTCGATTGAATACAGATTGTAAACAACCTCAAACGGCGTTTGCCGACGATCCGGATAGTGAACGCACGTCAGATCAGAAAGGTAGTTGAAGCTTGCCTCGCTATCATCTTTAAGAAAATTGCAGATCTCGACGATGCGCTGGCCGTCGACGTGAACCGAGAGTTGTCCGATAAACTCGGACGCGTCGCCGATTGCCTCACCGAACTTAACTTTCAGTTTCTTGACCAGTGGATGGCCGCTCGCATCAGTCGGTTTGGGGCCTTCGTCCTTTTTCTTAACCGGCGGTTTTGGTGCGGCAGCGCCTGCGGGTTGCTCCAATGATTCTTTGACGGCAGCAACGCGTGCTTTTGCCTGCTCGACCATTGAAGCCTTTTCGGCGTCGGCTCCGGCGAGCGTTCCTGCGGGCGGAATAGCTGAGCGAGGTGGCGTGCCGGACGTCTCAGCATCTGAGACGCCCGGCGATGTGGGTTCTTCAGAACCAGGTTGCTTAGTGTCTTCTGACATTAGGCCGGCAGCTCGTCTGCACTTACACTTCGATTTTGGCTGAATGTCTCCGCACGATTCTGGGAAGACAATCGCTCAGTAAACACTGCTGTTACAGCGAATAAGAGAAGAAAGCGAAAACGAATTATAGCAAAGCGTTATTCATATTACCTCATGGCGAGAATGATCTCATCAATTTTTTCTTTGGAGTAAACTGGCGCGATGCCAACTCGGGCCCCGCTCAATCGAACCATGACTCTGACTGAAGAGGAATTTGTTCGCTACCGAGCTTCACTCACCACGCTCGAAACACCGGCAACGCACGAAAGTATTCAGGACAAGCTGTTTTGCCAGGACGTGTTTTCAGCGCTTCCGAATTTACCCGATCAATCAGTCGATCTGATGTTTGCGGATCCACCTTATAACCTGACGAAAAGCTTCAACGACCGCAAATTCAAGAAGCTCTCGACCGATGACTACGCCGAGTGGCTGGACTCATGGCTGACGCTCACCGTGAGACTGCTCAAGCCAACCGCTTCGGTTTACATCTGTGGCGACTGGCGCAGCTCGGCGGCAATCCAGCGCATCGGTGAAAAATATTTCATTTCTCAGAACCGAATCACATGGGAACGCGAAAAGGGGCGTGGGGCGAAGTCGAATTGGAAAAACTGTTCGGAAGACATCTGGTTTTTTACGGTGAGTGAAGATTATTACTTCAACGTGGATGCAGTGATGCTGAAACGTCAGGTCATCGCGCCGTACACCGACCGAAACGGCGACCCCAAAGATTGGATCGAGTCTGAAAACGGGCGGTTCAGAGTCACACACCCGTCAAATCTCTGGACGGATCTGACAGTGCCCTACTGGTCAATGTCTGAAAACACCGATCATCCGACCCAAAAACCGGAGAAACTACTAGCGAAAATCATCCTGGCCAGTTCCCGAGACGGCGATCTCGTCTTCGATCCATTCAACGGCTCCGGCACGACGACTGTTGTGGCGAAAAAGCTTGGCCGTCACTATCTTGGCGTTGAGATTGACGAGAACTACTGCTGCCTGGCTACCAAACGGCTGGAGAATGCATCAAGAGATTCGAGTATCCAAGGATATGTCGATGGGGTCTTTTGGGAACGGAATTCGAAAAACATCTCGCGCAAACGCACTTGAGTGGGTTTATCCGCAGATTACGCCGATTCTCCTACCAATCTGTGTAATCTGTGGACTGGCTTGACGATCCGCACCGCGACCCCTATCATATCTTGTTTGTAAAACGCGGCCGGGGGCCGCTATAGAGAGTGACGAAGACTTAAATGAAACCAGGAATTCACCCAGAATACGTCGAAATTACCGTTAGCTGCGCTTGCGGCGAGACCTTCAAAACGCGCTCGACCAAGAAAGGCGACCTGCACGTCGAAATTTGTTCCGCGTGCCATCCTTTCTTCACCGGCAAACAGAAGCTGGTCGATACCGCTGGACGCGTCGATCGCTTCAACAAGCGCTATGGCAAGAAACCCGCTGCCGATACGACAGCATCCGCACAGTAATCTTTTCAAAGTAATGCTATTGCCAAAACAGCATTAGCCATCCCGACCCTTGAACGCCGGCGTGATCGGCCGGTCGCCCTTCGTGCATCCAAGCACCAGCGACCGGCATAACAGCGCCGGCATTATTGTTTTCGATCACATTCAAGAATCACAGCGATGAGTACACCAGAACGAGATCTAATTGTCGGCGGCCAGGCGGTCATTGAAGGCGTCATGATGCGCACTCCCAACGCCTACGCGATCGCCGTTCGCAAGGCTGATGGAACGATCGTCAACACGGCGGCGTCGCTGCCGAAGTGGAGCGACAAGTATCCACTACTGAAACTGCCGGTGCTGCGCGGCGGCGCCGTTCTGGTTCAGTCGATGGGCCTCGGCATCAAGGCGTTGAACTACTCAGCCAACGAAGCATTCGCGGAAGCTGAACAAGCGAAAGTCGAACAGGTCAAGGTGGCGCTTTCGCCGGCTGTGATTGAAGGCGAAGGAGATTTCGCGGGTTTGACTGGCGCGGTTCCCGGTCTGATTCCTGTGCCGACGCAAAAACGTTCTCGTGACGAGCTGAAAAAAGGCACGACCGCTGCGGCAGCCGGCTCGATCGTCTTCGCGTTGATCTTCAACGTGCTGCTTTTTGTCGCGGCTCCGCTTCTGCTGACGAATGCTCTCTTTATCGGCGCAGGCTGGGCAACAGTTCCCCCAGCGGCTACGAGCACGACTCCGGCTCCGACCGCTCAACCGTCCACGCCCGCCGCTGAAACGGAAAACGAAACGTGGTACGGAAACGCATGGTCCACCGTCCGAACGTACTTGCATCCGGTGCGTCCGTCGGTAGCTTTCAACCTGATCGACGGACTGATTCGCATGACGTTCTTTCTGATCATGATCGTGAGCTTCTCGCTCCTGAAGGACATCAAACGCGTCTTTCAATATCACGGGGCCGAACACAAGACAGTTTTCACGTGGGAAGCGGGACTGCCGCTAACGGTCGAAAACGCGCGACCACAACCACGACAGCATCCACGCTGTGGCACGAGTTTCCTGATGGTCGTCATGCTCGTCGCGATCGTGTTGTTCTCAGTAATCAAGTTTGATTCGCTGTTATTCAACTTCCTGATTCGTATCGCGCTGATGCCGGTGGTTGCCGGTCTCTCATACGAAATTATTCGCATTTCCGCGAAAAAAGAGAGTAGTTGGTTCTTTAAATTAATGACGAGGCCGGGCGTGTGGCTGCAAAACATCACCACGCAGGAGCCCGATGACCAGCAACTCGAAGTTGCCATTGAAGCGTTGAAGGAATCGCTAAAGCTGGAGCCCGCAACGGCAGAACCGTTACCCGCGCCGCTTTCATAACGAGGTTTTATGTTAGATAAGCTGGAACAAATTGTCGGCAGATATGAGGAATTGACGCAGGAGCTTTCGTCACCCGAATTGCTCTCCAATCCGTCTGCGTATGGCAAAGCCGCGAAGCAACACCGCACGCTTGAAGAGGTGGTCCAAAAGTATCAGGCTTGGAAAGGTCTGAAAGCGGAGTTGGCGGACGCGCGCGAGTTGATGGACACGGCCGACGACGACGAAATGCGCGAGATGGCGCGTCTCGAACTCGAGTCGCTGCAAACACGCATCGACAAAACCGATCAGGATCTCAAACTCCTCTTAATCCCGACCGATCCGAACGACGAGAAGAACGTCATTCTCGAGATTCGTGCTGGAACAGGCGGCGACGAGGCCACTCTCTTTGCCGCAGAGATGGTGCGAATGTATTCGCGCTACGCTGAAAGGCAGCGCTGGCGTTTTGAAGTTCTCGAAGCTTCTGAATCAGGCATCGGCGGACTCAAGGAAGCGATCGTGTTGATCGAAGGAGACAAAGTCTATTCGAAGTTGAAACACGAATCGGGTGTTCATCGCGTGCAGCGTGTGCCGCAGACCGAAGCGAGTGGAAGGATTCACACGTCTGCGATCACGGTTGCCGTGTTGCCGGAAGCTGAAGAAGTTGACGTGAAGATCGATCCGAAGGATTTGCGTATCGACACGTTCTGCTCGTCTGGTCCTGGTGGCCAGTCAGTCAACACGACTTACTCGGCCGTGCGCATCACACACCTCCCGACAAACGTCGTCGTGTCGATGCAGGACGAGAAGTCACAAATCAAAAACCGCGAGAAAGCGATGCGCGTCTTGCGTGCGCGTTTGCAGGAACTCGAAGAGCAGAAGCAACACGATGCGCTCGCCAGCGAGCGACGTTCGATGGTTGGTTCCGGCGATCGCTCCGAAAAGATTCGCACCTACAACTTCAAAGAGAACCGCGTAACCGATCATCGCATCGGCCTGACTATTCACCAGCTTGACCTGGTGATGGAAGGCAATCTCGATCCGTTCATCGACGCCCTGGTGGCGCATTACCAGGCGGAGAAGTTGAAGGCCGACGCAGTCGCTGCTTAGCAGTAAATGTCCAAATGCCCGCTGCAACAACCGTACTCCTCATTCGTCACGGTCAGTCGAGAGGAAACGCTGAACGGCGTTTTGGCGGACACACTGCAACACCGCTCTCCACGCGCGGTCGCAAACAAGCTGAAGCAACTGCACTCACTCTCAAATCCGAATCTATAACAGCGATTTACTCGAGCGATCTGGCGCGGGCGATGGAAACGGCGCGGCCGCTTTCCAAGGTGACCGGCTTGCCTGTTCACGCGACGACCGCCTTTCGCGAGCGTAGTGTCGGCGTGATGGAAGGTTTAACTTTTGAAGACGCAGCGCAGCAACATCCAGATCAGTATGCGGCTTTGCTACGACGCGACTTTGAACACGTGCTGGATGGAGGTGAGAGTTATCGTCAACTACTCGATCGAGCGCGTCAGAAACTGGACGAGATCATCAAAGAAAATCGCGGCGGCAAAATCGCGGTCTTCAGTCACACCGGCACCATCTGCATCCTCGCCTTGCACCTGATGGGCGCCCTCGACGCACCCGAACTCAAACCCGTCTGGATCTCAACCGGGAATTGTGGTATTACACGCTTCGAACTAAGAAGAGACGGCTTCGTCCGCGTACTCGCAATCAACGATACACGTCATCTCACTGAGGTGTAATTCTCACAATGCCTGCTTCGATTCCTTGCGTTAGTTGTAATAACGATATTCCGCAACCCGCTGAGAGATGTCCGCACTGTGCGCGACCTGGAATCTTCTGGAACGTAATAGCGGCAGAAGACGGCAACGAACGTGGAGAACTACTCAATCGCTACAACACAGCCAAAACCGATGCATTGCAAAGAGGAGCCGATAAGGTCTTAGTCGGTTTTGAGCGGGCTGTAACAACATCCGTTGCCGTAATCGCTCGTTCAGAGAGCGAAGTGCTACGCCTGGCAACAACGACGAAGCAACTTTATGCGACATATTATGAGCAACTGGAAAGCAACATTCGCTTACCAGACGGCGATGAATGGGATGTCGTACGAGAAGTGACCGACACGGTATTATTCCCAAAGTTCAAGAAGGAGATGCGTTTCGGAGCACTCTCAATCGATGGTGTCGGAGTTCGTAATTACGGCCCCTGCTCAATGGCTCTTCGCAACGAGATGATTTCTCATCGAGCTTCTGTTTTTGAAGAGAATTCGGTCTTGTTCATGAAGCACAAAAAAATTGAGGTGAGCAATCCTGTGCTTCCGAAGGGCTTCAGGGCGGCCTGGAGCGACCGCGCAATGCTCAGCGTCGCTAAGCTTGCAACCGCCATTGACCCGAACCTGCTCCCTGGCCAATACTCAAAGAGACTGTTAAAGCAGGGTGCATCTTCAGCGGATGACGACTTCATCGAAGTGCATATCTGGGGGCCAATTTCCGTATTAACCATGGAAAAGGTAACGGTAACAGCCCCCAGCAGCGGTCCCCGCGAGACGATACTTAAGGCTGTCACTTCCAAGTTGTTGAAACATAATGTTACGGTAGCCTAAATGAACGCGATAATCTCAGGACGCTCAGGACGAGCGTTGCTCATCGATGGAGACTCACTCAAATCATTTGAGGTGGATGACCCGTCTACCCTCACGTCGAGGCAACAGGAAGATCTTCCATATCTCTTTGGCGAAGGCTCCGATCTACGAATTCTCGAAGATACATCAATCGAAGACGTCGAGCTCGAACTGAGAAATCATTGCAACTTCACCTGGGCGCTCGATCTGACATTGATCTCGCTGGATGCGGACGTACCAATTGACATTCGCACCGAGTCGATAGAAAGCCTCGAGGAACTCTTAGAGACAGAAGAGACTCTAATCCAAGTCGAAAACGTGCTCTACGCTCAACCTCTTCCCGAGGATGCTGATCTCAAGGGAGCGTTAGAACTCTGCAATCCGTCGGCTCGGAACACGGTGCACACATTTCTGTTGGACTTGGACGAGTTTCAGCCGAGGATTTCTGTAGTTTTTCATGCCTGGGAATCGATACCAACAAAGCTTTTTGGCGACTACGAAGCCAGGGACGCTTTTAGAGCTGTGGCCATAAACGAAGGTTACTTCAAGATGTTGGCGATAGAGCCAAGGTCGAGTCTCTTTCATTTACAGTTAATGCTTAATCCGTCATTAAGCGAACTCCCAAATTCCCTCAGTATACTGAGGAAATGGCACGACTTATCTGACGAGCGTATTGACTTAAAGCATTTTAAGCCAGTTGACTTAGGGATGAGTAGGTCCGGCAGTTATGGAATGTACGGACGTGTAATAAACCCGGTGTTCATTACCAAAGCGCTCAGAAAGACCCATGGAAACCAGGCGAGAGCAGCAAGACTGCTCGGAATTAGTCCGAGTGATTTGCGCAAGCTTTTGTCCCAGATCAAGGATAAGAAACCAAAGGCTAGAGGCGAGAGACCGAAACTCGATGCCTGACTCCTCAAGCTTCCCTTCTTCATTCGAGCTTTGTGACTATTTAGGTGCCATCTCCTTTAGCCTGCGGCTTAATCCATTCTTCGCTCGCCAATACGCTTCAGCGATCGGCTTCGGCACGCCTTTACCAACACCCATCCAGGTAAGCTTGAGTTCATCTCGCCACGAATCAAGCATCGTCTGATTGAGTTGCAGAATGCCCTCGCGAGTCACACCTTGAGGCGGTGGCGAGAAGGTGGCCATCTTCTCGTAAACACGCGCACGATCGTTGCCGTTAACACGCGTCAGCAGATGCCAAAGCGTCAGCGTATCTTTGGGTCGCGCGTTGTCGAGCATCAACTTGAGTGCAGCACTGCGCGCGGCCGCATCGGGATCAAAGTCAACAGTCTTCAGCTCGGTGCGAAACGACGAAGAAGAGTCTTCGAAGTATGGCGTCCCTGGTCCAATCCCGGGCTGTGTTTCGCAGGACGCTCCCGCTGGAACCACCGACTCACGATCCTTTAGCTCCAACGCCACCCAACCCGATGTCACCTGCAACTTACTTGCTCCATGATCGTCAACTTCAAGCGTGTAAGCACAACCGAGATCGGCTGCGACTGCCGAAGGAGTGTCGACAAAGAAGAGTCTCGGCGGCGCCCAAATGCGTGCACTCATCTTTCCGCGCGCCAGCTCGAGCCGATGTTCGGTGGCATGTGTTTCGAGTAACCGGACGCGCGTGTTTTCGTCGATATCAACACTGCCGATCGAACTGACCGCAATCTGTGCCTTCGACTTTCCATCTGTCTCCAGCCATTCGCCGACGGCCAGTTGCCCGTTGTTTGAAATTCCCTCTTTCCCGATCGTTGGTGTTCCGTCGAGACGTATCACTTGCCAGTATGGCTTTCCATTTTCAGATATGAGGACCGAGCTGGACCGCTTGCTGTAGATCCACCACACACCAATGCTCAAAACGAGCAACACTCCAGCGGCAGCGGCCACATTCATCTGCCAACGCCAACCGCTCGCATTCATTCGCCTAATCTGCGTAATCTGTGGATCCTGCTTGTCGAGCAGCGATTCAAGCCCGCTCCAAAAATGATCCGGCGCCGAAATCTGCGGCAGTTGTTCGGCGAATTTTATCCCCAGCTTGATCTCTTCAAATCTGCTTCGACACCCGACACACGAAATAATGTGTTCTGCAAACTGCTTCGACTCTTCGTTCGACAGTTCTCCATGACAATAAGCTGAAATATCTTTTGTAACGTGTCTAGAAAACATCAATGCTTCTCCGTAAACCCTCACTCACCCCACGCAGCCGGATGGTTCAAATGCGCCAGCCGTTTCGCGAGCTGGCTGTGACCACGATTCAGACGCGAAGCCACCGTTCCTTTCGAACAACCCATCACACTCGCAATCTCTTCGTACGACAGCCCCTCGATGTACTTCAACAAGATCGGCAAACGAAACTTCGGTTTGAGTTCGCCAATCGCCGCCTGCACGGCTTCCGAAACCTCGCGTCTGGCGTACTGTTTCTCCTGCGGCTTCTTCTCGCTCGGGTTCTTCATCGCCATAGTCTCGGGCAACGGCAACCACCTTCGGCGGCGACGACGTTCATCGAGACAGGCATTGACGACCATACGATAAAGCCAGGTCGTGAACTCCGAATCGCCGCGAAACTGACGGATGGCGGTGAACAACTTCAGAAATATCTGTTGCGTGACGTCGTCAGCCACAGCCCGGTCACCGCCCGACGAATAGACGGCGATGGAAAACACTTTGTCTTTGTAAGTTTCGAAGAGGAGTTGAAAGGCTGCGCGGTCGCCCTGCTGGCACGCTTCGATCACTTGTCCGTTGATAAGCTGTTCAGCCATCGCCATCGTATGTTGGACGAACAGGAGCTCAAGTTTCTTCCAGAAAAGAAAAAGCCACAGATCACACGGATTTTATCCGTGAAATCCGTGGCTAAATTGTGTATTGAACCTAGCGCGTGACGTGAACCAGCATCTCAGTGCCGGACTCAATCTTCAATTCCTTGCTGCCTTGCACCGCGAGTGATCCAGCGCCGCCGGCTCCGCCGATGATCAATCCAATCGCCGCGCCTTTACCACCCCCTGCAATGCCACCGACGATCGCGCCGACCGTCGCGCCAATACCCGCGCGCTTCACGGTTTGCTTGGTCCGGCTGCCGGATTCGACGCCGCCTTCGTTATCGGCGCGCCCGGAACCTTCGCCGTAAACTCTGGTCACGTATCCGTGCAGCACACCTCTACGGCCGTCGCGCAGCTCGATCGAATCAAAAGCGAGATTCATGCTGGTCCGGCCTTTGATCTTTCCTGACTTCTGAATCGAGCTGACGTGACCGTTGAGTCGTGCTTCATCGAAGCGGCTCGGATCGATCACAGTCGCAGTAAATCGATCGCCGATGCGCGAGTCTTTACTCGAAAGCGTATCGTTGATGCGAACTTTGAGATCGGTTCCAGCCGGAACGAGTGGAACAACTCTCCTCGTCGTGGTGCGTCTCGTAATACGTGGCTTTGTTTGCGCCAGACTGATCGATACCAGTCCCAAAACTACGCTCAAAACTAACAGTGTGCGAAAAACTTTTCTCATCTCATCCTCCAAACTCTTTAAAAACAATTGTTGGCTCAATCGATATCAAGCACTCTCCGGGAGGTTTAGAAGGGGCTAGCGGATGTCGGTTAGGCCAGACATGCTGGTGGCCGCGATGTCCGCAACGGGAAACTCTTCGTCTTCGAATTGCCGCCGGCGATGCACCGCGCCGTCCGAGTCAAAGATGTATGCAGACGGCGCTTCGCGCATGATGATGTCTTGCAATCGCATTAGGCCGTATAAAAGGGCTTCGGGTCTTGGAGGACAACCGGGAATGTAAACGTCAACAGGGATGCATCGATCGACGCCCTGCATCGTGGAATAAGAATCGAATGGTCCACCGGTAGAGGCGCAGGCGCCCATTGCGATGGCCCACTTGGGTTCCGGCATCTGATCGTAGACACGTCGTACCACCGGTCCCATTTTCAAAGTAACCGTTCCGGCAATGATGATCAGATCGCTTTGTCGTGGACTGGGACGAAAGACACCGGCTCCAAACCGATCGATGTCGAACCGGCCGGCGCCGGTCGCAATCATCTCGATGGCACAACACGCGAGACCGAACGTCATGGGCCAGAGCGCCGACTTGCGCGCCCAGTTAACCACCGGCGCCGCGATGTCGACAGTTTTTGCGCCCACGCTGCGTCGAAGCGAATTCATGATCGAATCGACGGTGGTTAGAACAAAGCCTTCTTCGTGTTCAGCCATAAGACTCTACGCCCACTCCAGTGCGCCCTTCCGCCACGCGTAATAATAACCAACCACAAGAATCGCAATGAAGACAAACATCTCGATCAAAGCAAACTTCGTAAACGAGAAATCGTCGCCCATGAAAATAATTGCCCAGGGCAACAAAAAGATCGTTTCGACGTCAAATATCAGAAACAACATTGCGACAATATAGTAGCGCACGGTGAAACGCTCGTGTGCTTCAGTCGTCGGGTCGATGCCGCATTCATAAGGCCGCATCTTTCCCTTTTCATACTTGATTGGCCGCAGAAATCGGCCCAGAACAATCGGCAGTACTGGAAAGATCACGGCGACGACGAAAAAGATCATCACCGGCCAGTACCCGGTTATCGGGCTGCCCACAGTTTGGGTTGTCGTCGTTGCCGTCTGAAGAAGAAGCATCGTTCCTTTGAGCAGGAGAGCACTTTCGTGTAGCACTCAAAATAGTAGGTTCGCCCGAGATTATTGTCAACGACCCTTTTCATTGCCGTTCTGTTCACACAGATGTAACTTCACAGAAAGCTCGATTTAAGACGGCAGACATATCCTGCCGTGTCACTTCAGATCAAAACTCAGCGAGGACCGAAATCATGAAGCTTTCGATTGGGAATCGACCAGGCTCAATCGCACTATATCTATGTCTTCTTACTCTAATTGCCCTCCCCGCGACGGCGCAGGAGATCGTTAGGACGGGCGCGGAATCGTCTGAGACGAACGTCTCGGAGCGAGTGCGGCAGCTGGAAAGCGAACTCGAGCGCCAAAATCTCAAGCTCGATCAGTTGCAGAAAGCGCTCATGGAACAGCAGTCGACGATCCAGGCGTTGCTCGACAAGCTTTCCGTGCAACCGGCTCCTGCCGCGAAAGCTGCGGAAACAGCGGCGACTGTCACTACTCATTCAGAAAACGTTACTGCAGAGCCGCAAACACCGACTGTCGAACAACGTCTCGCAAAAGTCGAAGGCCAGGTATTGAAGATTGGTTCGTTTCGAATTAGCGGTGACTTTCGACTGCGATTTGATGGCATCTATCGCAGCGCTACGCATCCGCCGGATCCGCCGCTCGATCACGTGCAAAACGCCCGTGGCAGATATCGTTTTCGGCTCAACCTTGATTCCGATCTTTATCCGAATCTGAGTTTTCATGCGCAACTCGCAACCGGCCCGCTCAACAACCAGCTTTCAACGAATCAGGATTTCACTTCGATCACGGCCCGGGCGCCGTTCTCGATAAGTGAGGCGTGGATCGAGTATCGGCCGACAAAGGCGATCCAGTTACAGGGCGGTCGCGTGCAGGACGTGTTTGCTGATAACTCGAGATTTCTCTTTGACGACGATATTCGTTTCAACGGCTTCAACGAAAAGTACACCGCTACTTTCAAATCAAACTCAGCGCGCGTTTCGAGTCTGGAGCTCCGTGCCGGTCAATACATTCTTTCAACTCCGAACGTCGCGATAATCACGCCTAACAGTCCGCTGGCCCGCGCGGGTGAGGTTGTCGGCACAGCAGGACGATCAGCACGGCTGTTCCACCAGGGAGTTTTGCTAAATCAGATCTTCAACAAGCGGTGGAGCAGCCAGTTTGGCGGTGACATTCAGCTCTACGATCATCCGAATCAGATTCAACTTGCTTCGACCCAGGATGGACTCGTGCTGCTGGTCCAACCCGGATTGGGGATCGCGCTCTCAGGACCACTTCCGGGCACCGGCAATGCGACCACGACTCCGGGCGGCGTTGTTTACACAGCGCCTGGGTTTCAGGTTGCACGACTCACGTATCGTTTGAACTATGCTGGATTCACGCGCGGCGATCACGCAT
The DNA here is from genome assembly GCA_036401595.1 of Pyrinomonadaceae bacterium. Classification (GTDB taxonomy): domain Bacteria; phylum Acidobacteriota; class Blastocatellia; order Pyrinomonadales; family Pyrinomonadaceae; genus PSRF01. Next base: position 29,178 of record DASWUM010000071.1, read on the forward strand.
TTCCGGTGACGTTCAATCTCCAGCTCGCGCGTAACGTCGCGACGGGTTTGAATGAACGCGATGCGATGCTCGCGGCGTTGCAGGTTGGCAGGATCACGAAACGCGGTGACACGGCGTTTCTTTATGTGTTCGCCATCAAAGGGGCCAACTCTCTGATCTCGCAGGTGACAGACGACGATCTCGGAACAAACACGGGCGTAAACATCCGCACCAGTCACTTCCGATTCGAATATGGGCTCAGCAAGAAGGTGACGTTCCAGAGCTTGTTCTTTATTCAGAACTCGTTGCGGCGCAGTGGACAGTTTCCGAATTTCTTCGTGCCACTCGGCGACTTCGCACCACGAACCTATCGCGTCCAGCAACAACTCGTTTTTTCGTTCTAACAAGTAGCCACAAAAGGCACATAAAGCACAAAAGGCACAAAAGGATCTGCTGAGATCTTCTATGTGCCTTTTGTGTTTTTTGTGCCTTTTGTGGCTGCTTATCGCAGGATCTTTTCTGTGATCGACTTGATGCGGGAATCTTTTGGTGGCGGCGCGTGATTGATGTTGCAGTGGCCGGTGGGCTCGCCGCCGCGCGGATACGTCATGCGGCTGCGGACTGGGCAGTCTGGTTTTGCTAATAGGCCACTTGCCGGATCGATCGTGACCGTGACTGTAGCAACGGCTGCGGGCTGTGTTTCGATGGGGCTTTGACTCGGCTCCGCTGTCGGCACTGATTCGTCGCGAGTTACTTTTCGAGGCGCCTCAGTTCTCGTTCGTGCTTCCTGCTCGGGCTGAGTTGGCTGAACGATCTCCTGCTCGGGAACAACGTGGCGACGTTGCAGCAAACTCCTGGTCGTGAACGCAAACACAGCAACGAAGACCAACAACACCGCAGCCCATTTCCAACTTCCACCTGAACGCGCAGTTCGCACAGACTCGGTGTAAACAGTTTGCGAAACCGGAGGCGTGACGGGCTTCGGCACCGTGCCTGAGATCAACACGTCGTAAGCCTCATTGATCTCTTTCAACTTCTCCTGCGCCTTTTCCTGGAGGCGCGGATCGTGCAGAAACCTGTCCGGATGCCAAACCTTGGCAAGGTCTCGATGTGCTGCTTTCAGTTCCCTGTTCGAAACGCCGGGCTTCACCCCCAGCACGTCGTAGGCCTTGTCTGTGCTCAATTATTTTCCTCTACGAAAGAACGTGTGCCAGTCGTGACACTCCACGCAGCAAGTCATCCGGGCTCGGCACGGGCACGCCCATGTAATGCATGACCGAAACCAGCACCACGCCGAGAATAAAGCTCGTAAGCACGGCCTTTAAGAGCGCGGCGCCGAGCTGCGTCACAAACGACGACGCCTTTCTAACAAATCGCCTGATTTTCATAGTTCATCCCCCCAGACTACTAATCTGTCAATTAATGAGAGGACTATTAGGGCTGTCGGGGACGAGATCGGAGGCAGAACCTCAGGGAAGCATTATTGCAAACGAGCGAGGGTAGTTGCAACAATGTTTTTCACACGCGGATTTACGCGGATTTACGCTGATTTAGTGAGCTTTTGGGAGGTGGATGGTGAACGTGGTGCCCTTTCCCAGCTCAGAAGTCACGGTTACTTCGCCGCCATGCAGCAACGCGAGGTGCTTGACGATAGCCAACCCAAGACCGGTGCCGCCCATGTCTCTCGACCGCGCTCGGTCGACGCGATAAAAGCGCTCGAACAGTCGCTCCAGATGCTGCGCCGGAATTCCGTCGCCATTGTCCTGCACGAGGATCTTGTCACGCGTCCCGGGTTCGTAACTGATCGCAACTGTGCCGCGGTCGCGGCTGAACTTGATCCCGTTATCAATCAAGTTCGTCAGCATCTGCTCGAGCCGTCGCGCATCCGCATACACAATCACTTCAGAAGCGACGTCGTTTTTGAGCGTGACGTTTTGCGCATCGGCTTTCGCTGCCAGCGACGCACACACTTCCTGGACGAGACTGTGCAGTTCAACCGGCGCGGCCCTGAGCTGCACGTTGCCGCCTTCGATCGCAGTGAGCTCAAGGATGTCGTCGATCAGACCGTGCATTCGCGACGCGTTCTTGCGGATAATCGACAGAAATCGCTGCGAGCTCTCGGCATCTTCCATCGCGCCGTTTTCGAGTGTTTCCACAAACGCGATGATTGCCGTCAACGGCGTGCGCAATTCATGCGACACGTTCGAGAGAAATTCCTGTCTGACGAGTTCGAGACGCTCAGTGCGTGTGATATCGAAGAAGACGCCGAGCGCTCCTTCAGCTCCATTACCGTTCACATTTCCAATCGGCACGACTCGCAGATCGAAGATCTGCCGCTCTGGTCCATGTGTCTCAACTTTGACGCCGCTGCGTTCAATCCCTTTCAGACCGTCGAGGAAGGCACTGTAGATCGCCGGGTTGCGAGTCAACTCAGTTAGTCGTTGCGATTTGATCGCTCTCACTGACGAGCTGAATAATTTGTGCGCGGCCCTGTTTGAGGCGACAACGCGCATGTCTCGGTTGACGACCAGCAAACCCTCACGCATGCCGGCCATCGTTGCGTCTAGCAACGAGCGGATTTCGAAGTTTCCAGGAGCGTTTGTTTGATCGATGCGATCGACGATGGAATTCTCGGCATTCGCTGCGCGTCTACCAATGGGCGCGGTTACAAGCCACACCACCGCAACGACCAACACAACACCGGCGAGAATCAAGCGGACGGAAAACGAGGGGATTGCGAGGGCGAGAGCCGTAAGAACAATACACGCGGCTACCAGTAGAGACTGTCGCTTGGCCACGAGAACCTAACCTTCAGTTGCTTGTTGAGCTCGCCGCCGCCTGACCGGTGCAACCAATGAAACGATAGCCGACGCCGACGACCGTCTCGATGCAATCGCCGCATTTATCGAGCTTCTGTCGCAACCGACGAATGTGCACGTCAAGCGTGCGCGCGTCGCCATAGTAACTGTATCCCCAGACACTATCCAGCAACTGCTGCCGCGTAACGACGCGATCGGCGCTTCTCGCGAGGACGGAAAGGAGCGTGAATTCCTTGTTGGTGAGCTTTATCTTCACGCCCTCACAAACAACTCTGATGTCGTCAAAATCGATGAGCAGATGATCGTCTTCATAGGTCTTACCCATCGTTTCGTCCGCACGACGCATAACGGCGCGGACGCGCGCGAGCAGTTCGCGTACTGAAAATGGTTTCGTGATGTAGTCATCGGCGCCGAGATCGAGTCCAGTCACGCGATCGGTTTCCGATGCCTTTGCCGTCAACATGATGATCGGTGTGCGCCTCGTCGCGGGTTCACGTCGCAGACGACGACACAACTCGATCCCGCTCATTCCCGGTAGCATGAGATCGAGAATGATGAGTCGTGGAGGGTCGCGCTCGTTCAGTGCGGCAGACAGACCCGCTTCGCCAGTTGGGGCGGTCACAGCCACCAAGCCTTCACGCTCAAAGTTATATTTCAAACTTTCGGAGATGTCGGCGTCATCCTCGATGATTAGGATTGGGCGGGTCATAACTATGTGTGCTTAATGAATGCGGCCTCAGCCATGTAGACAGTCAGTTCACAAATGTCGGTGACGTAGTCGCCGATGCGTTCGAGATGTTTGGCGACAAAGAGCAGCCGGGCGTCGCGAGTCGCAGTGGCGGGCTCAGTAACCATCAACTCAATCAGACGATGAAAGGTGTGGTTGTAGAGATCATTGATCCGGCTGTCGCTCTTGATGATCTCGCGAGCGCTGATTGCATCGTTCGACGTGAATGCATCGAGTGCCCCGCGCAACATCTGCAAAGCATGTTCGGACATGCTGTTCAGATCGAGCACTGAGTTCAATTCCGGTTCGTTATTCAAATCGATCGCGGCACGCGCGATGTTGACCGCATGGTCAGCGATGCGCTCCAGCACCGGGGCCATTTTCGCAACCGAGATAACAAAACGCAGATCGCGCGCGGCGGGCTGTCGCAGCGCAATGATATCGATGCACTGGCGATCGATCTCGACTTCGAGATGATCGACTTGATCGTCGTGCTCGAGAACGTCTTGTGCGACTTCGCTATCACGCTCGCTCAGCGCGTACATGGCACGCTCGAGGGCCTGCTCTGCTTCGCCGCCGAGCAATAAAACACGGTCGCGCAGTGAACTCAGTTCGTCGTCCAGATGACGGTGGGTATCCATAAAATCTGTGTCTTATCCAAATCTTCCCGTGATGTAGTCTTCAGTTAGCTTTTCGTTGGGGGCGGTAAACATCTTCTCAGTCGAGTTTACTTCGATCAACTTCCCGAGCAGGAAAAACGCCGTTGTGTCAGACACGCGCGCCGCCTGTTGCATGTTGTGCGTGACGATAACGATTGTGTACTGCTTCTTCAAATCGAAGATCAATTCCTCGATCTTTGAGGTTGCAATCGGATCCAATGCCGACGCCGGCTCGTCCATCAATAGTACCTCAGGACGAATCGCGAGTGCGCGCGCGATGCAAAGGCGTTGTTGCTGTCCACCGGACAAACTCAGCGCCGAAGTTTTCAACCGATCTTTGACTTCATTCCACAGTGCCGCGTCTTTGAGTGCCTGTTCCACTCGTCCCGCGAGCTCTGAACTGCTATTCGTCAGACGATTGATTCTCAAACCGTAAGCGACGTTGTCGAAGATCGACTTGGGAAACGGATTCGACTTCTGAAAGACCATGCCCACGCGACGACGCAACTCGACCACGTCAGTGCCCGGTGCGTAGATGTCGTGATCGTCGATCATTACCTGGCCGCCGACGCGCGTACCTGGTATGACGTCGTTCATACGATTGAGTGTGCGCAGGAAAGTCGACTTGCCGCAGCCCGATGGACCAATAAATGCCATCACGATGCGTTCCGGGATCTTGATCGAGATGTTATGGAGCGCCTGTGTGCGACCGTAGAAGAAATTCAGATCGCTAACCGCCACCTTTGCTTTGGCGTCGGCTTGCGGAGGCGGCGCCGTGGAGGTGCGCACTTCAATTTTCGGAGCTGCGATTTCTACAGGCATAAATTAGCCACAAAAAGGCACAAAAAGAACTTTTCAAAATCAAAAGCGCTTACGCGTTAGGAAGCGCACGATGATGTTGATCCCCAACACCAACGTCATCAACACAAGCGTCGCGGCCCATGCCTGCGCATGCCATTCGTCATACGGCGAGATCGCGTAGCTGTAGATCTGGACCGTCAACGAAGCGATCGGCTCGTTCAACGACTCCGGAAAAAATCGACTCCCGAAAGCCGTGAACAACAACGGCGCCGTCTCGCCTGAAACACGCGCGATCGCGAGCATCGCACCCGTCGCAATTCCCGGCGCCGCCGCCGGAACAACTACGCCCAACGTCACGCGCCACTGCGGTGCGCCTAGCGCGAGGGCTCCTTCACGCATACTGTGCGGCACCAGCTTCAGCATCTCTTCCGTGGTGCGTGCGACGATCGGAATCATGATGAGCGCTAACGCCACGCCGCCCGCCATCGCGGAGAAATGCTTCATCGGCAACACGAGGATTGCGTAAACAAAAACTCCGGTGACAATCGACGGAATACCGGTCAGCGTATCCACGATGAAACGAACCACGCCGCCGAGGCGTCCGCGTCCAATCTCTGACAAATAAATCCCAACACAGATTCCGAGCGGCAACCCGAAGCCGGAGGAGATCAAAAGCAGCACAAGCGAACCGACGATCGCGTTTCCGATGCCGCCACCTTCACCAACCGGACGCGGACGATCGATCAGGAACTGCCAGCTCAACGAGCCGATACCTTGCCAGGCGATGTAGGACAGAATTACCAGCAACGCGCCGACGGCAAGCAGCGTGCAGAGACCAGTCAACGTGGTCATCACCGCGCTGGTCGCACGACGTCTTCGATCTGCATAGCCGTACTCAGTCATTACGCAGCCCTACCAACTCCACCGGTTTTTCGCGTCACATTCCAAACTAGAACTCGCGCGATACCATTCACGACGAACGTCACGAGAAACAAAATTAGTCCCAGCTCGACAAGCGCGCTCAGATGAAGATCGCCGGTCGCTTCAGTGAATTCATTCGCAATCGCCGAAGCGATCGTGTACGACGGTTCAAAGAGCGACAGACTAATTTGCGGACGATTGCCGATCACCATCGTCACAGCCATCGTCTCACCCAACGCGCGTCCCAAACCCAGAATCACCGCACCCGCAATACCCGGCGCTCCATTAACCAACACCACGCGAATCATTTCCCACTTCGTCGCACCCAAAGCGAGCGCTGCCTCGCGTTGCGATCCCGGCACAGCCGCGAGTACGTCGCGAACCACAGCGGAGATGATCGGCGTCACCATGATCGCGAGAATGATTCCGCCTGTTAGCAATCCGATTCCGGTGATCGTTCCGCGGAATAACGGCAGCCAACCAAACACGGCAGCCAAAGGAGGCTCGACGTATTGGCGCAACACCGGAGCCAGCACGAAGATTCCCCACAAGCCGTAAACAACTGACGGAATCGCCGCCAACAATTCCACGAGAAACCCGACCGGTCTCGCGATGTAGTGTGGCGCCTGTTCGACCAGAAAGATTGCGATTCCGAGTGAAAAAGGAACGCTGATCAAGAGTGCGATTAGCGACGAAGCGAGGGTGCCGTAAACAAAAGCCAGCGCTCCGAATTCACCTTTAATCGGATCCCAATTTTGTCCCGTCAGGAAATGGAACCCGAACTGCCGGATCGAAGTCATTGAATCGGCGGTGAGTGCGGTCACCATCGCCAGCACGACGCCGATCATTAAAAGAGCAACCAGCAACATCAACACACGAAACACTGCGTCGCCGGTATTTCCAGTTGGCGAAAGAACTCGCCGCCAGGTGGAACCCTGGCCGGCGAGTCCTGCTCGCGTGTTCGTGGCCCAACTCATTTACGCCGTTACCTTAATGCCGTGCCGCCCGCGGTAACCGAATTGATCTTGGCTTCAGCTCGCTTGACGATATCGGCCGGCAGTGGCGCGTACTGCAACTCTTTTGCGAAACGTTCGCCGTCGTGAATTCCCCACCACAGGAAGTCGACGAGCGCTTTTCCTTTCGCCGCATCTTTCTGATTCTTGTAGACGAGGATGTAGGTGTAGCTGGAAATCGGATAAGCCTGTGGACCAGTCGCGTTCGTAATAGAGACGCGGAGGTCATCAGGTGTGCTTCCCGCTGAAGCGGAAGCGGCTGCCGTTACTGCATCGATCGACGGGTCGATAAAGTTTCCGGCGGCGTTTTTGACCTGCGCGACTGGCAGCTTGTTCTGGACCGCGTAGGCAAGCTCGACATAGCCGATGGTGTTCGGCGTGTTCTTCACTTGCCCGGTTACACCTTCGTTACCTTTACCGCTCACTCCGACCGGCCATTTCGGCGAAGTCCCAGCACCAACCTTCTCTTTCCATTCCGGACTAACCTTCGAAAGAAAGTCTGTGAACACAGCCGAGGTGCCGCTGCTTTCGGCGCGTGTGACAACCGTGATATCCGTCGCGGGCAATGACACACCGGCATTGTCAGCCGCGATCTTCGGATCATTCCACTTCTTGATCTTGCCCAGGAAAATGTCGGCGATGACTTCCGGCGAGAACTTCAATGGTGCTTTCAAACCTTCGAGGTTGTAAGTGATGATAACTGCACCGAGCACTGTCGGTATGTGCAACACTTCGCCCGGCGCTGCCTTTAGATCCTCATCCTTCATCGGCGCATCCGACGCGCCGAAATCCACTGTCTGCTCTTTTAGTTGCTTGATACCGCCACCCGATCCAATCGACTGATAGTCAATCTTCACATTCGGGTGAACCTTCCCGTACTCGCTCAACCATTTTTGATAAAGCGGATTCGGAAAAGTGGCGCCCGCACCCTGAAGACTTACCGAAGACGTACCGGGATTCGTATTGTTTCCGTTACAAGCAATCGAAACAACTAACAACGCCAAAGCGCTGAACAGCACTACCAGTCGCACACTTTTCGAGACAGACATTTAGGATCTCCAATCCTGTTGAGCTGATGGTCCAGAGCGATTTGTAAGCTCAAAGCCTAAGGAACCGGTGTTACATCTAACTGAACGCTATCTGAACTCTCAGTTAACAGTCAGTGGGAATCTAGCGTTTTTCTTAGCTTTTCGAGGTGATTAACCGGTAACCCACGTTAACCATCGTCTCGATCTGCAGTCCGAAATCAGACAGCTTGGCCCGGAGTCGATAGATGTAAACGTGCAGACTTTCAGAGTTGAGCGGCTTGTTCACTCCCCAGACTGAACTCCAGAGTTCGTCGGCCGCGACGATGCGATTCGGTGTTCGCGTGAGTCGCGAAAAGATCAAGAACTCGGTGCGCGGCAGTTTTATCGGACTGCCGCCACACGCGACGTAGTAGTTCTTATGCTCCACGCGCAGAAAACCGTCGTCGTAAATATCTTCGACCGCGTGAACGGGAGTGGTTTGTTCGGTTAGCGTCATTTCTTGTACTGACATATTCCACCTACCTGGTCAACAAAGCACTTGAAACGTGGCAGGAGATTCCTGCGAGAGAATCTCCTGCCAATCGGAGTTTAGAAGTTGAGTCGCAATGCGAACTGAATCTGACGGTTCGTTCCCAAACCAACAGTTCGCTCGACCGTTTGTCGCAACAACCCAAACTGCGGCGACGCCTGCGTCTGATTGAATGGATTCCCCGGCTGCAAGCTGCCCGTCGACAGCACACCCGCTGTGCTAACTGTCGGCAGTGCGTTGTTCAGCGTGCTCGACGGAAGCGCGAAGTTAGTGAAGTTGAAGATGTTGAAGATCTCCGTGCGAAACTCGATGTTGGTCGATTCAGTCAACGCAAAGCGCTTATTGAACACGAGGTCAAACTGTCGGAAGTTTGGACCACGCAGAGCGTTTCGCGGCAGATCTCCGAACGTTCCCGGCGCCGGTATTGCGAAGGCCGCCGGATTGAGCAGGTTGCGATCGTTGTTGAGATATGGACTGACACCCGGAATCAGGTTGGGCCGGCGAATGTTTCGCGAAGCGCCGCCACCCGGCGTATTGATCACACCGACGAATCCGACCGGCAGTGTGCCACTCGTCAACTGGGCCACGAATCCCCTCGGAACCGTGGTGGCAACGTTATTGAGCGTCACCGGACAAGTATCCTGATTGCACTGCATCACTACGTCTGGTCTGACGATGCCGACTTCGATTGGCAGACCGCTGCGAGCGTTGATGATGCCGCCGACTTCCCAATCGCCGAGGAATGCATTGCCGACAGTTCCGAAGTCGTGGGCTGTGCCTTTGCCGAACGGCAGTTTGTACAACGCGCTGAAGTTGAACGTGTGGCGCACGTCGAAGTTGTTGTAACCCCGATCGGCTTCGAAGTTATCGGGAACTGCAGCCGTTCTCGCTTCATTTGAACCTGCGGTGTTACCGAAGCTGCGCGAGAAGGTGTACTGCGAGTTGAGCGTCAATCCAGTGGTGATTCGTCGCGCTAGAGTCATCTGGAACGCGTTATAGCTGTCGTCGCCGCCGCTGGTCTTGTAGTCAATTTCAGCGAACGGCTGGAGCGCGTTATTTCCGGAGATAACTGAAAACTCACGCACCGTGCGAACCGCGGTGATGCGACCGTTGTTTGGACCACCGCTGGCGTCTTGCACGTTAACGACACCGAAACCCGCCGGTATGACACCAGTGCTAAGAATCGTTGTCTGGCCAGGCAGGATCTTGTTCGCGATGCTACGCAGGAACAGGTTGCGTCCCTGGCTGCCGACATAAGCGGCGGTCAGAACTGTTCCCGAGAACAGCTCTTGTTGGAGTGAGAACGTGTACTGGTAAACCTTCTCAGGAATTTCGTAATCCGGCGAATAAGCGCGCGGCTGATAGGCACGAGTATTGACGTTTGCGGGATTCGTGAAGAATGCAGTCGCCGCCGCGGAATTCAACGGAAATGCCAGGGCGGGCCCATTCGGAAAAATGGGATTGCTGGTGAATGTGGAGCTGATGCGATCGCTCTCAATCGGCTGAATTTGATCTTCTGTTTGACCTGGACCATAGAAGATTCCGAAACCACCGCGCAGCACCGTGCGACCACCGCCGAAGAATCCACTACCTTTCGGACTCGGCGACCACGTCATCGAGATGCGTGGGCCAAAGTTAGTCTTCGACGATTTAAACGCTGACTCAGTCGGCGGACGGAATGTTCCGTTCGTGATATCAAACAACACTTGCAGGTTACGGTCTTCGCGGAGTGGCGTGTAGTACTCGTAACGCAGTCCGTAGTTGAGCGTTAGATTTGGACGAATCTTCCACTCGTCTTCGGCGTACGTGATGTAGTACTCCTGCTTCGCAAACCTCTGTCCCGTTGCTCCGTTGTTGAATGGACTCGGAGCACTCACGTCGCCCAGGAACTGCACTGACTGGGCCGTGTTCGCCAGGAACGCGGGAAGGTTCGAGTAAGTGTAAGTGGTGCCACCGAGACGATCCGTGTACAAGCGAATCATGCGGAACTCACCGCCAAACTTCGCGTTGTGATTTCCCTTGGTCCAGTTGGCGCTGTCGACAAACGAGAGCGTGTATGGCGTGTACGGTTGACCACGACCGTTCGTGGCGCTGTTCGCACGCACGAGTCCGCCGGGTGTTGCCGTACCGGCCGACGTACCCTGTCCGGGCAGCGCAAAGTTTGCTGTGTTGCCGGAGATATTGATAACCGCCGACGAGAGATCGAAACCGGCAATCGTTGGCGCAAGGCCATTGATGCGCGTGTACGCGCTGTTGTAGCCAAACTTGAATTCGTTGAGCAGCGTCGGTGTCAGCAACGACTGGAGTGCAAAGACTCCATTTTGCGGAACGGCTTTAATCGCAACACGTCGACCAGTCACGCCTTCCGGCTGATCGTTGCTGCCCTGATCGCGGAAGAAGCGGAAGTACGACGAGTGCTTGGTGTTGAATCGGTAGTCCAGGCGAAGCGCGACGGCGTTCTCGTTGACTGACGAGTTCGCCTGCAATTGGGCCACATCGAAGAAGTTGGTTCCCGAACCGGTGGAAATAATCGTCGCATCCGATGAACGGAAAGCTGGTAACAACGACACGCTCAGCGCGGTACAGGTGTTGGGGCCAGTCCCAAATTGACCGCCGCAAATTCGACTCGCTGTGCCGGGTACGGCTTCAATCGAGTTGATGCCGGCGCGGAGCCGATAACCTTCATAGCTGAAGAAGAAGAACGCCTTGTCTTTTACAATTGGACCACCGAGCGAGCCGCCAAACTGATTGAGTCTGAGCGGCGCTTTCTGTCCGATGATGTTGTCGAAGAAGTTTGCGGCGTCGAGCGCGTCGTTGCGGAGGTATTCGAAAAGCGAACCGTGAAATGCGTTGCCGCCGGACTTGGTTACCACACTAACCTGCCCGCCAGTGCCGGTACCAAACTCAGCCGGAAAGTTATTCGAGTCAACGCGAAACTCTTGCACGTTCTCGAGACTCGACTGGAGTCGGAACGGTGATGGAACTTCGCCGTTGAGGTTACCCGGCGACGCGTCGATGATTGCTGAACCTTCGATACCATCGTAACGAATCACGTTCTGCTGCACGGCACGACCGCTGAAGCGAATATCGCCGAACGTGCCCGAGCCACTGTTCACCGAACCCGGCGCCTGCAGATAAAGCTGTGAGAGCTGGCGGCCATTGAGTGGCAGTGCCTGGACTTCGCGTGGATTGACGTTCACGCCCATCGCTGCCGAGCCGGTTTCGATGCCGGTATCGCCACTGGTAACGATATCGACCTTTGCCTCAACCCCGGTTGCTTGAAGAGTCAGATTCAGATTCAACTCCTGGCTCGCAAGCAGTTGCACGTTTGTCGCACGCACCGTCAGGTTCTGCGCCGATGCTGTGATCGTGTATAGCGAAGGTCGGAGACCGGAAACGATGTAGGAACCGGAATCGCTTGACGTTGCTGTCCTCTCTTCACCTGTGCGTTCGTTCTTTACAACGATCGACGCGCCGGGCACGATTGCGCCCTGCGAGTCAGTGACAGTGCCGGCGATGCGCCCCTGGTCCTGCTGGGCGTAGGCCGGCAGTTGAATCAAACAAACAGTTGCGAGAAACGTGACCAGGAGCAAGAGCTGGCGGACTGGCCGGGGAACGTTATTCGAATACATACAATTCTCCTGTGGAAGTTCAGTTGTTGCTTTGAGTGTCTATTGGTACAAAGGCAGACCTTATCCCCGACCGGTTAAGGGCCTGTGAACCGCGCCTTAAATATTTGTTAAGCGGGACTGAGTGTTGTGCGGAGGGAGTGGCAGGTTAACCGACGTAGCGGTAGGTGCTCAAGCGTTCGATGTGACCAGACTCGCAGGACGCGGCGCACCTTGAATGGCAACTGGTAACTGCGGTGCGCAGCAGACTTTCACAAATCGCGCTCTGTCGCGCTGCATCTCACGATCGTTGGCAAGCCACGTGAGGGTGTCCTTTAAAACTCGAGCAGCATCAGGATCGGAAGGCTCTGCGATACGATAGTGCATCCATTGGCCATCGCGCCGCGCACTCACGATACCTGCCCGGCGTAAATACGCCAGGTGCCGGCTAATCTTGGGCTGATTTGTCTTCAAAACTTCAACAAAGAAACAGACACAAACCTCGTCAGATCCAATCAAATTGAGAAGCCGCAAGCGCGTTCCATCGGCAAGCGCCTTGAAGAAAAGTTCCTGATCATCCTTCCTACTCATGGCTCACATCTTACCATAAGAGCTGGCCGTGAATATATGGCTTGACATATATCCACGACTAGGCGATACTCCGCTCGTATATTCGCATAGGCGAATGTGGCTTTTGAAGCAGTAGCTTGGCTATTAACGTTAGGAGTAAAGAGATGGCAACTGAACAGACACAAATCAAGACGCTGAAAGCGCATCTTGCATTGAATGTTAAGAACGTCGAGGAAAGCATTAATTTTTACCGCAAGATGCTGGGAATAGAACCGAGCAAGGTGAGAACCGGGTACGCAAAGTTTGACGTACAGAACCCGCCGCTAAACTTTACCTTGAATCAGCACCCATTCAACGAGCGTGGCGCACTCTCGCATCTGGGAATTCAAGTCGCTTCCACTGATGATGTTTTGGCGACGCGACAGCGATGGGAAGAAATTGGTCTTGTCACGCGTGACGAAATGCAAACCAGTTGCTGCTACGCGCTGCAAGACAAGACGTGGGTTCGCGATCCGGACGGAAACGAGTGGGAAGTATTCGTCGTGCTGGAAGACAACTTAGCTGAGACTGCTCCCTGCGAATGCGGCACAAAAGTCGAGGCCAAACAAGTCGAAGTCACAACTCAGGCTAGTGTTTGTTGTAGTGCGCCTGTTCCAGTAGAGATCACTAATGAATCAAACACTAAGACGGCGTGTTGTAGCTGAGATTCTCGGAACGAGTTTCCTGCTGGCTGCGGTTGTTGGGTCAGGAATCATGGCAGAGCGTCTCGCGGGCGCGAATGTCGCACTTGCTCTTTTGGCAAATACGATTGCCACAGGCGCCGCGCTGCTCGCCTTGATTCTGACCTTCGGCCCGATATCGAGTGCACACTTCAATCCCATCGTTTCGCTTGCTTCGTTTATTGGGAAGGAACTCGACTGGAGAGCGTTTGCATTCTATTGCGGCGCTCAAATACTCGGAGCTGTTGCAGGAGCCGTGCTGGCAAACAAGATGTTTGGTCTTCCGGCGATCAATCTGTCGCACCATGCGAGGGCGGGAACAGAACAGTTACTGAGTGAATTTGTCGCTTCATTTGGTCTGGTGATGGTTATTGCCGGTTCTGCCCGGCTGCCGTCTAACGCGGTTGCTTTCGCAGTTGCAGCTTACATCAGCGCAGCATACTGGTTCACACCTTCAACTTCGTTTGCAAATCCGGCAGTAACGATCGCACGATCGCTCAGCGACACGTTCACGGGGATCGCACCGAACAATGTCCTGGGTTTTGTTGCTGCACAACTTCTCGGCGGTGTTGCGGCAACACTGCTGTTTAAGTGGCTCATCCCAAAAACTCAAAATATGGAAACGAACGAAGCAAGAGAACCGCAGGAAATAAACGTGACATTATGAGTGAACCCTACAAGTTACTTTTTCTGTGTACCGGTAATTCTGCCCGCAGCATATTTGGTGAGTACCTCTTGCGGCGTCTTGGAGGAGAACGCTTCGCAGTGTATAGCGCCGGCGCTTTTCCGACAGGCACTGTGAATCCATGGGCAATCAAAGTACTGAAAGACTGTTTTCATATCGACGCCAGCGACGCGCGAAGTAAGTCAGCGGAAGAACTTAAGGGAGTGGAGTTCGATTTTGTAATTACCGTCTGCGACAACGCTCGTGAGACCTGTCCTGTTTGGCCAGGCCAGCCAATCGTGGCGCATTGGTCCAGTCCGGATCCTGCGGCAGTCGAGGGTAGCGATGAAGAAAAGTATCGGGCCTTCAAGGAAGTCGCATTTCAGATAAATCGCCGGCTTCAATTGTTCACAGCTCTGCCGCTCGAAAAACTCGATCGCTTAAAGCTTACGGCGCTCACCACCGAAATTGGAAATAGAGAAACTGAACTTCGCGCAGGTGGTTAATTCAATCGATTGTAGCTATGACAGAAGAATCTCCGTTTGCTTGTGATATGTCTGCGATTGCCGCCGCGGAGCGAAGCGCGCACATAGCGACAATCGAAAACCTGTTTCGTTCAGTTCGAAGCAGTCGTGAATTGTCGGACGGCTATGCTTTTGAGCTACCAAACGAATCTGACACGTTACTAACAGCCGCGCAATTCATCGTTAATGAGCGTTTATGCTGCCCATTCTTTGACTTTGCTCTGGAAGTTGAACGTGAGGGTGGGGCGATTTGGTTGAGTCTCAAGGGACGAGACGGAGTGAAGCCGTTCATCCTCGCTGAAGTAGGTCAACACTTAGCTTCAATCACTCGAGAGCAAAAATAACTCCGTTTTGCCTCAAAAGTCGGAATCCCACTTGCCTTCGGGTCAGTACAGGGAGCGATAGCGACCTGGGTCAGCGATCAGCATTCGATTTAATAGTCATTGAGAATACGCATAAGTGCGTTAGCGAACATACAGCCGTGATAGACTCCTGATCTAAACTTTCTGCAGGTTCCCATATGAAGTCCAATGTGCCCCCAATAGGTCGTATTCTCTGCACCGAAGACGACGCCGACGCGCGTGATCTGATTGTCTGTATCCTCGAAGGCGAAGGCTATCACGTCACCATAACCGGAAACTCCACAAATGCGCTTGCAATAGCCCAACGTGACCTGTTCGATCTCATTCTCGTTGATAGTTGGATGCCGGGACTTTCAGGACAGGAACTGACAGTCGAAATACGGAGATTCAATCAGAGCACTCCGATCCTTTTCTATTCGGGCGCAGCGTACGAAATAGACAAGCAGGAAGCCCGTGATGCCGGCGCGCAAGGATATCTCACAAAGCCAGACGGTATCACCCATCTGGTGGACGAAGTAGGCAAGCTAATCGCAGAGGCAAGGATCGCTTTTCCTGTCACCGTAGACCTGCCCAGTTAAAGACTACGCCCAGCGCGATCCGTAGATATCGTTGTTCAGCGTATTCAACAAACTCCAAATACTGCCCAAAGCTCTTTCTGTCGCATTGACATCAATACGGGAAGGAACCCTGGAACGCCGGAGCTCATCGCGAAGTTTTAGTGCGAGTTTGAATTCGTTCCAGGAGTTGGAGGCCTGGTCCAAAGGTTCTGTTGAAAACTTCCTGAATAGATACTTCATTCTCTTATCAATAGAAGCCTTTTTGCGGTGGGAAGGCACTTCGAACTGATCGGCCACGGTTTTCAAGTACGCATCGACTGCGGTGAACCCGATCACTAAGGCCACGCGAAGATGCTCGGAAGTTTTTGTTGGCGACGAGTTACGACGTGCCGCCTCAAGATAAGTATTTGCGACTGTGTAAAACAGTCGACCTTGGGAAAATGAAAAGCCATAGCTTTCCGAATCAAAATCACGGCGCTTGAAGTCCAAACGTCTGCGTTGAACCTCCCGGGTAAGGACATTGTGTACCCGTCGATGTGTCTCGCAAAAATAACCCTGATTCACAGCCGGTTGGCCGCAACGAATGCATTTCCGGTCCCGGTGTTTGCGTAGCTGATAGCGCCGCTGCCGAGAAATCGGAAGGCTGGTCAACTCATCGATTATTGCTTTCGGCATGGTTCCCCTCAGATCTTTGGTGGCGGCGTTTAGTGATGCAGTTGGGCTCGGACGCCACCTTGGAGTGCGATGACTTGTCACCGCTTTGGTAAAAATACTAAAGCGCCAACAAGTTGGCGCACTCCAAAGTGGCGCCCGACCTCAACATTCCTCTATTTATTTACCACGAACAGAGCTAGAATGCGCTGGTCAAGCGCCTATTGATCTCTCCTCGAAACTTGCAATTCCGGAGATTGAATATGCGTCACTTCACCAACAGTATTACCCACGCCACTGCATCTGCCGCGCTAGTGTTGCTACTTTTCCTGACAGTTACCGCACAGGAACCTGAGGCAAAGGAACCATCGCTCACTAAACAAGAAAAAGTGAAGGTCGATTACAACAAGCCTGATGCCGTTGCCAAAGCTATCAAGGATGCCGCATTCGATTGGGTCAAACTTGATATCGCCTCCCAGAACATTCCCCTCGTGCGTAAAGGGCAAGTCACACATGACGTGCTCGAGATCGACTTCGGTCGTCTTGTCTTCGACAAGGATCTGCCTGCAGAGATCGACAAGCGCGGACTCGCGTTCGCAGACCCGCTGACCGCCATCACGTACGCGACTAAATTTCCGGATCGTCAGACCCTGCGCCCAATCAACATTCTATTCACTGACAAGCAGGGACACGCTTGCTACTTGCTGCTTGGGGGAGGACCGGACCGTCGCTTTAAGACCATGCCTGCGAATGTAGGCCATTGGGGTCCGGGCGCACGCTTCCTCGTCATCCGAAAAAGTGCTGTCTCAAAGATCATCGCAGTGCATAAATAATGCGCTCGCGTAAATACTGCTTCTTTTCGACGGCTAATGCCTTTCTCAGAGCGAGTCTGGCCTTTGGCCCACCAATGCCGCTCAAGCACCACACCATCCGCAGCCGTTTGTATCCGTTTGGTTCTTGTCGAACGCAGGGGAACTTACAAATAAGCAGTCATGCCAAACTTTTTGATGGGCAGGTTCGGTCTAAGTATTTTCACTTCTCTCTTGTCCCAAAGCCGTCCGCTTTCAGGGTTTGTTGTCAAAAAACTTATCTTCTTTACTCTATAAAGATAGAAATCGTTCTGTCTGCACCTGAAATTGAATTGGATATAGTAGTGATACAAACTACCTCCCCAATCGACATTTATCTTAAACCCACCTTTGTTTTTCTTTACCGAGTTAAGCGAAAAGTTCTTAGCTTCTGTATCTGCTTTTGGCAATTCAATTGCCGATATGACCTTGTCGCCAACGACGATATTCAAATCTCGAGGCATGCTGGAGTCTGAATCTTTGTGTCGAGTTGGATTCTCAACCATCACCAGCTTGTATTCGTTTGGGCGGTGGCAATTAAAAGTCCTTAGGGTTTTCTCGTGAACAACTTTCGTGACAGACACTTTTTGAAAAGCCGCCGACTTGCTTGCCGACGAAGCTGCAATCAGGAGGATTGACGTAACCGCAAAAACGGCGCCGGCGAGTTTATGAGTGTTCATTAACATCTTCGCCTCAAAAGTAAGGACATCGTGCTTGGGCGGGGTCAGTACCGTCCGCGGTAGCGGATGGGTAAGCCATGAGAATCAAAGAAGG
>DASWUM010000072.1:0-172724 GCA_036401595.1 Pyrinomonadaceae bacterium
GCCACGGAGGGCCGCCCCTACAGTACGTTCCGAGTAAACCATAAAGTCACAGAGACGCGGAGTCACGATCGTTCGAATTGGAGATTACGTAGAGCTACGTAGACGGAATACGTAGTCGCACGGATTCTCAGCCGACCTGCGGAAGCGCATATTGACCTCACCAACTTCAGTAAGCATTCCAGCCTCTGAAACCAGGTTCAGCGAGGCAACAACCCGCAGTAAGGAGACAAACAATGAACCCCTCGAACAAAACGATTACCTCAAACGCGGAGCTTCCGACGGCGAGAACTCAACCGCTTCTTCAACCGAGATTCCGGTTCCTTTTAATCCTTTTCGCGATGTGCTTCATTGCAGTGTATAGAGGACAGACGCAAGCTCAATCCCTGGGCGCTGACAACAGCAGACGCTATGATCAGAATGCGTACCTGGAATCTCACGCTGCCTTCACCACGCCTTCGGCAAACTATTTCTGTTTCATCTTTTGCAATCAGGATAGGAGTATCGGCGATCAACTCGACTCCGGTGTTCGTTCTCTCGATCTGAGAATCTGGAAGGTCAGGCAGTTCAGGTATGCGGCGAACTATCAAGCTCGCATTTACAACAGTAACGGTGACACCAAAGATACGTTTGATAACGACTGGATCATAGGTGACGGCTACGGGCGACATGACCCGGAGATTGTCCTGGGCCATCACAGTTGGGATAACGGGCTGGGGTATCTCGAGGGAGGCTTAGGCTTAGGCTTCAGCGGAGCGCTCTACCCGCTCGAAAACTTCAGCGACCGCCTGGTAAAGATTCGCGATTGGTTGAACGACAACCCGAAAGAGGTAGTCACACTCAATGTCGGCAGCAACGTGCCTGAAGATTCCATTGACCTGACGCGCCAGGCATTCAAGGACGCAGGCATTGGCTACCGGCTGTTTATTCTGGGCAATGACTATGTGAACGTCGGTGTGCCACCCGTGCAGGGACGACCTGGAGGTTTGAGACCCACTCCAAACGGATGGTGGTTTCCGATGGACGGAATGCCGACCCTCCAACATCTCATCGATTATGGGAAGCGTCTCGTGTATCACGATGGCCAAACCTTTGAGAAGACTTCTGACAGCGATGTAATGGTCGGCACCATTTATGGCAATCACAGTGTGCCGAAGGGTTGTCTCGGAGAGCACTACGACGACTGGGCAGATAAGAATGGCAAGGACATAGACGACTTCACGGTTCCGCTTTTCATGATGCAGCATGTGCGTGATGATCCGGAACCCACGCATGACTTTACAAAGTGCGTGCAGGACATTGAATGGCTCAAGACCAGGCTAACCGACATTGAAGATAAGTGGCATCGTCTGCCAAATTTTCTGAGGGTAGATTACGCGGCTAAAACCACCGAAGTCAGCGGCGATAGCAATCACTTTCAGGGTCCAAAAGCTTTCGTAACTTATCTCAACCAACGTTGGGGAGAACAGCCGAAGATCACCCCGACATGGAACCTCCCGGTCTCCCACAATACGTCCGGTTGGTTCAATCAAGATGTGACCGTTTCCAATATGTGGGGCCAAGGCAGTGACACGATCCGGCAGGTCGTCTATAGCGTGTTTGGGCCGCCGCCTCCCTTTGGAGGAAGCCCGACGCCCAGCATATTGGTGGATCGCGCTGGTACGAACTACCCGGCCGCCACTACGATCTCGGGCGAGGGCAAATATGTAGTCAGCTTCTACGTTGTTGGCTCTCAAGGCAACGCCAGTGATCGCGGGTATGTCGACGTCTGGATTGACAAGACTCCGCCGACGATCGGCGGTGAGGCCAAAGGCTTGCCCAACAAGTACGGGTGGTACAAGGCCGACGTGACCGCCACCTTCAACTACTTTGACGGGCCATCGGGCCCCAACCCAGAGCTTCCAGTTTCCGGGATTGATGAGAATAACTCTACACGCACTGTCGTCCTCTCAACTGAGGGTGCGGATCAGACCATCGTTGGCAAGGCCACGGACAATGCGGGCAACGTCAAGTTCCGTCCCCTGATAGGCTTTTCCCTCGATAAGACTGCGCCGACTATCACCTACACCAATAACCCCGGCAACTTCACGGCTGACCAATTTATCAACATCACCTGCACGCCGGCTGACAACCTGTCGGGCGTCCGAGTTGACACCTGCCAGAACATTTCCGGCGACGGTTATAGTTTTGTGGAGGGCACACAAACGATTACGCAACACGCCTACTCGGCGCAAGCCACCGACTACGCCGATAATGTCGGCAATGGCGCGACCTCATTTACCGTCACAGTCACTCAACAGGCAGTTTCCAACTTGACCGCTCGCTTCGTCAGCAACGTCGGCGTCAGCAATTCACTCCAGCAGAAACTGAGAGTGGCTGCCGAGGCCGAGGCGCGCGGTGATCTGAAAGGGAAGGCGCAACACATAGATGTCTTCATCCGCGAGCTCCAGAATCACATAGGCAAATTCATAAGTGCCCAGAATGCTGCAACGCTGATTCGCATGGCCCGGGCCTTTTGACGAACGGTCTCTGGACCTGGATCAAACGCCGCTGTCGCGGATATTTGACGGCCGCCACCTATGAGTTGTCAGGCTCAGTGGCGGCCTCTCATCGTAAATGCGATCGACATAAAATTTCGCCGTCCGTCGCGCGCGAGTTCGCTCATCCTTCCTGGATTGAATAGCAATGAACATCCTGATCGTCGAAGACAATGAGCAAATGCGCCGGATGGTGAAAGCCCTGGTGAAAGACTTGGTCGAGTTCGTCTTCGAATGCGGCGAGGGTGCGGGAGCGCTTTTAGCTTACGCGCAGCACCATCCGGATTGGGTGCTGATGGATATCGACTTACCGGAAGCCGACGGCATCACCGTGACGAGGCAAATAGTCGCGGCCCACCCGGAAGCGCGGGTCATGATGGTCACCAACTACGACGATGCGGACCTGCGCGAGGCTGCACGCTCGGCCGGAGCTTGTGCGTATGTGGTTAAAGAAGAACTGATTGTGATACGCCGCATCCTTGCCGCTGAAAATGTCGACACGGAAGATGCAGGTGGTTGAAACGAAATGGTGTCTCGTTCGGGA
Organism: Pyrinomonadaceae bacterium; assembly: GCA_036401595.1. Taxonomy (GTDB): domain Bacteria; phylum Acidobacteriota; class Blastocatellia; order Pyrinomonadales; family Pyrinomonadaceae; genus PSRF01. The sequence continues at coordinate 3,079 of DASWUM010000072.1, forward strand.
CTCGAACCCGTGTCGTCGCCGTGAAAGAGAAAGCGATTTGCGATAATTCAAGAGTTCACAAAGCTATTGCGCGGCTGCGATCAACAGACCTTCATTTCGGGCTCATAAGCCCGCGCCAGGAAAGATTTGCCCTCTCCTGATTGCACGACTAGACTCGCTCCAAATCAATATTAGGAGAGACGGCGATTGCTAATTGTGTGGGTCACAGTAACCGTGATTGTTCTGGTGGCAGTGGTCTACGTGCTGATTGATCGAAGCCTTTCAGCCCCACGCCATCATGGCCCAACCAGCGATCATTTTGACGGCACTCGCTTTCACAACCTCGATCCTCACGATAAAAAGGGATTTGTGGACCTGCTGCGTTGGCAATTAACTAGCAAGCGCGGTGCCTGGAACCGTTGGACAGAGTCGGAATCGAGTCCGCTGCCCCCGACAAAGGTAATTGGAAATGAGTTACGAGTAACGTTCGTCAATCACGCCACCGTTCTGATCCAAACTGGAGGTCTCAACATTCTGACGGACCCAATCTGGTCGGAGCGCGCCAGTCCTTTTACCTGGGCTGGTCCCAAGAGACATCGAGCGCCCGGTATTAGACTTGAGGACTTACCGCCGATAGATGTGGTGCTCATAAGTCACAATCATTACGATCACCTGGATATGCAGACGCTGGCAAAGCTACATGCCAAATATCAACCTCGTCTCATAACCGGTCTCGGCAACTCCGCACTTCTGACCGCCGGCGGTATCAATCAGGTTGTTGAGTTGGACTGGTGGCAGGTGACAAAGATTTCTGATGCACTCAGCGTGACGTGTGTGCCGGCGAAACATTTTTCAGGACGCGGACTGAGCGATGCCGATGGCACCCTTTGGTGCGGCTATGTCATGCAAACGCCGGCAGGGAATATTTATTTTGCTGGTGACACGGGCATGGGAACCCACTTCGCCGAAATCAAGCAACGATTCCAGACTTTTCGACTTGCCCTGTTGCCAATTGGCGCATATCTCCCACGGTGGTTTATGCACCCGGTTCATATATCGCCGAGCGAAGCCGTTGAATTGCACCGCCAATTACAGCCACGCGTGAGCATGGCTATCCACTTTGGGACCTTTGCGCTTGGTGACGATGGTGAACTCGAGCCCGTGCTACAGCTTCGCGAAGCGTCAAATAACGACTCAGACGTTTGGGTATTGGAACACGGCGAAGGCCGAGACGTGCCTTCGTGAAGGAAGGCCCGTACGCGAAATGCGACGTACGACTTAAATGCCATTTATCCTGTCGGGCGGACATATTTCGACTCATTTAATCATTAGTTGTTGTAGGCGGTTGGAGAGGGAATCAGACAACCTGGGAGGCGAAAGTGAAACTTAATCACTATTTGACTGCGACGTTTGCGTTGTTGCTGTTCACACTTCCTGTTAGCGCACAGGATTACAAAGTGTCACAAACCGGCATCTTTACGCCGCAACACAAACGAGTTTTGCTGCTGAAGGAACCGACAGGCCAGAACGACATCATCTTGTTTCAGACCAATCTGCGAGTCAACACGGATGGTTCCCCAATGTCTTATCATCCCCAGGACCCGCGCGGAAAGAGTCAGGCTCTAAACAACATCTGTAACGCGATTGTCGTTAATAAAGGGAGTTCCGCCAAGAACCTCTGTTTCACAAATTTTGGCAAAGCGATCAGCGTCTTTGAGCAATTCCGAAACTCCAATTATCAAACCGTTCCGGGTTTTCGAATTACCTGGGAAAATGTCCTGGCAACGGTGCAGGTAGACGGCAAAAATATGCCCTGTGTTTTTAAGACCGGAGACCACCAGGGTTATTTTGGTTCTCTAACTGCCTTGAAAAATGATCTAACAGGGGACAAGGGCGAATGCGAAGTAAGTAATCAGGTAAATCCGATGACCGTTCCTGCTTTGGTGTTGGTTGGCGGTCAGAATACTGTGAAAGCTTTCGGCGCGAAGGTTGGTGACTTGCTTGTAGCTTATAATCCGAAGACACAACTCATTAGTTCGGCAATCATCGGAGACACTGGACCAAAAGACAATCTGGGCGAAGGTTCTGTTTTCTTGAATATGAAACTCCTTGGGACGACGACTCCGCCAACCAACAAAACAGAAACATTCAAACTCTCAATCGAAAACACCCAGGTCTTAGTGGCAATTATTCCTGGTTCGCGTCTGTTTCAAGTTGAAGGAAATAAGCCTTACACCGCAGAAAACATTAATTCACGAGTAATGGATTGGCAGCGAAAAGCAGGATTTGCCACTCCGGAGAAATTCCTTGATCTATTGAAAGCGTTTCAACCAAAGTTAAACTGAAATCTGGCAGCTTATCTGAACCTCTAAGCTGATCTAAGGTTTGCGCTTCGGAACCTAATCGCCGCTGCAATTGTCAGCAAGACTGAAATCAGTAATGTGGAGATCTGTGCGACCAGAAATGCCGGTTCAGTTTGCGTTGGCGCCAGAGCTTTCAGAGATGGCACTTTCTGAAAAAGTTGGACGATCAAAACGAACACATTCAGATAGAGGGCAATCATCGCAGTGACCACGTAGATCGATCGCCACGACCCGACCAATCTCCGAAAGTAACGGGCAAAGATTGCGACTGCCAGCAGGAACAACGAGATGATGCCGACGATAATTGCCGGTGTGACGCCGTGGAAGGGAAAAAGGAAACCGGTGACACTCGTGGCCACCGTGCTTACCAGGAACCATGTAGTCCAGCCGTTGAGACGTCGCCCGCTTATGAGACCGATCAGGACCACCAGGCCCGTAAAAATTCCAATCAAACTAATCACTACATGTATTTTCGTAAATATCATATGCGCTCTGGTCTGTAGGCGAAACCGTCACTCTGCAGTCGAATCCAAATCATACCTCAGAAAGAAAGAGTCGCTCTATTCTGCAGCCGCCGCCAGAATTGTTTCGATCTTCGAGTCAAGTTCTCGCGCCACTAGGAGAGCGTCGCTGCTCCCATACCGAGCGAGATGGGAGGCCATTCTGTCGTAAGAGAGGTGGATGCCATCCGGGCGCTCCTCAATGAGAATCGTCACAGGCGCATACGAGCCCGCGTCTGGAACATGTTTGACCATCTCCTTCATGATCAGCGGATTGCCCGCAATGATGCGAACGATCCTTGGCGTGGCGGTCCCCGTCTCTTTCCTAAGAACCTCCCCGAGATCAAAGCGGATGAACTCCATGATCCCGTTCGGTTTGGTCGCCGCGTTGACGACTGCTTCCATTTCACCTCGGCTTTGTGCGTTCGAAACTGCTTCGCGGAATGCAGCCATATCCGGATGACCGATCTGCGCGTCGATGCGAGCAACGACCTCGTCAAAGCGTCTTACGGAAACCAGAGTGACGCGTTGGATTTGAACTTCTTGAATGCTCATATACCTCTCTGTTTGGTCTTACCGGACCGGCTACCGTTCACAACTGCTGCCCGGCAGCCGGTCCCGCGCGATTGCAGCCGTTGCCGCCTGCATCTACCCATCTCGCATCGTCCGCACTGGATATCGCCTGAGAGCGCCGCCCATCAGCGAGCACCGTCCAGGAAGATATTCACGTGCGAAACAAAGAGCGCATGGTGCTGGAAAAGGGCTCCGTGACCGGAGTCGGGATAAAGGATAAGGTGGGCTGAGGGGATGCGCTTGTAGAGTACATAGGAGTTGACGGTAGGCGCTATCAGGTCCTCATTGCCATTGACCACCAGAACCGGCTGCTTGATGGCTGCCAACTGCGCGTGATTGGCGGGTGACATTCCCCAAGTGATCCACGCTTTTGCCTGGGCTTGCGTCGCTGCTTGGGACGCCTCCGGTTCCGGATCGACCTTATGGTTGTTAATTCTCTTCACAAAGTCCAGCCCCGATTGACGGCCGTTCGGCGTGGCGGTAAAGAACAGTAGCGCCTTCAACGGTACATTCGTCTCGGCACTCTTTTTCATGTTCTCGGAAATGATGTCGGGCAGCGCGTTGAAGCCTTCAGCACCCTGCGGCCCGGTGCCAACAAGAATTGCTTTGCGAACCAGCCCAGGGCGATCCGCCAGAACCTCTTGGGCCACGGCTCCGCCCAGGGAGAAGCCCAGCATATCGACGTGATTCAGGTGGAGTGCGTCCAGGAAACCCTCCGCGTAATGAGCCATGGCGGCCACAGAGTCAGGTGCACTGCCCTCCGATGCTCCGATGCCGGCATTCTCAAAAACCACAATGGTCCGGCTCTTTGCGAGCCCTTCAATCATGCTCTGATCCCAATCATCCATCGTTCCGGTGAAATGTTGTAAAAGGATAAGCGGAGGAGCGTCGGATCGGCTGCCGAGCGTCCTGTAGGCCAGCTTAGTGCCATTCACCGTCACGTATTGATTCGGCGTTCTGCTGTAATCGGCGACGCCCGTTGAATCCGAGACGCCGCCTGCGGTTGCGAGACTGCTTGTAAGTTTATTCATCATGCTCTCCTTCCGCCTATTGGGCAAACTCAGTCGAAATGAGCTGTCATTCGTGCTGCTCGCTCGATGAACCTGGCGACTTCGGCCGGGTGCGAGAGCAAAACCAGATGACTGGAGGCAATCGTGATCGATATTGCGTTCATTTTTTGTGCCTCCGATTCCTCTAGCGTCGGTGATATGACGCGATCCTCGCTGGCAATCACAAACCAGGTTGGCTTGGTCTTCCAGGCTGGCGTGCTGATCGGCGCGCCAAATGCTGCCCCCGCCGTCGGACCTTGCGTTGCGATCAAGATCTGCTGCTCTGCTGCGGGCAAATCTGGAGCAAGGTCCTCAACAACTCCCTTATCAGATAGCTTGAAAAAGCCCGCAGCGTCAGGCCGGAGCTCCGTGCCCACAGGAGTGGGGTTTGCTTTGATTTGATCGAGCGTCGATTCCCCTTGATCGGGAGCGAAGGCGGCCACATAAACCAAGCCGGCAACCTTAGGATCATTTCCGGCTTCGGTAATTACCGACCCGCCGTAGGAATGACCTACAAGTACGAAGGGGGCATCTTGTAGCGCGATTGCCCGCTTGAGCGCTGCGGTGTCGTCCGCGAGTGAAGTCAGTGGAAGCTGTACCGCAGTCACATGCAAGCCTTTTGCTTCGAGCAGCGGGATTACTTTCGACCAACTCGACCCGTCAGCCCAAGCGCCGTGTACAAGGACGACGTTTCTAATCTTCTGGGAATTGCCGCTCTGCGCTTGGACGGGTTGTGTTGAAAAGAGGCACAACATGGTTGTGAGGAGTGCCCATCCCAGGCTGCGATGGGCGAGACTGGCCGAGAGGCTCGACCTTCGTGCGGACACACTGGTGCTCACTGTGAATCCGCGATTGGTTGTTTCCGTAAAAGCTTTGTCTGATTTCATATGTCTCTCCTGAAAAGTGTTTTCTGCAAAGATCTCAAAGATTCGTTATCCTTCTTGGTCCCGTTCTCCTATCGATCCATTCGCATATGTATGGCGAGACACGTGCCATCTTGCAGACGGCCGAATCGCTTTTAGATTCAGTCAAAGTCTGGATATTTGGCGGCAGCAACCACGCTGAGCCGACAGAAATTGCTGAAGGTTCAGCGCGGCAATGTCGAATCAGAAGAAAGCCTCTGGGGACTGTGACACGGGTTGGCGCGGGATTGTCCAACCGGGCAGGAACGATGAGTTCTACGGCGTCTTGAACCGATGTTTGTTGATCTGCAGTGCTTTGATTTTTGAGTCGAGGGTCTGCCGCGGCATAGCGAGCCTGGCGGCTGCGCCGGACGGGCCGGCAATCCGGCCCTTACATGCGGCCAATGCGGCTTCGATCATCTCTTTTTCGCGCTGGGCAAGTGCCCGCTGGTCCTCGGCCAACATACTCGGGGATGCATCCGCCGGTTCGGAAGACCGGATCGACTCCGGCTTCAACCAGGACTCGTCAACGGCGAATTCTTCTCCATCGCAGAGGATCACTGCTCGCTCCACGACGTTCTGCAACTCCCGAATGTTGCCCGGCCAGTGGTAGCGCTGAAACAGCTCCAGCGTTTTCTTCTTGATGTGCCTGATCCTTTTCCCGGTTTTCTTCACATTGCGCTCAATCAGATACTCAACCAGCAGCGGAATGTCATCCACTCGGTCCCGAAGAGCCGGAATCTCTATGGGGAAGACGTTTAAGCGATAAAACAAATCCTGACGAAATGTCCCCGCTGCGACGGCTGCCTTCAAGTCCCGGTGCGTGGCCGCCACCACACGGACATCCACGGGGATGGGCTGGTTGCTCCCAATCCGTTCAAATTCTCGTTCCTGCAGCACTCGCAGAAGTGCAAGCTGAGTCTCCCCGGGAAGGTCGCCGATTTCGTCCAGGAAAATCGTACCGCCGTTGGCGGCTTCAAACCTCCCCAAGCGTCGCTGTAGAGCGCCTGTAAAAGCGCCCTTTTCGTACCCGAACAGTTCGGAAGCAATCAGCGCAGGCGGAATTGCCGCGCAGTTCACCCGAATGAACGCACGTGAGGAGCGGTTTGACCGCTTGTGTATGGCACTCGCGATCAGTTCTTTTCCTGTTCCCGTTTCCCCTAGGATCAGGACAGTGGAATCGGTCGGCGCCACTTTCGCTACCTGCGACAACACGCGGCGGAGAGACTGGGAAGAGCCGACGATCTCGTCGAACATCGACGAGTCCGCAAGTACCTCGCGCAGCGCCAGATTCTCATTCCGGATTCTTTCTTCGGCTTGCTTGCGGTCCTCAATGTCAGTTCCGGTCGCATACCAACGAATGACATGCCCGTTGTCATCACGAAGAGGGTTGAATTGGATGAGGAACCAGCGATACTTTCCGTCAGCTCGTCGGCACCGTTGTTCGAGCTCGAACGGTTCTCCAATTGCCATTGCCTTTTCACGCTCGTCTCGGACCCGCTCCAGATCATCGGGATGGAATATTCGCTCGCGGAAGTCTGCCGCCTGGACGTCTTCGAACCTGAGGCCCGTGTATTCGAGCGTAATCTTGTTCGCATAGACAATGGAACTGTCTGGTCGCTGCACTACAATGGCTTGAGGAATGGCGTCCGTCATCCGTCGAAGTTCATGCTCGTCTTGCTGGAGCTTTGCCTGCGCGCGCTTTAGGTCCTCGATGTCAGTCTCGACTCCATACCAATGGACAACATTTCCGGATTCATCCAAGAAGGGTTTGACGCGGACCATGAACCAGCGGTATTCGCCGTCGAAACGGCGCAGACGCGCTACAATTTCTGCCGCCTTTCTCGAGGGGAGAACCTGGAGCAGCCACTTGTCCATCGCCAGTTGCTTATCCTCGGGATGGATAATAACCATCCACCCCCACCCGTGCGATTCCTCTGGCGAAAGGCCGGTGTATTCATGCCAGCGTTGATTGAAGTAAGTGATGCTGCCATCGGGCTCAGCTCGCCACGCTACGGCAGGTATGGTGTTGAGGATTGTCTCGAGCTGGGCTTTTGACTTCGCAAGCTCGTCGAAGGCCTTCTTCAACGAGGCGCGAGATCGATCTGTTTCAACTGCAATCAGAGCGATGTGGCTGGCGCCTTCGATCACTTGCAGATCGCCGGCGCTGGGACTTCTCGGCTCGCTGTAGTACATGGCAAAGGTGCCGAGCAATTCGTCGCTTTTCGAAATGAGCGGCTGAGCCCAAGCTGCTCGAAGACCGTTTCGCAAGGCAATCTCTCGGTACTCCTCGGCTGGAGTTCCAGACCACAACGGATCGTTGGCAATGTCGGGAGTGATAATCCGCTGCTTCTGAAATGCAGCAGTACCGCACGAACCCATGCGTGGTCCGATCGGCAGCGGCGTGATCGCCGACAGCCATTCCTGGCTGACCCTTTGAGCGCCCACCGGCCACAACCGTTTATTGTCCGGGTCCATCAGCATCACCGTCGACATCACGCCTGGACATTGAGCGTCAATCTCTCTGCACAAATTCTCCAGGACGTTCGCCAGGCAGGCGCCGCTCGCGATCATCTCCAGTATTCGTCTTTCCGCTGTTAGCAGAGACTCAGCCTTGTCGTCCATATGTCTGGCCGTTTCGGGAATACCCGGGTTCCGTCGAAGATCGCGATTCCGGTGGACCAACTTTACGACGCCAATCGTCCGGCATGCAACCTCGACCTCATTCGGAGTATGAGATTCGAATTGGCTGGTCGCCTTGGACCCGACTGACGTCAAGACGGCATTCAAAAGTGCTCTGCGTAAGAGTTGGATTCCGCGTCGCACGATCGGCTGGCATCGAAGATTCTCATTTCCACGATCTACGTCATACTTGCGCGCCGCGGCTTGGTGATCGTGGAGCAAGCGCTTTTGACATCGCTCAAATCATTGGATGGTCAGACATTCGCACGGCGATGTGCTAGATGCACGCCTCAGGACACGGCATTCGCCGTGTGATGCAGTTACTATCACAGACTGGAGTGGGGAACGGTAAAGTTGTGCAGCTTCAAAACTGGACCGACACAAAAGTCCCCACAGCAAACGGGAACGGGCAGCATGCGCTGCCCGTAAGACCTTGAAATTATCGGTCGGGGCGAGAGGATTCGAACCTCCGACCTCACGGTCCCGAACGAAGAGAAATAGGAAAAATTAACTATTGAATTTGAATCGAGTTGCAGCCACGAGCAAAATCAAGGGTTTTTGAAGTCGCTTCCATCCGTTCCCATCCGTTACCAGTCACTTTCCATTTATTCCTGCCACAAATCTGCCACAACGAATTTTGGCTACTGCGCGGAGCCAGAAGTGCCAAAGTCACGTGGACCAGCACGTCAATCGGCGAAGGACTCTTGAGTAGCTCGGTGACCACCCTTCACGGGCGACCCGTGACGGTGGACCATTTCCGGACCAAACTGCTGCTACACCCTGCACTTGGTTCGCCGTGGATGTAATGACCACGATCAGTGTCGGTTTTCCAGAAGATTTTCAAGGTCATTTATCAGTTCCGGCGATTCCAGCACCGCCGCAAACTGACCTACCCAATGCCGTATTCTAGCCAGGTCGAGATTGGGATAGACCGACACGAGATTGTCAATGTCAAGTAGATCCCTCTTTCGATGCGCCACCGCTTTGGTAATTATTAGATCTTCGGGTGTCGCGACTTGCACGGTTAGTTCAGGCGTGGTGAATTCAATCGCGCGTTCGATCATCTCTTGTTCGAAGGGCAAAGCACCGAGAGAAATGTCAACATCGATCTTTGTTCGATTGTGTTGAAGAAGGAGAACCCGCGACTTGCGGGCGAATTCGATTGGATCAGAAATTCGCGGGAAAAAACCGAAGCGTGCGCCGGCTTTAACAAATCCAGTCATTTCCGACAAGTCGAGCCACGTCACTGCGTCGAGCTCGCGGCTGGCCCAAAAAGCCTATTGCGACTCCTCCAATTAATGCGTAAGAGACATGCTGATCCTTAAACCATTCCGTAAGGGAAGCAAGCACTCGCAGAAGACTCTGTGGCAGTTGAGGCTCAGACATTTGCTTTCTGCTTCAAGAAGCGCCAGCGATTTCGGACTTCCTGCTCTTCGGCTAAGAAAACGGGCGAACGGCTCTGCCCAATGATAAACATCACGCTCAATTGCTGAAGCTTGATTTCCGCCGGCGTATTTCGGATTTGATGAGCGATGAAATTGTTGACAAATTCCCACCTTTCTTTGAACTCATGCGCCTCTTGTTTGGTTATCGTTTTCATCGCCGTGCTTGTCGTCGGGTTAATTGTATCCCGCAGCGATAGTGAATCCAATCAGAAATTGGGACAAGTACCGCCGCAATCTCGTAAACCAGAGCTTTCTCCACTTTGTGCAATTAAGGGGAATGTACCGAGATGACTTGTCGATGAGATAAGTAGCGCATCACGCACCGATGTTGAAGGCATGCTGCAAGACCCAGATTCAGAATACAGTCTTAGTAACCTTCATTACACCCGCTATGAGATCGTTGACTTGATCAAGAGAAGGTTCAGTTGTTTTGCTGTGATCGCAAAGATTTCGAATATCAGCTAAATGTTGTACGAATCGCCACTGCGGTAAATCGATAATAGTGGCCTCCTTAAGAAGGTTATTTACGTCAGCAATAGTAGGATTTTTCTTAGTGACCTTTAGGTGGCGCCGCTGGCAAACGTCCTTTAAATGTCGTTCAAGAACAACTCCAGCAACAGCGCCTGCCGCCCGGCCGAACTTATGTTTCGCAAGTTCCTTTGATACTTCCAATGCGAGCAGACAAGATAGAGTTGAAAATGTGATTTCAAGTCGGCGTAATTTATTTGTTTTCAGAATCATGGAAATCAAGAATATCTATCGATACCCGAGAATACTGAGAACCAGGTTAAAGCCATTTAGGTAAGGGGTGTACAGCCTGATTTTGTTGTCAAATTTCGGAAGGAATAAAAGACCTAAAAGATTGCTATAAGCGATGTCGTAAAGCGTACGTGGTGGCAAGAGAACGCTGGTTAAGGAGCAGCTCGAGTGTGAATTGATCTAAACAGATAACGACCCGGCGCCGGCCCTCGAGCAGCGGAGCGAACTCGGAAGCGGACCGAGAGCAGAACCTTGCCGCCCATAATAATCTTCACCCCGTGGGTCTGAGCTATTAAGCGACGCGGCAAAGCCACGAGTCTCCCCGTGGCTTTGTCATGTCAATCGTCTACCTGATTAACAACTCGGGCAGACGGGCGGTTTCACAGAGATCTCTTTGTTTGTTGTAAAGTCGCCAAACCATTGCACACCCTCCTGGACCATGCGCCACTGGAAGTTCTTCTTTCCAGTCGACAATGGCGCCGTTATTTGAAAGGTCAGAGTCACCTGCTGCCCGGGCCAAACGTCGACCGGCATCGGCACGCGATTCAGTCCCCACGTTGTATTGTCCTGCAGGTTCTGTGAACCGAGCTTGTACATTGACCCCGCTTGCCAAAGCGTATTTCCAGTGTTCTTCATCGTGATCGAAACTGTGGCCGACTCCGTCGCAGTGATGCTTGCGGGAACCTGCTGCGAAATGAATTGCGCTGAGTTACTCGGAGTCACGACAGTGATCTGTACGTTATTTGTGGCATCGCCGAAGCGTTGCACACCTTCCTGCAACATGCGCCACTGGAAGTTGTAGGTGCCCGGCACTGTCGGTGCAGTGATGTTGAACGAGAACGTTACTGACGCACCCGGCGGAACATCGTACGGAAGCGCAACACGATTGAGCCCCCAGGTCATGCTGTCGCCCGGCGACGCCAGTTTAAAACCCTGGCCCGCAGTCCATGTGGTTGGTCCAGAATTCTGCATCGTGACCGAGACGGGCCAAACCATGCCCGGCAACAACCACGATGGCGCGCTCATATCACCCCAGAAGTCTGCACGCGAGTCAGGCAACACTTTCCAAAGCTCCGTCTTGCATGCGAACGAACCATTACCATTTCCAGGAACGTCGTCGTTTGTTCTCAGAAACAGTCGCGTCGGAGTGGTCACCGTCTGTAACAAGGCGTTACTCGTGCCGATATAAAAATGCTGGTCACTGCTCTCGAGTCTGCCGATTAGCGAGTACGGACGCGCACCAGGCAGCGGGAAGCTGGGATCGGATGCAACGGCATTGAAACCCTGAGGACCGTTGTTTGGTGTGAGGAGCACACCACTCCAAATCTCACCAGCGCCACTCAATGCGAGCCACTGGCCGGGATTAAGGAAGACACCAGAGTCAACACTGGTTGAACTTTCGAAGACCGACCTGATCGTTTGTCCAAGAAACGCATGGCGAAGCTCAGAGAAAAGCAGACGATTTGGTGAACCCGGTCCCAAATTGCTCAGGACGTTCAACGTAGCACTGTTCACGATTGCACCTTGAACTGCAGCAGGCGAGGCGTTCGGAACAACCTCTAAGAAACGCGCCGCAACACCAGCAGCGAGCGGCGCCGCAAACGAAGTTCCACTGAGGAGTCCGGTGGCGTCGTCAAAGATGCCGTTTCCGTTAGAGTCAATATTGCTCGCGGATTGAACACCGACACCGGGAGCAAATACATCGATGCCTGAACCAAAGTTTGAATCCGGCGCCATCTGATCGGCGCTATTCGTCGAGCCAACTGTAATGACCTCCGGCATACGCGCGGGACTAACGTCATTAACGTTTGTCGGGCCATTGCCGGCAGCCACAACGTATGTGATTCCCTGCGCAATCGATCTTCTGATTGCCTCTTCAAGTGAAGCGTAATAAATAGGATCGGCAGGAATGCCAAGGCTCATGGTTACCACGGCAGGCTTCACGTGGTTTGCAGTTATCCAATCGACTCCCGAGATGATCGTCGACGTCGTGGTGAAGCCGCTGCAATCGCCAACACGAACGCCGTGCAATCGCACGAACGGTGCGGATCCGAAGGAAAAGCCGCCGAGAATGCCGGCCACCGCCGTGCCGTGCCCGTTGCAGTCGTCGCCATAGGTGTTATTCCACCACACCATATCCGCGTCCGCGGTCGCTCGACCTTCGAATTCGCGGTGTGCGGCTTTGATTCCAGTATCCAGAATGTACGCATTGACGCCGGCTCCATCTTCGACGTTCGAGAAGTAGTAGGAATTACCAATGCCGGTGCGCTGATCAATCCGCGTCCGGTTCCAACTGGTGGTGGATTGCGTTTTGCTAAAGGTGGCCTCAGCGTCTTCCTCGACGTACTGAACTCTCGGGTCGCGGCTGAGTGCGATCGCAGCAGCTTCCGGAAGTTCAATTGAGAAACCTTTGATTGAGTGTTTATAGACTTGTCGTACTGTGCCTCCGTGTTTTGCCAAGAGGTCGTTCGCGGTTGGTTCGACTTCGTCCTTAGAAGTTTCGTCTTTCAAAACCACGATGTAACTGTCGCGAACAGGCTTCTTCGATCTGTGAAACTTTTCGGATTGGCCGTTGTCGCGTGGTTGCTGATTGTTGTTGTTTTGCGCGCTACTGTGCCAGGCGATGAATGGCAAAGCTGCCGCCGTTATTAAGACTGCGATTAGTAATCTCCAACTCCTTTTCATTTCTTTCTCCTACAAACAAAAATTACAGATTAGTGCGCAGTGCGTAGAACTCCGCCTTCGTGATTTCTCACGACGACTGCAAAAAATCTGTTGTACGTTTATAGTGGTGAGGAACGAGGAATCATCACATATCGCTGCGCAAAGCCTTCAACGATTAACCGCGAGCTGGAGATCCTCTCAAAGATCTTCTCGCTCGCGATCGAGTACGGTGTTACCTACACGAATCGGAGTATCGGTGTTTTATTAGCGCCAGGTTTCGAAATTGTCGGAGCAGCAGGCGGCTGAGTCGGACGCTAGATCCTCCTTAAATGAGCAGACTCAATTTGATTTGCAAAAGCTATGACTAACAGCAACTCCGTGCTAGAGTCGCAACCGAATTTCTTGGCACTGCGAACTTAATTGGAGCGAAGGCTGGATAACGCAAGTCCGCAACTCGTCGCATCCTCGCAAACGTGACGCGTGTGTTGCCCCAATTTCCCCCGGAACTTTCACTGTACCCTAACGCGTCCTGAGGTCTGTCCCAGCAGGTCTTACATATATTTTATTCACGAAGAGGCAAAGCGTTCTTAACAACCAATGCCGAACAATCGAGGAGCATCGGACAGGAGGCAGGAACCGGAAGCGGGACAAACTGAATCCCGTGATTCTCGCCTGACTGCGCCGCCATCGATCTCGTTGCCGAAGGGTGGAGGAGCAATTAGGGGGATTGGCGAGAAGTTTGCCGCTAATCCGGTTACCGGCACTGGCTCGATGTCTGTGCCTTTGATGACCAGCCCGGGTCGCTCGGGATTTGGTCCACAACTTTCCCTCACTTACGACTCCGGCGCCGGCAACGGACCGTTTGGTATTGGCTGGACCCTGTCACTGCCTTCTATCACACGCAAGACTGACAAAGGTCTACCGCGCTACGAGGATCCAGACGACTCGGATGTTTTTATTCTCTCCGGCTCTGAAGACTTAGTGCCCGAGTTCAGGAAAGATGCCACGACCGGCGAATGGGTCATAGCCGACGGCAATTTTGTTCGCGAGGAAATTTCGGTCGACGGTTATCTCGTTCGTCGTTATCGGCCGCGAATAGAGGGGCTGTTTGCGCGGCTTGAACGATGGACCAGTCAGACCGATCTCACGGATGTCTGCTGGCGATCGATCTCGAAAGATAACGTCACCACCTGGTACGGCAAGACGGAAAAGAGTCGTATTGCCGACCCTTCCGATCCAACACATGTGTTCAGTTGGCTGATCTGTGAGAGTTATGACGGCAAAGGTAACGCGATCAGCTATGAATACGAGACCGAGAACTCCGACGCCGTAGCGGACCTTGCCAACGAGAAGAATCGCAACCGCTCAGCGCAGCGTTACATTAAGCGCATTAAGTACTGCAACCGCACTCCGCGCACGTCGAATGAAGTTCTTTCGCAACGAACCGACTGGCTATTCGAGGTTGTCTTTGATTACGGCGAGCACCACCCGGACGACCCGAAGCCGAATGATAACGAGGAACCGGATCAAAATGGGAAGACGAAGAACCGGTGGAGACTGTGCCGGAATGATCCTTTTTCCACGTACCGGTCAGGTTTCGAGGTGCGCACGTATCGTCTCTGCCAGCGCGTGCTGATGTTCCATCACTTCCCGGAAGAAAAAATCGGCGCTGACTGCCTCGTCCGGTCGACGGACTTGGTTTATCGGAACCTACGCGACAATCTGACTGATCGGCAGCAAGGTAATCCCACTGGATCATTGATCGCGTCCGTGACTCAGAGCGGTTACCAGCGCAAAAACGGTGGGGGATATTTGAGGAAATCTCTGCCGCCGTTGGAGTTTATTTATTCCGAAGGTCTCATTAACGAGGACGTCCAGGAAATTGATGAGGAGAGCCTTGAGAACCTTCCGTACGGTCTTGATGACTCCCGTTATCAATGGGTGGATCTCGATGGTGAGGGACTTTCCGGAATATTAACGGAGCAGGGAGGCGCATGGTTCTACAAACGGAATCTGAGCGCTTTGCCCGCGTTGAGTAGCGATGGTAAGCCAAACGTCGCCGCGCGTTTCGCTCCGGTTGAGTGTTTGCGGAAAATGCCAGGCGTGGCAAACCTGAATGGCGGCCAGCAGCTCCTTGATTTGGCTGGGGACGGTCGGTTGGATGTGGTGGAGTTCGATGGTCCGGTACCGGGCTTCTTTGAGCGGACCACCGACGAAGCTTGGGAAACTTTTCGATCGTTTACGTGCCTGCCAAACATTCCCTGGAGCGATCCCAATCTTAAGTTTGTAGACCTGACGGGCGATGGCCATGCTGACGTTCTGATCACTGAGAACGAAGTTCTCACCTGGTACCCATCGCTGGGGGAACTGGGTTTTGGCGCGGCCGAGAAAATCCGCCAAACGCTCGACGAAGAAATTGGGCCACGTCTGGTGCTCGCTGATAGCACCCAGTCCATTTATCTCTCAGATCTTTCCGGCGATGGTCTTTCCGATCTGGTTCGCATTCGTAACGGTGAAGTGTGTTACTGGCCCAACCTGGGCTACGGCCGCTTCGGCGCAAAGGTAACGATGGACGAGGCGCCCTGGTTCGATACGCCGGAACAGTTTGACCAGAAACGCATCCGTCTGGCTGACATTGACGGTTCCGGCACAACAGACATCATCTATCTGGGCCGTGACGGTGTGTACTTGTATTTCAATCGATCAGGAAACAGTTGGAGTCCTGCTCGCAGGCTCAACAATTTCCCGCGCACTGACAATATCTCTTCAGTACTGACGGCCGACTTACTCGGCAACGGAACTTCCTGCCTGGTGTGGTCTTCGTCGTTGCCCGGTGATATGCGCCGGCCGTTGCGCTATATCGACTTGATGGGAGGACAGAAGCCACATTTACTCGTCAAAACAGTCAACAATCTCGGCGCTGAAACGACAGTGGATTATGCGCCTTCGACAAAATTCTATCTGGCGGACAAGTATGCAGGACGACCGTGGATCACGAAGCTGCCGTTTCCGGTGCACTGCGTCGAGCGAGTGACGATAGCGGACAAATGGCGCGACACAGAATTCTCCACCACCTACAGCTATCATCATGGTTACTTCGACGGCGTTGAGCGTGAGTTCCGGGGCTTCGGTCGTGTCGAACAGGTTGATACCGAGAGCTATGGCAAGTTCCTAAAGGGCAACGTTACCAGTCCTTATATTACGGATGATCACACGCTCTATCAGCCGCCGATCAAAACAGTCACATGGTTCCACACCGGCGCGGCTCTGGATCGCCGGCACATTCTGACACAACTGCAAAAGGAATACTTTCCGAACTCGCTGGCAGCGTTGCCAAACCACTCAGCAATACTGGCAGGCTTCGCTGAGAAAGCGTTGTCCGAGCCCGATCTTGAATTTCAGGATCTCAATGCCGATGAATGGCGCGAAGCGTCGCGTGCCTGCAAGGGCATCGCACTGCGACAGGAAGTCTATGAACTTGACGTCGATCAACTGGAAGTGGGCCATCAGATTCCGGTGCGACTCTTCTCAGCCGGCGCTCACAACTGCCACATCCGCCGGGTGCAACCAAAAGGTAAAAACCAGTATGCGGTATTTCTTGTGACCGAGAGCGAGGCACTCACTTACAACTACGAACTCGATCTGCGCCCGGTTACGCTTCCAGTAGATCCGATCCAGATGCCACCGCTCGAGCCTGACCCTCGGGTGACGCACACGCTCAACTTGTCGTTTGACGAATACGGAAATGTCCGGCAGTCGATTGCGGTGGGTTACAAGCGCGCGAAGTTATTTGACGACGCTGATCTTACCGAGCACCTGAGCCTGATTCGTGAAGTCCAACGCGAGCAACACGTTGTCTATACCGAGACACGCTATACCGGCGACGCCAGTGAACCGAAAACAAGTTCAGCAGTCATACAGCATTACCGATTGCGCTTACCGTGCGAGGTGCAGACCTGCGAAATCACCGGCATTACTCCGGCGCGAGGGTTTTATTTCGATTTATCAGAGCTTCAAAGTTACCACTGGAGCGACACGATTCCGGATCAAGGCCAAAAGCTCGTCAATAATATTGAATACCATCAACTGCCGGCTTCCGCGCCTGACCCGCCGGTTGAAAAACGAAAAATCGAGCATGTCCTCACGCTCTTCTTCAGTGAAGATCTCAAGACTCCACTCGGTAGCGGGCAATTAAATCATCTGGGTCTGGTCTATGAGCGATACAAGCTCGCACTCACCAGGCCGTTGCTCCAGGCTGTGTTAGGCAACAAGTTTGATAATCAAGCCCAGACTGCCATCGACACACCGAATACGAGTGGCTATTGGCAGGGAACGCAATTACTGGGACCGAACGGTGTGGACCATTGGTGGATGCGATCCGGTGTGGCGGGGTTCTCCGACGATGCCGCCGAACATTTCTATTTACCGGAACGCTATACCGACCCCTTTGGCAACACCACGACGTTGGAGTACGACAATAAATACGACCTGTTCATTCAGGCCAGTACCGACGCGCGCGGAAATCGGATGGGAATCTTTGCGGATCAGGCGGGGGGCTTACGATTCGATTATCGCGTGCTGGCGCCGGCCGAGATCGAAGACATCAACGGCAATCGCACGGAAGCTCGCTTCGATGCTCTCGGAATGGTGGTTGCGATCGCGGTCAAAGGAAAAGGCGACGAAGCCGACAATCTCGACGGTTATACAGCGGAGTTCGCAAACCCGAGTCTCGACGAGGTCCTGGACCACTTCGACCTGCCACCGCTAACAGAAGATCAAGCGCGTAGCCGTTTCAGTCTCATGCTCGGCAATGCCACCAGCCGATTCATGTATCACTTTGGTGAAAGCGTTGAGAACGGCAAAGCTATTTGGGTCTCTCGCCCGCCAGGAGCCTGCGCCATCACGCGCGAGCAGCACCTGGTTAATGTTGAGAAGGAACGTTTAACTAATCCTGCCGCTACGAGTCCGCTGCAAATCGCTTTTGAATGTTCCGACGGTATGGGCGGCGTGTTGATGAAGCGCAGTCAGGCTGAGCCGGAAACCGCTGGTGCTGATTTGCGCTGGCTTGTCAGCGGTAAGACGGTGCTCAACAACAAAGGGAAGCCCGTCAAACAGTATGAGCCGTACTTCAGTGCGCGTGCGAGTTGTTGCGCTGAAGGCGACCAGCATGAAGAAGCCGGCGTCACCGCGCTAATGTACTACGACGCTGCCGGGCGGTTGGTGCGCACCGAAATGCCGGACGGAACTCTCAGCCGCGTAGAGTTCTCGCCCTGGCACGTGAAGAATTTTGATCAGAACGACACGGTTTTAGAAAGCCGCTGGTACAGTGAGCGCAATCCCCTCGCTCCTGCACAAGCATTACCTCGAGATGCGATTACGAACGAATTGAGTGTCACTCGCGATCAGCGAACGGCGTGGCTTGCGGCCCAGCATGGCGGCACTCCGTCCCTCACGATCGTCGATAGCCTCGGCCGCGAAGTGATCGCAATTGCGCACAACCGTGTCGAAGACGCCAATGGACCAAATGTCTTTGGCGGCATCCATTATCGTGACGAACGTTACCTGACGTTCACGAAGTTCGATGCTGAAGGCAAGCCGCTTTGGATACGCGACGCGCGCGGCAACCTTGTAATGCAGTACATCACCCCACCGTTACGAAACAACCAGGCATCAGATCCCGCTGCTGGTTTTGTTCCCTGCTACGACATCGCCGGCAATCTGCTTTTCCAACACAGCATGGACGGCGGCGATCGCTGGATGCTCATGGATGCAGCCGGCAAGCCGATGCTGGCCTGGGACTTCAATCAGCGGCAGGCGGAAAACAATATCTTTGTCGACGAGCAACGCCTTTACATAACGGACTACGACGCCCTTCACCGCCCGGTAGCTACATGGCTCAGTATCAACGATGGCGCCCGGCAGATGGGCGAGCGCTTCGAGTACAGCGATACCAGGACCGCTGAGGGAACCGATAACCCGCGATTCGCCACTGATAAGTCGTCCAATCTCATCGGTCAACTGGTCCGTCACTACGATCCCAGTGGGCGCGTTGAAACGGTGAGCAGGGATTTCAAAGGCAACGTAACTGAGCTTCGACGACGGCTCAACAACACCGCGACTGTCTCAATCATCGACTGGCAGGGCACTGATGCAGCGAGAGAAGGGAAGCTGGAGACAGAGACCTTCGCCCAGTTTACTGAATTCGACGCGCTCAATCGCATGACGCGACTGTACAACTGGCACCGCAGCGATTTGGATGGCCCCGTTTCGAGGTATGAGCCCAGGTATAACGAGCGAGGTGTGCTGAAGAGTGAGTTGTTGTCGACGCGCTTGTTAAGGAAAGCCGCGAGTATCGAAATTGGACCACTTACAAAAACGACAACCGCGATCCGGGAGGTTCGTTATAACGAAAAAGGTCAAACGATCTATCTTGCGCTCGGCAATGGCACCGTCACGACGAACACCTACGATCCGGAGACATTCCGCCTCATCAATCGGCATACCGTGCGAGATCGTGACGATACCTGCGGCGTCGGAACCAGCTCAGCATTCGTGAACGGGCATGTTATCCAGGATCTGCTTTACACGTATGATCCAATGGGCAACATCACTGAGATTGAGGATTCGGCTTTTAAGGATGTGTTCTTTCAGAACCAGAATGTGAAGCCGATCAACCGCTACGAATACGATGCGCTGTATCGGCTCGTAAAAGCCAGTGGCCGAGAGAACGGCGTCGCGGCTGGAGCGCCGGGGAACATGGAATCGGACCCGCACGGGGATTTCTTTCCATGTGTTGAGCCCGATGCGTTTCGAAACTACTCGCAGACCTTCCGTTATGATCGCGCCGGCAACATCGAGCAGGTACGCCACCAGGCAGTGAACGGTGGCTGGACGCGCGACTACGCCTATGCTTTTGACGATTCGGCACAGCCCACCAGCAATCGTTTGTGGCAAACGTGGCATGGAGGCGACCGGACCGGCGCGACCACTTACCTCCACGACACGCACGGCAACATGCTGAATCTCATGAGCACGGATCCGCGTTTCAACATGCGCTGGGATCATCGCGACATGATCGCAGGCATCGATCTCGGCGGTGGCGGAACTGCGTTTTATCAATATGATGCGAGCAAGCAGCGCACTCGCAAGCGAATCGAAAAGCAAAACAATGCTCTTGGATATTGGGAGCGGATCTATCTCGGCGGATACGAACTGTATCGCCGCTATAGCGGCGCGAATTCAGGAACTCTGGTGGAAGAGATCGAATCGCATCACCTGTTCGCCGGCGAGCAGCGAGTGCTGTTGGTGGATGACGTTATTAAAGCGAGCGACACTTCGTCACCGCAAACACTTTTCCGTTATCAATACGTCAATCATCTTGGCTCGGCCTGTCTCGAAGTCGACGAGCAAGGGGAGATCATTTCATACGAGGAATATCACCCATACGGCACGAGCGCATTTCGAGCGATGAAGAGTGGAGTCGAAACGCCGCCGCAGCGATATCGATATACAGGAATGGAGCGGGATGAAGAGAGTGGGTTGAGTTACCACTCTGCGAGGTATTACGCACCCTGGTTTGCGAGATGGATGAACTGTGATCCGGTGGGAGTAGACGATGGGCTCAACATCTATTGCTACACACACGGCAATCCTGCGACCTCCTATGATCGCAACGGACAGCAGGCCTCCGGAACAAACTTGAAGAACTTACCTCCCTGGCTGCAAAACAAGATGGTGGCTACGGGGCAAGCGACCAGGACTCTTCGAGTCATGCCGGTTCAGCTGCCTAAGGCGGAAACCACTTGGCGCGATACTCTCCTCAATATTGTGATGTTAGGGACGTGGTCAAAAGGTGCTGCTTTGGCAGAAAGCGGTGATACGAATTATGAGGCAGTGTCGGCGTCACCAGCATTTGATGATTCATCGATCGCCTTCAAAATGACAGTAACGGCCGGCATGGTAGCGGGGGATGTCACGGGCGGCAAAGATCTTGTGGAGGGATTAGCTGAAGCTGATACG
The DNA here is from genome assembly GCA_036401595.1 of Pyrinomonadaceae bacterium. Lineage (GTDB taxonomy): Bacteria > Acidobacteriota > Blastocatellia > Pyrinomonadales > Pyrinomonadaceae > PSRF01. Next base: position 24,014 of record DASWUM010000072.1, read on the forward strand.
CTCAGAACCACGAAATTCGATGCTGATCAAAGCTTTGAGAAGGTTGTCTCCGGTACGTCGACGCTCATGACTGAAGTCGTAATCGACGCGGCGACCGAGGGCCTAATGAGCCACGCAAAAGGGAAAAACTTCGCTCCGCAGCGAGTCCGGGCACCGCGCGATAGCGCAGCGACTCGAGCAGCGAAAGCTTACGAGCAAGGATCCATTAACGTTCCTGAGGGGAAATTGTACTTACAAAGTCACTCCACTAGCGGTTCGGTTCGTGATGCTCTAGGCGTGCCTAGCAGCAGCACAAAGATACCTGGTTACTCGGGTTTCCAATCTGCCCACGTTATTCCTAAGGATGTAGGCGAACTTCTTGGAAACTATAATTACAATAAAGCAAAAACCTTACTCCTTCCCGAAAGTGTGCACGGCGCATTTGATCAAGGTTGGATAAACGCTTGGCAGAAAATGAAGGCGTCAGGGAAGCCTATCACGAGAAGTGAGGTACAGAAACTACTCGAAGATGCAGTCGACAAGGCAACCATTAAAGCGGGAAGTTATGGGCTTAGTGTGGACACTCCGGCCTTTTCACCAGAAGCGGCTAAGGCATTGAAGACCCGAATTGGAGCGGAGTTTGATGAGCTTGGAATTAAGATGAATGATGTGATCTACAAGCCTTAGTTAATCGAAAAATTTCAAACTAAAAACCTACCCAATGCCAACACCACAATGAGCACCAGAGCTCGGCGAGTTAGGGATTTACTGGTACAAAAATTCGGTAAGGAGTCATCATGATACCCATCGTCCCACCGCTGAAGCCTGAGGAAACCGGCGCATCTGCCGCAAACCTGATTCAGGCTCTGCTCGCGCTTGTAGAACGCGGTGTCATCAAAGCACTCGATTCACCCAACCGACCCACGGCCGACGAGTTGAAGAAACTCGCCAATACGGCGCGCAAGGAGCTGGATCAGTCTCAGTTTGGCAAAGCCACCCGAGAACTCGTCATCTTTTTCCAGGTTCAGCAAAGTCTCGGCGACAACTTGCGCGGCGTAGTTGAAGAGACAACAGCCGCCAAGCTGAATGAATGTTTGCAGAAACTGGGACTACTCGAGATCCCAGAACAACCCGACGGCTTCGTCGTTCGTGGCACAGTGATCAATTCAGATGGTCAGCCCTTATCTGGCGCGACCGTGCGTGCGTTCGATCGCGACTTGCGTAAGGTGCAAGAACTCGGTAAGGCAGAGACCGACGATCGCGGGCAATACACCATTCCCTACACTCTGGAAAAGTTTGCTCTGGGCGATTTGCCTTCAGCCTCGGTTCCTTCGCTGATCGTCCGCGCCTTCATTGGCGACAAACAGATCGGTACGGATGTTACCCGTCCAAAGCCCGCGCGTGACGAGGTTGTCGACTTCACAAGTCCAGCGCCAATGCTGTCCGAATGGGAAAGGCTATGCGCCGGGATCTTTCCGCTGCTTGCTGGACAAGGTAAGGAGGACGACACACCGCTGCCTCCGTGGGAACTCAATAGCGATGATGTCAACTTCATATCGGAAGAGACCGGATTAGACGGGGAACAGATTCGACTTTGGGCACTCTCCTTCGCCGCAGTTCGAGATGTTGTGTTGAGGGGGCAACCTGTTGGCTCGATCACACGTGGTGACTTTAGGTCGTCCGTGCGCCCTGATCCGCTCAGTTTTGCCGGCCTGTCAAATTTCGCGATCCCTTACGGCTTGTTCCGAATGGGCCTGCCCACCGATCTCGATGCTTTATTGTCACGACCGAACTCAAACTTGATTGCTGAGCTCAAGAAATCGATCACCGCGAATTTTGTCCCTCACGATCTCGCGCAACGTCTTGACGAGCTTGAAGGGATAATTGACCAACTCAGAGCGGCCCAAGCTCTGATACCTGCTCGCGAAGATCAAACAGCGTCGTTGGGCGACTTGCTTGGTACTCTGCCGCCCGATGAAGCACTCTCTGGAAACGACAAGCTCACGTTCGCGCGCCTGCGCAACGAGCATGGCGACACTGATGATCTCTGGAAACATGCCGAGGCTTCCGGCCTGTCGAAATCCATACCCGCCCTTAAGCGAACTCTGGTGCTCGATAAGATGACGGTGGGCCATCTGTCGCTGGTCCAGGCGCTCCAGACAAAGTCGGATGTGAAGCAGCCTGAGTCCGTCGAGTTTCTCACTGCGCTCGAACCCAAAGACTGGATCGAGCTCGTCTTCGAACACGGTGTTCCACCCGCCCGCGGGTTGGACCGCGATCGATACATCGAACACTTGCAGGTCGAAGTCGAAGATAAGTTCCCCACGCAGGTGCTTGGCCAGCAACTCAAGAAACGACTGAACGAGAACCAGAGTCTTTTTGCCGAGAGAGTCCTGAGTTTTCTCAGTGCCAATCCTGACTTTGACTTCAAGACGCAACACGTCGAGCCTTTTCTTCGCGAGAAAGGCGATGCCGATGATGAATTGCGAGAGGCTTTGCTCAAGGTTCAACGCATTCACGCACTCACTGCCAACGCCGCAGTGACTGTTGATCTGCTCGATGCCGGTTTCAGCTCGGCGAGTCAGATCGTAAGTGAAGGAAAAACAAACTTCGCATTAAGAATGGCGAACAAGCTTTCGCCGGAGCGAATAGATCAGATTTATTCGGTCGCCGGGAATGTGGCTTTCACAGTGGTCGCGCTGGGTGTGGCCTTTGGCCAACCGGCGACGTTTGGTAGTGCAGTCAATGTGATTCCTGCAAAACCAATCAACGTCGAGAAGCTGAACGATTACCCGAGTCTGCGCACGCTATTCGGCGACCTGGATTACTGCGAATGCCGACATTGCCGGTCCGTGCTCGGACCTGCCGCCTATTTGACCGACCTGATGCATTTTCTCCAACGCTCGTCCCTCACTCCCAATCCCTCGGGCGACCTCTCACCAGCGAACCTCGGCAATGTTGACCCTCGTCTCGAGTTCGAAGCGGTATTGACGGGAACGGTCTTAGGCGCGCTACTCAAACGGCGTCCTGATCTGGCCCAACTGGACCTCTCGTGCGAGAACACAAATACCGAGATTCCTTACATCGATTTAGTGTTGGAGATACTTGAGAACGCGGTAGCTTTGCCCCTTGTGATCGACCCCTCGAAATATGCGGGTGTCGACGTCGCGGCGGAATTTGGGAGAGGTAATGTTCCCGCGGCCATTGTTAACGCGCTTAAGGAAACGGATATCACGGTAGGCAAGAGTCTTACTGTCACGGCGCACCCGTCACCTGCGGTTCTGGATAATTGGACCATCACGGATGGCTCACGCCGGTGGTCCATGCTGCATATCAAGCCGCAGTTGGTGCTCGCGATTGCGGGTCCACCAACCAATCAATATCAACCAGGGCCCAAAGTGCTCGACAGTGACGGGGCAGTCGACGCACTGGAGCACGGAAAGCTCAACGCTGAGCTTGAGGAAAGGCTCTCGCAGGGCCTTCCTATTTCCACTCAACAGCTCCGTCAGATCCCCGGCTCCAATGACAGTATTCAACTCTGGTCAATCGCATTCACACGCGGCGTTGCGATTAAGATTACGCTGGCAAGTAATGTGGGCGTCGTTGAGAAATCCAAACTTGATGGGACAGTGATCAAAAGCTTTCAGTGGCCGGCGGCGATTGTCCAACACGTCGCCAGTTCATTTGTAACGGGAGTCACCACCACAATCAATGCAAACGTCGCGCAACTGCTGGAAATTCCGCCAGGCGAGTTTTACCGGCAGACCTGGAATCCCGTCAGGAATTGGTGGGAGCTAACCATCAACAACATTGCGATAGTCGCGCGCGTCGACGAGCGACTGATCGTCTCGGGCCTCGCATACCAGAACTCATCCATTCGCGACGATCTCAAGTCCACGCCGGAAAATCGCAATCCGAAGGCATACAATAAGCTGTCGTCAAAAGACACGGTATATCCCTGGGCTTTACCTTTCGACTTATGGTGGGAAGAAACGCGCGCGTTCCTCGATGCACTGGGCGTTTCCCGAACCAGTCTCATCGACCTCGCCCGGCCTCAGTCTCGCTTATCCGAAGAAGCCGCGTATCTCGAGTTTTTGGGAATACCGAAGTCCGAAGTTGATCTCACTCTCTCTGCGTCCGACTCAAAAGAACCATGGATCTACTGGGGGCTTGCGGAGAAGACAAACACGGTCAAGGATCACACCGCCGGCGCCGGATGGACCGGAGACTGGCTGCAAGTGCTCGCGCATCTCTCGATGTTGCTTCAGCAGTCGGGACTTAGTTATCGAGAGTATCTCGACTTTCGACAGACAAGCTATGCCGGTGAATCAAAGGGCACGTTGTTCCCACCGAACGAGTGCCAGACCAGCAAAATCTTCATCACCAATCTTGACACGACGCAGTTTACCGATCATCTGCACCGTACTCACATCTTCACTCGTCTCTGGCGTCGCTCGGGTTGGACCATGCGTGACCTCGACCTGGCATTGAATGCCTTCGGTGGTGAGATCACGCCGGCGATGTTCAAGGATCTGGCGCTTTTGAAACGTCTAAGCGCGGTACTTGCCTTGCCGATTTCGGCACTTGTTGGTTGCATCGACAAGCTCGGAACCAAAAGCTGGACAGACCACAAGAGAGAAGGCGCTCCGATTCAGCCGTCCATATATGACGGTGTCTTCCAACGCTCGTCCCTGCGCTCTCTAAGAGATTTTGAAAATTTTTCAATCGACAAAATACTTAGCGCCAACGCGAAGATTTCCGACCACGCTGATTTTGTCGCGAGCTCGTTGGGGATCAAAACCAGCGAGTTGAGATCATGGATTGAAGGCTCTCCAACTCTCGGAATTGAAGATTCTGCGACACTGGAACATCTTTCACGTTTGTACGCTGCTGCGTCGCTGTCTCGCGCTTTGGGAATTTCACCCGAGACGCTTCCCAGTGTAATTAAGCTCCTCGATGCGGCGGATGTATTTCGCACGTCGACTGGGCTCCAAAAGCCTGATGAACAGGCGAGAGTGAGGACGCGGGCCATGCTTGATTTCGTCGAGCGTCTCGCGTTTCTGAAAAGCTCCGGCTCTGATTTAGAAGCTCTCAGCTATCTGCTCCAACACGAAGTGTTGCCAGGTGGAACCAATGACGCCCGCACTGTCATCGAACAGCAGATCACCCAGACGCTGACCAACTTGCGTTCGGCGTTGCAAACCGGCGTGGTTTTAGGCGACGTAAGTGCCGATAACCTGAAGCGCCAACTGGCTCGCCTCGACTGGTATCAGGCTTTGATCGAAGAAGCGAGCGGACCCGAGGGCCTTAGTTATCAACCAGGTGCCTCAGTCGATATCAGTCCACCGCTAACGCCGGAACCCGCTATCCCCTTAAACCTGCGCGCTAAGTTTGCATATCGAAAAGTTGACGCGACGAAGGCCGTGTTGCGCTGCACCGGATCAGTTAGCGATTCAGACTTCGACGCTATCCTCGTTCTGTTTCCAGCGGAGGTTCCAAACCTCAAGAATAAGTACAACTCTGAGTTGGCCTCCCAAGTCGCAAAGTTGGGAAGCCTGCTGCAAGCGCTTGAACTCGACACGCTCCCCGAGTCGCAAGAGGTGATCGGCGGACTTACCGGACTCCCGGTTATTCCAGGCGAACTTGCGGGCCGTTTGAAATTTGAAATGTCGTCGGCGACGGATGGGAAGTTCACGTTGCGAGGCTGGCTTTCAAGTGGTGATCTGAAAGCACTCTCGGAAGCCAATGGTTCAAGTCCAACGTTGTCGGCAGCCTTCAGCAATCTGCAAGCGGAAGCACAGACTCAAATTCCGGCGCCAGCGCCCGCGACTCTGGCGGATGCCGAACTGATTCTGCGTGAACCCGACCCGGCACAGCGCCGCAACCGCGTGATCCTTTTGCGACTTGTGGCGCGGCTTGAAATGGACTCCGTGACAGCTCAGCTCAGCACTGCGCTTGGAATTGATCAGCAGGTAGTCGGCAGGCTACTCGATGCAGCAAAGGTAAACGGGCAGAGTGCGAAGCAGTTGTTCACCGCTTCAGACTTCCTGCGATCCGATCCGAAGAAGCCAGCAGAGAGAAAAAACTGGAGCGCCCAATTCAACGCATTGGAGCTTCTCACGAAGATTGCCGCTATTGCCAAACCCCTCGGCATACAGCGTCAAGAGTGGAATTGGATTTTGGGTGGTGCATTCTCGGTGTTGGATGTACTTGCATTACCCACCAGCAACTCAATTCACGTTGCCAGCTTTGATCGCTGGCAGCAGTTGGTGGATCTCTTTCACCTGCGCGATGTGCTGCCTGATGGCTCGGCAATGCTGACGAGGATCGCGGCGGCGCTCGAGAAGACAAATGATCCCGATCCTGCGCAGAGTGCAGCTGCTTTCGCCACGATTCGCAAGGAGTTCGCCAATGCTTTTGAACTAAGCGCCGGCGAGGTTGACGGCGCTTGTTCAGCGGACTTGTTGGCCTTCGAGGAAGCTCCGCATAAGGACTACAACAACCCGAGTCGATTACTCGCCCTCGCTCAACTACTACACGTGATTAAGGCTTTCGGTACCACCGCTGCCGGCGTCACGAAGTTGATTCAGTCAGCGCCGGACGAGTCTGTGGCGCAGCTTGCACGAAAGCTTTTCACCGCCGGCATCGATACCAAAGCATTGGCCGAGCGCTTGCGCCCGATTTCCGATCGTCTGCGAAGTCTCCAGCGCGATGCACTCGTAACCTACCTGATCGCTCGTGACCATCTGGAAGATTCCCACGAGCTGTTTGATCGCTACCTGATCGACGTGGAGATGGGATCCTGCATGCTCACGTCCCGCATCAAGCAAGCGATCTCTTCGGTTCAGCTATTTGTGCAGCGCTGTCTCTTGAATCTCGAGCGGCCAACCACGCCCGCGGAGACGGGAGTTAGCCCAGCTTCGATCGATACAACGCGGTGGCAGTGGATGAAGAACTACCGGGTATGGGAAGCCAACCGCAAAGTTTTTCTCTACCCTGAGAACTGGATTGAGCCGGAGTTGCGCGACGATAAGACCGAGATCTTCCGGGCCTTCGAGAGCGACTGCTTCAGAGTGAGATAACGCACGATACCGCCCTCGTCGCCATTCGGAAATACCTGGACCGAATGGTGGATGTTTCCAACTTGACCGTTGTAAGCATATACGACGAGCAAACCGATGACGGCGAAGGCATCGTTCATCTGGTAGGACGTGATAACAGCCAACCATATAAGCATTACTACCGGCAGTGGCTGCTTCCGCCGGACGCTGACTTCGGCACCTGGACGGCGTGGGATGAAATATCAGCCCAGGTGGATAGCGAGCATGTCCTCGTGTTTGTATTCGCCGGCAGCACCTATCTTGCCTGGCCGACCATCTCCGCCGGTCAGGTTGGAAATCTGAATTGGAAAATCGTTATGAACGTCGCGAAGCGCACGGCTTCGGGCTGGACCAAGCTCAAAAAAGGGCGCGGTGAAATTCTGAGTCCGATGGTGCCACGCAAAGACGAGCGAACCAGCCTCGCATTTAGAATCGAATACGCTCCTGATAAGTCGGTGTTGATTAGTGCTTATGGGGCGCCAGAACAAGTCACCGGGGAGGAGCCAGACCCGACCGATGGTCCCAGAATAGAGAGTGACGCTTTTCAGGAAGGTCTTAAACAGTTTGGCAATATATCAATTCGGAATCCGTTACTTGATTTAAGGCTGAGGGCACTTGCTTCTTACACTTATGAATATGCAGGGAACTCGAAGAAGACTCATTTTCGACCGGCAGCAGAGATATCACCGGTAAATATAACAATCACTGTAACTGCCAAGGTCGACTATTTTCACTTTGGGTTCGACGCGGATCCAGGTAAACACGCTCAGGTAGAACACGATTATGAAATCTCGGCCCTCGATTACAGTGGCGACTTTGATGGGTTCATTCCATTCAGAACAAAGACTCCCAAACCGCCAGGATTCGGACCGGGATTTATAACTGACCGCGTCGTAACGCTGGTAGACGTTTCAAAGTTCACAGTGAAGTTTGAGGCGTCCAATCAGGTCTATAAAACTGTTCTACCTACGAAAATCTTCAAGATCCAAAATCTGAGCTCGTTCACCTGGCACGAAGACTTCATTTTTGAATTGAACGAGGACCCGCACTGGTTGCCGTCAGGTGTGCCATCCTTAATTAAGGTCGGAAGCTTTGTCCTCAAAGATGACGATTCGATAGAACTTGCACCCAAACCACCTCAAACACTTATTTTCCCGCCACCGCCTGCGGCCGAGAATTACATGTCAGGATATCGAGAGCTGGAAGGGATTCATCCGTTGGCCTTTAGTATCTACGTAAGCAACACCCCGACTCTGAATACAACACCGGGCCAGTTCTTTGCAGTTACGGCCCAGCAAGACGGCACATCCCCACGGGAGATCTGGTCCTATCGCGACGATAAATTCTCCCTACTCTTTTGGAGAGTTTGGCCCGAGCCGAAGTTTCGAGTAGTTCCGTTTTCGACTGCGGGATTACGATCTCTCAAAAACGCAGTCACAAAAGGGAAGCTGTTGGATGCAGTTGCACTGCCGCGAACGATCACGCCCGATCCGCTTGACGTTGGTATCGGTGTCGACTTCCTTCGTGATCCAGCTACTCATCTCGATACTCCGAATTCGAACTCGGTGACACAGGTCAAGATCGACTTTGATAAGGTTCCGTCGAGCATTTACAACTGGGAAATATTCTTTCACAACCCATTGCTGGTTGCTACTCAGCTCAGCAAGGCCCAGCGCTTTGAAGAGGCCCAGCGATGGTTTCATTTGATCTTCGATCCCACTACCAACGAAACCGCGCCGATCCCCGGTAGCGGGCTGGACGCCTCGAGTCGTTTCTGGCGCTTCCTGCCATTTCGTGAGGCCGGAGCGGGACGTTCGATTGACGACTTGCTGGAGGACCTGGCCCAGGGAAAGGGCCAGGCGCCAAAATTCAATTTGAAAGATGCGATTAATGAATGGGCAGAGAATCCATTTCGCCCTCACCTTGTCGCAAGGCACAGGCTGCGTTCGTACCAGTTTGCCGTCGTGCAGAAGTACGTGGAAAACCTCGTCGCCTGGGGCGACCAACTGTTTCGCCGGGATACGATTGAGTCGATCAACGAAGCCACACAGCTTTACGTATTGGCTGCCAGGATTCTGGGAAAAAGGCCCGCCGCTTCACCACGACGTGAGCTAAGTCCCAAGAGTTATCAGGATATACAAAGCAGGCTCGACGATTTTTCAAATGCATGGATTCCCCTCGAGCCGTTAATAACACCTCAAAGTTTTGGGGGACAATATTCAACTGCTCAAAAGACAAACCTGCACGAGCGGGAAACCAGCATTCTCTATTCACTTGGGAGCTTGTACTTCTGCGTTCCAGGCAACGAGAAGCTCTCAGAATACTGGGATATGGTGGAAGACCGTCTCTTCAAGATCAGGCACTGCATGAACATTGAGGGGATCGAACGCCAGTTGCCGCTCTTTGAGCCGCCGATTGATCCCGCTCTTCTCGTCAGGGCAGTCGCTGCGGGTCTCGACATCGGGGCGGTACTGTCCGAAGCAGACGCTCCGCTGCCACTGTATCGGTTCAATGTGATGATGCAGAAGGCGCTCGAGCTTTGCTCCGAAGTCAGGTCGCTGGGGAACGCTCTCCTCAGTGCCCTTGAGAAGAAAGATGCCGAGCAGCTTTCGCTGCTACGTTCGGGCCACGATATTCAAATGCTCAAGCTGCTGAGATCAATAAAGGAGCAGCAACAAAAAGAAGCAGAAGCCAATCTCGAGGCACTTCGAAAGACGAGGGAAATCACCGCCCTGCGCTACTCCAACTATCAACGATTGCTGGGCAGGAAAAACATCGTCGTTCCAGCGGAGGGCACAGTCGCCACGCTCGAGTCGTCAACGCTCCAACTCGCACCACCGAGCGCCGGGGACACGGATACTGAGGGTCTGGCTCTGATCGCTGCAGAATCCGACCACATGTCGTGGCTGTTTCTTGCGAATGCCCTCAGCGCCGTCGCCGGTTCTCATTCTGTGTTGGCGGGAATTTTTCACGCAATTCCCGATTTCACTGCGGGCACTTGTGTTCCAGTTGCCGCACAAACAAAGTTCGGCGGGTCTCACTTAGGGTCTGCGACCAGTGCCGCGGGCGCTGCGTGGAGCATGGGAGCGACGCAAGCGAACTTTCAAGCTGGACGAAGTGCGACGATCGGGAGCCATCAACGACGTTATGACGAGTGGCAATTTCAATCCAACCTGGCGGCCAAAGAACTGGAGCAAATTGATAAGCAAATTATCGCCAGCGAGATTCGCAAGCAGATTGCCGAGCGAGAAATTGCGAACCATGATCGGCAGATCGAGAATGCGCAGGAAGTGGATGATTTCATGAGAGACAAGTTCACCAACCAGCAGTTGTATTCGTGGATGGCAGGACAGATCTCCAGTATCTACTTCCGCACTTACAAGTTGGCCTATGACATGTCCAAGCGAGTCGAGAGTGCTTATCGCTTCGAATCAGGGTTGCAGACCTCGGCATTTATTGACTTCGGTTATTGGGACAACTTGAAGAAGGGCTTAATGTCCGGCGAGCGACTGTACCACGATCTCAAGCGCATGGAGGTTGCCTACCTGGACCATAACAAACGAGAGTATGAGATCACCAGGCACATATCTCTCATGCAATTGGATCCGTTGGCTCTATTGCGTCTCAAGGAGACGCGACAATGCGAAGTCAGTCTTCCCGAGGCGCTCTTTGATCTTGATTTTCCGGGTCATTACTTGCGCCGGATTAAATCAGTTTCGTTGACGATTCCGTGTGTCACTGGACCTTACACGACTGTTCCGTGCACGCTCACGCTTCTCAAACATTCGGTGCGTCACAGTGGTAATGCCTCCGGAAAATACATGCGTGATCTCGAAAACGATGATCCCCGCTTCAGAGATAGTTTTGGGACCGTCCAGTCGATCGTAACGAGCAGTGCGCAAAACGACAGCGGGATGTTTGAAACAAGCCTTCGCGACGAACGGTACTTGCCCTTTGAAGGCGCCGGGGCGATCAGCTCCTGGCGACTCGAATTGCCAAAGCAATTTCAGCCGTTCGACTACGACACTATTTCTGATGTCGTTATGCACTTGCGCTATACCGCGCGTGATGGTGGTGGTCCTCTTAAGAATAGCGCCAGCGTGGAGTTGCAGGCTGGACTGAATGAGTTCATTAAAAGCGCAGGTGAGAATGGTCTGGCCCAGGCGTTCAGTCTTCGACACGAGTTCCCCACCGAGTGGCATCGCTTTCTTCACCCCGCCGACTCAGAAAGCAGGCTGACATTCAAGATCGATTTGAAACAAGATCGATTCCCGATTCAATTCCGGGCCAGGGTGATTCAGATTGCTCAGGTAGAAATGTTTTTGAAACTAAAGGACGAAAAAGATCCTGATTCGACTGGAAAATCATATGCTGAGGAGTACGCGGCTGGCGCCGGACTAAATATCTCTTTAACCCCTGGCGGGAGTGGGCGACTTACGAGCAACCCGAATTTCATGCAGGGAATGCCACACCTAAGCTTACCAGTTAATCGTGCGCTGCCGGTTAAGTTTGTGCTTGAAGCGACCGATACCGACATTCTGGCGATTGCAAACAATTTGCGTCACACCGTCACCGCAGACGGAACCCCGCATCAGCGCTTGAAGGCAGAAGCGATCGACGACGTTTTCATGGTCTGTCATTATTCGGTCACGTGATGAAGCAAGTAAGTTGAGGCGAGCTTCGATTAGTTCCACAACACGCTAACATATCTGCTAGTTGCAATCTTCGCGACGACAGCGCTCTTGAAGCAGCAAAGGTCAATCCGGGAGGTTGAATTGCGGGCGCGTTAGTAGCGCCCCGGTACGAGTGAGGCACAAAAGGCACAAAACCTCTGCTGGTTTTGTGCCTTTTGAGATTCAGACCAAGTGGATTAGTGAATACCGATTCTCGAAATCGTATTCTGGTTCCTGTTTGACGCCCAGATACTCTTCCCATCAAACACGACGGATTCGGGTTGAAGGCCCACCGGAATCGTGTCGAGGAGCGAACCATCGCTGGCAAGTAACTTCGTAACGTTACCGCCCCCGGAGTTCGCGACCCAGATGTTCTCTCCATCAAAAGCAATTCCGTGTGGGTTTAGACCGACGCCGTAGACGCCGACCAACGATCCATCACTCGCTTTGATTTTCGAGACGGTACCTTCGTTGAAATTGGTTACCCATATGTTCTTTCCATCAAAAGCAATTTCTCTTGGTCCATCGCCCGCTGGAAAGCTTCCGAGCACCACGTTATCCGAAACACGAATCTTCGTGACTGTGTCGTTACCGAAATTCGCAACCCAGATATTGGCGCCGTCGAAAGTTATTCCAAACGGTTGGTTCGCCGGGAAAATTCCGAACACGGTGCCGTCCGGCCGCAATTTCGTCACTCGACCTGAGGTGAAATTCGCCACCCAGATATTTGTACCGTCAAATGCGAGCCGGCTGGTGCTTCCCGTAACCGGAAACGTTCCCAGTAACGCTCCGTCGCTGGCGCGCAGTTTCGAAACGCTGTTGGAGAGATTCGAAACCCAGATGTTCGTTCCGTCGAAGGCAAGACCTGCCGGCGCATTGCCAGTCGGGAAAGTGCCGAGCACAACACCATCACTGGCGCGGAGCTTTATCAGTCTGTTCAAGGAAAGGTTTGCAATCCAGATGTTTTCTCCGTCGAAAGCAGTGCCGAATGCGTTGCCGGGCAAATTGATGGTCGCACTGTTGGGCCGTATAAGATCCCAGCGAAGCATCCCCACGAGTAATGGATCAAACTGCGATCCTGAGAGACCGCGAAGTCCGGTGGCGCCGGTATCGCCTTTGTCGCCTTTATCACCTTTGTCACCTTGAGGACCGGCAGGGCCGGTAGCGCCGGGCAACCCTTGTGGGCCTTGTAGGCCCTGTAACCCTTGTGGTCCCTCTACTCCTTGTGGACCACGTTGGCCTTCCGGACCTTGCGGTCCCTGTGGTCCTTCTGGTCCCTGTGGCCCAGTTGCACCTGTGGCGCCCTGCGGTCCTTCGGGTCCTTGTGGTCCAGTTGCGCCTGTCGCACCCGGAGGTCCCTGCTGGCCTTCTGGACCCTGCGAACCTGCCGGACCCTGTGGTCCTTGTGGACCGCTATCTCTATTCAACGTCACGATCAACTCAGGCTCATGACTCGTCTGCGGATTCTCCTTGCTGTCAAACGCGACTGTGGTGCCCGTGCCCGCTACCAAAGCGAGACCATTATTCGTGGAGCTATTGAGCCCATCGCGCACCGCACTCGTCACATCAATTAACAGATATTGACCCTTCTTGTTCGCATCGATGTTGACTCCAGTTGCGACCAGATCACCGAGCGCTGGCGCATTTCGCGCTGTGATCGTCTTCTCGCTCCAGTTGTCAGCGAGCTCCACTACGTCAATCGTACCCGGAGCAGAAACGTTTCCGACGTAAAGTTTCAGCGTCGCCTTCGCGACATGTGAAGCCTGTGTATCGGGAGGCAGCACAGGAGACAGTTTGAATTTCAGATAAATCGTATTAGTTGCAGAAATAGTCAGACTCGGGTTCGTACCGAAGTTTGTATCGAGATCTTTCGGCAGTGTACTGGTATGAGCATCGTCGCTCAGAACACTCTGCGCCATGGTTAAGCCTGATAGGCAGACCACCAACAGCAGAGCACCGAACATCATCTTGAATGCTAGAAAAATAGCCGGTTTCATGATTTTCTCCTCATTTATCTGGGCCAATTGAGTGGCAGACACACATCTACCCTCACAAACTCCTGGTTGCGTCTCAGTGGTTTACCGGCGCGACCGCGACCGCCGAGCCGACAAATTCCCACGCTCGCTTTTAAGTGGCTAAGAAATGAGTTTCATAACATGAGGAGAAGATTTATTTTGTTCTCGGTTGTCGATGCCCTTCCTCAGCTATTCCAAGGGAATGGATTGCGGATGGTGAAAATAATTTTCCGAGTCCCAATGGCGTTTGATATCAACCAACCATGCATGCGCGATAGCAGAGTGAAGTGAGTCAACTACTCAATTGTTGTTATTCACCGCCAGAAAATAAAATTCCAGATTCTCCAGCATCAACCGGAACCTGTGGCTTCCAAGACATCAGCTCGCGCGTTATCTTCAGCCTGTTTCTGCAATAAACCGGCCCTACCGTCGTAACTTCGAAACGCCGGCAGTGCCAGTATCAGCAAACCTGTACCAAGCACACAGAGAATGCCACCGGAAACTACGGCAGTGCGAATGCTGAAGAGACTAGCAACGATACCCGACTCTGCATTCCCCAACATTGGCCCAGTGTGATAACTAATCAATTCGATTCCCGCCAGCCGTCCGCGCAAATGATCCGGGATTGTCTGGTTCCAGATGATCATGCGAAACACGCCGCTAATCATGTCGGAAGCGCCCGCGATGGCGAGACACAACAACGCCAGCCACAATCGTCCGGCGAACCCAAACGCAATGATCGCAAATCCCCAGCACGCCGCGGCTACTCCCACTGCCAGTCCATGACGGTTTACGCGCTTGGTCCAACCGAGCATCAGTGACATTACGAGTGCGCCGGCCGCAGGTGCCGCGTAGAGGAAACCCACTGAAGCACCGCCATACCTTTGCGCAATTGCCGGAAAGAGTGCCATCGGAATGCCAAAGAACATTGCATTCATGTCGACTAAGTAAGTCCCAAGCAACTCTTGACGGCTGCGCGCATAACGCAAACCCTCGATAACCGATTTGATCCCCGGGCGATCTGCTTCGGGCGGTGGCGGTACAACCTGCATCAGTGTCAACGCAATCAATGAGACGATGAAAGTAACCAGATCGACTGAATAGGCGAGCGCAGGACCAAACGTAACCACCAACACGCCGCCCAGCGCCGGACCACCAACCATCGCCAGACTGCCGCGAAACGCCTGAAGCGCAGCAACCGCGGGCATTTGTTCTGCCTTCACGATGCGCGGGATCAATGCTTCCAACGAAGGGCGCTGTAACGCTGTCAAGGCAGCAAAGAACGCTGCGCAAGTGAACAACACCCAGACGTGAGGGCGAGGCAGAAGTGCGTTGATTATCAGCACTACTGAGCCCGCGGCTAGGGAAGCTTCAGTGAGCCGCACCATAAGCCGGCGATCGAGGTAGTCAGCCAGCGCTCCACCAACGAAGCCCATAAAGAGAACGGCTACAAACTCGACGACTCCTAACATTCCGACCACAAACGAAGAATTTGTCAATTGAAACACCTGCCAGGGCAGAGCGACGAAAGTCATCATTGAGCCGAAGAAAGTAATTGATTGACTGCTATAGAGGAGTCGGAACTCACGCGAATCGCGCAGTGGAGTGAAGTCAAGTGTGAACCAGCGTTGTTTTACTTCCGTGTGCTGTGCAGTTGGATCAGGCGTCAGATGTGTGATCGGTTGGGGAGATTGTTCATTCACGATCTTTTACTCAATCGCAGTAAGCAGTAGAAACTCCGTCAAAATGTTACATCAACAATCATGGCATAAGATACGTGAGGCCACCTTAGTGGCTCCTTCTCATTTATTAAAGATTAATGCTCACCACAGTAGACAATCCAATGGCGTGCAGTTACCAACTCCCAACGACAGTCTCGCTGCAGATGGAATGGCAAACACCTGGCTCATTTGTTGAGTGTGATAGTCACCAACCCGACTGGCGGGGCGTGGTTTGACAGATCGGATTGGAGAACGCTTCGAAGTGTGTGGGCAAATTGGACCAACCTACTCAACCGCTAACGGCGCCAGAGCGAACTTAAAACTTGGTCCACGCGATTATCTGATTCAGCAGAACTGGGTGAGATCGCAAGGAACACTGTGCAATGAATTCTAGCCTGTAGCTGCATATGGGTTAGTTGAATCTTGAAAGGCCTTTGACGCACGATCCGCTGGTTCGTGCTTCACAGGTCGATTTCCTAAGTTCCATACGCCAATGAACGTAGCATGCGACGGTAACTGAAAAAGAGAGCGACGATCAGCAGTAACGAGACGGCTCCTATCAACTTCAACTCAAACACAGAATGTGGATCGGGCTGAACGACGATTGGATTGCGATAGTCACCTTGAATAGTGAATGCCGCCCAATAATAAGGCGAATTCCAGACCGAATCGCCTCGAAAGCTATTCTGGGCTTCGCGCAGTGCTGCGGCAGGCGGGAGCTTTCTCTCAAGCAGATTGGTGTAAAACCGCTTCATTAATTCTGCGGTCGCTTCATCATCAACTTTCCACAGGCTCGCGAGCACACTCGAAGCCCCTGCGTACATGAATCCACGTGTCAATCCGATCATTCCTTCACCGCGCATCTCCTTACCTAGCCCCGTACGACAGGCACTCAACACGACGAGGTCAACCGGTGCGCGAAGACCATAGATATCGTCAAGACTGACAAAACCATTCTTGCGTTTACCGTCGGCGCCAACCATTGAAAGGAAGAACCCGGAATTCTCGGGACGTTTCGGATCAAGAACTCCATGCGTTGCCAGATGGAGAATTGCGTACTGACTAAGGTCGGTTGTCTTTAGTGTTTCCAGCGAAGCGGCAAATCCAGTTGCCACGAGAGACGCCTCGCCGGCCTGCCCGCGCAGGTACATCAGTTCCTTGCGTGCATAAAAAAGAGGCTGGATCTTTGAAGGATCGACCGAGTCTCCAGCTAACTCAAAATTGCGCGTAAACGATTGCGAACGATAATCGTCGAGGTTTTGTTCGGGCGCAGAGTTGTTCTCGGAAGCATTTATCTTTTGCACCGCGTAGTTTGAATCGAACACCGGGTCACCGAAAGCCGCCACGATATTTTTCGGCGCACGCCGTTGTGCCGCATCCTGCTGCAGTTGTCCCAGAATGGTGGCCGATGGTGCGTTAATTATTTCGTGAGTTGCGACAAGGGGTTCATCATTCAAAGGCGACGGCAACATTTGAAAAGGAATGTAATGTAGAGCGCCATCGGCGACGATTATCAGCCTCCTCTTATCAAGTTTTGCTGCAACCGGCGCCAGGATTAGACCGGCGAGTTTTTGACCGGCCTCGTCCAGCTCAACCTTCGTGGATTTCTGATCCCCGCTTAACAATTGATAGAGAGTGCCGGCAGCCGCCGTAATCGCTGACTCAGCCGGTAGATCAAAACTCGTCAGTTCGTTTCTCGTGAGCGCAAAGACATGACTGCGATCCGGACCGAGGCTGTATTCGAGCAGCACCGTATCATCGTCGACAATCACCTTCTGCTGAATTTGCGACAAGTCCCACGCGCGGGGTTGGGTGATTTGATCATAAAGTACATTACGCGTCTTAATCTGATCGATAACTTGACGATAATCAGCGTCTAAACGGTTAATCTCAGAATCCAGCGCGACGAGCTCCTCCTTGTGATATTGCCGCGCCAATAGCGTTACACGGTAGTCTTCTTTTACACGAAGCTGTTGGCGCAATCGTCGTTCGGTTTCAGCCAGCGCGGGTTCCGCACTTCCCCCAATGTTGGTTTGCGTGGCGTTAAGAAATTCAATCAGTGAGCGTCCTCGAGCGAATTCAGTCTTTTCAAACGCCTCGCGCAAGACCTCGGCCGAGGGATGTAGCTGCTGCTTCCGCAACAAGCATTCGACGAAACTTTGATATCGGTCATGAACACTCGCTGAAAAGGCCGCGGCAAGATCGTTACTGGTTGAGACGCGACGAATGTTCTCCGTCGCCTGGATCGACTTGTTGAGATAATCCTCAGCAATATCTAACCTGTTCGCTTCGAGTTCCAATCGCCCTAAGGCATAGAGTGTCGCCGACTCATTCAATTGATCGCCGAGGCGGCGAAATGCTGAGAGTACCCTTACATACTGTTGCCTTGCTTGCGGGAGTCGTCCTTGAAGTTGATGGACCTGACCAACTAAAGCAGTCGTCCGCGCAGCCTCCATCGGATTGGAGGTGCCGTAACGGCTTAACGCCCACTGATAGTGTTGAAGCGCTTTGCCATAGTCGTGAATCGCTGTATAAGTTCGACCCAAGTACTCAGCACAGAGCGCACCAAAAATCGGCTCGTCTATCGATTGCGCCTCGGACCAACCCAAATTGAGGTTCTCCAGCGCTCGATCGTAGTTACCATTTAAGTAGTGCGCCTTGCCGATGTCCCAATACATCACGATTAACGCACGTGGACTATTCGCGCGACGGAAATATTCAGTGGCTAGTTTTAGTTTCTCGAGTCCGATTTCCGGCAAACCTGATTCGATAAATGCTTCTGCGAGACCGCCAGTAATCTGGCCCATCCGGTAAGGTTCTGCTTGTTCATCAAGTAGAGATTGTGCCTGGCTGAGCAAAAGAATGCTGTTCTGCCATGCCCCACGTCGATACGCAATAAATCCCATGTTGATCAGCGCTTCACCCTGTTCGGCCGGTACATTAAGTTCTTTCCATAGCCCTAGCGCTGCTTCAAGACTTTCAGTTGCGGCCTCCAACTCGTTTTGCGAAAGCTGATAGTCGCCGATCGTCATGTAAGCCTTGGCCATTCCCCATTTGCTGTTAACGGATTGCCAAACGACCAGAGAGTCCTTGGCGGTAAGAAGAGCAAGATCACGATCCGAATGGTTCTGACAGTCACTAAGTACCAACAGGCTCTCTGCTTTTCCCTCTTCGTAATTTCCAGACTTGGTTAAGGCAAGCGCTCGCGCCAGGACTTGATCGGCCTCGATGCATTTACTCGATCCGGCGTAGATCGCCGCCATGCCGTTAAGGCTGTCGACTTCAGCAGAAAGGTTTGGAGTTCGTTTGGTTAGCGCCAAAACTTCGCGATAAGTGGCCAACGCCTCATCAGGTTGGTGCAACCTGGCCTGAAGGCGGCCGGCGCGTTGTAAGAGATTGGCTGCCGCAACAAAGTCACCTTTGTTGCGCTCATTTTGGACTCGGGCCAGGAGATCAGTTAGCAAAGCTTGGCGTTGTTCGATTGTAGCTGCGCGCTCATCTTCTTCGGACGATCCGACGCTCGCGTTCTGTGCTTGGACTGACAAAGCAACCAGAACCAACCATGCGATCAGGCTAAGTCGAGAGATTCGCGCAAGCATTAGTAAGTTCAGCAACGGACTCAACACGCCGGAACGTCAAATTTGCGATCGTCACAAGATCACCAACTCGTCGTCGTTAGGGTCGTCTGGGCAACTCGCGTGGGTCCTTGGGAAGTTCTTAATTGAAAGACAATCGCACGTTGAGCTGTCGGAGCCGCCGGTCGGTTTTTCGGAAGCGCCAGTAGGTTTCTCGCGGTTTTCCAAAGCGTCGGACCAATTTTTTTCGTTTGGCTTGATTCGGTGTTCTGTAAAACGGCTGAAGTCCTGTATCTCCCGAGGGGGACAGCGCATTGTCTTTTCAAAATACTTGTCCAGGAAACTAAACCAAGACTCACGGCGCCCGAGCTCTTGTGTGAATCGATAGTCCTCATACATAGCCATTACCTGCTCTTCCGGTTTGGCATTCTTGCGAGGTTCAACCCAGGGAAACATGATCGAAAGGCCGTGGGAGTACTGCGACTTCCATCCAAAATGATTTGAGTGGACGATTAGCCCTTCGAATCGTTGATACAAATTGCCTGTCTTGAGCTTCAACTCGTTGATTACTCCCTGACATGCATAGGCGAGTTCCCTAAGCTGTTGCGTGGTGCACTGGTCCTTGAGACATAAACAAAAGTCATATAGGTCAGTGTAAAGCTCGCCGAAGTAGCTTTGGGACTTAAGATGAGCCAGTTGGATCGCATCGCGGCCTTTCGGATTGTCAAGTGCTGCCTTTAATTGCTGCACCAGCTTCCGCATCTTACGGGTAAGCCGATCAACTTTATTGGAATCAAGGCTGATCAGACTAAGCTCCAGGGTAAATCCCGACAATAAAAAATCCTTCGCGTTGAAGAAGGTCAAAAAGTAAAGCCTTTCAATAATGTCTTCAACGGTCCTTCTGTTTCTTAAACCGTTAAGAAAGCTCTTGACCAGTTGACGGTAGGGCCACCCGTTGACGAACGATAGGCCTTCAGAGCCGATCATGTACTTTGCCGTGTCCTGCAGTTCATAAAGGACTTCAATACCGCTCATGGCGCAGGCGTGCAGTCCGAGTAGCTCGAGAGGCCGTCGCTTGTCTTTGCCAAAGTGCGTGCGGAGAATTCGGCCAAGCTGCTTTAACGTTACTCCACTCTTAGGAAAGTCATCGGGAAGGAAAGAATCGTTTCCGACGATTAAGCCGTGTCCCAGCAAAAACAACATATAGTGATCGGCTTTATACTTTCCGACACAATAGTCGATGAACCGGTCCAATGAGTCAGCGGCGCCCAGATCGTCCGGCTCCGTTTCGATCAAATCATCAATCATGTCGCGCACGAACGGGTCTTTGCCGTCTCCAACTTGAAACGGCAAATGCGGGAGATCATGTTTTCGTTTTTTATTGACATTGAAAGTAAGCGTTTTTAAGTCAGGCTCATTCGAATCGAAACGGACGACAACCTCAACTCTCTGGGCAAACCCGGCATCCTTGAGCGCCTTAAGCTGATCGACAAATAGTGCCGAGAGGTTGTTGTCAGCGCCGACATAGAACATCAACAGCCATTTCCCCCTGCTCGGGATCCCGGTATTTGGCGCGGTTCTGGCAGCCATATATTTTTTCCTCCTATGTCCCGACTTAAACCGAACTCGACTGGTAGGAATTTGCGGCACCGGTTGAGTCAGACTGAGCGGGCGCTTAAGAAATTGCGGTTCTGAGCGCGCGGATTCTACACCGTCTGCTGGAAAATTCAACGATCTTTTCCGATTCCTGACCAATCCCCCTGTGAGAGATGATTTGTACATCGCCATTCATTTCAAGTGACTCTCACGGTTGGAGCGAATCGCTGCCAACTTCCGGCCAACAGCGAAACGTTTTTGCGAACTCAGAGGTGTCTAGATGACAGGGCAATGGAAAAGGAAGGAAATGGCAGCGGGAAATGATTTGTTAACGATTTAAGTCAACTGACTGATCATTTGCCTCTGTCGGCACGCCCTTCATACACCTCGCGGGCGCGCGACAGCGCCGCTTCAACGTGTGGCAACATGTTTTCCTCACCGAGATTCTTCAGGAAAGGCGACTGCCTCAAAAACTCTTCCGGTTGTTTGCGGGCACCACACAAGAGGAGCGTCCGCCCCGTAGTGCGTAAGCGATCAGCGAGCTTCTCCAACTCGTGCAAGCCAGTGGCGTCAATTGCGGTCATATTTCTGAGACGCAGAATTACAACTGATGGGAGTGACTCGACATCAACAATCGCTTCCGACAATTTCTCTGTTGCCCCGAACAGGAAGGGACCATGAATGCGCAGCACCAGCACATAAGGAGGCAGCAGCTTGTCCTGCAGGATGTGTGGGCGACCGTCTTCAATATACTCCTCAGTCACCGGCGCCACCGTTGTCGTCTGCGAGACTCGATAGATGTAAAGCAGCGCAGCTAAGAGCATTCCGATCTCGACCGCTACAGTCAAATCAGCCAGGACGGTGAGTGCGAAGGTTATCACCCACACGATTATGTCGGCTTTTGACAGTTTGAGTATTGTCCTTACTTCACGCCACTCACTCATGTTGTAGGCCACTACGAAGAGGATCGCTGCCAGCGTGGCCAGCGGGATATAACGCGCCAGTGGGGCAGCTACCGCTAGAATGACGAGCAGTGTCAAAGCGTGGACCATTCCAGAGACAGGTGTTCGGGCGCCGGATCTGATGTTGGTTGCGGTGCGCGCAATTGCACCAGTGGCTGGTATGCCTCCCACGAAGGGTACGGCGACGTTGGCAATGCCTTGCGCCAGCAATTCCATGTTGGAGTTATGTCTGTCGTCGCTCATGCCGTCGGCGACTACGGCCGACAGGAGGCTTTCGATCGCGGCCAGCAGGGCCACAGTAATGGCCGCAGGCAACAGTGGAACAATTAACTCGGGTCGAAACTGTGGCAGCGAAACGTGTGGCAGCCCCGTCGGAATACCCCCGAACCGACTGCCGATAGTCTCTACTGGAATTCCCAAAGCAGCCACCGCAAACGTTCCCAACGCGAGAGCCACGATTGAGCCGGGAATCCGCTTGGTCAATTTCGGCAGCACTAAAATGATGAGCAGGGAACTGCAGGCAACCAGCAGCGCGGGCCAGTGAACAGTGCCGAGACTATTGGCCAGAACCCGCATGCGCAACAGGAACTCGCCTGGTATAGCTTTGGTTTCGAGACCCAGAAAGTCCTTTACCTGTGTTGAAGCGATCAAGACGGCGATGCCGTTGGTGAAGCCAATTGTGACCGGGCGGGGGATATATTTCACCGCCGTCCCCAGACCGGTCACTGCCATCAACATCAGGATCACTCCAGCCATTAAGGTGACGATTAGCAGGCCAGAGACTCCGTGCGTGGCAATGATTCCGGCAACGATCACTACGAAGGCGCCGGTGGGCCCACCGATTTGAAGCCGCGACCCACCTAAAGCGGATATCAAGAAGCCCGCTACGACAGCCGTGTAGAGTCCTGCTTGTGGCGTAACCCCGGAGGCGATCCCGAATGCCATAGCCAGAGGAAGCGCAACTAATCCTACAGTCACACCAGCAATCAAGTCCGAGATGAAGTCGCGGCGAGTGTAACCGGCTTGCAAGCACAAGACCGATTTAGGAATCCATTTTTTATTCAGCGAGGTCACAGTTTTTAGGTTGGAGATGTACAGATTTAGGGACGATTCACGAATTCTTCATGCTGCCGAATGATGCGTTGCCGACATGAAGGCGTACCACATTGACAGACAGAATGGTCATGTTCGAAAGAGTTTAAGTAGTCGACTGTAATCTCTTCGCCGGGTGCTATCTCACGTAGTGCGTAGATGATCAGAGTTCCATTCTTCACCAGAGCGTCGGAATTGGGATCGCAGCAGTGGTTTATATACTTCGTCCGGTTTCCGTTTACATTTCCGTCGATATAGCAATCAGCATCCAGTTCACTGATGCGTTCGCCGTTGGACCGTCTCATCCTCCGCATTGCTTCCTGGCGAGTAATTCTTTCGCCCGCGTATTCGGCTATGTGGCTGCCTTTAGGAAGGCGGACGGTCGCGAAACAACCTAAGCCGTGGAGCGAAGATTTCCTGACTGACAAGCTGCACGACTGCTTCCATTTTTCAACGATTCCTCTGTGATTTCTTCGCCGGGTGAATTCTATGACTGGATCCATCGTTTGAACGAACTCGTGATGCCTGACGGCGGTTTGCTTTTGGTGGCTGGCTTTCTTGAATCTGCTCAAGCATGTTGCGTACGCCGACCAGGTGGTTGTTGAAAATTTCTTTGGCAGCATCAAGCAATTTGAAGATGCTTTTATCGCTAACAGAGTAATAGACGTTCGCACCCTCTTTGCGGGAAACAACAATATTCTGGTTGCGTAAAACGGCAAGTTGCTGTGAGGCGTTTGCAGGCTCAACCTCAAAACGCTTACTGATCTCATTAACAGTCAGCTCCCCGTCCCGCAAAGCGTCGAGCATAGATATTCGCAACGGGTGTGCCAGGGCTCTAAAAAAGTCCGCTTTGAACTCACTCAGTTGTTGTCTCATTACACTGTTCGCTCTAGTCTGCAGTCTTCGTGACTGTAAGCAGATATGCACATCTGCAAAATATTGCATATATATTCTAAAATCATCGCGCGGCCCGGTCAAGGTTAGTCATTAGCGAGATTCCTTTCCCGGAATTTGGTGAAAGGCCGATGACAACGAGATCCGGCGAGGTGCCGATTACGCGTCTTGCTGACACAGATGGTCCCGAACTGGGGATATTCCCAGATCAGTTTTTGGCGACGTTCCCGGTCAAGGGCGTCGTGTCCCTCAATTCTGTTCTTACCAAATTGTCGTATTCTTCTCTGCCAATGTCTTCCCACAGTGGATAATCTTCGCAACTGCTTAACACCAACGATAGAAATGGGCAGTTTCCTTCAATAGTCCCTATCTCACCTGAAACGATTTTGAAAATTTCGTCATTAGTTATAGAGAGTCATTTTCCGACCGGACTACCGCCCGTTTTCCTTTTACGCGAACATTGCACTCCCGGTTGAGACTATGCAGGTTTAAAGGACTTCGGTAAGAGAGCCACGGTCTGATCCCGGAGATTAATTGCTCGTTAGCTATCCATTACGGAAACAATCTGACATGAGTGCTGCTCCCTTTGATAAATGCCCGTTCCAGCGATCTCGCCATGTTACGAGCACTTGTGCGCTTTGATTTCCAATTAGTCATCTGTCACTGCGCGGAGAACCCGCGACTGAATCACTCAATAGGTAGTACCCGCTAACTGCCTACCTCAAATGTTCTGCAGCACGCCTCAGTGCGTAAGGAGATGCGATGCGAATTCAATGGACGAAAATCCTCCCAAAGCTGGTGTTGTTTCATATCATTCTCGTCGGCTGGGCTGGAGTTTCCCAGGCACAATGGACGGGACTGACCAATCCTTTTCCGTCGGGCTTTGCGCAGCATTGCCTTTTGCTCACCGACGGGACAGTTATGTGTCATGAGGCCGGCACCAATCGTTGGCATCGTCTGAAACCAGATATCAACGGCAGCTACCGAAATGGATCTTGGGATGTACCCGGATTTACGGTCGCAAACATGCCAAATGGGACCGACACCACTACCCTGGGCAGCGGTTGTGCGCCGTGCGTGTATGCACCTCTCTTTTTCGCTTCCGCCGTGCTGCCGGACGGACGAGTAGTAGTGATCGGCGGCGAATACAATACTAACGGACAGACTTGGACCAATATCGGATTCCTATACGATCCGGTAACCAACACATGGTCGTCGCAACTGACTGTGCCGGGAACCTTCACCGGCACTGGCGGTGCCGGCACTGAAGGCATAGGTGACGCCCAGTCCATTGTTTTACCCAACGGAACGATGCTGTTGGCTACTACCAGCGGCACCGATATCGCCTCGTTCAATCCTGCAACGCTGACCTTCACCGCGCTCGCCCCGACGGGCAAGGACGACGGTAACGATGAGGAAAACTGGAACATCCTTCCGAATGGGAGAGTGCTGACCGTGGATTCCAGGATTCGACAGCGTTCCGAAGTGTATAACCCCGCGACAAACGCATGGGAAGCCGCCGTGGACACTGGTGTCAACCTGGCGGACGTTGGAGCCGGCACCGCGAACACGTCCGAAGTGGGACCGGGGGTCTTGCGGCCCGATGGGACGATCATTTACTTCTCAGGAACGAACTCAGGACAAAACTCCGTCTACGACACCAACACGGGCACCTGGACGGCCACGGCTGCGGCGGGGAATTTCCCGGCCAGCGGTGCGGGCCATTTTGCCGTCGCTGATGGACCAGCGACGTTATTGCCCAATGGCAATGTGCTGGTCATGGCCAGCCCCGTATTCCCGACCACGCCTCCTGGTGTCTTCAACACACCCAGCCACTTCTACGAGTTCGACGGCACCAACCTGACCCAGGTAGCTGATTCGCCGAATGCGGCCAGTTTCATAAGCTACCAGGGACGCTTTCTCTTGCTCCCTACCGGCGAGGTACTTCTGGTAGCTTACGATCAAACCTCAACAGCCGACCTTCAACTCTACTCGAACGGTGGATCGCCCCAGAACGCGTGGAGACCGGTAATTACCTCCGCTCCAGCGAATGTCAATACGGGGAACACTTACGGAATCTCGGGAAAGCTGTTCAACGGTTTCTCAGAAGGTGCGTCCTACGGCGATGATGCCCAGATGTCGACAAACTACCCGCTGGTGCGCATCACCAATCACGCCACCGGGCATGTTTTCTATGCCCGCACGCATGACCACAGCAGAATGGGTGTCGAGCCAGTGGGCAGCAATGAAATCGTGACCACGCAGTTCGATGCGCCCGCCGGAATGGAGTCTGGCGCCAGCGATTTGGTGGTTGTTGCCAACGGCATCGCCTCTCAGCCCATTGTCATCAATGGACCTGACCTGGCGATTACCAAAACCCACTCGCCTTCGCTCTTTACTCAAGGCGATTTGGGCGACACGTTTTCAATTACTGTCAGTAACACTGGCAACAGCCCAGTGAGCGGTGTCGTGACTGTGACGGACACCCTGCCTGGCTCGCTTACCGCGACCGCGATCGGCGGCACCGGCTGGAGCTGCACTTTGGGGACGCTAACCTGTACGCGCGCCGATGCACTCGTCAGCTATCCGCCCATAGTTGTGACGGTTGATGTGGCCAACAATGCTCCGATCCTGGTTACTAACACAGCGACCGTCTCTGGCGGAGGTGAAGCAACTACAGTCAACCTTACCGGCAACAACACTGCGACCGACAACGTCAGTGTGCGCCAACACACGTTCACCACTGTTGACGCGGCAACCCAGGACTATCATGACGATGTGACCCTGCGAGCTACGGTCGCTCCGACCGGCGTGGCCGGGTCCGTGACCTTCTTTATCGATGGCGTGAACATTGGCGTAGCGAGCTACAGCAGCGTCACCGGCGTGGCCACTCTGGTTTATAACATCACACAAATACCAGGTCCCCACATCCTGCTCGCCGTCTTCACCAGTGCTGACATTTTGTATCTGGACAGCAGCGGTACAAATACTCTGACGGTGACTAAGGAGGAAACGACGCTCTCTTACACGGGCGATACGGTAATCGCCAACGGCTTTACCGCCACGATGTCCGGAGTGCTGCTCGAGGATGGCCTGGTGCCCATTGCCGGCCGGACCGTTACGTTCACACTCGGTTCGGGTGGAGGCGCACAAACCTGTAATGGCGTCACTAATGCCAGCGGAATTGCGACCTGTTCAATTACTCCGGTCGCCCAACCGCTCGGGCCCGGTGTTGTTGGCGACGTCTTTGCGGGAGACGCATTCTATCTCCCGTCATCTGCAAGCGCGAACACAATTATCTTCGCGTTCCTTGCTAGTGGCGCCTTTGACATTGGAGATCTGAACGCCGCGATCGGAACAAGTGTTACGTTCTGGAGCGCGCAGTGGCCGGCGCTGAACAGTCTGAGCGGTGGCGCCGCACCGCCAAGCTTCAAGGGTTTCGCCAGCACGCTGAGTGCAGAGCCGCCGAACTGCGGTATTACCTGGACTACCGGGCCAGGCAACAGCTCGGATCCACCAGATTTGCCCTTGCCCTCGTACATGGGAGTACTCGTATCGACGACCGTTGTGAAATCAGGTGCGACGGTTTCCGGTGACGTTCTGAGTATTGTTGTGGTGAAGACCGACGCCGGCTACCGGCCGAATCCGGGACACGCCGGCACTGGCGTGGTAGTAGCTCAGTTTTGTCATCGGTAGGCAGAAAAAAGACGCCCGGGCTGCCGTCGTGCAGCCCGGGTCAGCACTCTCATGTCAGCTAAGAATATATTCATCTGTTACCGGCGCGACGACGCGGAAGGCTATGCCGGGCGACTCTTTGATCGACTCAACTATCGCTTCCCCAGGCGCGTCTTCATGGACGTTACCGGTATCAGACCTGGCGCGGATTTTTCTCGGGTGATTCAAGACACAGTAGGATCCTGCCACGTCTTGATTGCCATCATAGGTCGTCATTGGATCACACTTAGAGACGGCACTACGAACCGGCGGCGGCTGGATCTCGCTAACGACTATGTCCGTCGTGAGATCGCCACTGCCCTTAGTAGAAATATTACTGTGATTCCGGTACTGGTGCGCGACGCGGAAATGCCGTCCAGAGAATTACTCCCACCTGATCTTGCGTCACTATCCAAGCGCAATGCTCTTGAAATAACCGACGGCGATTTCGATCACGATGTCCAGCGCCTTATTCAGGCCGTGGAAATTGCGTGCGATGAACCCGGGCCGCTACCTCCTGCTCACATTCAGTCGCGGAGAAAAAATAGTTGTCTCGTATTTGCCCTGGGTGCCATTGTAGCCGTGGGTGCGATTGTCTTCTTTGTGCTCGTGCTGGGGATTTGGGGGGCTTCGAGGAGGAACACTAACGAACGTGCCCCAACCCCTGCGCAGGCCGTCGTGAATCAGTCTCTCATTGGTCGCTGGAGACTTTCCGTTCAGTCAGCCGACGGGCGCGCGGGCGCTTTTGATATTGATATCCGTGTGGATGGGACATACCGATCCAACACAGAACACGGTGGCACGTATGTTTACCATGGAAGTGAAAGAATGTTAGAGCTTAAAGGCTGGGGCCAAATTTACTTCCAAGTGCCAGACGGAAATGCGTATGTCGGCCATGCGACGCTGGATAACACTACCTACATTCTCGTGAGGCTTGCGCCACGTTAGTGGCTTATTCCGATCGATGAATTCTATGATTCAAAAGCCGATTACCGTACTGGCAGCGTTGGTTTTGGCCCTATCACCGCCAACGTTAGCGCAAAAGCAATCAACGGGGGACTCTCAGCAGCCGGTCCAAACTGCTATTCGTGCCGCGCGATTATTGGACGTGAAGACTGGGGCGTTGATTAATAACGCAGTGGTGCTTGTAGCAGGCGAACGGATATTCGCGGTCGGGTCGGGATTGTCGGTCCCCGCGGGCGCAAGCGTTATCGATTTGGGAGACGTGACCCTGTTGCCAGGCTTGATAGATTCTCACAGCCACTTAATGGCTTCGAGCGTTAGTGATTATAGGACGATGCTGTTAACCAAGTCGCAGGCTTACCGTGCGCTCGAAGGTGCATCGAACGCCCGCCGCACGCTGCTCGCGGGTTACACCGCAGTGCGTGACGTCGAGAGTGAAGGCTCGGGCTATGCCGATATCGCCCTGCGAGATGCTATTGACCGCGGATTGGTCGGGGGACCGCGCATGAAGGTAGCAACGCGCGCCATTGCGGTAATAGGCCAAATGGAACCGTTTGGCATATCACCGGATCTGCCCGACTTTCCGCACGGAGCGCAGATGATCAGCGGCGTAGAGGAAGCGCGCCGCGCCGTTCGCGAACAGATCGGGTACGGCGCAGACCTGATCAAGATCTTTGCGGATTGGAGGTATCCCACGATGACAATTGAGGAGATAACCGTCATCGTGGAGGAGGCACACAAGGCGGGGAGGAGGGTCGCTGCCCATGCCGACACCACAGAAGGCATCCGCAATGCGGTCGCTGCCGGAGTCGATTCGATCGAACACGGTTTTCGAATTGACCGTGCCACGCTGGAACTCATGAAACAGAAAGGCGTGTGGTGGGTACCAACGTACGGACGTCGATTCGAGAGTTTCACACAAATCACGGATGATGAGATTCGCCGCAGGGCCAATGCAAGCATGTTAAACCTCCAGAAGATGCTGCAAACAGCGCGCGATCTGGGCGTTAAGATCGCCGCTGGATGGGATCCAGGAAACGAGAAAGATCACGAGGCCAATGCGGGCGAGATCGTGGTGTTAACTACAGCAGGCCTCACCAATTTGGAAGCAATCCGTGCGGCAACTATCAGTGGAGCAGAACTACTGGGTTGGCAGGATAGGATCGGTTCACTGGAGAATGGGAAACTCGCCGATATCATTGCTGTAAAAGGAAATCCACTCTCTGACATCAAACAGGTGGAACATGTGTCGTTTGTGATGAAGGGTGGCGTTGTAATAAAGGACGATCATAAGATTAGCAAATAGCCGATAAGCGCTGACCAGCATCCGGGCGCAACTAAGGAAGTTTTCGTTGAACGGGCGCAGAGGTTGTACCTGATTGATAATTTGTTCGGCGCCACCAAACTCATCGGCAACAGGTTACAGAAAACTTGAGGCCACCTTCGTCGGTGGCCTCTTTGATTTTATTAAGAATGAATGCTCCCCACACTGGACAATCTTCGCAACTTTCTTTTGACTAAGTCCCGAGGCCGCGACTCGCTTGTCAGTCTTAGCAGGTCCGCGTGGACACTTGTTGCCGCTCGTGGTCCTGGCGATCGGCACCGGCATGAGACGCGGCGATTTGTTCAAGCTGACGTGGGAAAGGATCGACTTCCAATGTGGATTAATTTACGTCCCGAATTCCAAGACGGGAAGAGACTATTCGGTGCCGATGAACGAAGACGTTCGGAGCACGTTGCGGCAGATACGCAGTACGATCCACGGCAACGCATTTGCACGACTTGCGTCACACGTTCGGGACCAGACTCGCGGAAGCGGGTTGCAGTGAGGCGACGATTGCCGATCTGATGGGACACTCCGATCCGCAAACGACGCGCCGCTACACACATGCCACCGATCGAGCAAAGCAGGCGGCGGTCGAAGCGGTAAGACTGCGCGTCTGCCACAATCCTGCCACAAAACAAGAACGGCCACCCTTGCAGGTAGCCGTAAATGCTTGATTTAGTTGGTCGGGGCGAGAGGATTCGAACCTCCGACCTCACGGTCCCGAACCGTGCGCTCTACCAGGCTGAGCCACGCCCCGACAGGTTTGGATGATAGGGAAGGGAATTGATCGTGTCAAATAGAGCTTTCAATTACTTTTCACCGTCGTTTCGTCCAATAGCACGTTGCGAGGATCGACTTCTACGCTTGTGGGCCTCGCTCGCAAGGAAACTCGTTCGATCAAGAGCTTCCCTGCAGGCTTCAAAACAATCTCGCGTTTCCCACTCGCCGTCGAGATAGTTACGGGAACAGGATCGACAAACGCGTTGCCCGCCTGACGCTGCGTGAGCACGAGGCGCAACTCGCGCTTTCCGAGCCAGTAATATGCCAACTCGTATTGCGGATGGCCGCTGTCGTACACCCAACGCGCGAAGAACGGTCGCAGATTCCTGCCCGACGCCTTTTCAAGTGCTGCCCGCAAATCCTCAGAACTCGCGGTCGAGTTTTTGTGCGACTCGAAATAGCTTTTAATCCCGCGAAAGAAGGCGTCATCTCCGAGCTGAGAACGCAACATGTGCAGCACCCACGAGCCCTTCTGGTAGTTGTTGGCGTTGAGCAACTCCATCAGGTTCTCCGTGTCGCGATCAAATATCGGCACAGGCTTCTTCTTCTCGTATGCAAACACCGCGAGGGCGGCGTCGTTCATCGACATCCGAAACGCATCTTCTCCCTCATACCGCTGCACGAACAGCGCTGCGAAGTACGTCGCGAATCCCTCGCTCAGCCAAAGATCGGACCACGTCGACTCTGTAACCGAATCGCCAAACCATTGATGCGCGATCTCGTGCGCGATCAGGCTCACGTTATTTACGGGCACTCCGAATCGCGTGCTCATTCCGATCGGCGACGGCGCACGGTTGAAGAGGTTGCTGGTGAAGACGATCGCACTCGAATTCTCCATCCCGCCAAAACGCGTCGCGCCGACAATCAGCGCAAGTTTCTCATAAGGATAAGGTGCGACCGTGCGCGTGAAAAAGTCGAGCACGGGAGCTCCCGGCGAGAATCCTTTCAGTGCGAGATCGCGCTCCGAAAGCGGCACGTAATACGAAAGCGGGGTTACCGCGCGCTCGCCTGGTTCAACTTTCGCAAACTGGCCCACCGCGATGATCATGCAGTACGGTGGAATCGGAACTCCTTCCGAGAACGTCCACGTTCGATAGCCGTTTGCAGTTGTCTCCACATGGTCCAGGCGACCGTTCGCTACCACTTCCTTGCCGGCAGGCGCGGTGATGTTGAAAGTGATCGTTGCTTTCGCAGACGGATGATCGAGCGTCGGAATCCAGTGATGAACGCGATTGGGCCAGTTGTCGCCGACTGCAGAAGCGTTACCGTCTTTGTCCTTCGTGAGAATCAAACCGTCTTTCGGTTTGCCGTGGTAGTCGACGGTGAGCGATAAAGAGTCGCCGGGTTTGGCATCGTCTGAAAGAGTGACGAGAAGCTTGCCGTCTTTGTGCGTGAACTCAATTGGTTTCGAGTCGAGCATGACTTTATCGACGATGAGCTCGCCGAAGTCGAGATCGATCAAGCGCGTTGGTTTCAGGATACGGATGTAGATGCGAGCGCTGGCTGCAGTGATCTCAGAGAGTTGATCGTTGAGGGTGATGTTGACCAGATAATGCTGCGGTTGCCAGGCGTCGATCAGACGCTCAACGCGTGCGGCGAATGCGAAGGAAGAAAAAAGAAGAAGAAAGAAAATTACTCGCGCAACGGCGCAACGGCGCAACGGAAGAAAGGGACCTAAAGTGTTCATCGGATGCCGAGCATTAACAATGCGGAACGATCGGAGACTTCGCGATCGCTGTTGAGCCAGTCTTTGTAAGCTGCCAACTCTTCTTCAGTGACGGGGCGATTGCCGAGCTTTGCCGTTGGCGTGCGTTCGAAGGCGCGATTAGTTAACGCCATGTGTGCTTTGCGCACCGGCAGTGGAGTCGGACGCGATAACGCGAGCTCGGCTGATTCAACGTCAGGGAAGAAGTCGTCGTAGGCGAGCAGGTGCCAGATGGTGTTGGCTCCTTCGCCTTCGACGGCGAGCACGCGCAAGAGTCCGAATGCGCTCTCGAGTTGGAAAATTAGATCGTCGCCTGGTGCCACGGGTTTTACGGATTAAGAACGGATTACGTCGTTGTAAACATCAAGAACTTTATCAGCCATGAGCGCGGCTGTGTAGTGCTCGCGGACGCCTTTGAAGCCGGCGTTGCTTAGTTGTTCGGCAAGCCGCGGATCGCGGGAGAGTTTTAGAATCCCGTCGGCCAGGCTTTGCGGATTGTCGGGTTCCACCAGCAGTCCGCCACCGGTGTTCTCGACAATCTCAGTGAACGCGCCGCGACGTGGTTGGACCACCGGGACCCCACACGCCATCGATTCGAGTAGAGAAACTCCTTTGGGCTCGTCGTATGTTGCCGGCAGCGACATCACATCGAGACTGCGCAGAAACGCGATCTTTGCCGCACGATCAATTACGCCGTGATAGCGAAACTCACCGCCAAGCCCGGCCTCCTGCAAGTGTTTCTCAATCTCTTCGAGATACGGCTTGCAATCCGCAGCCATATAGCCGGCCACTTCAAGCCGCCCGGCGGGCAAGTCTCCCGATTGACGCATCATGCGATACGCTTCCGCGAGGACGTGCAAACCTTTCTCGGGCGCGACGCGACCGAGAAATCCAACGGTGAATGGACCATCACGCTTTGTCTCTCGCATTTCAAAGCCGTTTGGATTGATGCCCAACGGCACAACGCGAATCTTATCGCGTGGAATGCCGAGATAGTCCGGCATGAAATCAGCGTAATAGTCTGACACTGATAAGAACAGATCTACGTGCGGCAGATATGCACGGATCAGATCCATCGCTTCAGTGCGGTAGGGGTCCTGGAGGCCGTCGAGGAAAAGATCTTCACCCTGGAGCGTACACAGAATGGGCGCGTTCAACTGTTGCTTGAGTGGACCAGCCAGACTGAGCAACAACGTGTAGGGAAGACTGACAACGTCGGGCGGCGCCTGATCTTTGACCCAATCGACAAACTTGAAGATCTCTTTGCGCTGGAATCCGTCCTCACCTTTCAAGACAGACACAGTCATCTCGCCGAGCATTCTGGGGTTCGTCGAGATCGATCGTCGCGACGCCAGACTCAAAACCGTTTTGGAGTCCCACAAACGATCGAGCCAGCGCGGCGTCTTACGAAACACGGGAACGTACTGTTCGAGATACGCACTGATGCCACCCAACACGACATGATCGCTGCTGACATTTGGTTCGTCAGTAAACGTCGGCGTGTACACGGGCTGCAGCATCACGTCGTGACCGCGCGCGAGCAACTCGGTGGCCATCGCGTTATCGCGCAGGCAACTGCCGCAATACATTCGGCCCGCTCCGCCTGTGAGATAAAGAATTCTCAATCGGGTCCTCAGACGGCAACTGCCTGTTGGAAAGCACGACGAGCGTAAAGGTGTTCGAAGAGATTGCCTTCATGAGGCTGATCCCAACTGACCTGGTTGGTCGGCAGTGCGCCGATGTTCAGACGATCGATACGCGGTGAGGCGACGAGCGTATGGATCAGCTTCGGATCTTTGGTGATGGCGGTGACGACGAGTGTTGGACCAAGACGTGCGGGAATCTCGTCTTGCTCAACTTCGAGAACAGTAGCAAAGGGAAACAGAAACTCCTTCATCGCGAGCGGATGGTCTGACTCAGAAAGGATGACAGTTGGCAGCAGATAAGAACAGTTGTTCCAGTTTGCTAACCGTTCGCCGTCGCGATAGGCGGCGGTGACGTCGCGTGCGCCCGGCTCAGTCAGGCCTTGATCGATGATCGCGTTGATACGTTTGGCAACCCCTGAATCGACGAACGGCGCGAGTTGCGCCTTCTCGTCGTCTGCGGCGCGTGGAACGATCGCAGCGAGTCGCTTTGCGAGTGCTTCAGCGATCTCTTCCGCGTGCGCAGGAGCCCAAACTGCAGAAGCATTGACGCACGAGCGGCCGCCGTTATCGGCAATCGACGCGACGATCACGTCGAGATATTGTTCCCAATCGTCGACGCAGTCCTCGCCAATGATGATCTTGCTGTAGCCTGGCCCATGAATCTCCACGCGCGGATCATTGGCCCACGCGCCCGTAGTCGAGGAATCGCCGAAGAGCAGGGAACGACCACAGCTCCGCAAGATCTCTGAAGCACCGCCGTGATCCGTTGGATAAAAACTGAACGTTTCGCGCGGCGCGCCGGCTTTGATCAACGACTGGATGATTCGATAAGGCGTCCACGGCTCAGCACTGCCAGGTTTGAGCACGAGCGGAATTCGTAGTGGAAACGCCGGAATCCAGAGTGAGTGCACGCCGGGAGAATTGTTTGGCAGCACTGCTCCGAGCGATTGTGTGCGTGGAAAGAAGCTCATCGCGCGGCCATCGAGCTCGCCGAAACCGCGATCGAGTAGATCCCAGTCGAGATTGCGAGTGAGACCGTTGACCACGCTTTCCATGTTCGCAAACATGCTTTTGATTTTGAGCATGTTGCGACGTGCGAGCACGTAGGGCAGACCGGTCGTCGCAGAGACTTGATGCACGTAGTCTTCGGCGGTTTGTGTTGATGCGCCGAGCGGTAGTGAATCGTCGGTGAAATGATCGGCGGCACGCGCGCAGATAGCGACGAGCTCGCGGGTTGAGAAGCGTTGCAGGCTCGCGGCGCCGATGTCCTGTCGTCCAAGATCGCGGCGGATTAGTCCGGCGTTGGCCTGGCTTATTTCGACGAATGGTTCGCGTGTTTGATGGTGCGGCGTGCGAGCAACGTCGAGACTCACGTACGGATTGCCATGTCGAAGGATCGGAATGCTCAACATATATATTAGACAGGATTTACAAGATGTTTCCAGGATCTACATGATTAAAAAATCTGTGTAATCTGTGGATGGTTTTAATAGACTCCCTCGACGACGCTCGATTGGAAACGTGAAAACGGTCGGACGTTGCGGACGCCGTCCCACGGATAGAGATCGCATGGTGGCTCGCGTTCGGCTTCGTCACGTTCCAGAAAGCGCGGCATGAAGAATTCCTTTGTCAATGTGGTCAAACGCACGCGCCCAGTCTCACCGTATCCGACGATTCGATCGGGCTGATCGGGATCGACCACTTCCACCATCGCACGCGGCATCGGCGGATAATAAATGATCGCGTAGTTGTCTTCCGCCAGGCGCGGTTTGTGAACTGCCAGTCCCATCAGCGTGTTGCCGTACGTCGGAGCGAAGTAAGCACCGTCAAGCAACTCCTCCACGGCGAAGCGATGAAACTGCGGGTTCATTTCCGTCCCGCCACAAAACACCCCAGTGATGCCCATCTTCTTGAGCGACACTTTTTCACAGAGCGCTTCCAGCAGTTTGGGCGTCGTGAACAGGCAACGAATGTTGTCGTGCGCCTTCAGTAACGTGAGACCCTGTTCGATGACGTGCTGCTTGTATTGCTCGGCCATCTTCGGCTGGCCCATCTTGATCAACTTGATGACCCAGCGTGGATCGAGGTCGACCATAAAACAGATGCCGCCGCGATGCTGGGCCAGATGCTCGACCGCCAGTCGGAGACGACGCGGCCCAGTTGGGCCTAGTGAAAGCCAGTCAGTGTCGCGCGGGAAGTATTCGTCGGGCAGAGTGTCGCTGAACGCTTCGTAATCGATGCGAAAGTCGTCGATGTTGATGCGCGACTTCGGCACGCCGGTGCTGCCGCCGGTTTCAAAGGTGTAAACCGGACGGTGCGCAAGACCCTTCGGCACCCAGCGCCGCACTGGTCCACCACGCAACCACTCGTCCTGGAAAAAACCGAAACGCGAAAGATCGTCGTAGGTTTGAATCTCTTTGCGCGGATCCCACGAAAGGTTTTTGGCGTAATCCAGCCAGAAAGGACAGCCAGTTTCCGGATCAAAATGCCACGCAACAACTTCACGAACCCATGAGTCCAACTTTTCTCGAATCATATATCCACAGATTACACAGATTAAGGAATTGTTTTCTCTGTCTCCCTCATTAAGTCAGCAAAGCGGGGGTCGGTACGAAGTTTGGCAAGATGCGGGTCGACACGCACAAAGGTGAAGCCGACCGCGTGTTCTCGTTCAGCCTGCGCGAGCCAGCGAAACGCGTTGTCGAAGTCGCCCAGCCAGGTGTAGATAATCGCGATCTCGTAAGCCGTCACCCAATTCTGATTACGTTTGGCGATGATGTCGTCGAGAATCTCCTGGGCTTCTTCGCGTTTACCGATGGCGGCGAGCACGTGCGCTCGTTTGGCGTGCGTGGTCGGCGTATCACCGGCGAAGCTTCGCTCCTGTTCAAACGCAGCCATCGTTTCGTTGTGCATCCCCTTGAGCTCGTAGGCCCAACGCAAGACGGTGTGGGCAGCGACGGCGCCCGGATCGAGCTCGAGTGATTTCTTCGCCTGGGCCACCGCTTCGTCAAACTTCCCGGCCAGTAAAAGCACATTTGCGACAGCCGTAGCGATCACTGCCGACTGTGGTGAAATCTGGCGTGCGCGCTCGATCTCGGCGTACGCCTCATCGTGCCGGCCCATGGCTGACAAACTATACGCGTACCAGCGATGGGCCACCTGATTACTCGGCTTGAGCTGAATCGCCTTGCGCAACTCGCGTTCAGCATCCACCCAGTCGCGATCGTAGTGCAGTCTCACAAAACCCAGCGACGCGTGCGCTTCAGCCAAACTCGGATCGGCCTCGACGGCGCGCATCGCAGACTCTTTCGCGCGTTCCCACGCTCCGTTCGGCGGCGGCTCGACATACCAGTTGAGCAACGCATAGCAATCGGCGAGCTCAGCATGCGCAATCGCGAACTGCGGATCGATCTCGACCGCACGTTCAAGACGTTCGATCGCCTGACGCAGACCTTCCGCGGTACGTCGTGTCGAGTAGTAACGTCCGGCAGTGTAAAGCTGGCGCGCTTCTTCGTTTTCTCCCGCCTGCGTCTCGGGAGTCGGCATCAATATCTGCGTTGTAATCGGCGCGATTCGATCGCCGCCACGTTTCCGTTTTGCGGCGCGTGCCGCCAGCGCGACCCTTGCGCTCTTGCGATAGATCGCGGGGTGGCGCAAGTCGCGCAGGATCGCGTCAAACGACGGCTCTCCACGCAACGAGTCAAACTGTGGCTCGACTCCAAGCCATACTACCCATGCGTCTCTAATGGTGTATGCATCCAGAATCAGCTCGAGTGCGCGTTCGCGTTCGCCGAGATGCAGATAAATCAACGACAGGTGATATGGCGAGACATAGCCGTGCACTGATAGTTGGGCCAAACGGTCCAACACTTTCCTGGCGTCGTCTTGTCTGCCGGCAGCAGCGTAAGCCTGACCGAGTGCGGCGATGTAAAATGTGCCACCACCGGAAAGTTCCAGAGCTTTCTCCGCAGTCTGGACAGCTTCTTCAAAATCGCCGGTGTGTCTGAGTATCCAGGAAAGCGTCACGAGGCCGTAAGGAAACTCCGGGACTGCTTCGAGCATGTTTCTGTAAGTCGCAATCGCATCGTCAAACCGCCGCGCGTGGTAGTAACACCAGCCCAGCGCCTGAAGCACACTCGGCGACAGCGGATCGAGCTCGCGTGTGAGCAGCATTTGCTCGATGCTTTCAGTGAAGCGTCCTTCCATCACGAGATGAAAGGCGTACCAGTGATGACCAGTCGCATAATTCGGATTGGTCTCAATGGAACGGCGATGCAGACCTTCGGCCACGGCCCAATCGAAGTCGTGACAAACGGTCGCGA
The DNA here is from genome assembly GCA_036401595.1 of Pyrinomonadaceae bacterium. GTDB lineage: Bacteria > Acidobacteriota > Blastocatellia > Pyrinomonadales > Pyrinomonadaceae > PSRF01. The sequence goes on from DASWUM010000072.1 coordinate 62,078, forward strand.
AACCGAGCGCGCTATATGCTTCCGCGGAAGCTGAATCCAGCTCGACCGCTTTGGCCGCATTCTGTTTTGCGGCCGCTGACGTTTCGGCAAAGGGACGGATACCAAAAACACCGAGCCAGTTGTAGTAGTCGGCAATGCCCGTGTAGGCAAGCGCGTAATCGGGATCGTGCTTGATCGCTTTCTTATAGCTCTCGAGCGCTTTGGCGAGGCCGACTTCCGTGTACGAGCTCCAGTAATAACGTCCGCGCAGATAGGCCTCGAAGGCTTCGGAGCTGTCAGTGCCGCGTTTTGATAACTGGCGTTTTTCGTCGCCGGTGAGCTGGGGCAACAACGCCGATGCGACTTTCTCCGAGATCGAATCTTCGATCTGAAGGACGTCGGTCGACTCTTCGTCGAACTGTTCCGCCCAGCGCGTTACACCCTCATTGACACTCAGCAGTTGCGCCGTTACACGAATGCGATTGCCGACGCGTCTCAGACTGCCATCGACGACGTAATCAATACCGAGGTCGCGTCCAGCGAGCAGCGGTTCAATCGCCGCGCCGTGATAACGCAACACACTGCTGGTCGGTCGCACTACCAGACGCTGCACGTTGCTGAGTCGTGTGATCAGCGCATCAGTCAAGCCAATGCCTAGATACTCATCGCCGGTGTTTTCTCCCGGTGGACCAAGCACGCGAAACGGCAACACTGCGATCGATTCCTGGTCGGTGCGTAACTGACCAGCGATCGCGGGAAGGGCAGCGAGACGGTGGTCCAGCTTTCGCAGCAGATCATTGAAGCGTGGATGTCCGTGCAGTGGATCGAGTTCCGGATCGACACCCATCCACAACACCTTCGCATCGCACGACTCGTATGCCTTCTCGAGCAGATCGAGTGCCTCTTCGGGTCGATCCAGTTGACACGTCACGAGTGCGAGGTGATACGGCGAAACGTAACGTCGCTCGGCCAGCTTGTGCATCTCGTCGAGCGCCGCCTGGGCCGCATCGAGATTTCCGGCGGCGGCGTTGGCGCAGCCGAGTCGTCCCAGTGTGTGTGATGCTTTGCCCATCAACTCGACACACTGTTCCGCAGCCTCGATCGCCTCGGCATGACGTCCGAGCAGACTCAACACGAAGCTGGTGCCGTAAAGCATCATCAGGTTGCGTGGCTCGTTCTCGAGAGTGGCAGTGGCGAACCGGTAAGCTTCTTCAAAACGACGTGCGTGGTACGAACACCAGAGCACGGCGAAGCGCGAAATGATCGCCATCGGATCGAGATCCCGGCCGGTGTGTGCTTCGCGCAGCGATTCACTGAAGCGCCCTTCCATCGCGAGCTGGAGCGAATACCAGACGCGCGCGGGCGCGTAGTTTGGATCGAGCTCGATGGCACGAACGAGATGATGTTCAGCACTGGCCCAGGCAAAGTCACGGCAAAGAATGGCCTGGCCGAGTGCAACGTGGCCTTCGGCAAGATGCGGATCGAGCTCCACTGCTTGTGAAGCCGCTTCGTAAGCCGCTGCGGAGCATTCGGCAAACGGCATCACACTGAAAACACCGAGCCAGTTGTGATAGTTCGCCACTCCCGCATAAGCGAGCGCGTACTTCGGATCGAGCGCGATCGCCTGCTGGTAGCACACAATCGCGCGCGCAAAACCTTCTTCGGTAAACGTGTTCCAGTAATAACGGCCACGCAGGTAAGCTTCGTGTGCCTGCGGATTATCGGTGCCGCGTTTCGCGAGTCGCAGACGCTCGTCAACCGTCAGGTGCGGGACGATTGCTTCCGCGACGTGCGACGAGATGATGTCTTCGAGATTGAGGACGTCGGTGAATTGTTCGTCAAACTGTCCGGCCCACGCAGTCGTTTCGTCGCGCACGTTGAGTAGCTGAATCGTCACGCGAATGCGTTCCGCAGTGCGCCTGATTCTTCCGTCGAGGACAAACGTGACCCCGAGCTCGCGACCAGCGCGCAGCGGATCGGCGTCGGGACCATATCGCAGCACGCTGCTCGTTGGCCTTACTGCGAAACTGCGAATTGCGCTGAGTCGCGTGATGAGAGCATCAGCCAAACCCGTTCCGAGATAATCCGGAGTAGTTTCAGGTTGGTTGATGTCCAGAATCTTCATCGGCAGGACAGCCAGGGAATTTTCCTGGTTCGAGTCCGGCCGGATCACCGGGCCAGAGTACGGCGGATCCGGTAAGTCGGAAATCGGACGGCCTTCGAGATAACGCGTGATGTCGTCGCGCAAATCGGCGGCGGTCTGATATCGCCACTCCGGCTCTTTGCGTAAAGCCTGCATCACGATGTTGTCGAGATCGCCGGTAAGAGCGCGACGCAGCGACTCGAGCGTGCCGCCACGCGTAGCATAAAGCCGCTGGAGTGTGGTGGCGTCGTCGCCGGTAAAGAGACTCGGCAACAGATCCTCTGCGCGCGTGATAATGATGCTTGGCGGCGCCGGAGATTCCTCACAGATAACGCGCGCGATCTCATGTGGCGCGCGATTCACCAGACGGTACGGTCTGTGGCCGGTCAATAACTCGTAGAGCAACACACCGAGTGAATAGACGTCAGTCGTCGGCGTAGTCGGTGCACCTGATACTTGTTCCGGCGACGCGTACTCAGGCGTCATCAAGCGCATGGCCGTTGCGGTTGGATCGTGTGTGATGTCGCCGGCAAGTTGCGGATTGAGCAACTTGGCAATGCCGAAGTCGAGTAACTTCGGAACACCTTCGGATGTCACCAGAACATTCGACGGTTTGATGTCACGATGGACCACCTGTTTCTGGTGCGCGTAGTGAACTGCGTCGCAGATCGAGCGAAACAGTTTCAGGCGTTCAGTAACGTTAAGGTTGTGGTGGTCGCAGTAGCTGTAAAGCGGCTGCCCTTCGATAAACTCCATCACGAAGTAAGGCAGACCATCTTCAGTAGTACCGCCATCAAGTAAACCGGCGATGTGCGGATGATCAAGGGCGGCGAGGATCTGTCGTTCTTTGCGGAAGCGACGCAGGATGAAGTCAGTATCCATCCCGCGTTTTACGAGCTTGATTGCCGCTCGCTTGTTGAACTCGTTGTCGGCCCGTGATGCTTCGTAAACCGCACCCATGCCGCCGCGTCCAATCTCTTTTTCGATCCGGTAAGAGCCGAGACGGCGCCCGAGCATCGGATCTTTCTCTTCCACAAACGACTCGAGCATGCTCATCTCGGTATTACCGTAGACAGGCTCATCGAGCAGTTCGCCGGCACTATCGTATTGAGAGAGAAGCGACTCCACGTCGCGCTTCAGATCCGTGTCTTCGCGGCACACTTGTGACACGTAGCGCCTTCGATCTTCCGGTGAAAGATCGAGGGCCGCCTGAAAGATTTCTTCAACTTGTCGCCAGCGTTCAGGGGTCATATCACTTCTGGACGCGGTTTCGACGAATAACTCAGTAAGGACACTTTCTGTGGATTGGACTCACTGCGTGAATTAATTATTCCTTTGCATTTCCCCATGTAACCAAGCCTTCGCGAAACGCCAGTGACGTTTGATTGTTGTGGGAGTGACGCCCAGAACGTCGGCTGTTTCTTCAATGGAGAGGCCGCCGAAGTACCGCAATTCGACCATCCGCGCTTTCTGTGGATCGAACGCAGCCAGAGTCTTGAGCGCATCGTCGAGCGCAATCAGTTCCGCACTTCGTTCCACTGCTCGATCGATGTTTTCGTCAAGAGAGAGTTTTTGAAAATCCTGGCCACGCTTTTCCGCATTGTGCTTGCGCGCATGATCCACGAGCAGACGACGCATAATCTGCGCAGCAACCCCGAAAAAATGCGCGCGGTTCTGCCAGTTCACCCGCGACTGATCGATGAGCCGCATATAAGCCTCATGCACCAGTGCGGTTGGTTGCAGCGTGTGATCGACACGCTCACGCCGCAAATAATTCGCCGCCAGCTTACGGAGTTCATCGTAGATGACGGGTAGTAAAAGATCAACCGCGGCCCGATCGCCGTTGGAGAGCTCGATCAGTAGACGAGTTACGTTCTCTGTGGGGTGCTCAGTCAATCGTTAACTCTCCGTGTTCCAAGACTTAAGGACCATTAGTATAAGACGAACCTCACCCCCTGCGGTAGCCCGGGGTGACCCAATTCCGTTCCGCATTGCGCGTTAACGGTTGAAGGATAGCTCGGAAGGTTTAAGAAGGAATCATGATGCAAGTATTCACCGAAAAAATTAGCGGTTTTGTGGCGCGCGTATTTGGTTGTTGGCATGCGGAGTTGAGCCGGCCGTTTTCGCGTGGGGGACGCGCTTATAGAAAATGTCTGAGTTGCGGAGCGCAGCGACGGTTTAATCTCGGCAACTGGGAAATGCAGGGCAAATTCTACTACAGCAACTAAGCCGCTGATTACACGGATCGATTATCGATCGAGCCGTGTAGTCTGTGCGAACTTCTTGTTCTTTTCAGAATAGATATAACTGTCACGAGCCCTCACCACCAGATTTGCTTCCGTAACTTTCACCTTTATCTGTCGTCGTTCTCCATCTTTACCGGCTGTGGTTGGATAATACCCGAGGCTGTACTGGCGTCCGAGTTCTTCGGCGATCCACGTAAATGCCTGGTCAATACCGAATAACGAGTCTCCACTATAAAACCGTCCGGCCGTCACGTCCGCGAGTGCGTGAAGATACCTGACTCCGCGTCTGTAATCTCCTGCTGTCGATCCGGGCGATTGGCCGGGAATGCCTGGTGTCGGAATCGGCAAACCGAGAATGGTACCGCGACCGCCGGGCAAGGGAATTCCGTTTGACATCATTGCGCCGGAAGTGTCGTAGTCAACTGAATAAATTGATGCATCCGATTCTTCGGCCAAACGCAACGTGCTTTCGTATGAAGCGCGATGACTCGTCGTGTCGACACCATCTGTGAAAAGCACTACAGCTTTTCGACCTTCGATTGTTTTGAGTTGTTTCCTCAGGATGTCTTCAACGGCGTCGTAGAGACGGGTGCCGCCGCCCGTCCGCGTGTGGCGAATGGCTCTCGTAATCGCGTCGCGATCGGTGGTGGCTTTGCACTCTACCTCGATTCGATCGTCAAACGACATCACCATCACACGGTCGACGGGCTTCAGCTTGTCGACGAATTTGATCGCCGCGTTTTGAATATCGTCAAGACGGACTTCCGTGGAGCCGCTCGTGTCGATTAGTAAGATGACACTGAAGGGCGCGTCGGTCGTGGCAAAGTAAGCAATCTTCTGGTCGATGCCATTTTCCTGAATGCGAAAGTTTTCGCGTTTCAGCAAGGGAACGTAGCGGCCGCTGCGATCCATAACCTGGACCGGAACCATTACCAGCGAGGTGTCAAACTTGATGACGTCGCCTTCGACAGTTTCACCGTCAGGTCCGACGCGCGACTCAGTTAAGCCGTCGTCGGCGGGCTTGGCCGGCTCGGTCTTGGCTGGTTTGGGTTCGGTGGCCGTCTTGCGTCCCGACTGAGCGAAGAGATTGAAAGGCAGCAGAGAGACACTCAAAAGCAGTATCAGCGACAGTTTGGTTTTCATCATGGCTAGTCCTGTGCCTGGGAAGTGCTGCATTCGGGAGAGTGGCATTTCGGTTGTGGAGGATAGATGCGGCGGGTTTACGAAGGGTTGTTAGTCCACAGATTACACAGATTTACGCAGATTTTATTGAATCTATGTAGCCTGTCGATTATATTCCCGGCCCATGACTGATCAAAATCAATCAAAAATGGAGTTTCTGGGACACCCTGTCGGACTCGTTCCACTCTTTTTCACAGAACTCTGGGAGCGCTTCAGCTATTACGGCATGCGCTCGATTCTCATCCTCTACCTTACGGCCTCTGCCGCTCAAGGTGGCCTCGGTTACGACGTCAAACAAGCAGCGGGAATCTATGGCTGGTACACGATGTCTGTTTACCTGACCGCACTGCCGGGCGGATGGTTCGCAGATTATTTCACTGGTGCACGTATGGCCGTACTGCTTGGCGGGATCATCATCGCCCTCGGCCACTTCTCGATGGTGTTTCATTCCACCAATCTGGTTTTCCTGGGGATGGCATTGATCGCGATCGGTACCGGACTGCTGAAACCAAACATCAGCGTGATGGTTGGTAAGCTCTATGGTGAAAAAGATCCACGGCGCGATGGTGGTTTCTCGATCTTCTACATGGGCATCAACGTCGGTGCACTCCTCGCGCCAATCGTTGTCGGTCTTTTAGCGAAGGGTGAAACATTCAGGAATTTCTTGATTTCAATCGGTCAGGATCCAACGAAGAGTTGGCATTGGGGATTCGGCGCGGCGGGCGTCGGCATGGTGCTCGGACTGATTGTTTACGTTCTCAGTAGAGGTGCGCTTAGAGGAGTCGGAGACAAGGTTCCGCGCCGGGTGAAGGGGGGAGACACCAGCCAATCGGCTCCAGCTCTGACGTCGAGCGATTGGAAACGCATCGCCGCCATTCTGATTCTCTTTGTCTTTACGATCCTTTTTTGGGCCGCTTACGAGCAAAAAGGCGCGAGCCTGAATCTCTTCGCGGACAAACTCGTGCTGACAGAGTTCCTCGGTAAGAGTTTCCCTGCGCCTACTCTTCAGTCGCTCACACCGTTCTTCGTGATCATATTGACGCCGGTATTTTCGACGCTGTGGCTAATATTGAAAGATCGTCAGCCATCGAGTCCGGCAAAGTTCACGCTCGGTCTATTCCTGATCGGTACGGCATATCTATTAATGATTCCTGCGGCGGTGTTGACGGCCCAGGGACGCGTGAGTTTCTGGTGGCTGGTTGGACTCTACTTCCTCGAAGTTTGCGGTGAGCTGTGTTTGAGTCCGGTGGGATTGAGCATGGTGACAAGACTTGCTCCGGCGAGGTTCGTAGGACTCATGATGGGCGGATGGTTTTTGGCGACCTCGCTTGGAAACAAGCTGGCAGGCTATCTTTCCGGGTTCTTCATCGCTAACGATCCCTGGCGATTGCGGAATCTGTACGGCGGAATCGCTTTTGGGTTGTTGGGGTCGGCTCTGCTGCTTGCGCTTCTGCTGCCCACAATCAAGAAATTGATGGGCGACACGAAAGCGAGTTAGATAAAGATTTACATCGTGAAAAATTTTGTAAATCCTGTCCCCTAAAATGTTCAGCAAAGCGATTGTTCTACCACCCGGCGCAAACTTCGCCACTGGATTAACTACTGTCGACCTGGGTGTGCCCGATCTGGAACGCGCCCGCAAACAACACGAAGCATATTGTCGGGCATTGGAGTCGCTCGGTCTCGAGATCATTCTTCTCAATCCTGATGAAGAACACCCTGATTCGACATTCGTCGAAGACACGGCGATTCTGACTGCGCGCGGCGCAGTCATCACGCGTCCCGGCGCACCATCGCGTCTCGCCGAGACCCGGCAGATCACTCCCGTAATACTCGACTATTTCGCGACCGTGCATTCAATCGAAGACCCCGGCACCGTGGACGGCGGCGACATCTGCGAAGCCGGTGAGCACTTCTTCATCGGTGTCTCGCGTCGCACCAACGAGCACGGCGCTCAGCAACTCGCTCGTCATCTCGAATCCTTCGGCTACACTTCGAGTTTGATAGACCTACGAGGTGTGAGTAATATTCTTCATCTGAAGAGCGGGCTGGCCTACCTTGGCGGCAAACAGCTCGTCTTGATCGAAGCGTTGCGAGGCTTTGAAGAGTTTTCCGGTTACGATGCTGTTTGTCTGGACTCAACCGAAAACTATGCGGCTAACTGCCTCGAAATAAATGGTAAAGTACTCATTGCGGACGGCTTTCCCGCAACGAGGAGTAAGCTCGAGCACATGGGTTATCAAACAATCGCCCTCGATATGTCAGAATTTCAAAAGATGGACGGCGGGCTCAGTTGTTTGTCATTGAGATTCTGAAAACAGTCAGACGGAGGACAATATGCCAGAGGAAACGTTTGATAAAACTGCGGCGGTGAAGCTTCTGAATCAGATCATGGAGGCTGAGTTGGCCGGCGTCGTCAGATACACGCATTACTCGTTAATGGTCTTCGGCCACAATCGAATTCCGATCGCGGGCTGGTTGCGTAACGAGGCCAACACGTGTCTCGCGCATGCAAATGAAGCCGGTGAGCTGGTAACTCATTTCGGCGAACATCCGTCATTAAAGATCGGTGCTTTACTGGAAACACACAAGCATGGAATTAACGACATTCTGATCGAATCGCTCGAAGCGGAACGAACCGGACTTGCGCTTTATCGCGAGTTATTCGAACTCGTTCGCGATCGCTCGGTGTTGCTCGAAGATTACGCACGTCGCATGATCGCGGAAGAAGAGCTTCACGTCGGCGAGGTAAACAAGATGCTTCGGAAGCCGGGTGACATCGATCAGTTCAAGGCCTGAAATAGTTCAGATTGGGACAAGTACCGCCGTCACACAACATCACCCAACTACTCGCCGAATGGCGTGAGGGAGACCAGTCCGCACTCGACGAGTTATACCCGCTCGTCTACGACGAATTACACCGGCTGGCCCGCCGTTACATGAGCCGCGAGCGCAAGGGCCACACACTCCAAACAACTGCACTCATCAATGAAGCGTACGTTCGTCTCGTGGGCCAGAAGAACGTGCAGTGGGCCAATCGTTCGCATTTCTTTGCGATTTCAGCGCAGATAATGCGGCGCATCCTGATCGACCATGCCAGGCATCACGCTTACGCGAAACGTGGCGGCGGTGCACAACAGGTTTCACTCGAAGAAGCCGCAATAGTTACTCCGGATCAAAGTGCGGAATTGCTCCGCCTCGACGAAGCACTCACGAGTCTCGCGGAAATGGATCCGCGACGTAGCCAGGTGGTTGAATTGAGATACTTTGGCGGCCTGAACAACGAAGAGATTGCCGGTGTGTTGAATATTTCCGAGAACACGGTGACTCGCGATTGGAACATGGCGCGTGCATGGCTCTATCAACAACTCACCGGGAGCGGGGCGAATTGACGCCTGAACGCTGGCAACAGATAAGTCGCATTTTCAACGCTGCAATCTCGCTCGATGGTGAAGACCGGGCCGAATTCGTCGCCGGTGAGTGTGGTGTCGACACGTCTCTGCGATCGGAAGTTGAAAAACTGATCGCCGCACACAGCAATGCGAGTGCTGAGAAGTTTATTGGCGGCATGGCAGCCGAAGCGGCGGCGCCGCTGTTAGTCGGCGACGAAAACCTCGAACCATCGCGAAAAGTTCTCACCCACGGACAACAATTCGGTTCATACGAAATCCTCGAAGCACTCGGCGAGGGTGGCATGGGCGAGGTCTATCTGGCGCGTGATACAAGGTTAGATCGAACGGTCGCGTTGAAACTGCTCACCCACGAGATATCGAAAGACGAGCGACGCATGAAACGCTTTCGCCAGGAAGCGAAAATGGCGTCGTCGCTAAACCAGCCAAACATCCTGACTGTTTTCGAGTTTGGCGAAGTTGAAGGATTAACGTTTCTCTCCACCGAATTCGTCGCCGGTAAAACGCTGCGAGATTTCCTGAAAGGGAAACGGCCCAAGCTCGGCGACATACTCGATATCGGTATTCAGATTCTCGCCGCACTCGATGCGGCACACGAAGCACACATCGTGCATCGCGATATCAAACCTGAAAACGTCATGATTCGCGATCGCGATCGTGTGGTTAAGGTTTTGGACTTTGGCCTCGCGAAAGTCTCGCCGGGGAGACAGAGCGAAGCTTCCGAAGCGGCCACAGAGTTTAAGACTGCGCCAGGTACGATCGTCGGCACCATCAGATATCTGTCACCTGAGCAGGCGAAGGGCGGCGCCGTCGACGAACGCACTGACATCTGGAGTACAGGCGTGATCTTGTACGAACTTGTCGCCGGCTCGACACCATTCGGTGGCGTTACGAGCAGTCACACTATCGTGCAGATCCTCGAAAAGGATCCGGTGCCACTCTCAAAGCTCGGAAACGCTCCGCCGGAGCTCGAACGTATTGTGCAAAAGGCGATGGCCAAGAGTCCGGACGAACGCTATCAAACTGCGAAAGACATGCTGATCGATTTGCGCAGTTTGAAGAAGCGGATGGATCTGGAGTTGGAAATCCAGCGGACATCGTCACCCACGACGATGATTGACGCCGTTCGCACTGTCGAACTGAGACGGCCCAGTAGTAAGAAAAAGGTACTGGCCGTTGCTTTGATTGGAATGGCGATCGTGACGGCAGCGATCTTTGGGATCAACAAGTGGCGCGCTTCGCGCGCGAGATCAAACGCTTCAGTTGAGCCATCTCAAACAGTTCTCGCTCCCGCGAGTGAACGAACACTTACTTATTGGATCACAGTGCAGAAGTTCAGAGACAAGAAGCCATTCCAAGCTCCGTTCACGATTCCCGGCGAGATGATCTTTGAGGAGGACTACCAGATCCGCCTGAGCTTCAGTAGTCCGCAAACGGGTCACCTGTACATCTTGAATGAAGGACCAGTGGTAACGTCGGCGCCTGAGTTCAATGTTGTGTTTCCGTCACCTACCGCAAACAAAGGTTCGTCATTGATCGCCGCCGGTCAGGTGATGCAGATTCCGGAACGGTCGTGGTTGCAGTTCGACGCACAACAGGGCACAGAAAAACTCTGGCTGGTCTTTTCCGAAGACGCCGTGCCTGAGCTTGAGTCATTAAAGGAATTCGCCGGTCCAGCAACGCAGGGTCTCGTCGCAGATCCCGCCCGCAACAAGGTGGTCCAATCCTTCCTCGACACACATTCGGAAACTAAATCCTCTGTCGAGAAAGGCGAACGCCTGACAACTTTAAAGACACCCGGCAACCTCCTCGTTCACGCCATCAAACTCGAACACCACTAATCGCTTTTGTGTGCTTTTTGTGCCCTTTTGTGGCATGATTTGCGCCACCAAAACGAAGCTTTCCCCGCTGTTGGTGGTTTTCCTAAAAAGTTCTCGCGTTAATAGTTGAGAAGAGAGTGCGGCGGACGCAACGCCTTGACGAAGGCGCTCCCGGTTCGCAGCCCAGCGCACAACCTTCGGTTGTGTTAACCCACAAGACCCAGAAGGAGAAGAAAAATGGACGACGACCCTTTGGAGCCCAAAAAGATTGTCATTGATACCGTCATTGGCGGTACTTCAGGTGAAAGATTGTTGAAGTGTTACTTTAAGGAGCACGGTGACACGTACAACTTTCACGATAAAGACCACACCACGAAAGCACGAGACATCAAGCTCAATGAAGAATTCTGCTTCTCGCTCGATGGAGATCCGAATGACAATTGGTGCCTCATAATTACTGGTGCGGAGGGTCCACCGGACACTAGAAAGTTGACCGGAAATTGGACCGACAGTAAAGACCCGAGTGCGGCGGATGGGGAGTATCAGGCTCAGGCTGGAGGAAGCGGGGAAGAAGAACCCACCTCAGCATCAGCATATGCCTGAGTTTTGCCGCACCTTCGCGGTGTGAATTCGATATCTTGGCGGTAGCTGGTGACTATGATTCGCATTCGGCTGGCGGGCCTGCGTGCGGATCAGTTCACCGCTACCGCGAGATGTTTGTTTTATTTCAGCGACGATGAAGAAGGATCTGTTCAAGTTCCTGATTCTAGTATCGGCAGCACTGGCTTTGGCTGCACGTCCGGTGTTTGCCCAGGATCTGCCCTCGCTCTCCGCTGTGGAGCGCGAGATCAAGGGAGGAGAAACGCACTCATACCGGGTACGATTAGAAACAGGTCAGTTTCTTCACGCGCTCGTCGAACAGGTGGGCGTCGACCTCGTCACCGCAATCTTTACACCTGATGGCAAACAAATCACCGAAAGCGATAGTCCGAATGGCGCGTGGGGCTCGGAGCCGGTTTTACTCGTCGCGCCGCTCGCCGGTGAATATCGGGTTGACGTACGCGCACCGGGAAACAGTTCGCGAACGGGCCGCTACAAAATAAAGATTCTCGCCGAACGCGAAGCTACCGCGATCGACAAGGGCCACGTCACAGCCCAACTGGCACTCGATGAGGGCGCCAAACTCATGACGCAACAGACTGCTGCATCCAGACGCACCGCTATCGAAAAGTATCAGTTGGCTCTGCCGCTCTTTCAAACAGCAGGCGACAACTATCGCGAGGCGCTCACGTTCCTATCGATTGGAATCGCGTATTTTTCGCTAAATGAGTTTCGCACGGCGCGTGGGTATTTCGATCAAACGCTGAAACTCAGCGTTACCCTTGGAGACAAACGACTCGAAGCCAGCACCGAGACTTACATGGGCGGAACGCTCGAGATTCTCGGCGAGGTCGCGAAGGCTCTTGAACATCAGCAGCAGTCGCTAAAACTTGCTCGCGAAATCGGCGCCCGCAGTTCAGAAGGAAATGCACTCAGCAACATCGGCAAGATCTACAACGACCTCGCCGACTGGCAAAAGGCGCTGGAGTATCATCAGCAGGCGCTGGCTGTTTTCAACTCACTCAACCTTGCACAGAATCAGGCAATCACGCTCAACAATATCGGCATCGCTTACGGTCAGTCAGGTGAGCAACAAAAGGCGCTCGACTATCTACAGCAAGCACTTCCGTTACTCCGTTCGGTTAAAAACAAGAACTCCGAATCCTACACACTGCTCAACATCGGCCGTGTTTACCGCCGCATGGCCCAATATGACAAAGCGTTGGACTATTACAGCCAGGCCCAGGCGATTCAACGCGAAACAGGTAATCAGGCACAGATCGGAGAGACGCTTGATGAGATTGGAGTCGCTTACTCCGCAAAGGAGCAGTACGACAAAGCGCTTGATTATCACCGGCAGGCACTGGCGATTCAACGCACCACCGGCAACCTGCGACGCGAAGCGCTTGTCCTCAACAATCTTGGCGTCACCTACAATTTACTAAAACAGCCTGACAAAGCAGTGGCACAGTTTACGGCGGCGCTCGAAGTGTTTCGGAATATCGGTGACCCGGCGAGTGCAGCAAGTGCGCTGGAAGGAATCGCACGTGCGGAACAGACGCGCGGCAATTTCGCCGGCGCTCGTAAGAACATTGAAGAATCGCTTGCGTTGCGTGAAACAGTGCGTTCGCGTTCTGGCAGTTTGGAATTGCGCGCGTCGTATCGGGCGACGGTTGAACGTGCCTACGAGTTTTACATCGATCTCTTAATGCAGCAGCACGCAAAGAACCCGGGCCACGGATTTGACGCTGAAGCATTGAAAGCGAGCGAGCGCGGTCGTGCACGGAGCCTGCTCGAACAACTGAGCGAGGCACAAATCGATATTCGACAGGGCGTCGATGCGGCGTTGATCGATAAGGAGCGCGACTTAGCACAAGTACTGAACGCAAAAGCACAACGCGAGATGCAGCTCAAAGCGCGTCGTGGCAGCAGCGACGAAATTGCCGCGCTGCATCGAGAAATCGGCGCGCTCGAAGATGAGTACCAGCAAGTGCAAGCCGCAATCCGCAAGAGCAGTCCGCAGTACTCGGCATTGACTCAGCCGCAACCACTCGATCTGACAGGCATTCAGCAGCAGTTGGACCAGGACACGACCCTGCTTCAGTACGCCCTCGGCGAAGAGCGAAGTTACGTCTGGGCTGTTACGAAGAACTCGTTGCAGGCTTTTGTATTGCCGAAGCGAGCAGACGTGGAAGCGGTGGCGCGTGAGGTTTATGAATCGCTCACGGCGCGCAGTGTGGTTAAGTCTTTGGAGAGTCCCGCGCAGCGAAGAACGCGGATCGATCAGGCCGACGCGAACTTTCAAGCAGCAGCCGCGCGGTTGAGCACATTGATACTGTCGCCCGCGGCGGCTCAGCTTACGCGGAAACGATTGGTGGTTGTTGCCGATGGCGCTTTGCAATACGTGCCGTTCGCGGCGCTGAGTAGCTCGGGTGGACCATACCGGCCGCTCATTATTGAGCATGAAGTAGTAAGCCTGCCGTCTGCATCCGCCTTCGCGGTTCAACGTCAAAACCTGAAAGATCGCCTGCCCGCGCCGAAATCAGTCGCTGTCGTCGCCGATCCGGTGTTTTCCAGTAACGACACACGATTCAGAACTGGCGCTCAGGAGCCGGTTCCGAGCGAACCCACAGCGACTAGAATCATCGAGCACCTGGAAGGCACTGCCAAGGGCCAACTAACAATTCCACGACTGCCGTTCACTCGTCAGGAAGCCGAACAAATTTTGGCGGTGGCGCCTTCCGGATTCAAGGCTCTTGATTTCAACGCGAATCGATCGATAGCAACGGGTGGTGAGCTCAGCCAGTATCGTTACGTGCACTTCGCTACACACGGATATCTCGACACGTCGCGCGCGAACCTCTCCGCGATCGTGCTTTCGTTGTTCGACGCGCAGGGCAAACCGCAGGACGGATTTCTGCGCGCGCACGATATTTACAATCTTAAATTACCCGCGGAGCTGGTGGTGCTGAGTGCGTGCGAAACAGGTCTCGGAAAAGACGTCACCGGCGAAGGTCTCGAAGGACTAACACGCGGCTTCATGTATGCCGGCGCGCGCCGCGTGATCGTGAGTTTGTGGAATGTAAATGACAAAGCCACGGCAGCGTTGATGCAGCGTCTCTACGTGGGAATGTTGCGCAGTGGCAAAACACCTGCGGCTGCCTTACGAGCCGCGCAGATCGAGATGCTGCGGACACGGCAATGGCAGTCGCCCTACTTCTGGGCGCCGTTTGTGTTGCAGGGAGAGTGGAAATGAAATCAATTCTAGCTTTGGTGCTGTTGGTGCTGCTTGCGGGTTCGGTCTTGATGGCGCAGAACCCGGAAGACATGACACGTAAACTGTGGGACACCGCGTTTGTGGGCTCGTCTTCGGCAAAGAAGAATACGCGGCGACGCGCAAGTAGCTATCGCATCGCGACACCGAATGTACCCACCAACAACGTCGCACCCGAGACTGTTGTCGGCGTTACCCTCTGGCGCCTGCGGCCCGCACGACAGTCTGACTCAGGCGAACGACTGATTGTTCACGACGACAACTCCGACAGTGAGTGGTTGCCGGAACGTATCTCGGCGAGTACCAGATTGGTCCAGGGCGATAAACTGCGAATCAGCGTCGAAGCAGTACGTGGCGGTTATCTGTATGTGATCGATCGCGAGCAGTATGCGGATGGATCGCTTGGCGAGCCGTATCTGATCTTCCCGACGACGCGGACGGCGGGTGGCGATAATCACGTGGCGATAGGCAGGCTAGTTGAGATTCCGGCTCAGGACGACGAACCACCGTTCTTCACGATGAAGAAGAGCCGAGCCGATCACGTCGCGGAAGTGTTGAGCGTGATCGTTACCCCAACGAAGCTCGAAGGCGTGCAGATCACCAGCAAGGCGTTGAAGCTTACCGACTCTCAAGTGATGGCGTGGGAAAAAGCCTGGGGCTCGAACGTCGGCAACCTCGAGATGTCTACCGCGGGCCAGGCATGGACCAAAGAAGAAAAGGACGCCCGTACACGTGCTTTAACGTCGAGCGCCCCTCCACCTCAACTAGTCTTCTACCGGCCGAGCGTAAAGCCAACCGAACCAATGTTCGTAAAACTCAAACTGAGTTATCGTCGCTGAGGATCCGTGTAATCCGTGGCTAATTACCTCCGTAGAATCGCCAGTTCGTAACAAAATCACGAGTAAGTTTCTGATTCGTGATCGCTGCCCGCAACATCTCGATCGGAATCCGATTCTCCTTCAACAGTGCGTCGTTATACGCGCGGTTGGTCATCTTGCCGGAATCGACTAATTCTTTGTGCATGTAGTACTGCTGCAATCCACCAATCAAATACGCGATCTGGTAAAGAGGACCATAACTGCCGTCGAACGAACGTCGCACCTCTGCCGTGGCGTTATCGCGTTCATGCCCGACTTTGTTGACCAGCAGCTCGATACACTCCTGCGGCGTCATCTTCTCGAGATGGAAGCTGAGTGAGAAAATGATGCGCGCACAGCGGTGCATGCGCCAGAACAGCATGCCAATCTTCTCCTCGGGCTTCTTCGCAAATCCGAGATCCCACAACAACAGCTCCCAGTAAAGCGCATTGCCTTCGGTCCAAAACGGCGTCCCAAAGATGCCTCGATAAGGCTTGTTACGCGCCGCCATAAATCCCTGCAGGTGATGACCCGGAATCAACTCATGATGAACTGTGGCGCGTGAGAAATAGATGTTGTTGCCACGCATGCTCATGATCTTTTGTTCGTGGGCCATCGAGTTGGTCGGAAACGACACCTGGATCACTTCGCCACCGAGAAAGAACGGACTGACAAGCTGTCGCTCCGGCGTCATCATCTCCATGCGCCAGCTCTCTTTTGCGAGTTCGGGAACGGTGACGAGATTGTTATCTTCGACAAACTTGATCGCTTCGAGCGCGAGGTCGCGAATCATCTGCGGCTGCTTGCCGGGTTCCACGTAAAGATTCTTGACGTGTTCGAGAGCTTTGTGCCAATCGTCGCCGTAGCCCAGCTCGCGCGACGCCTTTTTCATCTCGTTCTCACACCACACCATTTCTTTCTCGCCGATTGCGATGATCTCTTCCGGTGTGTAAGGAATCATTTCTGAACGCAGCTCGCTCAGCAGCGCCTCGCGACCAATCGGATCGCCGACGATGTCGCTGGAATCTCCCGGTCGCGCAGCGTTGCCGCCTGGACGTTGAAAGTTACCACCGCCACCACCGCCTCCCTGAAAATTTCCACCACCGCCGCCGGCTCCACCGCCTGGACCACGACCTTGTGCGGTCTGTTGCGAAGCGCCGGCCTCGGTCCTGATGCCGACGACTCGCTCGGTGAGGTAGGTTGCGTAGTTGGTCATCGCCTGATCGAGTGCCCGGTACGGCTCTTCATTCCACCACGTGAACATCGGATCGTAACCGTTGTAGAACGTGTACCAGTTCCGGAGGTTGCCGCGCAGCCCGTTGATTGCCGCGACAGCGCGATTGGCGACACTCTTCTTGATACGGCCGGATTCAGTATTCGTGTCTCCGCCGCGGGCCTCACTTCTGAGACCGAGTTCGATGGCACGCCGCCGTTCGTCAACCTGTTTGCGCAAGTCATTCAACGTCGCCGCAATCTTCGCTGAGTCAATTGGCTCCATGCGGCGGCGCGCTTCTTCGAGTTCGATTATCTTCGCGCCAAAAGGAACGAGCGGTTCGATCTCGCTGATCTGTCGCGACTGGATATCGAGTTGTCGCAACTCGTATTCGAGATGATTCTTAAAGAGGATGTAGTCGATCTTGCCATCCTGACTCATCGCGTCAAAGTCGAGGCTCTGAAGCGAGTTCAGCCATTCCTCGTAGAACTTCTTGAAGCGTTCACGACGCGCGCGTGACACAGCCACCGGATACGATCGCTGGAGACTGCCACGATCGACTGTGTAGCGTTCGATAGCGCCGCGCATTTCGCTGACGGGCGCTTTCGAGCCGTTCGAACCGGCTGTCGAAGTCTTGACGCGCCCGACGCCGTTTGTCCTCGATGATGTTTGCGCAGGTATTTGGATCAGAAAGC
The DNA here is from genome assembly GCA_036401595.1 of Pyrinomonadaceae bacterium. Lineage (GTDB taxonomy): Bacteria > Acidobacteriota > Blastocatellia > Pyrinomonadales > Pyrinomonadaceae > PSRF01. Next base: position 79,497 of record DASWUM010000072.1, read on the forward strand.
AGCAGAGTAAGGAAGTGACAACTAGAGCACGGCAGACAGAGCGCATGTTTGATGTCTCCTAATCGGCAACAGATTTTAGATGAACAAAGCGTGGAATAGACCGGACATCCTATCGCAAATCCGCCAGCCTTATCCACAGATTGCACAGATTGATTACTGGAGTTTCGTCCGGTCGAGTGATTCCTTCAACAAGGCGAGGCGTAACTGCGCGCGAGTTTCGACGAGGGTGATTGAAGCGAGACTGTCTTTGACGATGTACTCATCCATTTGCAGTAACGACTCAGCTATACCCTCAGAAAACTCAGCCGTATCGAGCGTCTTTCGATCCTTGTTCTGGTTCAGTGAGGAGACGGCTGCCTTTAAGACTGCATTGGCATCTGCAGGTTGATATTTCAGCGCCGGCTTCAACAGAGTGAAGTACCAATTGTGCTTATCCGAATCCGACACACTGGAGCGGCGCAATTCTGTGATCGCCTCAGTGAGAATCTGAACTATCGGAGCTGGTTCGAAGTCTTTGGGCTCCTTCATACGCGTGAGAAATGCGATCTTCGCAAGTGGCCGCAAGTCGGACGGAACGCCATTCAAGAGCAGATTCATATCGAGAAGGCTACCCTTATAGAAGTAGTTAAGTGCTCCTTCTGCGGTCCAGTCCCAGCGAAGGAATTCCCACATGTCGCCCATGAATTCGCGCTCATCTTTTCCCATTCTGTCGAGGATCTTCAAAGCACGCTCGTAGTCCTGGGCATTTCTCGCCATGGTTGCAGCGCGAAACTCGTAAACTGTCTGAACGCGCACATCCTTCGCCTCGGCTGCGGCCTTTAAAAGAGCTTCGACGGAATTGAGTGACTCACTCTGCAAGGTGCTATCGAATTGTTGTTGGACCAGAGGGGTCACTGACTGACACTGGTTGATCGCCTGACGAGCAACTGGTGTTTGCTGAGGCAGGAGACGCTCAAACTCCCCCAGCAGCGGCGCAACGGAGAATGCAAGCGTGGCGCAGACTGTATCTTTGTTCTGATCATTGAACGGATTGGCATTTATGTAAGCTATCAGTAGCTGAAGCACCTCAATTCTCAATGGATCGGGAGGTATGGGTGCGCCCTGGGTGAGACCCCGACTCGCTGGAAACGCCACGTATGTTAGTGAATTCAACCATCTGCCGGTGGGATTCGGTTTTGCAAGCGTCAATGCTTGTACCAGCAAGCCGTTTGCCAGGTTCGGATCTCGCGAGCGCAAGTAAAAGAGAAGCGAGGAGAAGTCGTCTGGTGGGCCAAGACGAAGTGCGAGTGCACCTAGTTCAGCGGCTCTTCGGGGATCATCTTTAAATAGGGAATTGGCCGCATAAATTAAGGCGTTAGCGTTTTCCAGGCGCTCGGTGTTGGCCGACGTGTCGTTCGGAGTGAGAACGTTGACCAAACGCTTTGCGAGCTTAGGTTCAAGCGCGGCGACGAAGGGCAACATCTCGCGAGCCGTTCGGAGTCGTTCTTCTCGATCTTCGGGGCTTTCTTTGTTGGGAACCTGCTCGACCACTTCGACGGCGTTTCCGAGCCAAATTGTCGCGCGACGTCGGTCCTGCTTCCACCAGCGTTGCGCAAGTCGCGTCCAAAGCACGGCGCGTCTTAGTGGTTTGAGGTCGGCCCCGTCTTTAAGCAACTCATCGGTCAGAGATTGAGACCTGATCCGCCAGAGTTCGGAGGCGTTATCGTTTTGTTGGCCGGCTGCTGGGATCTGAGCCAACAGCGCCAGTGCTAACAGAAAACCAAAATGACGCCTGCTAAAAACCATGCTCCATTGATGTCGGCAAATGGTTTCGGGTTGGAGTTGACCAAAGTGTGTTTGGTGCCTTTTTGTGGCCAAACTCTCCTTTTGTAGCAGATTTGTAACTTGCCCTATTACAAAGGCTTTGCTAGAATCCGCGTCGTTGCTTAGTATTTCTAATTTTTGATAGGACGCTCCGGAAGACCTTCGTCATGAATCGAACGACTACTCGATTCTTTACTTTTTAATTGCCGACCCGCAACCACGCGGGCGCGCGGCGAAGGCGCTCCTATCGAATCCGATCGACTGAAGTAACAATATTAGTGAATCGTAAATCGTAGGGAATGGTCTTCGGCCTCGGGACTCAGGTCTTTGTTGTGGTCCCCGCACGCGCCCTGGTTGTTAACGGTCCGTGGTTTTCGGCGCGTCTGGGGGAGTGTTAAATGAGCGAGATCAACGTACAACTGAAAAACGGTGAAGCGGTTCCCGTGCCAGATTCGGCAACGGTTGCCGATGCTCTCAAGAAACTGGATCGCGATCTGGCGAAACAGGCTTTGGCAGCGAAGATCGGTGGACGCGAGGTAGACCTTGCAGCGTCGCTAGATATGATTCGCGCAAGCAATGGTGAGGCAACCACTGTTCAGATTGAACCCATCGTGCCGCAAACGCGCGACGGGCTCGAAGTCTTGCGTCATTCAACGGCACACCTGCTGGCGGCGGCCGTGCTCGATCTCTTCCCAGGCACCAAGCTCGGAATTGGACCAGCGCTGCTTGATGATCCGCGCTACGGCTTTTTCTATGACGTGATCACGCCACAGCCGATCACGGAAGCCGATCTGTCGGTCATCGAAAAGCGAATGAAGCAGATCGCCAGCAAGAATCTTGGTTATCGACGCGATGAGATTCCCAAACACGAAGCGCTGCGTTTGTTTGGTGAACGCGACGAGCCGTTGAAGTGTGAGTTGATCGACGAGAAGGCCGGCGACTTTGTCAGCGTTTATTACATCGACGGCTCACCGTTCATCGATTTCTGTCTCGGCCCGCACGTTCCGAACACGAACAAGTTGAAAGCATTCAAACTGCTTTCGCTCGCGGGTGCTTACTGGAAAGGCGATGCGTCGCTGCCACAGATGCAGCGGATTTACGGCACGGCTTTCTTCACGCAGGAAGAACTCGATGCGTGGTTGAAGCAGCGTGAAGAAGCTGAGAAGCGTGATCATCGACGTCTCGGTCGTGAGTTGGATCTGTTTTCGATCCAGGAAGACTACGGACAAGGTCTCGTCTTCTGGCATCCGAAAGGTGGCGCGATCCGCAAGCAGATGGAGGATTACCTGCGCGAACAGCTTTTGCTCCGCGGTTACGGCCTCGTCTTCACGCCGCACATCGCCAAGCGCGAGCTCTGGTTCACGAGCGGGCATGAAGTCAATTACGCTGACTCGATGTTTTCGCCGATGGAATTCGAAGAGCAGGAATTTCGCATCAAGCCGATGAACTGCCCGTTTCACATCGGGATTTACAAGTCTGCGCAACATTCGTATCGCGATCTGCCTCTACGTTATGCGGAGTTTGGCACGTGTTACCGCGCCGAGCTTTCGGGAGCGTTGCACGGACTGATTCGTGTGCGTGGCTTCACGCAGGACGATGCGCATATTTTCTGCACGCCGGAAACGGTTCGTGGCGAGATTGTGAGCTGTATCGACTTTGCTCTGAGCGTCTACGAGGTGTTTGGCTTTAATGACTACAAAGTCGAGCTCTCCGTCAGAGGCGACGATCACAGCGGTTACTTCGGCGAAGACAAGGATTGGGAGAGTGCCGAAGCCGCGCTAGTTGATGCACTGAACACGCGTGCGATTCCATACGAACGCATCAAAGGTGAAGCCGCGTTCTACGGTCCGAAGATCGACATTCGTGTGAAGGATGCGATTGGTCGCGCCTGGCAGTTAACGACGGTGCAGTTTGATTTTAATTTGCCGCAGCGTTTTCAGCTCGAATACATCGGCGAAGACAACAAGCCGCACCAGCCGATCATGATTCACCGCGCGCTCTTTGGTTCGATGGAGCGTTTCTTCGGTGTCCTGATCGAACATTACGCCGGAGCATTCCCGCTGTGGCTGGCGCCGGTGCAGGTTGCGGTGTTGCCGATCACGGATCGCGTGAACGAATACGCAGAAGAAGTGGCGCGTGAGCTACGCGTCGCGGGTATGCGCGTCGAATCAAATCTCCGAAGCGAAAAAATCGGCGCTAAGATTCGTGATGCGCAGTTACAAAAGGTGCCGTTCATGCTCGTGCTCGGCGATCGCGAGATGGAGCAGAAGACGGTGGCAGTGCGAGAGCGTGCGAAGGGCGATATCGGAGTGATGTCGATCGCAGAGTTTAAAGAGATGGCGCGCCGGTTGGTTGACACCCGCGCGTTGACAAACAACTAGCCGGGAATAAATAGGACTGGTAATACCTATCAATTCGTCGGCGCAAAATTAGGAGGTGCAGCAATAGCTACAGGCTTTCGAGGTCGCGGTCAGCGTCCTGATAATCGGCGTCTGCCGCCGGTTCGTATTAACGAGAGAATTCGCGTGCCGGAGGTGCGCGTCATTGGTGATGAGGGAGAACAACTGGGCGTGATGGATGTGCGCGATGCAGTGCGCGCCGCCCGTGAAAAGGGGCTCGATCTCGTCGAGGTCGCTCCGAATGCCGATCCTCCCGTTTGCCGGATTATTGATTTCGGAAAATATCAATACGAAGCAAAGAAGAAGGCAAACGAGGCAAAGAAGAAGCAGGTAACGATCACGGTCAAGGAAGTGAAATTCCGGCCGGGAACCGACGATCATGATTACGACTACCGCATGAAACATGCGCGTCAGTGGCTGCAGGACGGCGACAAAGTCAAAGCCACCATCTGGTTTCGCGGTCGCGAGATGACACACCGCGAATTGGGTGCGCGCATACTCGAGAGACTGGAACGCGATCTTGTGGACGTCGGTGAAGTTGAAGCACGACCAAGAATGGAAGGGAACCAGATGTTCATCATTCTTGGGCCAAAGAGACATAAGAGCGGCGGCGGCGGCGTGAAGCCGGAGTCGCCCACGAATCAATAGAGAAGGGAAGTCAGTTCATGCCAAAACTTAAAACGCACAAAGGTGCAGCGAAACGAGTGCGCCTGACTGCCACGGGAAAGATCAAGCGTGGCCATTCGCACGCGCGGCACATTTTGACTAAGAAGACTAACAAGCGGAAGCGCCATCTTGATATCGACGTGCTCGTGGCCAAGGCGGATCACGATCGCGTGATGTCGATGTTGCCTTACGGTCGGGATTAATCTGTGTAATCTGTGGATAAGTCTTAATAAGAGGGAGGAATCATATGCCCAGAGCAAAACGTGGTAATAAGCGTCTCGAAAGACGCAAGAAAATATTGAAGCTCGCGAAAGGTTATCGCGGCACAAAATCAAAGTTGTACCGGTCTGCGAAAGAGTCGGTCGAACGCGGTTTGAATTTCGCTTACACCGGACGCAAGTTGAAGAAGCGTGATTTTCGTAGTCTGTGGATTGTTCGCATTGGCGCAGCAGCGCGTTTGAATGGTCTGAATTATTCGCAACTCATGCACGGCCTCAAGCTCGCAGGGTTGGACCTCGATCGAAAAGTCCTTGCCGATCTCGCCGTTCATCAGCCCGAGTCGTTCTCCCAGGTAGCGGCGCAGGCCAAGAGCGCCATCGATAGCGAACGCCAAAATAAGGCAGCCTAATTTGTCGAAAGGAACATATCAGTGAAACATAAAACCACTCGCATCGGCTTACTCGCACTCGCGTTCCTGCTCGGCAGCATCGTTGCTTTCGCACAGGGGCCGAACGTCAATGGGACCTACGAAGGCATGGTGAAGGTGCCGAACGGTCCCGAGCAGAAGCTCTCGCTCGAGTTGAAAAGCGAAGGCACCAAGGTTACCGGACGCGCAAAGCATGGTGACAGATCCATCGAGATAACCGACGGAAAACTCGAGAACGGAACGCTCACGCTCGTCTTCGACGCCAAAGACCACACGTTTGTGGGCAAAGTCGATGGCGACAAGATCACCGGCGAGGCGGGTGATGGAGCGGAAAAAATTCCAATCGAGCTCAAGAAGGTGACCCCTGCGGCCGTAGCCGCGCCGGCTACTGCCGCTGCTCCAGCAGCGAGTGCCGTAAATCTCAATGGACAGTGGGACGCTGTTGCTGATGCGAACGGACAGCCGTTTCCATTCCTTTTGGTTTTGAAAGTTGACGGCGAAACCGTTACTGGAAGCAGCAGTTCGCAACTCGGTGAGTCGACCGTCAAGGCTGGTACGTGGAAAGACGGCAAGCTCGTGTTTCAGCTCGAAGGACAGAATGGAACTATCTCGATGAGCGCAACAATCATCGAAGGGAAAATCTCCGGCGAGTTTGATTACGCGGGTCAATTGCAGGGCAAATGGGTTGCAGTGAAGAAGAATTGAGACACCTTGTTAATCCTGTTCAAGTGAATGGTTGATAATCAAGCAGAACAATCACCTGAGCGCCAGGTTGAAGCAATTGGCAAAGCGTTCGAACAAGAAATCGAACGCTTTGTCCCTTTTGGAGACCCGGCAGTCGTATCTAAGCTCGATCTCGAGACTGCGCTCGCCGAGCAGCGTGACTTAGCTGATCTGCGCACTCGCTTTCTCGGCAAGAAAAGTTCACTCGCGGCGACCAAGAAATTGATTGGTAAGGTCGCGGACGATCAGCGTGCTGCTTTTGGACAGCTTGTTCAAGCGACTGAAGAGCAGTTGAACGCGAGGGTCGAGCAGATCGAGGTCAGTCTAAGCCGTCACATCGAAGAAGCGCGCACGGCGCGCGAGATTATTGACGTTACGATGCCGGGACGACGGCCGCGCACCGGGCATCGTCATCCCATCACGCTGCTGCGGGAACGACTCGAAGATGTGTTCGTCTCCCTCGGCTATGCGATCGAAGACGATCGCGAGATCGAAACCGACTTCTACAATTTTACGGCGCTCAACATTCCGGAAAACCATCCCGCGCGTGGCACGGCTGACACGTTCTATACCACCGCCGGTTTTGCGCTCCGTTCGCAAACCTCGACGGTGCAGATTCACGCGATGCAGCGTCGATTTGTGCCGGTCCGGATGATCGCGCCTGGCCGAGTTTTCCGACGCGACACTCCCGATCCGACGCACAATCCGATGTTTTTCCAGGTCGAAGGACTGTGTGTCGATCGCGGCATCAGCATGGCGCACTTGAAAGGTACGGTCGGGGAGTTCTTGCGGCAACTGTTCGGTGCGGATACCGTGACGCGTTTCCGGCCATCGTATTTCCCGTTCACCGAGCCTAGCGCTGAATTCGATTTTAGTTGTTTCAAATGCAAGGGCAGCGGCTGTCGTATCTGCAAAAACTCGGGCTGGATCGAGCTTGGTGGTTGCGGCATGGTGCATCCGAAAGTGCTGAGCATTGTCGGCGTCGACCCGCAGGAGTTTTCCGGATTCGCCTTCGGTTTCGGTATCGATCGGATGTGCGGCCTCTTGTACGAGCTCGACGATATACGTTTGCTCTTCGAAAATGATGTAAGGTTTCTCGAAAAATTCGAGTAAAGCCATCCACAGATTACACAGATAAATGCTGATTAGTTACGAGTGGTTAAAAGAGCTCACGGACACAAAACTGAGTCCGGCGGAGTTGCGCGACAAGCTGACTATGGTTGGCCTGGCGATTGACGCTGTTGAAGAGCATGCCGGCGATGCGGTGCTCGACGTCGAGGTGCCTTCGAATCGCCCCGACTGTTTGTCACACGTCGGCATCGGGCGCGAAGTTGCGGTGATCGAAAAAGGACACTTGCGGCTGCCCACCGGCGAAAAGCCGAAGACGGAAGGCCGCTCGGCGGATCTGACATCAGTCGAGATTAAGGATCCGGACCTGTGTCCACGTTACGCTGCGCGTCTCGTGCGTGGCGTGAAGATTGGTCCATCGCCGGAATGGCTCGCGAAACGTCTCGAAGCAATCGGCCAACGTCCCATCAACAACGTCGCCGACGTCACTAACTACGTTCTTCACGAACTGGGCCAGCCGCTGCACGCTTTCGATTTTGAAAAGCTGGGTGGTCGCAGGATTGTAGTTCGACGCGCCGCAAGCGGTGAAAAACTCAAAACACTCGACGGCACGGAGCGAACGCTGACTAACGAGATGCTCGTCATCGCCGACGCAGAGAAGGCTGTGGCTCTCGCGGGCATCATGGGTGGCGAAGAGTCCGAAATCTCGAACCAGACGAAAGATGTGCTGATCGAGAGTGCCTATTTCGATCCGAACTCGGTCAGAAAAACTGCACGCAAGCTTGCCATGGATACCGAAGCGTCGCGCAGATTTGAACGCGGCGCCGATCGCGATGGCGTGTTGCGCGCGCAGCAGCGTTGTGTCGATCTGATCTGTGAGCTTGCAGGAGGTGTTGCAACCGAAGATGCCATCGATATCTATCCGCAGCCGTTGGCTGAGCGGGTTATCGAACTGCGTCCGGAACGAATTACGGAACTCACCTCGCTCACGGTTGAAACGGATGAGATTGTCCGAATACTCACCGGGCTGGGCTTCGAACGCATTGGAAACAATCTGAGGTTCAAAGTTCCGTCGTGGCGTATCGACGTCGAGCTGGAAGAGGATCTCGTCGAAGAAGTCGCGCGTCATACCGGTTACGACAAGATCAAGTCCGAGTTGCCACCGTCGAGCATGTCTGGCGAATACCAGCCGACGGAGATGCAACAGCGTTCTTTGCGACGATCACTCAACGCCTCAGGCTTCGATGAAGCGATCAACTTCAGTTTTATCCAGAAGGATTCGCGATTCGATCTGGTCCCATCTCTGGCGGGTCATGAAGATGACCAGCCGATGTTGGAGAATCCGATCATCGAGGACGCCGCATGGATGCGATCGACGCTCCTGCCGGGTCTGCTGAGCTCGGTGCGCCACAATCTGAATCACGGCATTCGTGACGTGAGATTGTTCGAAATTGGGCGTATTTTCTCGAATTCCAACGCCGGTGAACTGCCCGACGAAACTCTCGCTCTCGGTATCGTCGCAACTGGCGGCGTGCTTGAAGAGAACAAAGCGCAGGCTGAACGCGAGCTCGACTTCTTCGATCTCAAAGGCGCGCTCGAAGCCGGTGTCGATTGGATGAACATGGCGCCTTTAACTTTCGCGCCGGTGTCTGCTCGTCATCTGCGTCCGGGACAAAGCGCGCTGATTAGTAGTGACGATGGAAAACCGCTCGGCACGATTGGTCGACTCGCGGAGAGTGTCGCTGCGTCGTACAAGTTTCGCCAACCGGTTTACGTGTTGGAATTGGATCTCGGTGCGTTGTTGAGTGGTCCTGCGAAAGTGATCCAGTACTCGCCGTTACCGAAGTATCCGTCCGTAATGAGAGATATCTCACTGCTCGTCGATCGCACAGTATCGCTCGACGAGATATTCGCGGTTGTTAACAAGCAGCAGGTTGCCGATTGTCGCAGCGTTAAGCTGGTCGGTACTTTCGAAGGCGGCAACATTCAAGCTTCAAAACGTTCTGTGACTCTGCGGCTGGAGTATCGCTCCGACGACCGTACGCTGCGCGACGAAGAAGTCGAAGCGGATCACTCGCGTCTGACCTCCGCGCTGCTCGACACCTTCGCAGCGGAGCAGCGCTAAAATAAATCTGGTGTGATTGCAAAATGAGTCTTGCGCTCACAGGCGCGAAGGCGGATAATCGCTCTCGTTTCTAGTTCACACTTTCGGGAGATAAATTGATGGTAGGTCTGTCAGGCTTGGAAAAGTTTTCTCATTTAGAAGATAAGATCTATCGCACTATCGAGCTCACCAAGACGCTGCGCCAGGAAAAAGAAAATCTCGAAAAGGAACTTGCGTTAATTCACCGCGACATGGGCAATGTGCTCAACGAGAAAGAGCGACTCGAGACCCAGGTCGAGAAGCTGCTCGCCGAACGTGAAACCATCCGCATGAAAGTTGAAGCCATGCTTGATGCTGTCGCCGCTCTCGATCCGGAAATGGTTGAGGAGCTCAAATGAGTTCCGGGATCGGCCGCATGATCAACAAAGGCAGTATGGAAGGTAGTACCAGCAGTCCCACCATCCGAGTTGAGATCTACAATCAGACCTATAACATTCGGTCTGACGGCGATACTGAGTACATCATTCAACTCGCTGAGTTTGTCGATAGCAGGATGCGGGAGATCTCTTCCGGCACCCTGACTGTCGACTCGCTCAAAGTCGCGATCCTTGCGGCGCTGCATATTGCCGACGAACTTCACCGGCTCAAGAACATGCACGAGCAGGCCGATTCGCAACTCGCCGCACGCAGCGCGGAGTGTGCGGAAATGCTCGATCGTTTGCTGAAAGTTCGCAGCACTCTCGAACACGAACAGGGCAGCGCGGGTAAGCTCAGCCTCGGTTAGCCACAAAGAGTTTTTCAGCCACAAAAAGGCACACAAAGCACATAAAAGGAGAACTGAATTTGCAGTTTTTCTTTTTGTGCTTTTTGTGCTTCTTTGTGTCGAGATATGCTACTATCCGTGGCGGCGGAGGGTCACGTTCTGCGGTGTTCGTCACCGAGTTACGATGATTGAGCCAACGCCGTTGATTAGGGAGACCGAGGTCGTTCGCCAGTGCATTTCTTCATCGTTAAGAACTGCCAGAGGCTGCGGCATTAAGAGGTCACCCACCTGTCTATGCAGGTTCAATTACGGCTTCGGAACGGCAATTGCGGATCTCCCTCCAGCCAGTAAACCGCGTGTCGTGATCTAAAATGATCCAGGATTCGCGGTTTTTGTATTTTCAGCAGCTATTTTCTTCACTATGAAAGTTCTCATGATCGGAGATGTTGTCGCGAAGCCCGGACGCATCGCTGTGCTCGAACGCATTCAGGATTTGCGCGAACAGCACCAGATCGATCTCGCGATCATGAACGCCGAAAATCTCGCCGGCGGTTTCTCCGTCACGCCGCAATTGTGCGACCAACTGTTTGCTACCGGAATCGATGTGATGACTTCCGGCAATCATATCTTCGACAAGAAAGAAGCGATCGACTACATCCGCAAGCAACCACGCCTGATTCGTCCCGCGAACTATCCACCCAACACGCCCGGCAGTGGTTGTTGGGTTGGAAATGTGAATGGCGCAAAGGTTGCGGTGATGAACGTGATGGGCCGTGTCTTCATGCCGCCGTCTGACGATCCGTTTCGAATCATCGATGGCGTGCTCGAGTCATTGCCGGCAGATACGACTGTGCGCCTGGTTGACGTGCATGCTGAGGCGACCTCGGAAAAAGTGGCGATGGGTTGGCATCTTGATGGCCGTGTGTCGGCCGTTGTCGGCACGCATACTCACGTGCAGACAGCAGACGAGAGAATCTTGCCGGGTGGCACTGCTTATCTCACCGACCTGGGAATGACGGGAAGCTATGCCGGCGTGATCGGAATGAATAAGTCCGACGTCATCGCGCGGTTTACTTCTGTCACCGCGCGACGCGCCGAACATTCAAGTGGTCAGGTGCGGATCTGCGCCGCGGTGCTGGACATCGATGATACAACCGGCAAGGCTAACGATATCCAGCGATTAAACTTGAGCCACGATCAATAAGAGCTACTTCGCGCTGGCAATTCGTCTGAGATGTCTCGCCAGATCGATCCGTCGCTCCAGTTCAGCTTTTAACTCCGGCTTCAATTTCAAACTCTGAGCGAAGTCCTTGTCCGCTTCAGCCTCGTTCCCGAGAAACACTTTTGCGAGTCCGCGATTGAAGTAGGCCCATGCAATTGTCGGATCGAGTTCGACGGCCCGATTGAAGTTCTCGATCGCTTCCTGCATCTTTCCCTGATACATCACCGTCGTGCCGCGTCCCTGGTATGCCCAGGCCATGTCCGGCGCCAGATAAATCGCTCGATTAAAGTCAGCTACCGCACTGTCAAAATTTTTCAACGCCATGTGAACATAGCCGCGTTGATAGAATGATTCCGCAACGCGGTCGTTGAGCTCGATAGCGCGGTTCAGATCCGACAAAGCACCCGCCGCGTCTTTTAGATCGAGGCGAATGCTGCCGCGGTTATTGAACGCCTCAAAGAAATCCTTCTTCAAAGCAATCGCGTGATCGAGATCTTTCACTGCAGCTTCAAGATCACCTTTTGCGCGAAATGCTGCCGCTCGATTCAGGTAGGCTGTAGCGAGTCCTGGTCTGATCTCAATTGCAAGGTTGAAGTCATCAATTGCCCCGATGTAATCGCCTTTCTTAAAACGGGCCAGTCCACGATTTGAGTAAGCATTGGCGGTGAATGGATCGATGACTGTAATCGTGTTCGGATCTGTGTACGAGTTTCCAAATCGCTCGGATGTCTTACTGATTTCGAAGTGAGAGCTCAGTCTGATCGCGCGTGTGTAGTCTTCAATCGCGCCATCGAGATCGCCGTTGCCGGATTTCTTTAATGCGTTTTTGAAGTGATTGACGGCAGCTTCGGGAGTGCGTGTCTGGGAAAACGCTGTTACCGGAAGCAACAGGGAGACGAGTGAGAATAAGATCGCATAGCGGCGCATGGTAGACCCTCCCTTGGGTTGAAGCTCGTCCACCTGGTGCGCTAAGATGCGGGCGTCGACGATGCAGCTTGAGCGCCGCGAGGCAATCGAACTTGTATTGTCATCCAGAGCCTCGTTGCTATCGGAAGTAGCGACGAGGCTCTCATCATTTTGATCTTAAAACGACCGAACCGGAAAAAAGTTACAAAGAATCTGGGGCTCTGAATCTGAAACACCGTGAGCCGAGGAGTTGTGACGAAAGAAATGTAAGAGGTGTTAAGAACTATTCGGGAGCGGTTTCGCTTGGAACTGCTGAACCTGAATGAGGTTTGATAATCGGCGGAGCTAATAATCTTTGCGCATATCCTTCGGGAAAAGAACGAACTTTGCCGCGCGAGTCTGTTATTACGTGTCCCGTTTCGCCCTCTGCGACAACCTGTCCATTGGATGCACGTACGATTTCATAGCCAAAACGAAGGGAACGTTTACGTAATTCCGTAATGTGTGTACGAACTATTAGTTCATCGTCGTAATAGGCAGGTGCTTTGTAACGACAATAAGCCTCGGCGACAACTAAGAACGCGTCCTCGCTCTCTTCCATGTCACGATATGAAAAACCGCGCGCGCGACAATAATCAGTCCTGCCTATTTCGAACCAGACCAAATAGTTGGCATAATAAACGATGCCCATCTTGTCCGTTTCGGCGTAACGCACACGGATCAAGGTTTCGTGCCAAACGCCGAATACATCTTCAGGGGCAGGGCTTGTCATCTGAGCAAAGCCTTCCGAACTCATAAGCGAGATAAGGAATTAATCCCGGACCTTGTTTAGCTGTAAACGTTTAGCGGACTATAAGAGTGAAAGACCAATATGTCAAAACAAATTAGCGCTGGCCTGGCCCTGCTGACCCTGATTGCCATCTGCACCGGCAGTTTCCTGCCACGAAGCTCCGCCCAGACGGCAGCGACCGCCAACGCCCAAAACGCGGCAATTGTCTCGACAACGGCCGCGATGCTTAAAGAAACGAGCGAATTGCGCGAGCTCTCGATACTCAAGGCAGTGAAAAGTGGCGCCCAGTCACGCGCCGATATCGAGCGGATGATTATCAAAAACCTCGATTCCGACACGACGCCCGCTGAGATGCATGCTGCCGAGGCGTTGCTGCGGGCCTTTGGTCTGGCACCGAAAGAGTTCGCTTATCGAAATTTTTTAGTGAGACTACTCACCGAACAGGTTGCGGGATACTACGATCCCAAGGCGCAACAATTTTACCTCGCCGACTGGATCGAGCTCGACGGCCAAAAGCCGGTTATGGCCCACGAGTTGACACATGCTTTACAGGACCAGCATTTCAATCTCAAGCGTTTTGAGAAATGGCCCAAGGGCGACTCTGACGCCGAACTCGCCGCGCATGCGCTTATCGAGGGGGATGCAACACTTGCGATGACTCTTTACATGGCCAAGAATCCGCTCGTGGCGTTGGCATTTATTCGCAGTCTTGGTGCGCAGGAAGCTGCGTCGGAACAGTTCCGGCAGGCGCCACGCGCGTTGCGTGAGTCGTTGTTGTTTCCGTATGAAGAGGGTTCGACGTGGGCCACGGCGCTGTACAAACGTGGCGGCTGGGAGATGGTTTCGCAGGCGTTCACAAAACTCCCGCAGTCAACCGAGCAGATCCTGCATGCTGATAAATATTTTTCTTACGAAGCGCCACAGAAACTTGTGCTGCCGGAACTTAAGACTCTTCTTGGTCCAGCCTGGAAGCGTATCGATTACGACGTTAATGGGGAATGGGGATGCTACCTGATCCTCGATGAGTTCTTGAACAATCAGGCTGAGTCGAAGCAAGCTGCTGCGGGTTGGGCTGGCGATCGTTTTGCGCTTTATGAAACGAGTAAGCCAGACGAGTTTTTTATCGCCCAGTTAACCGCATGGGACACGCCTGCCGACGCGCGCGAGTTCTTTGAGGCGTATGCGAAGCGAGTCTCAAAGCGATATCCTGATGCGAAAGAATTGAAGGCTTCCGACGAACGGATGGAATGGCAAACTGGAAGCGGCGGAGTAGCGATGGAGTTGCGTGGTGCGCGCATCGCGATCGTTGAAGGCGTGCCTGCTTCAGCGAATTCGAACACATTGTTGCGCGCAATCTGGCAATAACAGTAGAGACAAGATTCGTACACATGAAAAAGTCTGATAGCGGTTCGGCAACGAAACCATCTACGCGCCTGCGCGAACTCAGTGAACAACTGCTGCAACTCGAAGCGAGGCTTCGTCGCGGCGGTGGTCCAGACAAGATCGATCGCCAGCACCAGCAAGGCAAGTTGACCGCCCGCGAGCGTATCGAGCTGCTCCTTGATAACGATACTTACTCACAGGAGATCGGATTGCTTGTCGCCTACGATCAGTATGAGGGTGGTGCGCCGGGTGCGGGTGTTGTCACGGTGGTTGGTCGAGTCGAGGGCAGAGAAGTCGTCGTCGTCGCCAACGATGCGACTGTTAAAGCTGGTTCATGGTGGCCAGAAACGATCAAGAAGATCCTGCGTGCGCAGGAGATTGCGATGCGTTCGCGCGTGCCGATTATTTACCTCGTCGATTCCGCCGGCGTGAACCTGCCGTATCAGGGTGGCGTGTTCCCGGGTCAATATGGCGCCTCGCGAATTTTCTATTACAACTCGATTATGCGTCGCTATTTGAAGGTACCGCAGATTTCGGCGGTGATGGGACCATGTATCGCCGGCGGCGCATACCTGCCGGCGCTCTCCGACATCATCATCATGGTCGAGGGCACGTCGTTCATGGGACTCGGCGGCGCCAACCTCGTCAAAGGCGCAACCGGACAGACCATCGACAATGAAACTCTTGGTGGCGCGCGAACGCACAACGAACTCTCGGGGGTGGCTCATTATCGTGTGGCGGACGATCAAGCATGCATCGAGAAGATTCGAGAGTTTGTCTCAGAACTGCCCAAGCCCGCAGTTTCCGTTGAGGCAGGTGGCGAACCGCTGCGCGCCGCGGAAGAACTCTACGACATCATTCCTGAAGATCATCGACAGCCTTACGACGTCAGAAAGTTACTGGAATGTTTGCTCGACGATGGTCATCTCGATGAGTTTCAAGCTGACTATGCCAAAGAGATGATTACCGGACACGCGCGCATTTGCGGCATTCAGGTCGGAGTGATCGCAAATCATCGTGGCATGGTGCGCGTGCAGGGAGGCAAGCCGCCGCGCTTTGGCGGCATCGTCTATACGGAATCCGCAGAGAAGGTCGCGTACTTCATCGAGACCTGCACACGTCATCAAACGCCGTTGCTGTTTGTGCAAGACGTTTCCGGATTCATGATTGGTCCTGACGCGGAACATTCGGGAATCATTCGTGCTGGGGCAAGATTTGTCGAAGCGATGGCGACCGCGACTGTTCCCAAGATCGTGCTCACCGTCAATCACGCCTCCGGCGCCGGATACTACGCGATGGCCGGTCAGGGTTTTGATCCCGACTTTATCTACAGTTGGCCCACGGGTCGTATGGGAGTAATGGAAGGCGACTCAGCCGTGCAGGCAGTGTTCGGCAGTCAGCTCGAGAAGTTAAAGAAGAATGGACAGTCTCCCGATGCGGAATTGACGGCTGAGATGGATAAGGTGCGTGAGACTTACGACATGGAACTGGATGCGAAATACGCAGCCGCGCGTGGATTCGTCGATGCCGTAATCACTCCCGAGACCACTCGCCCGGCACTGGAACTCGCACTACGCACCACTCAAAACTACTCCGGCCCCCACCTCGGGCAGTTCGTGTTGCCATCACCACTCGGTTAGTCCTGGAGCGGCACATACTCGATGCGATTGTGCATATCTGATTGTGAGTAACACTCAATCAAGAGTTGCAGATCGTCAATCGCACGGCCAATCGGCGATCCTTCACGAACAAAAATCATTCCTGCCATTGCCTCGCCTTGAATCAATAACTGTTGAGCGTATTTGAGCATGGTTTGCGCATCATGGGTCATCATAACTCTATCCTCCTGAGCCGCCCAATTAAGTAACAGTGGATCTGGGAGTCCCGCCAGGCCAACATCTCTGACAGACAGAAGATCCATATTGAGGCGGCGATTTAGTCCGCGCACAATGTGTTGATTGAAGTTTTCGTCGGTGAGGAGACGAAGCATCTTGGATCTTATGAGATTTTAGCTTTTGATCATTTGTTCCTGGCGTTGCTGAAGGAATTCTTCTCGCTTGCGTTTAAGAAGCTCGCTCTGGACTTTATATTCCGGCGTGCTTTGGATCTCCAAACGCAGTCTTTCACCTTCAGCGTAATACTCATCAAGATACGCATCGGCCTCAGGTCTATTGTTGAGATACCAGTCAATCACAGCCCCAATCTCCGTAACCGAGGCAGACGGAAAGCTATCATGGATTTGGTCCGGGTTGTTGCCCTGTTGGAACGAGGACACAATCATAGCGAGCAACAAGCGTGTGCCTTGCACCCGTACGCTACCGTCCTCCCATTGCACTAGCGGAACACCGTGAGGAAACTTGAATCGTATCGAAGTCATATTCGCATTCTAAACCTCTCAGTTGCCGATGGCAATCGGCTTGTTGGGCCGCTTTCGTTACCGTTTCGTCCCAAGTACCATTGTCCTCAAAGCGCCAGACACCAGCACTCAGGTTATTCCTGATTGTTGAATCAGGGAGATTCCTGTAATGATGCGTCTTAAAACCGGTGGGAGGGTTTTGTATTTGTTTAATTCTCAAGCTCACATTTACCCGGCGTGTACCCGACTGATTAAAAATAGGCAGACAACCTCATGAAGCCGATTCGTGTGCTAATCGCCGACGACCACGCGCTGGTCCGCGCTGGTATTCGGGCGCTCGTCGAAAAAATTGAAGGAATGGTCGTCGTGGGTGAAGCCGGCAAGGGGAACGAAGCGCTGGATCTCATTCGCGAACTCAGACCCGAGCTCATGCTCCTCGACATTACGATGCCCGAAGGTGGTGGCTTCGAGGTCCTGGAGCAAGTCACAAAGAAGTATCCGGAAATACGTGTAATCGTATTGACGGTCCACGAAGCGGGTGAATACGCCATCCGTGCTCTTCGCGAAGGCGCGGCAGGATTTCTACCCAAGAGTGCGGCCAGCACTGAACTCGAACAGGCAATTCAGACCGTGGTCCGAGGCGAGGTCTATATCTCGCCGGAAACGTCACGAAAGACTCTGCTCGAGTATGGCAAGGGCGCCACCAAGCGTGACTTGCTCGCCACCTTGAGCCCGCGACAGCGTGAGGTGCTTCGCCTGATCGCCGAAGGCAAGACTACCAAACAGATCGCACAACTTCTCGAGATCAGCGTTAAGACCGTGGAAACTCACCGCGCTCAGCTCATGGAGCGTCTCGGCATTCATGACGTCGCTGGCCTGGTTCGATACGCAATCATCGTCGGACTCATCGAGGTTGAGTGAAAACAGCCCGAAAACGGGCCAAAACGCCCATTTTGACACGCCAAATTCAATCAGGAATTCACTGAGTTTCCTTCAGGAAACTCCCCAATTGCGCACACCCCTCGATACCGCTTAGCCTACAGTCCGAGCATTTGACACCATAGCCCCGAGCTCGATTGATCATTTCTGTTTGCCGTTCAAGGCAACCTCTCCACTCAAGAGAGCCGGCTATGTTTGAGAGAGGAATCGATTGGCGTGCGAGTCTGGCAGCGCTACCGTCAGACAAATCTTTCCTGTCTTTCAGCATTACAAAACGAACGTGGTGGGAGCTTTTGGGACCACCCAAACAAGAGGTCGCCCGAAATGAGCGAAAGAGTCGAACTGACCTCGACAAACAATCATGTGTTGGCCCCCTCAAGTTCGGGCCAGGATCTTGTAACGCTTCTCTCAAGAAAGGTAGTGGGCCAATCCGCGGCCACTAATATCATTGTTCCCTATGTCTACATGTATCAGTCAGGGCTGGCTCCCGCCGGACGACCTGCCGGTGTCTTTCTCCTGCTAGGCCCCACCGGAACGGGAAAAACCAGAACCGTAGAAGCCATTGCCGACCTCTTGCACGGCAGTGAAAAACAGTTAGTAAAGATTGACTGTGGCGAATTCCAACTGGATCACGAGACCGCGAAATTGATAGGCGCTCCACCGGGGTATCTCGGTCATCGTGAGACAGTGCCCATGCTCACTCAACAAGGTCTCAAAGACGCAACCAGTCCGAGATCTGACCTTGCCCTCGTCCTCTTTGATGAAATTGAAAAGGCGTCGCCTTCGGTTACGAAACTGCTCCTGGGCATCCTCGACAAAGGCACGTTGCGATTGGGCGATAACACGGAGGTGAACTTTGAAAAAAGCCTCATCTTCTTCACCAGCAATCTCGGAGCAAGGGAAATGATGAAAGAGATCAATCCTGAGATTGGTTTCCAAACGGCCTTTCCCAAACTCCGTCCTGAACTGACAGGCAAACTCGAGAACATCGCACTCGGCGCAGTGCGGAAGCGCTTCTCACCGGAGTTTGTCAATCGCATCGACGCGATCGTTACGTATCAACCGCTGGACCAGCAATCACTCGAAGCCATTCTCGACCACGACATCAAGGCACTGCAAAGCCACGTGTATTCCCGGCTTGGTGATCGCTGTTTTGAGATCGAAGTCACACCTGAAAGCCGACAGTTTCTGCTACGCAAAGGTGTTAGTCAGGAATACGGGGCGCGCGAATTGAAGCGCACCATGCATCGTGAATTGACGCAACCTCTGGCCACGATGGTAGCCCGTGGTGACGTTGCTCCTGGTGCGCTCGCGCGCGTTTCACTCGCCGAAACAGCAGACAAACTCGTGATCTCGTTGGAGGCAGGTCGCGAGATCCGACTTGGCGTGAAACCCTCGATCCTGATCGTCGACGACAACCACGATCTGCTGT
The DNA here is from genome assembly GCA_036401595.1 of Pyrinomonadaceae bacterium. Classification (GTDB taxonomy): domain Bacteria; phylum Acidobacteriota; class Blastocatellia; order Pyrinomonadales; family Pyrinomonadaceae; genus PSRF01. Next base: position 98,697 of record DASWUM010000072.1, read on the forward strand.
TGTTTCTTGCTGTCGAACTGAAAGAGGCCGGTTGGGAAATGTTGACGGCCGAGAGTGCGATACAGGCACGCGAACTCTTTGTCGCCCTCGCACCCAACGTGGTGCTGGTCGATTACATGCTCGGAAACGATGACGGATTACAACTGGCTCTCGAATTCCAAAGGCAACAACCAACTGCCCAAATCATCATGATGACTGGAGGTGGACTGACCGAAGAAGGTCTGATGATTTGCGAAGCAGCGGATGTGCCGGTTTTGTACAAGCCGTTCCTGGCAAGCGAAGTTCTCAATTTGATTCGAGGACGAGTTTCTCAGACTCGAGCGGCTGTGAATTGATTCTACGAGACGCGCGCGTTGTAAACAGGGTGAAATCCTCGCGCGTGAAAAGAGGGACGACGGCCAGGGCGAGGTCGTCGTCCCTCTCCTATTGAACGAACCCGCGCCGTCAGGAAGTTGTAATGACCGAAGCGTTAAAAGCATTAATTGTGGAGGACTCCGAAGACGACGCTCAACTGTTGCTTCGCGAACTGCGGCGTGGCGACTACCTGGTGACGTTCGAGCGGGTCGAAAACGCAGAGCAGATGAGCCGCGCCCTCGCCTACGAAAAGTTTGACATCGTCTTCGCCGAGTATTCGCTGCCGCAGTTTGACGCACCACGTGCACTCGAGTTGTTGAGGCAATCAGGCAATGACATTCCTTTCATCATTGTGTCAGGAACGGTGTCTGAGGACGTCGCCGTGCTGGCAATGAAAGCCGGAGCGCACGATTACCTCACCAAGAGCAATCTCAAACGATTGCTCGTGGCCGTTCAGCGTGAGTTGAAAGAGGCCCAACAGCGAGACGCGCACCGGAAAGCGGACGAGGCACTGCTTATCTCAGACGCTCAATACCGGATGCTTTTCGACAGTAATCCGCAACCGATGTGGGTCTACGACGCGAAGACACTCCGGTTTCTCGCCGTGAACGAAGCTGCGATTCGACATTACGGCTATTCGCGTTCGGAGTTTATGGCGATGACAATCAAGAACATTCGCACTCCGGAGACGATTCCCGCTTTGCCGAAAGAAACCGCTGTCGATACTGAGGCCTATTCGAATTCAGGTGTCTGGAGGCACAGAAAGAAAGACGGTTCAGTGATCGACGTCGAAGTTACTTCGCACGGCATCGTCTTTGGCGGCAAGCAAGCCCAACTGGTCCTCGCGCTCGACGTCACCGAGAAGCTAAAGGCGCGTTACGCAGTTCAGGAGAAGGCCGACGAGCTGGCATCAATGACGCAGCAACTCTGGCACGCCTCGAAGCTCGTCACGATGGGTGAGCTCGCAGCCAGTGTCGCGCACGAGTTGAACAATCCACTCGCAACTGTCTCGCTGCGTGTGGAGTCGCTGATGGCGCAGCTTGTTGACGACGAACAAAAGCAGCGCTCGTTGCAGATCATCATCAGCGAAGTTGAAAGAATGGCGAACCTCGTCACGAACCTGCTTCAGTTTACGCGTCGAAACTACCGCCAGATATCAACCATTGACGTGCGAGAAGAGCTCGCACGATCGATCGACCTCATCAGTTATTACCTCCGCAATCGGAGGATCAACGTCGTCAGAGAGTTTGACGAGACGCTGGCGCCTATTCACGCCGACCGACAACAACTACGCCAGGTCTTTCTCAATCTCATGACCAACGCCGGCGACGCGATGCCTGAAGGCGGTGTCCTGACGGTGCGTGTTCACGATCAAAGCGATAGTTCGCGAGTCGTGATCGAATTTGCGGACACGGGGCAGGGAATCTCCACCATCGATCTCAAGAAAGTTTGGGAGCCTTTCTTCACTTCGAAGCCGGAAGGCAAAGGTGCCGGACTCGGGCTCTCGATCTGTAGCCGCATTGTCGAAGAGCACGGCGGAGCGATCTCGCTCGAAAGTGTAGCTGGGGAGGGAACGACAGTTCGTCTGGCCCTACCCGTCGCAAACGGCGCCCTCAGCGAGGTAGCGGAGAGATTAATCGTTAACGACTCAACCATTACCTCAACCGAGGACATTGAAGAGACTGAAACAACGCTAACGATCACCCACCCAGGTTCAGTCGTGCGGGGTTCGATGAAACAGGGATGACTACAACAATCGGAAAAATCCTGGTGGTTGACGATGAGGTTGAACTCAAGAATATCCTCGTCGAATCGTTGTCGTCTCAAGGTTATGAAACAAGCGGCCTCACTACCGGCGACAAGGCACTCGCGGCGCTGCGCACTGAACCGTTCGACGTGGTGCTGACCGACATGATGATGCCCGGCATGGATGGCATCACGCTCGTGCAGGAAGGTCTGCAGATCGATCCGCACCTCGTCGCGATTGTGATGACCGGACAGGGAACGATTCAGACTGCGGTCGACGCAATGAAGGTCGGTGCTTTCGATTACGTTCTCAAGCCGTTTCGCATGCACACGCTCATGCCGCTCATCACGCGGGCGATGAATGTCCGTCACATGCGGCTGGAGAACCTGCAACTGCGGGAGACTCTTGCGATCTACGAACTGGCGCAAACGATTGCCCTCACACTCGATCCGCAAACAGTTATCAGCAAGCTCGTCGATGCAGTTCTACAGCAGACAAATGCCGACGAAGTCTCGGTGCTCTTGCCGGTTCCTGATTGCGCCGAAGCCTTGTATGTCGCCGCCGTGCGCGGTAAGAACCGCGAAAGACTTCTGGGTGAGCGAGTGCCGCTGGATCAAACCATCTCCGGCTGGATTACTCGTGAACGTCAGCCTTTGATGCTTCACGGCGAAGTTCGCGACAAACGATTTCGATCGGCCTGGCCTCATCCTGAGATCACGTCGTCGATTTCGATCCCGATGCAGGTCGCAAATAAGGTCGTCGGCACACTCAACATTAACGCTGTAAATCGTCCTCGCCCTTTCACCCTCGCACAACTAAAAGTGCTCACAATTCTCGCGGGCACGGCCGCTTCCGCTCTCGAGAGTGCCTCGCTCCATTCGCAGGTCAGAAGAGCCGAACAAAACTACCGCTCGATCTTCGAGAATGCAGTCGAGGGTATTTTCCAAGCCACTCTAGATCGCCGTTTGATAACTGCGAATCCGTCGATGGCTCGCATTCTCGGCTACGACTCGCCACAGGAATTAATTGCCGGCATCAACGACATCAGCGCTGACATTTACGTGAATCCTGACGACGCTGAAGAAGTGACTCGAACTCTTGAGGCTGATGGAATCGTCCAGGGTTACGAATTCGAGGCTCATCGGAAAGACGGCGAGAAGATCTGGTTGTCGCTGAACGTTCGGCTGATCCGAGATGACAACCAAACCGCACTGTTTCGAGAAGGCGCTATCGAAGACATCACGGAACAGAAGCGAGCAGAGTTTGTACGACGACAGCTCGAAGAACAGTTGCGGCAGTCGCAAAAGATGGAAGCGATCGGGCAACTGGCCGGGGGTGTGGCCCACGACTTCAACAACCTGCTCACCGCCATCAATGGCTACAGCAGTCTGGCTCTCCAGCGTGCAAATCCCGACAGCCGCACGAAGAATTATCTGGAAGAGATCAGAAAAGCAGGAGACCGGGCCGCGAACCTCACGCGCCAGTTACTCGCCTTCGGCCGCAAGCAGATGCTCAAGCCTGTCGCGCTGAACCTGAACGACGTGGTGTCCGACATGAACAAGATGCTGCGCCGTTTGATCGGCGAAGACATCAAGTTTGACGCGAAACTCGATCCTGAGTTGAAGAAGATCAAAGCGGATCCGGGACAGATCGAACAGGTGCTCGTCAACCTAATCGTTAACGCCAGAGACGCAATGCCGCAGGGCGGAGTGCTTACCATCGAAACCACAAACTTCGAGGTGGATTTTGAATACAGCAGCAAACATCTCGGAGTGCCCCCAGGCGGCTACGTCATGCTCGCCGTCAGTGACACCGGTTGCGGAATGTCGCTCGACATCAAAGCGCGAATCTTTGAACCGTTTTTCACCACTAAAGATAAAGGCAGAGGCACCGGGCTTGGTCTATCGACTGTTTACGGAATCGTCAAGCAGAGCGGCGGCAACATCTGGGTTTACAGCGAGCCGAACCGAGGGACGACTATCAAGGTTTACCTGCCGCAACTCGACGGGGATGAGGAACCCGCCGAACGCCCGGGCGTGGAAACAGTCGTACCGCGCGGAACCGAAACCATCCTGTTGGTTGAAGACGAGGATGTCGTTCGTGGACTCGCGCGTCAGATTCTCGAGCAGACTGGTTACAACGTGCTCGACGCGTGTTGTGGTGAGGAAGCGCTGAGTTTGTGCGAGAAACGCGAGGAGCCGATTCATCTGTTGCTGACCGATGTTGTGATGCCCGATACGAGCGGGAAAGAGCTCGCGCAGCGTTTGACGTCGCTGCGTCCGGAGACGCGTGTGTTGTACATGTCCGGATATACCGACGATGCGATTGTGCATCACGGCGTGTTGGATTCGAACGTCGAGTTTATTCAAAAACCATTTACTCCAGTTGCATTAGCGCGAAAGGTTCGGGAAGTGCTGGATCTGAAGTGCGGTGATCAATGTAAGAAGTTAAGTCGTGGAGGACTGCAAGATGATCGTGAATGAGGCAACTTATCAAGCACTAGTTATTGACGACGAATACCAGGTGCGCGAGTTTGTGTCCGACGTGTTGCGAGACGAAGGCTGGGATGTTACGCAATCGCCTTCGGCGGAAGATGCCTTCGAGCGAATCGATCAGGCCCTCTGGTCCGTAGTCTTCTGCGACGTAATGTTGGGCGGCGCCAACGGTTTCAGCGTGCTTCGTCACTTCAAGGAAAAGATGCCGGAAGCGAAGGTTGTGCTCATGACCGGACACGGCACCGCCGCCGGTGCGCTCGACGCAACCGCGTTTGGCGCTTACGACTATTTGTTGAAGCCGTTTGGTCCAGAGGAATTGCAATCGCTGTCGCGAGCGCTGCGCGAACAGCTGGCAGAGCGTCCGCAGCGATCATCACCGACGCGCCGCTCGGCTGCGTATCATTCGGATATCGAGTTGGTTGGGCGTAGCCAGGCGTTCATCGAGGTGATGAAACAGGTCGGTCGAGTGGCCAATACTAACCTGCCTGTTTTGCTGACGGGTGAATCAGGAACCGGAAAGGAGCTCGTAGCTTCGGCGATTCATCATCGCAGTGGTCGCAGCGATCAACCGTTTGTCGCGGTGAACTGTGGTGCCATTCCTGCGGAGCTCATCGAAGCGGAGCTGTTTGGACACGTAAAGGGATCGTTTACCGGCGCGGATCGAGATCGGCGCGGGTTGTGGGAAGAAGCGGACGGTGGCACTGTTTTTCTCGACGAGATCACCGAAACGAATTCGTCTTTCCAGGTAAAGCTTCTGCGTGCGTTGCAAATGGGAGAGATACGGCGAGTCGGCTCGAATCAAACGCAGAAGGTAAATGTGCGTGTGATTGCTGCAAGCAATCGCAACGTCGAACAAGAAGTCACGGCCGGACGTTTTCGCAACGATCTCTTCTATCGACTGAATGCGGTATCGATCGTGTTACCGCCGTTGCGTGAGCGTCGCGAAGACATTCCACCGCTGGCACAGACGTTTGCCGATCGCGTCTACTCATTGAGTCCCTCAGTGAAATTCTCGGGTGAAGCGCTGGCATTACTGGAAAAATACAACTGGCCCGGAAACATACGCGAACTGGAGAACGCGGTTGTGCGAGCGGTCGCTATGTGCGACGGTACGATTCGCGTCAAAGATCTGCCGCAACGCGTGAGAAACGGTTCCGTTCAGCTCAGCGACGTGGTGAGGTCGGACATCACGCTTGTTGCCGAGCCGGCAATCGAGGACTGGGTGACGCTCTCGGAAATCGAAGGTCGCTACGTCGCTCGCGTCCTCGAACACACCGGTGGCAACAAGCAGGCCGCAGCGCGCGTCCTCGCCGTCGATCGCAAAACCCTCGATCGCATGATCAAGCGCCACAACATCAACTCTCTCCACTCTCGCGGCCAACGCGTCAAAGTTTCCGGCCGAGGGTGAGGAATTTATGAATGGTTCAGTAAGTCTGCGTAGTGAGGTAATCGCGGAATCTCTCGCGACCCCACCTAATCGATCTGCCACTACCTACCTATTGACATAGGACCAAAGCAGGGGTAGAGTGCGGCGCATGCGAATCGTTGCATTGGTCCAGCGACTCCCCGCGACCACGAAGCGATCTCACTCTTTCTCAGTTAATTGATTCGTTAAGTCCTCGCAACCCCCATCAGGCGCAACGAGTCATTAAATAACTAAGCGGCTCTCTTAAAGATGTTACTGGAGAATTCCTCATGTACCAGATCGCCCAGAACTTCACCTTACGGATTATTCTATCTTTCACAGTCTGTGCGGCGTTGTTGTTGCCAGGGGTTCCGCTATTGGTGAGTGAAGCGTCGCAAGGGCCAAGCACCGCGCACAACGCGCGTCCGAGACACAAAAAGCCTGAAGGTACGTTCCCTGATCTTGAAGACGTGAAGAACGAATCGAATGTGGTGCGTGAGGGGCCACCGCCGATTCCGTCCACCAGGCGCTCAAAGAGGAATGAAGGCAAGCCCTGGGATGGACGGCGTGTGGGCGATCCGGAGCCGCCACCACCAGGGCAGCAGGACCATGCTGAGAAGCAAACTCGTCGTGCTCACGCACGCAGGCGGGTAACTCCACCACCGGCCGTTCCTGATGATCAGTTCGTGCAGAATTTTTTCACCTGGGCTCTGGTCCGCAGTGCCAACAGTAACGAAACCACTTACTGGTACGACCAGTTGCGGGCGGGCTACGGTCAGGGTCAGGAGTCACTGAAGCTGGCGGCCATTGAGTTAGGGCGAACGCTGTTTGAATCAGCAGAGTATGCCGCTCGCAACCGCGACAATCATTGGTATGTCTATGATCTCTACAAGACCTACCTGATGCGCGATCCGGATGCCGGCGGTTGGGCAAGCTGGGAAGCGACGGTGGCCACGAATGGACGCGAGTACGTGCGGCGCGGCTTTGAAGAGTCAACTGAGTTTGCCACGTTACTCGCGGGTATGACCCCAAACGGCTCCGTCACCTCTGCCGCTGCCTCTTTGATCTCAGCGCGCGTTGATTCGCGCAATCAACCCGGGGTTGGGATGCTGACACGCGATGCGCGTTGGAGTGTGCCGCTGCTGAGTCTCCCGGGTCGCGCCGGCCTTGATCTCGGGCTCGTGCTTTCTTACTCCTCGCTGGTCTGGACGCGCTCTGGTCCGTACATCTATTTCGACGAAGACAATGGCTTTCCCAGTCCTGGTTTTCGCCTCGGGTTCCCGACCATCCAGCGCAAAGCGTTCGACGTTCAAACTGCCCGAAATGCTTATCTGCTGATCACCGCCGGCGGTCAGCGAGTGGAATTGCGCCAGGTCGGTACTTCCAACACTTATGATGCCGCTGACTCTTCGTACCTGCGGTTAACCGATAATGGCACTCTCGCGCTCCGTTCTACTGACGGTGCCAGGCTGAGCTTTACGTACTTCAATGGTGAGTATCACTGCACTGAGATCAAAGATCGGAATGGCAACTATATCTCGGTTAACTACAATTCACTGGGTCAGATTACGAATATTACCGACACCCTCAGTCGGGTCATCAACTTCAACTACGATGGTGACGCCAATCTCGTGTCGATCACGCAGGTTTGGAACGGGCAGCCGGCACATCAGTGGGTGAGTTTCGGATGGAGCACCCGCAATATGCAGTCGAGCTTTACTGCTGCAGCGGTGGTCGGCACGACGAATGGCGCGCTGTTGCCGGTCGTCACACAAGTAGCCTTGAACGACACTTCGCGTTTCACTTTCGATTACACCAACTCACTCCAGGTGTCCGTGATCAGGAACTACTTTGGAGAAGCTGAGCGCAGCGCCATCTCTTTCGGGTATGAGACACCGGCAGGCGACGCACCGCGCTTGTTCAGCAGCAGCGTCTCCGCGCAGAACTGGACCGGTGTGAACGGTGTCCCGGCGCAGATAACCACACAATATAGCGTCGCTGTAGATGGCGCATGCGTCATGACAGCGCCTGACGGAACCATCTACAAAGATTACTACGGTACGGGCTGGCAGAAGGGATTGAAGACGTTGAGTGAGATCTGGTCGGGCGGGGTGCGGCAGAAGTGGACCACTACGGCGTGGACCCAGGACAACACCGCTGTCAGCTATGAGACGAATCCGCGTGTTACTGAAACTAACGTCTACGACTCGGGTGGCAATCGTCGACGCACTCAGATAGGTTACACGTCTTACAATCTGCCCGACGCTATCGCCTTGCCCACCGAGGTGAAAGAATATGCAGCCGATGGTACGACCGTAATTCGGCGCACTACGACGTCTTATTTTGACGGCGGTCAGGCTTACCTCGACCGTCGTGTTTTAGGCCTGCTGCGCGAAGTGATTCTTTACGATGGCAACAATCAGCCGCAGGCAAAAGTTTGGTACGACTACGACTGGGCGAATGACGACTATTGGGCGCCGCTGCCGCAACCGGCCACGCAACACGACGCCAGCGGCACTGCGAGCGGACGCGGAAATCTCTGCTGGACCGGACGTTGGGATGTAACTGACGTTAACAACTTCGATAAGACAACGCGTAGCTACGTAAAATACAATCGCACCGGATCTGTGATTAAAACCGAGGATCACTTCGGACATGGCAACGCAATCAGTTACACAGACTCGTTCTCGGATGCAATAATCCGCAATACCTTCGCTTATCCCACCACCCTGACCGACGCCGACGGCAACAGCTCGACGGTGCAATACAACTACGATTTCGGCGCCACCACGCGCACGCAGTCTCCGACGCCGGCCAACCAGACTCAAGGCGCGGTGCAAACCATGACGTACAACAATCTGGGCCAACTTGAGCGCATCACCACCACCAATAATGGCGCCTACAAACGTTTCTGGTATGGCTCGAACTACGTAGCGAGTTACGCCACGGTAAATAACGTCGCTGATGAGGCTTACTCAGTCCAGTACTTCGACGGCACGGGCCGTACTGTAAGCACAATCAGCAACCACCCCGGCAGCACGGGTGGTTATCGGCTGCTGAACTCGATTTACGATCAGATGGGCCGTGTGTCGCTACAGTCAAATCCTACCGAGGTCAACAGTTCCTTCGTAGCTGCTGGCGATGACTCTGCTGGCATCTACTACACACAACAAACCTACGACTGGAAAGGCCGTCCTCTTGTGACCACCAACCCTGATTCGACAACCAGGACTGCTTCTTATTCAGGCTGTGGTTGTGCTGGTGGTGAAGTGGTTACTTTGACGGATGAAGTCGGTCGTCGCCAGAAAATCTACAGCGATGTGCTGGGTAGACAGGCGAAGATGGAGATTTTGAATTGGAATGGTAGCCTCTATTCGACGCGCACGAACACCTATAACGTCCGCGATCAAGTTACTAGTGTAAAACAGTATCAGGGATTGGAAACGAGTGGTGTCTATCAGGAGATGACGAAGTCATATGACGGCTATGGACGGCTCGTCACCAGTAAGGATCCGATCCAAACCAGCAACACCGTGATCACTTATACGGTTAATGGCCAACCGCAAACAGTCACAGATGCGCGTGGTGTCACGCAGACTTTCACCTACAACAATCGTAATTTGCCTACCACGGTTTCATATAGCAATGGTCCAGCGTTATCTGCAGTGACGTTTACCTACGATGGCGCGGGCAATCGTACTTTGATGACTGATGGCACCGGCAGTACCACCTATCACTACAATCAGTTGTCGCAGTTGACGTCAGAAACACGACAGTTTAGCGGGTTGAGCGGCAGTTTCACACTGAGTTATGAATACAATGCGGCGGGCGCTTTGAAATCGATCACAGATCATACGGGATCGCGCGTCGATTATCTTTATAACACCGCCGGAGCGTTGACAACCGTCAACGGTTCGGGAGCGGCTAGCGCGCCGACGTATCTCTCAAACATTGCTTATCGCGCCTCGGGTGCAATCAGAGACCTGGACTTCGGAAACGGGGCCCATCAGCATTTAAACTTTAACTCACTTTTGCGCAACACCTCGCTGACGCTTTCCAAGAGTTCTGTGAATGCAAGCTGGAACTATGAATACTATGCTGATGGTAAATTAAAAAAGATTACCGACAGTAACAATGCCATCTTCGATCGCGCCTTTGATTACGACCACATCGGCAGATTGCAGGAGGCGCGAACAGGCAGTGAGGCTCGCGGCGGCAACACTGCGGATGGACCATTCAAGCAAACTTACAGCTACGATGTCTGGGAGAACACCACTGGCCTCACTTCGCGAGTTTGGACTGAGACGCCTCAAACTCAGAACGTCAGCTTTACAAACAATCGGCGGCAATACTGGTCGTACGACAACGAGGGCCACCTTACCAGCGATTTGCAGGCACTATACAATTACGACGCTGCGGGGCGGCCACGCGAGTTTAAGGCAAACACATATGTCGGAGGCTGGCCTACTTCTTATCCGACACAATCGGTGCAGGAAGTTTCGCAGACTTTTGATGGTAATTCTGCCCCTGTCAAGAAAACGACAATCAACAGATGGGAAGAACTGGTGGGTGAAGAAATTCAGGTGCAGCAATCAACGACCAGCACCTATTTTCTACGTTCAACTGTCTTAGGTGGAAAGGTCGTGGCTGAACTCAGTGAGACAGGTACGAAACAGTTGGGATACGTCTTTGCCGATGAAATGCGCATCGCGACACAGTATATCTATCTTTCCGGCTCCGATGTTGGCTGGACGAGCACTAGTCCAGCCACGGGCAGTGAATACATGACCGACATGTTCCTTGCGCGCAAGGAGCTGGATCCGCTGGGCACAGATGTCACCTATGCGCCTCAGCCGGACCTGATCTCCGAGCCGATTTTTTACAACCCGAAATTTGATCGGATGCCACTGGAAATTGAGGGAGGACCAAGCGCTGAATACCAGCAAGCAAATCAGGCTTGGGCGGATTTGATGGCAGAGGCCTTTCAGGCATTCCAGGATCGCGCCCGAGCGGAGCAGTTGTGGCAGTCGGGCAAACGCAGTGAAGCGATGGCCATCCTCATGAAGAATCCGAATGTCGGAATCGAATATCGAGCGGTGTACAAAAACGAAGTTATCAAGCACGGCTCATATTTCGGTCAGGATGCTGCCGACTTTCTGTATGGGATAAATATTGCCGTTGATATGGGATTGCTCGCAACGGTAGCCGGAAAGAGTGCGGGGACTCCGGAGAAGCCGAGAATCGGATCTGACGTCTTAAAAGCATATAGAGCAAGAATCGAAACAATGCTAAAGAATGAGAAGTGTTTGAAGTACATTCAGGATCTTCTCGACGAGGCAAAACGGCAAACTGGAAAGCCTTATGGCGACATCCTAACGACATTTGACGCCATGAGATTTTACTGGGAAAAAGCAGACGGCGCTCACGGTGGGCATGCCTACTGGGAAGAGCTGGGAACAGTAAAGGCGGCATCTATCTCGGATACGATCATTACTGAGAAGACGGGCGGTAGCCGTGAGAATCAACTGGACCGTAGGGGCTTATTGATTAGCCAAACCACTCAAGCATTCTTAGGCGAAACTTTGCACCATGTGTCACAAAGCGGACGCATGTACGGAGATGGAGAAATGGCGAATGCTTTGAACTCCATCTTGGTACGCCAAGGACTTGATACTCCTCAGGTGTTTTCTGAGGCTACAGACAAGGACTTGGAAAACTCCAGCCGCTATTGGCATTTGAAAGTAGAATCTGCCTGTCCAGCTCCGAGGAAATAAAATGATTACTTCAACCGTAATCCGCTACGTTCTTGTCTTGTCACTTATTACTCCAGCCTTCTTGCAGGAGCGAGGATGGCGAGGAATTACACCTTTGCATTCGACACGTGAAGAGGTTGAACGCTTGATCGGACAGCCGATGATGCCTGGGGGTATTACGTACGACCTAAAGACGGAACGCGTGAATGTTGTCTACTCCGCTGGAGGATGTGGAAAAGGGCACCCATCCGAGTGGAATGTTCCGGTTGGCACGGTTATTGGTGTCACTTTATATCCACAAACGAGACTGATGCTCTCAGATCTAAGAGTAGACTTAAGCCGATTTGAGAAATCCGTTAATCCTCTTAGCAGTGATTCCGTGTTCTACAAAGATGACGAAGATGGGATCAGTATTGGCACTGGATCAACCGGAGAGGTCTTCGTAGTTCAATATCTGCCTAGCAGGAAGGACAGCAACTTACGTTGTCCGACGACAAGACAATCAAGTGAACCGGCGCGTAGTTTTGATGAATATTCCAACCTCAAATTGAGTGACGAAAAAGCCCGTCTTAATAACTTCGCGCTCCGTTTGCAAAGGGACCCGCAGCTTAACGGTTATATCGTTGTATATGGTCGACTGGGAGATCACTCGGACAAAGCAAAAGCCCATGCTAAACGTGCAAAGGCCTATCTGGTTAACGCGCGTAGAATTAGAGAGGCGCGAATTATTACAATCGATGGTGGCTGCAGTGAAAACATTGAGGTCGAACTTTATACGCTGCCAAGTTCAGCGCCACCACCCACACCAACTGCACGATGTAACTAGGCGACCACAGCGTTTCATTTGGAGACATTGATCGCGGACTTCAAAAACGCGGAGAAGCATGCGTTGAAAAGTGAGTCTGATCTGTGCGTTCGGTAATGCATTCAAGCGACTCTAATCGAGTTTAATAATAAGAGACGGCCGTACCAGATTTCCGACGATGGAAGGACAAAATGGCATACAACGTTCATCTGCAATGGTGAATAAATTGATGCGGCGATGCAATGCAAAAACGTATTCTCACATATGATTCTCTACGCAACTCCGAGGATCTCTTCCCTTCAATTTTGACAAAAGCCATTTTCGGGGTCATTCCGGTTATTGACCCTTGTTTCTCAGTAGCTCCTTGACACTCACCGAAGCCGCTTGATACTTTCTCGCCTCCTGTGAAAAATATCCTGCTAGTGCTTGCTGTCGTCGTACTCTACGTGCTTCATCAGGACATCTGGTTCTGGCGGAGTTCTTACCTGGTTTTTGGTTTCATTCCGATCGGACTCTTTTATCAAGGATGCTTTTCAGTGGCCGCGGCGCTGCTGATGTGGCTGCTGGTGACTTACGCCTGGCCATCGCACCTTGAAGAGGAAGTTGAAGAAGCAAATACCGGGGAGGACCGGAACGCTTGATTCCTGCAATAGTCGTTTTCCTATATCTCGCGACCGTTCTCTATATCGGCATCTTCGCTTTTCGCCGCGCCAAGGGAAAAGAAGAAGCTGAAGACTACTTTCTCGCGAGCCGCTCGCTTGGTCCATTCGTCTTTCTGTTCTCGCTATTCGGCACGAACATGACCGCGTTCGCGATCCTCGGTTCGTCGGGACACGCGTTCAGCAACGGCATCGTGACTTTCGGTTTGATGGCCTCGTCGTCAGGCCTCGTGATACCGCTGACGATCTTCCTGATCGGCACGCGCGTTTGGGCACTGGGCAAGAAGCACGGCTTCATGACACCAGTCCAGATGTTTCGCGATCGATGGGAATGCAGTCACATCGGCACGGCGATCTTTGTGGTCCAGGCAGTATTGCTGGTCCCTTACATCATCATCGGCATTATGGGCGGCGGCACGACGCTCTACACGATCAGCGACGGGGTGGTCCCATACTGGTTTGGCGGCGCCATCGTCGCGCTTGTGGTGATGAGTTACGTGTTCTTTGGCGGCATGCGCGGCACGGCGTGGGTCAATACTTTTCAGACGGTGCTTTTCCTCGCTTTTGGTGCAGTTGCGTTGGTCGTGATTGGCGTGGGCATGGGAGGTTTCAGCACCGCTGCGAACGCGATACACAACTCGCCGATGGCGTCGCTGCTGACGCGCGAACGCATTTCACCGTACTACTTCTTCAGCTACACGTTCATCCCGCTCTCGGCAATCGCGTTTCCACACATCCTGATCTTCTGTCTGACGGCGCGCAAGATGGCCCAGTTCAAGAAGACAGTCATCTTCTACCCGATTTGTATCCTCGCGATCTGGTTGCCGTGCGTCTTTCTAGGTGTGATGGCGAACCGCGTCACCGACATTCCCGAGATCCGGCAGAAGCAGGAAGCGCGCAAAGTGCTGGCGCTAGAGGGCAAGAACAAGACGCCCGAGCAGCGTGATGAATTGCGTGAGCAGGCAGCGGGCGACGACGTGATCATGCTGCTGCTGAAGCACTATGCGCCACTTTGGCTGGCTGGATTGCTGGGTGCGGGCATCATGGCGGCGGTGATGGCGAGTGACTCGCAGATTCTAGCTCTATCTACCATGTTCACGGAGGATGTCTTCGCCTTCTACGGCGGAAAAACGCGTTTCGGCGAGCACGTGCAAGTGCAAACCGGACGCATTTTTATCATTCTCATAACACTCTTCGCCTACATGGTCGCTTTGCGTGCGCCGGAAACGATCTTTGAGCTTGCTATTCAATATGCATTTTCAGGTTATGCGGCGTTGTCTCCGCTTCTGATCGCGGCGTTGTTCTGGAGGGGAAGTACGAAGTGGGGCGCGCTGGCAGTGACTGTTTGGACCGCGTTGACCGTGATTGCCGTTGCCGTCTTGCAGTCGGTTGTTCCGGCACCCGCGCCTGGACCAGCGACGATTCTCTGGGCGCCTGGCGGCGTCGAAGTTCTGTCGCGCACGCCGGGCGGAACTGCGGTCTTTGGGTTCATGCCGGTCGTTCCGATGGTGATCGGCTCGGCGTTGTTAATGATCTTCGTGTCGATGGCCACACGGAAACCGGCGCAGGGGACGTTGGCAAAGTATTTTGGAGGTCGATGATCATGAAGAGATTGTTGCTGGCTTTTGTTGCTATCGTTATGCTCGCATCTTATGCGGAGGGTCAAGTGAATAAGCGAAGAGCAGTTAAGACGGGATCGCCGAACGGGATCTTTTCACCGGCGATAATTACCGGCGATCTGATTTACACCTCTGGGCAGATCGGTATCGACTCAAAGACCGGGCAGCTTGCTGAAGGTTTTGAAGCGCAGCTCGAGCAGGTTTTCAAGAATCTGACGGCGGTGCTTGATGCTTCGGGGAGCAGCATCGATCATGTCGTGAAGGCGACGGTGTTTCTCGCGGACATGAACGACTACAACAAGTTGAATGAGCTTTATCCGAAGAAGTTCAAAGGCGATCCGCCGGCGCGAACGTGCGTGCAGGTAGCGCGCTTGCCGCGTGATGCGCGTGTTGAGATCGAAGTGGTCGCAGTCTTGAAATAATCTGTGTAATCTGTGGATGGTTCTAACCGAAGCAATACAATCGTCCATCCTGTGATCCGATCACAATACGGCCGTTAGCGATCGCGGGGGAAGCGGAGAGTGGCGCACCCGCGTTGAACTCCCAAAGCAAGTTCCCGTCGTTCAGTCCCAGCACATAGAACCGACCGTCATTCGATCCAACATAAACTCGGCCGCTCGCGATCGCAGGTGAAGACTCAACCCGTGCTCGTGTCGCAAACGTCCAGGCGGCTTTGCCGTCCGACCCAATTCCATGAACCAGCTTGTCGCGTCCTCCAATCACGACGCGCGTGCTCGTAACTGCTGCTGACGAATAAAACGGAAACTTCCGCTCGGGATGTTCATAACGCCAAACGATTCTCCGGTCCGCGAGGTTAACTCTCAACACTTCGTTATCAAACGTACCGTAGAAAGCTGATCCATCACGCAAAGCAGGCGAAGCGCCGGTGTACGCTCCTGACGAAACGTTGAATACCTCTTTCCCATTCGAAATCCGAATCGCGCGAAACAGTTCGTCACAACCAGCGATGAAAGCCATGCCGTCCGCGATGCTCGGCGTTGAGTGTACCGGCCCATTTGTCTTGAACTTCCAAAGTACCGAGCCGTCGCGTGTCGAGAGGCAATAGAGATTCTCGTCATACGAACCAATCAAGACCCGATCGCCGACTACGACCGGCGATGACTTGATCTCGCCGTTGGTTTTGAAGGCCCAAAGTTTTTTACCGTCCGACGCGCTGATGGCATTTAGCCATCCGCCTAAGTCGCCAATGTAGACCACGCCGTTGCCATAAGCCGGCGACGACTCGCCAATTGGATCTCCCGTCTTGAACTTCCAGTAGACAGATCCGTTTTCAAGACTCAGCGCGACAAGCTCGCTCTTTTGCGAACCAACAAAGACGGTACCGCCGACAATGGCAGCCGACGACTCGATCGACTCACCGGCTTCGTATGTCCACAATTGTTTGAGCGACGAGGGAACGTTTGCCTGCGACACTCCGGTCAACGACGGGTTGCCGCGGAACTGCGACCAGTTGTCGGCAGGAGTGTCCTGCGCGATAACTGGAACCGCGAGCGAAAGCACCAGCAGCAGGATCTTCAATATGCGCATCGGTAAATCTCAATCGCTCCTTGTATATCAAGCGGTCGTGGATTGAATGTGCCGGTCCATTGCTCTGCGGCATCAGCGGCGAGCTCCGGTAGTTCGCTTTCGGTGACGCCGGCACTGCGCAAGTTGTTACGCAAGCCACCTGCCTCCGCCAATTCTTCAAGTCGCCGGGCCAACCCCTCTCCTAAAGGACGATAGTCAGTGCCGGTTTGTTCATTCCAGCGCACGACTGTTGGCAACAACATCGCGATCGCGGCGCCGTGCGCGGTTCCGTGACGGGCGGTCAGCGGATTGGCGCAAGCGTGTGTGGCCCCTAACATCGAATTCTCGATCGCAACTCCAGCGTAGTACGCGCCCAACTGCATCGCACCGCGGGCTGTGATGTCGTCTGGTTGGCTGAGCACGCGTTCGTAATTTGGCTCAAGCAGTCGCCACGCTTCGAGTGAGAATAGTTCAGAAAGTGGATTTCGTCTCAACGTGACAAACGTTTCGACGGCGTGAGCAATCGCATCAAAACCGGAAGTCGCAGTGATGCTTCGCGGTTGTGAAATCGTGAGCGCGGGATCGAGAAGGGCAATACGAAAAGAGGCTTTCGGATCGCCACACGCCATCTTTGCGTGAGTTTCCGCGTCGGCGATCAGCGCATAACTTTGCGCTTCACTTCCGGTTCCGGCCGTCGTCGGAATCGCGATCATCGGCAGCATCGGCCTGGTGGCTTTGCCGTAGCCGCGATAATCAGCCATGTGACCGCCGTTGGTGAGCAGGAAATTGATCCCCTTGGCACAATCCATCGAGCTGCCACCGCCAAGACCGATGATCGAGTCAACATTGAATCCCGACACAAAAGCGGTGCCGTTTTCAACCATGCGCGTGTCGGGATTAACTTCGAAATCGTGGAAACGAACGATCTCAATACCCGCTTTTTTCAGTGGTCCAACTGCCTCGTCGACGTGGCCCGACGCAACCATCCCATGATCGGCCACGAGCAAGGTGCGCTTAAAGTTTAACTCGCGCGCGAGCTCACCGAGACGCTCGATCATCCCAGCGCCAAAGACGACGCGAGTACGAGGTTGGTAATCAAAATCCTTCAGATCGAGACTCCTTCACGCCACACAAAAAAGCACAAACGATTTTGCTTTTCATTTGTGCCTTTTGTGCCTCTTTGTGGCTAATTTTTCGCCGTGGCTGGTTTGCCCGCCGCAGCTTCCGACAACGCGTACAGTTGATTGCGATTGGAAATGAAAAGCGTTCCGTTAGCCGGAACAGGGCTCGAGTAAACCGAACTGCCCATGTTGATTTCGCCGAGCACCTTCTTAATCTTTCCTTCCTGCATGATCACGACATCGCCATCTTCGTCGCCTAGGTAAATCTTGCCGTCGATTAACACGGGCGATCCCCAAACCGCCGCAAAGAGATCGTGTGACCAGTACTCTTGTCCTGTCTTTGCATCGAGACAGTGCAGGAAGCCGCTGAAGTCAGCCTGGTAAACAAGTCCGTCTTTGATCGCTGGTGTCGAAATCGAGCGACGAATCTTGTCGAAATGCCAAACCAGGCCGGACTGCGTGATGTCACCACGTTTGGTGGCGTCGATGCAGTACATGTGGCCCACACCTTCGCCGTGTTCCGGATCCTGTCCGTTGGAGATGTAAACGCGATCCTGGTAGACCACCGGCGTGCTGATCAATTCATTGCGCGTCTTGGGCCAGACGGAATCCTTCGGATTGGTATCAAATTCCCAAAGCTTCTTGCCGGTTAACGCATCGTAGCCGCGAATCCAGCCGTCACCCTGTCCGTGAATCACCTGGACCACGCCGCCAATCGTACCGACCGTCGGCGACGACCACTGGCCGTGCAGAATTCGATCTTCGACGGAGTTGTCTTCCCAAACGAGTTTGCCGGTCTTCTTGTTGACGGCAATGATCGACGGTGCTTTTGGCGAAGGAATATTTACGTGACTCTCATCCTGTCCGTTCGAAGTGCTGACGTAGATCAGATCGCCATAAATGACCGGCGACGAATTCGCGAGGTTGTGCGGCAACGAGCCGACTTCCTCGATCATGTCGAACTTCCAGACAACGTCGGCATTCGTTTCACCGGTAAGCTTCTCATCGGTGACGGGTCCATCATTCTCTTTGTCGCGAAAACCCTGCGTGTCGAGACACATGAGTTCAGCTCTATTCGACACGTAGTAAACCCGATCGCCTTCGACGATCGGCGACGAAGCCACGCCCTGATACGGCCAATCGTTTACGCGACCAGCGACCAGCTTGTCGTGGACCATCTGCCACATAAACTGTCCGTCCGACTCGCGAAACGCCATCAGCACGCCTTTGTCGCCCGTGATCTTCGGATCGCGCACCCCTTCGTTGTTCGTGCCGACGAAGACCATTCCACCCGCCACGACTGCATTGCCGTAGGTTTGCGAACCAAGTTGGGCCACCCACTTCACATTTTTCTTGGTCTTGACGTCCCAGCTCGTTGGCAGTCCCTTCATGTTCGAGACCATGTTGCGATCCGGTGTGCCGCCCCACATGGGCCAGTCTCCCGAACCGGGATCTGAGGCCGCTGTCGCCGGCACAAGGCAGTACGCAGCGGCTGCGAACAAGAGTAGCGCTGAAACTAAAACAGCCGGACGTTTGATGATTGCGTTAGATTTTAGCTTTTCGAATCTCATTTGTTTGCGTACACCTTTATGTTGTCGAAATAAAGCTCGGCAAGACCGTTGCCGAATATTCCAGGCGCTCCCTGGCGATTGGGAATCGGATCAATGCGCTCGACCATCCACTCCGCCGGCTCGGGCTCGTTCGCGGGCCATGCTTTGCCGCGCGCACGCGTTTTGCCATCAGGTAGATTATCAACTTGTAGTTTGAGACGGTACCAGGTGTCGGGCTTCCAGGCGAATTTCACGCTCTGGGTGCGTTTGATTTCCGGTTGCCATGGTTCGAGATGGAGCATCTGGCTATTACCGTAAAGAGTCAACACGTAACGCTGAGCGATCACGCCGGCATCACCTTGTTGACGACGCTTCTGTGTTGCTAAAACATCGGATTCTACGGTGTAGTTCGACCAGTTAGAGGGTCCGATATAAGCACGCGAGCGGCTCAGCAGCGATGAACCTTCAGTCAGCTTCGCCAGCACTTTGTTACCGTTCTGCTCGCGCACGGCAAACTTCAAGGTCATGCTCACCCATGATGGCGGCGCTGTGTTAACCGCGTACGAATCGAATGTTTCACTCCACGGCAGCGGCGGAAATACGCGCACGCTGGCAGTGCCGCTAATGTTGCCCACTGTGGCTTTCACCAATCCTGCCTGGGCCACCGACTCGCTTCCCACCGTAAAATGACCGTTCTCGATAGTTCCCTTCAACTGATCGAGTGACCACGTTGCCGAAGGCTCTTCGCGAATGAAATTTCCTTGCGCGTCGAAAAGTCGAACGCGGAAATTCACTTTCTCGCCGGGTTTGAGCATCAACTCGGTGGGAACTACCTGAACGTAAGTTGCCGGATTTGCACTGACAGGTGTTCCCGCAGCAGATGCGGCGCTATGTGATGAGGCGTGATTTCCTTTCTTACCGATACAGTAAAGTGTGGATTCAGTTGCGAAGTAGACGCGGCCGTTCGCAACTGCTGCCGATCCGATCACTTTGTCAGGCAGTGCTTCGGTTCCCAATTGCTCCTCATCGAGAATCTCACAGCCCGTTGCGGATGGTTTGAGGATGAAAAACTTTCCGGTCTCAGTGCCGACGTACAATTTGCCGTCAGCCAACACCGGAGATGCTTTTTGAATCGTCCCCAGGTTTTTCAACCAGAGCTGCTTGCCCGTGTTTACGTCGAAGGCGGCGATATTGGCGCTGTTGTCGATCTGGTACATCCGATCGCCGTCGAGCACTGGAGAAGAGAAGCCGCCCTGCCAGCCATAAGTAACCCACTTAACCTGGTCTTTTTTGATCTCGCCTTTGCTCGCAGCATCGACGGCGACCATCATCCCCATTTCACTCGAATCGAGATTCTCCTCGCTGTGGGTAAGGATTGCCGTGTTGTTGTAAACGACGACGCCCGTGTTGAGTCCGCGTTTGCTGATCTCATACTTCCAGACCGGCTCGCCCGTCTGCGCCTTGATTGCATGGACCACGCCGTCGCTCGCTCCCTGAATCAGGAGTCGCGTGCCGTTGACGTTGACGATGATTGGCGGCGCGTAAGTTGTGTCGTAGGGGCGGCCACCGGGGGCACTGACCCACATTGTCTCGCCGGTCTTCTTGTCGAAGGCCATGAAGCGGTGTGCGCCGCGTCCATGCTGGCCCCACTGGAAGGTGACGCCACTGATGATCACGAGATCGCCGTCGATGATCGGCGACACTGTGCGTCCGCCGTGGGTCGTGAGCAATCCGAAGTCTTCGCCGAGCGATCGTTCCCACAAAACTTTTCCATCGCGATTGAGACCGATCAGGCTACCGCCGACGCCAAACACGTAGACGTTTCCAGTCGAAGGATCTCCGACCGGCGAAGCCCAGCCGACACGATGTGGTGGCACGTCGCTTAAGTAAACGTTGAAGCGATGCTCCCATAGAAGCTTACCGGTGTCGGCATTGAAGCACATGAGGCGCTCCTGCTCGGTCTCGCCTGCACCGGCGGTGTTTTGCAGATAAAGACGATCTCCCATAACGATCGGCGCCGAGCGCCCGCCATACGGTGCTTTCCAAGCCAGGTTCTCACCCGTTGGCGACCACTTCACGGGAAGATTTTTTTCGGTGGAGATGCCGTCGCGATTGGGTCCACGCCATTCGGCCCAGTCGCTTGCAACGACGAACGACGACAAAGCAAGACAAAGATTCAGATAAATGGAGATTAGGTTAGTCATTTTGGAGGCCCGTCACTGATTATGGATAAAAGCGTTTCCGAGTCCGCAAAAACGTGCGCACGGATAAGAAAGTAACTGCGCGTTCGCAACCTACTGGATGTACAATACGTAAGCTCACGTTGCTGCGTTACACAATTTTTGTGATTCTATCAGGTTCCGACTCATCCGTTAATCCGGGCTGATTTGGTTTTCTTCAGTGCGAGGAGAAATCATGCTGCTGCTACAAAAGGTCTTCCTCTTTTCACTACTGGCGCTGCTGGTCCCGCAAACCACGCAGAACCCAAAACAGGAACTGAACGATCAACTCTTCGAGGCGGTGCGCAAAGGTGACGCGGCGGGTGTCACGGCAGCGCTCGATAAGGGTGCGGATGTGAACGCGAAGTTTCGTTACGGGTCAACGGCGCTATTCAAAGCCGCCGAGCGCGGGAATGCGGAAGTGACAAAGATCCTGCTCGATCGCGGCGCCGACGTCAAAGTAAAAGATACTTTCTACAACGCGACCGCGATGACGTGGGCGCTCGACGGTAAACACGTTGCCGTTGTGAAACTACTGTTGCAGAAGAGCGCGGACGATGTGGACGATGTGTTATTGAACGGCGCACAGGAGAGTAACGAAGAACTTGTGAAGATTGCGCTCGACCAGGGCGGCGTCAAGCCTGATACTCTGACCGTTGCGCTCGTAACCGCCACAGACGCAAAGAACACCGCAATCGCGGATATATTGACGAAGGCCGGGGCCAAGCCGCCGCTTCAGGTTGATGCCGCAACGCTTCAGTCATACGCGGGCAAGTACAAAGGCGATCCTGGACCGGAAGCGACAGTCACGGTGCAGGACGGCAAGTTAATGGTGGCCGGATTTACGCGCCAGCCACAACCATTAATGGCTTTGGACAACACGACGTTCCGGCCAATAGCATTCGGTGGCATCACTCTCACGTTCAACGTCGAAGGCGGCAAAGCCACCAGCGTGGCTTTCAAGCAGGGAAACACAACGACACAGATGAAGCGGATAGACTAAGTCGAGGGCGAACACATGAAACGACTGATAGGAGTTTTCACTGTTTTGATCGCGGTGGTTGGAGTCGCGCAAGCGCAGAACTGGCCGCAGTTCCGTGGTCCAAGCGCGACTGGTGTTACTGAAGGTCTCGCGAAACCTGTCAAATTCGACGGCGCTACTTCGCAGAACGTCCGTTGGAAGACGGCGATACCGGGTCTCTCGCATGCGAGCCCAGTCGTTTGGGGCAACAAAGTTTTTGTGGTGACCGCAGTCAGCACTGCCAAGGACGAAACACGTTTCGGACTTTTTGGCGACGTCGCGCCGGTTAAAGACGACCCCAAACACGCGTGGAAGATTTATGCGCTCGACAAGACAAACGGCAAGATACTTTGGGAGCGAACGGCTTACGAAGGCATTCCCAAAGTAAAGCGTCACCCGAAGTCGACACACGCTGCCTCAACACCCGTGACCGACGGCAAGTACTTGATCGTTAACTTCGGCTCCGAAGGTCTCTACGCCTACGATCTCAACGGCAAGCAGTTGTGGAAGGCTGATCTCGGCGTGTTGGATGCCGGCTGGTTTTACGACGCCGATTACCAGTGGGAATACGGCAGCTCGCCGATCATCTACAAGAACCTAGTCTTTGTTCAAGCCGACATCCAGAAGAATTCATTTATCGCCGCATACGATCTCAAAACGGGCAAACAGGTTTGGAAAACCGCGCGGGAGGAGCTTCCTTCATGGGGATCGCCGACAATCTATGAAGGAAAAACGCGGACTGAATTGCTCACGGTCGGGCCAAAGGCGATTCGCGGTTACGATCCTGCGACCGGAAAAGAGTTGTGGCGACTGGGACCGATGTCAGAGATCACGACGCCCACACCTTTCGTCGCTTTCGATCTGATCTTCGTCACCAGCGGTTACGCGCCCATCCAACCGATCTACGCGATCCGTCCCGGCGGTAACGGCGATCTCTCACTCAAAGATGGAAAAGAGTCGAGCGATTTCATCGCCTGGAGCAAGCAGCGTGGTGGTCCATACATGCCGACGCCGATCGTCTATGGCGATCTGCTTTATACGTGTTCGAATCAGGGCGTGTTGACTGCCTACAACGCCAAGACTGGCGAACGTGTTTACCAGGAACGTCTCGGCGGAACGGGTGGCGCTTTCACTGCATCGCCGGTTGCTTCGGATGGAAAGCTCTATCTCTCGAGTGAGGACGGAGACGTCTTCGTAGTGAAAACTGGACCGAAGTACGAATTGCTCGCGAAGAATCCGGTGGGTGAAGTCATGATGGCGACGCCCGCGGTTTCAGACGGGCTTCTGATCGTGCGTACGGTCTCGCACCTGTTTGCGTTTGGTGAAGCACCGGCTGCCACCAGCAAGACAGGGAATTAGCCACCGATTTTTCGGATTGATTACGGATCACGAGTAAAGGAACTAAGACTGTGAAACTATCACGCCGCATTGCGTTCACTTTCGTCATCGGGATTTCTTTTGTTCTCGGTAGTCTCAGTGTTTTCTCCGACCATGCTGCTGCCGGTAATTGGCCGCAATGGCGCGGACCCGACGGCTCGGGTATCTCGAACGAGAAGAACCTCCCCGCTGTTTGGAGTCCTTCGACAAATATCAAATGGAAGACTCCTATTGACGGTCGCGCGCATTCATCGCCGATCGTGTGGGGAAACCGCGTGTTTCTGACTACCGCCGTTGAAGGCGCGTTGGTGCCCGGCGCGAAAGCTGTGAAGCACACAGTCGAAGACGGTAAAGAATTTCTCCATCCTGACAGTGTCGGCGCCGATCATAAACACGCCTTCAAAGTAATCTGTCTCGATCGCGAGAGTGGCAAGATCCTCTGGCAATCGACGGCGTGGGAAGGCACGCCCTACGACAATCGCCACCGCAAGAGCTCTTACGCCGCTTCGACTCCGGCTACCGATGGCAAGCTTGTCTATGCGTTCTTCGGCACGGAAGGCCTTTACGCGTACGACTTCAAAGGCAAGCTCGCGTGGAAAGCTCAATTAGGAAATCTAGGGACTGTCGGCATGGGCACGGGAACGTCGCCGATTCTCTTTGAGAACCTCGTCATCGTGCAGTGTGACGAAGAGAATGGCGAAGCGTCGTTCATCGTCGCGCTCGACAAGAACACCGGCAAAGAAGTCTGGAGGAAGCAGCGTAAAGTACAGGTGAGCTGGTCGACGCCACTGCTCGTCCGTACGGCTAAACGTGCCGAGTTGATCACAAGCGGAACCGAATCGGTGATCTCGTACGATCCCGCGACCGGTGCGGAGTTGTGGCGACATAAGGGTGTTGAGAGCAACGCGATCCCTTCGCCCGTGGCGAACAGTGACATGGCGTTTCTCGTCGCCGGATTTCCGGCAAAAATTGCGATGGCAATTCGTCTGGGTCAGAACGGAGATCTCACCGGCACCCCGAACGAGGCGTGGACGTATGCCAAGGGCACCGCGTACGTGCCTTCGCCGATCCTTTACGGCGACTACCTCTACCTGACAACCGATCGCGGCATTCTGACCTGCATCGACGCAAAGACCGGCGAGGTGAAATATGAAGGTGGACGAATTCCGATTCCCGCAACCTTCACCGCTTCACCCGTTGCGTTCGAGGGCAAGATCCTGATGACCAGCGAAGACGGCGATACGTTCATGGTCAAGGCAGGCCCGAAGCATGAAATTCTGGGGACTAATTCAGTTGGCGAGCCCGTTTACGCTTCCCCGGCGATTGCCGACGGTCGCATCTTCATTCGCGGCGAGAAAAACCTCTATTGCATTGGAACATAAATCCTTGAAAATCCGTCTAATCCGTGGCAAGTTCTAACCCACGGATTACACGGATTGAAAAGGATGTGTTTATGACAAAGCGAACGACCCTGATCGCGTTGGTCGGGTTTGCTCTCCTCGGTGGAGCTTGTGCGAAGAGTTCGAACGATGCGCACTATGCGGAACTCGAGTCGAATCGCCAGGCGCAGGCGGCACAGCCTGCTGCTTCAACTGCAGTGGCTCCGAGCCCGTCACCATCTGCAAGCGTAGCTGCTTCACCCGGCGCGAGTCCTGCCGCACCAGCACCGGCAACCAACTACTGGACAAACTTCCGTGGTCCGAAACGCGATGGCAAGTATGACGAGACGACTGTCTCGACCCACTGGCCTGCCAATGGACTGCCAGTCGTTTGGAAACAGCCGATCGGTGTCGGACACGCTTCTTTCGTCGTTGCCGATGGAAAGGCTTACACGATCGAGCAGCGACGAAGTCAGGAAGTCGTCGCAGCCTATGACATCAACAACGGGCATGAGCTCTGGACGCAGAAGTGGAACGCCGAATTCAGCGATTCTACCGGCGATGGACCACGCGCCACTCCGACATGGGATCAGGGACGAATTTATGCGCTCGGCGCCACCGGTGAACTGCGCTGTCTGAACGCGGCTACGGGTGCAGTGGTTTGGGGCAAGAACATTCTGTCTGATAACCAGGCCAAGAACCTTCCGTGGGCCATGGCGGCATCGCCGCTGATCGTCGACGACAAAGTGATCGTGCTGCCGGGCGGTACCTCAGGCAAGTCTGTTGTCGCTTACAACAAGATGACTGGTGCTCCAGTGTGGCGTGTGCTCAACGATACGCAGGCTTATGTTTCGCCGATGCTGGTTGAGCTTGCCGGACGTCGTCAGATCGTCGTGGTCAGTTCTTCACGTGTGGTTGGACTTACTCCTGAAAAAGGTGATTTGCTTTGGGAGTATGCGTGGGATACCGACAACGGCATCAATGTCTCGCAGCCGATCGTTGTCGATCACAATCGCTTCTTTATTTCGTCCGGATACGGGAAGGGCGCGGCACTGGTTGAAGTGAAGGGGAGTGGAAACAGTTTCACCGCGTCGACGGTCTGGGAAAACAAGAACATGAAGAACAAGTTTAATAGCTCGGTTCTTCATAATGGCTACATCTACGGTCTCGACGAGGGAATTCTGGTTTGTCTTGATGTGAATACCGGCGAGCGCAAGTGGAAAGAAGGGCGCTTTGGTTACGGGCAGATCATTTTGACGAACGGGCACCTGATCATCACTTCAGATCAGGGTGAGGTCGCGCTCATCAAGGCAACGCCTGATAAATACACCGAAGTGGCGCGCTTCTCGGCCGTGCAGGGCCAGACTTGGAACTATCCTGCAATCGCGGGTGGACGTCTGCTCGTGCGCAACTCGAATGAGATGGCTGCTTACGATATTTCGGGCCAGTAACCACAGATTACACAGATTTTTCTGCGTAATCTGTGGATTACTTCTTGATAAAGATCCGCTTGGCTTCGTACGAAATATTCGGATTGTCGACGTACATATCGATCACCAGTTCACCCTGACCCGACATGGTCCACTTCCGCACCGTCTGAGTTGTGACCGGTCCTTTCGGAGTCTCCACAGTCGTAACATCCGTTACCTGAATGCCTCTGTCGCCCGGCAGCCATACCGCCGTGCGTTTGCCTTTGGCCGGGGGCTGATTGGGAGGGACGGGTGGCGTGAAGTCATACTCCTTGCCGTCGAGTGTGTACGTATCCTTCACCGTTCTTTCGTTGTTTGGTTGGATGAGCTTCGTTTCGACTTCGATCTGATCGTCTTTTTGATTGACGGTGAGTGTCTGATTCATGTCTCCCGGAAGACCGAAGCTGCGCCCGCGATCCATCGTCCAACTACCACTGAAGTTTGGTTTCGCTGCTGCGTAGGCAATCAACGAGAGAGTCATCAGCGCAGCGATCATCAACAACGTCTTTCGTGCCATTTCAAATTCTCCTTCTAAGATCTTTTGACCAGCGACAGAAGCGGTCCGGTCATAAACGTCGTTACCAGTGCCATCAAAACCATCATCGCAAATATTCTTCCCGACAAGATTCCGAGATCATACCCGATATTGAGTACTACCAGTTCAACTAATCCTCTCGTGTTCATGAGCACGCCAATCGAAAACGATTGCGACCAGCTCATCCCGGTCCAGCGACTCATCAACATGCTTCCACCCAGCTTGCCTGCGATCGCAACCAGAATAATAACCCCGCACAGCGCCCATCCCTGCCAATCATTTAACAGACTTACTTGCGTGCGCAATCCGGTAAACGCAAAAAAGAGCGGCAACAGAGCATATGAGCCGAATGCTTCGAGCTTGTCTTTGAGAAAGATCCGAAATTCGGTAGAAGGCGGCATTATTACGCCGGCCACGAAAGCGCCGAAGAGCGCGTGAATGCCGATCGTCTCCGTGATCAGTGCGCATGCAAACACGAATGCTAGGATGATCGGAATCAAACGACGTCGGTGTTGTTGAGAATCAGGCTCCTTGATCAGTCGCGCCAGTTGCGGCCGCACCAGAAAGATCATTGCGACTGCGAAGACGAGTGTCAGTCCGCTCGTGATTGCTGCACTCTCCAGTCCGGTCGATTTCACAATCGCGATTACGAGCGCGAGGATGCACCAGGCAGTGACATCGTCGACGGCGGCACACGTGATTGCGATCGATCCGAGCGTGGTTTGCGACAGCTTGCGATCTTCGAGAATACGGGCGAGCACGGGGAACGCTGTGATGCTCATCGCAACTCCGATGAATAACGCAAAAGCATTGAACGAGGTTCCTGCCGGCGCCAGCTCTCGGTAAAGAAAGAGTGAAAGTGTTGTGCCGAGAAGAAAGGGCACGATGATGCTCGCGTGACTGATCATCACGGCTTCGGTGCCTTTTTCTCGCAACAGTCTGATGTTCAGTTCCGTGCCGACAATGAACATGAAGAGCACGACGCCGATTTGACTCAGTTGTCGCAGTATCTCGAGCGATTGGACCGGGAAGAGAAACGACAATGCGGGAGGGTAAAACCAGCCCAGGACTGATGGTCCCAGCACGATGCCGGCGAGCATTTCGCCCATCACCGGTGGCTGGCCGATCCGGCGAAACAGGCGACGGAACACGCCGGCCGTAATCAGGATGACGATTATCTGAGTGAGTAGAGTGCTGAGCGGCGTTCGGAAGTTTTCCCAGAGAACACCGGTTGATGATGCAGGTGCAGGTATGGTCGCCGGGACTCCGCTTGCAGGTTGCAGGCGTGCGCCGGAAGCCAGCACAAGCCATACGCCACCCACGAAAACCAGCAACATCAAGAAATACGGTAAATAGTGGCGGGCGTCCGAGAAACTGAATCCGCTTCGTGGGGGCATCGGGTTTCTATACAACGCCAGGGGACGATGGCGCAACCTACCTCGCGATCGGCACGTAGTACTCACTTGAGGTCGTATCCACAGATTTCAGAGATTCTATTTGTTAATCTGTGTAATCTGTGGATTGCCCCGCGCGCAGCAATGATGCTAACTTGAATGTTTTCATGACGACAGACGTAGCCCAAACCAGGACTGAAGTAGGGAATTATTTTGTCTCGAACTATCCGCCATTCTCCCAGTGGAAGCCTGAGTTTGTTTCCGAAGCGCTCGCCGCACTCAATCAGCCGCCGAGAGTCGCAGATCCCTTAGGCCTGTACATCCACATTCCCTTCTGTCGCAAACGCTGTCACTTCTGTTACTTCAAAGTCTACACCGACAAAAATGCTTCCGAGATTGAGGTCTATCTCGATGCGTTGATCAAAGAGAACGAACTCTACAGTCGCATGCCTGCGTTCCAGGGCCGCCAGCTTCGCTTCGCATACTTCGGCGGCGGCACGCCGTCATACATCAGCGACAAGCAGTTGCGTTATCTCGTCGAAGGTCTCAACCAACACGTGAGTTGGCAAAACGCGGAAGAAGTCACGTTTGAGTGCGAGCCGGGAACTCTGCAGAAGTCGAAGCTCGAAACACTCAAGGCGATCGGCGTAACGCGTCTGAGTCTCGGCATCGAACATTTCGACGACGAGATCCTCGCCGCGAACGGCCGCGCGCATTTGTCACCTGAAGTCTATCGTGCTTATCAGTGGGTGCGTGAAGTCGACTTCGCGCAAGTCAACATCGATCTGATCGTAGGCATGATGGGTGAGACGGAAGAGAAGTGGCATGAAGCGGTGCGCCGTGCGATCGAGCTCGAGCCTGACTCGGTTACGATCTATCAGATGGAGTTGCCATACAACACGACCATCTCTCAGGACATTCTTAAGAAAGGCGTCGAGTCGCCGATTGCCGGCTGGTCTGCGAAGCGGCGCTGGCTCGATTATGCGTTTGAGCAGTTTCAGGCGCATGATTATGAGATTGCCGGAAGCGACATCGTAGCCACGAAGAAGAAGACGTGTCGCTTTATCTATCGCGATGCGCTCTGGCACGGCGGCGATATGATCGGCATTGGTGTTTCGTCGTTTTCGCATTTCGGCGGCGTCAATTTCCAGAACGCGCACAACTTCGAGGAATATGTGCGCATCCTTAACGAGGACCGCCTGCCGCTTTTGCGGGCCGTTTCGCTGACGGCGAAGCAGAGACTCATCCGCGAAATGGTTTTGCAGTTAAAGACCGGAGCACTCGACACCGGCTACTTCAGTAAGAAGTTTGGCGTTGATGTTTGGAATGAATTTCGTCCTATTTATGAAGGACTGGAAGAAAAGAGTCTGCTCGAACGTCAGAACGGCGATATCGTGCTGACTCGTCGAGGTCATTTGGAAGTAGACTCGTTTTTGCCCGATTTCTTTGAACCTGAACTTAGAACCGTACGCTACGCATGAATACAAATACTTTTGACGTCATAGTAATGGGTGGTGGACCCGCAGGGAGTTCTGTAGCCGGCATGTTGTCGCGCGAAGGGCGCAAGGTAATCCTGTTCGAGAAGGAAATCTTTCCACGGCATCACATCGGCGAGTCGCTGATGACTGACACGTATTGGACCTTTCGGCGTCTCGGCTTGCTCGAGAAACTGAAGGAAAGTCCATTCGTTCGGAAGTACAGCGTGCAGTTTGCCAATCCCGCGGGAAAAGAGTCGCGCCCGTTTTATTTCTTCGAGGCAGTCCATCACGAGAGCGCTGTCACCTGGCAGGTCACGCGCGCGCAGTTCGATCACTTGCTAATCAATCATGCCGCCGAGCAGGGTGCAGTCGTGCATCAGGGTGTGTTGGTGAAGCAGGTGCTCTTTGAAGGTGATCGCGCCGTGGGTGTCGAAGTGCAAATGCAGGACGGCACGCGCGAGAAGTTTTTTGCGAAAGTAGTTGTCGATGCGACCGGACAAATGGCGATGCTGTCGAACAAGTTTCGCTGGCGGGTGCGTGATCCGAAACTCAAGAAGGCCGTGCTCTATTCGTATTTCAAGGGGGCGCATCGCGAACCGGATTTGAATGGCGGCGCCACCCTTGTGTTACGCACCGAGGCGGGCAGCGGCGGTTGGTTCTGGTATATCCCGCTCGAGAACGACATCACGAGTGTCGGCATCGTGGCCGATCCTGAATATTTGCTGAAGAACCGTGGTCAGGATCTGGCGAAGATTCTTAATGAGGAGATCGAGAAATGCGAGCCTTGCCGCCGTCGTGTTGCAGGAGGAACTCGCGTCGACAAGATCTATTCGATTCTCGACTATTCCTATCGCTCGAAGCATAACGCCGGTAACGGCTTCATCATCATCGGCGACGCTTACGGTTTTCTCGATCCGATTTATTCATCGGGCGTGCTGCTGGCGTTGAAGATGGCCGAACTCGCCGCTGATGCGATTCACGACGCGTTCAATCACGACGATTTCTCAGCCGCTCGTCTTGGTCAGTACCAGACGAAACTCGATCGCGGTATCGAGTCGATGCGCAAACTCGTTTACGCTTTCTACAACGATGGCTTCAGCTTCGCCGGCTTCCTGCGCAAATATCCCGACGAGCGC
This sequence comes from Pyrinomonadaceae bacterium, assembly GCA_036401595.1. Classification (GTDB taxonomy): domain Bacteria; phylum Acidobacteriota; class Blastocatellia; order Pyrinomonadales; family Pyrinomonadaceae; genus PSRF01. The sequence goes on from DASWUM010000072.1 coordinate 129,740, forward strand.
GTCCACATCATCAATCTGTTGATTGGAGACGTATTCAAGGAAGGCGTCGACTCAGTCTATGGCCCCATGTCCGAGTTCGCCGAAATCCCCCCACCGCTCTACGAGCAAGTCGACGGAACGATGATTCCCCAAACGCCAACAGCAGAAGAATCTGATCTTCTGCTGTCTGCGAAGTATATGTACTTTGACGATCGAGCGGCAGTAAACGCGGATACCGCGGATTAAAACAACAGCTTCAATCCAAACTGAAGATGACGTGGATCGCGTGCTGACGTGATGCGTCCGAACGTCGGGGAGCCGAGGAAGTTGTCCGGCAGGTTGAAGTTTGGATGATTGAAGAGGTTGAAGGCCTCGACGCGGAACTGCAGGTTCACGGTTTCCGTAAAGTGCGTATTCTTCACCAGCGACGCATTGAAACTTTGAAATCCCGGTCCATCCAGAATATTCCGTCCCGCATTTCCAAACCTTCCCGGCGCCGGGAAGACAAAGGCCGCAGTGTTGAACCACTGGTCCGTTGTTGGATTTGAAAGCTCGGGATTTCCGACGAGATTGGGTCGATCGTTGTTACCAAATCCGAGGATCGAACGTCCGGTGCCGCTGTTATCGATCTCAGATAGCAGCGCGACAGTGAATGGGCGTCCTGATTGCAGCGTCAGGATTCCAAAAGTTTCCCAGCCATTTACGAGTTTAGCTTCCAGTCCATCACCCGATCTGCGGAAGGGAAGCGCATACGAGTAACTCGCCGACAGCCGATGAGCGACGTCGAAGTTTGAACGACCACGTTCGGCGGCAACGTTGTAACTATTCTGCGGGAAGTTTGGATCACCGGCGCTGCTGAAAAAGTTTGAAGCGTCGTCGATCGACTTGGACCACGTGTACGACGCGAGCGCTGCCAAACCGCGCGAGAGTCGTCGCTGAAAGCGAGCCTGAAGCGCATGATAGTTTGAATTCGCGCGCGACTCGAGCAGGTCAATGTCGTCGAACTGCGGATTGGGCCGTGGGACGAACGGAAGACCCTGTGGCAACACGCTCGGTTGCGGCTGATTGATGTCGCGAGCCGTCAGCAGTTTCGTTCCCTTTGAGCCGACATAAGCGACTTCGACTACGTTCTTATCGCCGAGCTGACGCTCGACATTGAAGTTCCAGTGCTGCATGTAGCCGGTGCGCAGATCGCGCTGAATCGCGAGCGCGGAGTCAGGCAGCGCGAACGGGAAGAACGAGGGAAACGGATTGTTCACCGTCAATGGCAAACCCTGCAACGGGAAGAAAACGTTGTTGTCGAAGAAAGGCGAGTTGAAGTAAAGCGCTTCCGCGGGCGCAAGCGGCGATTGGTCGTAATAAATTCCGTAACCGCCGCGCAGAACTGTTTTCTCGCCAATGGAGTATGCAAAACCGACGCGCGGTGCGAAGTTGTTCTTGTCAGCTTCAAAGCCGCTGCGTGGCACTCCGTTGGCGCCGACGCGAACCAGACTGCGCGTCGCCACGTCGTAAATGTTTGCGCGATCTTCAGCGTCGACTGGCGGCGAATTGTATTCGTAGCGCAAACCACCGTTGAGCGTCAGCCGCGGTGTGATGCGATAGCTGTCGTTGACGAAGAAGTTGAAGCTGTGCGTGCGGATCTGCTGTGGATTATCGACACGAGCCACGCTGGTGACGAGTGGCAAGCCGAGCAACAGGTCGCCGAGGGCGTTGAAGGTCACCTGCCCAAACGGTGAGAACTGAAGCCGGCCGCGTGACTCGACATCACGAAAAGCGTTCTGCTGTGTAAATCGCACGTCGGCGCCGAATTTTACGATGTGATTGCCGTGCACATAGCTCGAGTTGTTGATGAACTGGTAAACGTTCGTCACGCTTTTCTGCGGATTATTTCCTTCGTCGCCAAGAGGAGAGAATCCGGTGATGGTGATAAAACTCAACCCGAGATCGCGCTCGCGCGGAGAAATCGTTGGCAAACCAACTTCGGAATTCAGTACGCTCGCTTCCTGATTAACTGAAGCCGCAACTCTGCTGAACGCCACCCGGCTCTCGTTAACCAGATTCGGCGTCAAAATCAAAGTCAACGCTCCCATTCCGTTCTGACTGCGACGCTTCACCGTGTCGCCAAATCCAGGCACGAGCGACAACGATGGACCAGTAAACGGCTCAAAAAGATCGCGGTTGCCGAAGCTGTATCTGAACGTAAGCTGAGCGCGATCGTTTAGGTGATGATCTATTCGCGCATCGAAACTGTCGTTGTCGTCGCGCAGGATTGGCGACGACACAAAGTTTTGAAACGGCACATTACGATTCGGAAGCGGATAAAGCGCCGCGATTGCGCGCCCAATCGGATTGATCAGAAAGTCCGGAATGCGTGCGTTATCGAACGGCATGCCCGTAAACGGATTGAGCGGCACTCCAAAAACACTCTGCGAGAAGTTTCCGACACGCTCCTGCGCCGTCGGCACGTTTGTAATGCGAGTAATGCCTTCGCGCGAACGCGTGCCTTCGTAATCGGCGAAGAAGAAGGTGCGATCGTGTTTGATTGGACCACCAAACGAGCCGCCAAACTGGTTGCGAATGTACTTTGGCTTCGGTTCCGAAGCGGGCGCGAAGAAGTTGCGCGCATCGGTTGCCGCGTTGCGGTGAAATTCAAACGCCGAGCCGTGAAAAGCATTCGAACCGGAATTAAGAACGACATTTACCTGCGCACCAGGATTACGCCCGAACGAGGCGTCGTAGGTGCTGGTCAGCATCTCAAACTCGCGTATCGCATCGATCGACGGCCTCACGCCGAAGGTATTCAGCTTTGGGTCGAGGTTATAAACACCGTCAAGCAGGAAGTTATTTGCATCTTCACGAGCGCCATTCACACTGAACGCGAAGTCGCCGCGCACTGAACCGGCGGATCCTTGTGCCGGGGGCACCGCGCCAGGTACCAGCAAACTCAACTCGTAAAAGTTACGACCGTCGAGCGGTAACCCAGTTACCTGACGGTTCTCGATCACTGTCCCGAGCGAAGCATTCTCCTTTTTCAACAAGGCTTCGAACGGCGCGTCGATCTCATACGGATGCAGTGAGCCAACGCTGAGTGAGACATCATGTCGTCGCTGGTCATTGACGAGTAGCACTAGTTGTTGAACTCGCTTCGCAAAACCATTAGCTTCTACTTCGATCTGATAGTTGCCCGCTGGTATCGAAGTTATGACATACTCGCCCTCTTCGCCTGTCGTAGCAGTGCGCGTCTCATCCGTATCTGTATTCCGTAGCTGAACCGTTGCGCGCGGAACGCCTGCCCCAGTCTGATCGGAGACGGTGCCGCGCACCGAGGCGCGATGTGTTTGGGCGGCAACGACTGCCGTCAGCAAGAGGGGAAGAACAAATAGGAAGAGAGTTCTAAAAGTCGACTTCAAGATTTAAGGCTCCCCGTTCGAGATTTTGGATGGATAGCGACCCGCGTGTTCGGCAGACCTTAACAAATGAGTTGCTGCTCTGTCTAAGCCTCAGATGTTAGAATGCGCGGAACCTAAAGGGACGTAGACATTACGGCAGAAGCCCGTTTCGAGTTTCAGCTTCGCCGCAAAAGATATTCGCCACAAAAAAGCACAGAAAGCAAAAAGGGTGAAGTAGAACCTTGCTTAGACGGTTAGTGCTTCTTGTGCTGTTCTGTGGCTCATCTCTAGTTTGCGGAGGTCCTAATGCTCTGGATTCTTTTCGCTCTCGGCGCCGCGCTTTCATGGGGACTCTATGGTCCGGCTCTGCATCGCGGCCAGACGGAGCTCGGCAATCCTATGCGCGCCCTGCTGTGTGTGGGTGTCGCTTACTTCCTGATTGGTGTCCTCGTGCCGGTAATAAGTCTTTCCGCACAGGGACAGCTTAACGGTTTCTCAATGAAAGGTTCTGTCGGCGCCACCATTGCCGGCGCGCTCGGCGCAGTCGGGGCCGTTTGTATCATCTTTGCTTTCAGATCCGGCGGGTTACCGACGTATGTTATGCCTCTTGTCTTCGCCGGGGCGCCACTCGTGAATGTTTTGTATTCGATGTGGCTGCATCCGCCAAAGACATCGCCCAATCCGTTGCTCTATCTCGGTTTTGTTTTGGCTGCTCTCGGTGGTGGTTTGGTGCTTTATTTCAAACCGTCGTCGTAATTCACAGATTAAAGAATTATCTGTGTAATCTGCGGATAGATCTTCGTGTCTCCCCTTTGAACTAGAGTTTCTACACGAAGGAGATCAGAATGAAGAACACACGGGTTTTATTGCCTGCGATTCTGTTGCTGGCGTTGGCGCAACAGGCGTTGGCCCAATCGCAAGCTAGTTGGCCGCAATGGCGCGGCCCAAATCGTGACGGCATCTCCAAGGAAACAGGACTTCTTAAACAGTGGCCCGCGGAAGGTCCGCCACTCGCTTGGAAGGCTTCGGGCGCCGGCGGCGGCTACTCGTCGTTTTCAGTTGCCAACGGCAAGTTGTACACGATGGGATTACGCGGCGAGCGCGAATTCGTCGTGGCATTCGATGTCGCAACGGGCAAAGAGGCATGGGCCACAGCGCATGGCGGCGCTTTTCGCAACGATCGTGGTGATGGTCCAAGAGGTACGCCGACAGTCGACGGCGAGCGAGTTTATGCGCTTGGTGGCAGCGGCGACCTCACAGCATTTGAAGCACGTACCGGGAAGATCGTCTGGACCAAGAACGTGCTAAAGGAGTTTGGCGGTTCAAACATCATTTGGGGAATCAGTGAGTCGCCGCTCGTGCTGGGAAACAAAGTACTCGTGAATGCTGGTGGTCCGGGTGCTTCAATCGTTGCACTGAACAAGGATAACGGTGCCGTGATCTGGAAGAGTCAAAGCGATCGCGCCGGTTATTCGTCAGCTATTCCGTTGGAATTAAACGGCACGACGCAGGTTGTGTTCTTCACTGCACGGCGAGCGGTTGGACTCGACTCGAAGGACGGCCGGCTGTTGTGGGAGTATGGAAAACCGGCAAACAAAGTCGCGAATGTGGCGACGCCGATTGCGCGCGGGAATCGTGTGTTTATTTCGTCTGATTACCAGACTGGCGGTGGCGTGGTCGAGATAGGTGCTGACAATAGCGCCAAGGAGATCTGGTTTACGAATGAGATGCGCAATCACCACAGCAGCTCGGTGCTGATTGGTGATTACCTGTATGGTTTCTCGAGCTCGATCCTCACCGCGATACGGTTTGATACGGGCGAGATCGCCTGGCGTGATCGCAGCGTCGGCAAAGGATCGTTGGTCTTTGCAGATGGCAATCTCTACTGCTTCAGTGAGGATGGTGTGGTCGGTCTCGTGGAAGCGAGTCCCACTGGTTACAAGGAAAAGGGACGATTCCGTATCGAGCAGGGGAATTTGCCGACGTGGACGCATCCGGTTGTTGTAGGTGGGAGATTGTATCTACGGGATCAGGATACGATCTACGCGTACGATGTCCGCCAAAAGAATTAACCGCGGATAGACGCGGATGAACGCAGATCAGCGTTTATCCGCGTTCATCTGCGGCTGATCTCGGCTGTGGCCCGAGCTAAGCCTGAGAGTGAACGGGCGCGATTTGGTTGTCGCAGCAACGCGATCTTGAATTGCTCTGATGCTTCGCTGGGCCTTCCTGCCCGTAACAAGATCTCACCAAAAAGCTCGTGTGAGGGCTTGATAAGGCTGGGTGGGCCATAAGGCGCATTGGTTGCTTCTTCCAATGACGTGGCCCTCTTCATCAAGTCAATCGCCTTTTCATGCTCTTTCTTCATCGAGGCACTCAAGGCCGCGATCTCAAGTTCAAAAATCTCAGAATTTGCAGGACGGCTAGAGCGAACCGCTTGCAGTGCGGTGATGAACGGACCGACGTCAGAGCCGTTAACTGCGGCAGCAAGTCCGCGAACAAACAACGGCAAAGTGACACTGGCAGATGAAGTGCGCAATGTTGCGCCTCCTGAAGCTGGTGCAGCGCCGTGACTGCCGTGACTGCCAGTCATCGCCGTTGTCTCAGAAGTCGCAGGAGCCTTGCTCTCTGGAAAAAGTTCAGTGGCGAGATCCCATCTCTCAGTTTCGACCACAAACGCTGCGGCCATGTTGGCGTAATTATTTTCGTAGTAGCCCGGTCGCAGCTTGTTATCGTAAGTCGACTCCGACATCACCTTCTTCATCAAAGTCAGCAACTTCTCGGCGTCGTTGTAACGTCCCTGTTGAAGATAGACGTAGAGCAACCAGTGCAGACTGTGATAGTCGCGCACGTTGACGGACAGGTTCTTGCGTTTCATCCACGCATCTGACGATTCCCACGCCGCTTCATTCGACGCCGCGGCTTCGGGCCACATTCCGAGTTGCAGGAAAATATGCGACGGCATGTGCCGCGCGTGGTGTGCTTCGGGCGCGATGCTGGCGTAGCGACGCGCGGCAGGAAGGGCGAGAATCGCGTGGTCGGGATCGTCGAAAGCGTGAATGATGTAATGAGCGGCGCCGGGATGATTTGGGTTCTTTTGATAGACCTCCAGGGCAATCGCGCCAGCTTTCGCTTGCAGGCGATAGCCCTTCTCGCCGCCCGCGATACCGAGCAGTGAGAGTGAATAGAACGCGGCGGCGTCGAGATCTTCCGGGTACGCGAGATAAACCTTTTCCATCGCCGCGGAATAGGCGAGATCACGCTCGCGTTTTTCACCTTCACCGTAAAGCAAACGGACCGCGTTGAGATACGCTCGTTCGCGGTCAGTCAGTTTTGGCGTGTCTTTGAATTTAGAGACGACGGCGCGAGCCGCAGTGAGATCCTGCTCGGACCAGAGCGGATGATTGTAGGTCATTGCCTCGCCCCAATAACCCATGGCGAAGTCAGGATCGATCTTCGTCGACTCACGAAACGCGTCGAGCGCTTCTTCATACCAGAACGAATGCAAAGCCGCGAGCCCGCGCAGGAACGGCGCCTGTGCCTTTGCCGATCCGGACGTCGGAAACTCAACTCGCCCGAGCTTCGACTCCTGCGCACATATGTTCAAAGCGAATGCCGCAAGCACGACAACGATAATCAGCAAGCGTCTCATAATCCGTTTTCCTATCCGTGTAATCTGTGGCTACTTCTTTCCGATCGCATAAAGATGCAGCGCGGTGCGAATGTAAATCCGGCCATCAGAGATCGCCGGCGAGCTCAATACATAGTCGTTCAATGGATTCTCAGCCAGCACTTCAAACTTCGGACCCGCAGCAACAACCGTAGTCAGCCCATCTTCATTCGTGATGTAGATTTTCCCATCCGCCAGCACTGGAGAACCACTGTAAGTGCCGGGCTTGATGCGTTGCTGTGAGTAAAGCTCGGCGCCGGTCTTAGCATCGAGACACCACATGATCCCACGATCGTTAACCATGTAGAAATACTTTCCGTCGGTGACTGGTGTCGGCACGTCCGGCCCATTCGGAGTGGACCACAGCACGTGCGAACTCGTGACATCACCGCGACCGCCCGCTTTGAGCGCGAGCAAAGGTTTCACTCGAGTTGGTGCGTAGATGATGTTGTCAAAAACAATCGGCGAAGCAACGATGCGATAGGACGGGTTGTTATCCGGATTGAGACCGTTCGCGCGCCACAGCTCTTTTCCGTTTGCGGGATCGTGACCAGTGACGCAGTCGCCACCGGTGATCACGATCTCAGTGTTCTTGCCGTAACGAAGCAACGCCGGTGTGGTGTAAGAATCAGGAGACTCGCGAATCGCATTCGTCGGGCGATCGACTTTCCACAACGTCTTACCGTTTTTCTTATCGATACGCATTACGTACGACGGATCGTCAGTCTTCATACCGTGAAGCACTTGTACGTAAAGCGAATCTTCAAACAGCAAGGGAGACGAGGCGTAGCCCCAGTTCAAACCAAACTGCCCATAGTCTTTCTGAATGTCTCTGGACCAGAGCTCTTTGCCGTTGAAGTCGAAACCTTTGAGGATGCCGGTGCCAGTCATCACATAGACGCTGCGGCCGTCAGTGACTGGTGAAGGCGACGACATATTCTGTTTGCGCATCTTCACGTTGCCACTGCCGAGCGGCTGCTTCCAGAGGACCTCGCCTTTGGTTTTATCGAGACACCAGAGGGACAGATTGTCGCCATCGGCGACGTTGAGAAAGATCCGATCACGCCAGATGATCGGAGTGGAGCCACTCCAGCCGGGCATCGCCACTTTCCAGGCCACGTTCTCTTCAGTGGTCCACTTGATGGGCAGGTTCTTTTCGCCGCTCACACCATTCAGAGCCGGTCCACGCCACTGCGGCCAGTTCTGCCCGTGAGCCACATCAAACGAAAACAGGAAAACAGCCACGACGAAAAGAATCAGTCTTTGCGTTATGTGTTTTTTGCGCATTTTGTGCCTTTTGTGGCCTAACTGAGATCGAGCGCTACGATCGTTTGACGATCGCGCAGGTAGAGCTTTGTTCCCACTAGTGTCGGGACGGTCCAGGCGAGGTTTTTCATAACACTCACCTTTGAGATCACTTTTAGTTCTGTTGGTGACGCGGTTGCGAGAGCTAGATTGCCGTCTTCGTCCAAAATAATCAACTTTCCTTCGGCAAGCAGCAAATTGCTTTTTGGAAAACTTCGGTCCTGATATGCAATCTCGCCCGTCTTCACATTCACCGCAGCCAAAAACGCTGGTCCAAAATCGCCGCTCGATCCGTACACGTAATCGCCAATGCGAATCGCCGTGCCGTGATGCAGACGCATGCGACGATGAAACCAAAGCTCTTCCGCGGTCGTCTTGCCATCCTTTTGCGTCAGCCTGAGCACACGACTGCCACCGCTATACGCAGACGAGATGAACAACAGATTGTCGTTGCCCCAAACCGGCATGCTGATGTTGAGTCCCCATTCGGTGACGTGCGGGTGGCTCCACAGTAAATTGCCATTGTTCGGATCGATTCCCGCGACGACCTTGCCGAGAAACATGATCATCTGTTCCTGTCCATCGACGTTGACGATGATCGGCGACGACGGCGACATGTCGAGCGTTTGATTCTTCCACGCGACAGTTCCGTCTTTCTGATTGAAAGCTACCAGCGTTTGTCCGGGACCGCCGAGCGTAAGGATGACGGTGTTTTTGTAGGCGATCGGACTGCACGAATAACCACGACCCATCTTAGTGCCGGCATATTCCGTCCACAGATCGTGAGTCCAGGCTACCTTGCCGGTTTTCTTGTCGAGTGCGAAGAGTTTTCCAGTGGCGCCAACCGTGTAGAGCAGATCTCCGACGAGCAGCGGCGTTGAGTGTGGTCCAACTCCATATTCGTAATCCATGCCGGCCGCAGGCGGCGCGTCGTACTTGTATTCCCAAATTGTTTTACCCGTGTCGGCCGCGAGTGCGATAACGATCTCCTGCGCGCCCTGGCTGTACATCGTGTAGAGCATGTTGCCGCTGGCAAGGATCGCGGAGTGGCCGCCGCCAAGCGGGCGCGACCAGAGTCGCTTTGGCCCAGTCGCGGGCCATGAGGACGCAAGACCCTTCGAATTTGTATTGAAGTTCCGACTCGGCCCACCCCACTGTAACCAGTCAGATTGGGCGCGAACGTCGATAAGAGATCCGCACAAGAGAAGGGAAGCAATTAAGAGTTTCATGTTTCCGCCTCCTAACCACAGGTTACGCAGATTATTCTGCGCGAAGTGCCGGCAGCAATGGTGAGCGCAACGCGGCCATTGTGGCGACGAGCGATGCGATTGCGCCCGAGAGTAAAACAGCCAGCAACAAAAGACCGAGCGAGATGTTTGGAAGCCGGCCCCCGCGTTCGAAAAAGACGGGTGCAATAGCCAGCAGCGCACAGACAAATCCGACCAACAGACCGCAGCAAAGCATCAAGACGTTTTCCGTGATCACCATGGCCGCGAAATGTGAAGAGTTATAACCTACTGCCCGCAGCAGGGCCAGTTCTCGGCGTCGTTCAAAGACGTTTCGCAGCAAGACCGCAGCCATTCCGAGTGTGCCGAGAGCGAGTCCGAGACCGCCGAGCATTTGAAACGTCGACAGATAGGTGTTCTCAACGCGGTGAAAACTCGCGAGTCGTTCGTCAGTTCCTGAAACGTCAAAGCCAAAGTCTGACAGGCGACTTTCCAGAATGCTCGAAACCGTGTCTGCCTGTTCTCGGTTGGGAACGTCGATGAGAAACATGCGATAGCCTTCTTCTGCGGGGAACAGCCGCAGGAAGTTTTTCTCAGACATCAACAACTCGCTCTGGAAAATACTGTCTGACAACGCGGCCACGACGCGCAAACGGAGTGGGCCATTCGCGTGGTCCACCACGAGATCGTCGCCGACTTTCAAGTGGAGCACGTAGGTCAACGAGTTGGCATCGCCGATGACCGGGACGGCGCCGTCCTCAAGTTGTCGATCGAGCAGGAGCCACGGATTGTTCTTTTCATCGGCAGTGGAGGCGAGCAAGCTCTGAAAAGTAAAGCGATTGTCGTCGATAAAAGATTGTGGTGGAGCAACGATCTTCGGGTTGCGAGGTTGGTAGAGATTCAAACAACTCGTATCGTCGCCGGGTCGCACGCGCAAGTTTACGAAGTGCACATCCTTGAGCGCCGGGTCGTTGCCCAGGTTCAGGGATTCGCGGCCCGTAGGTGTATTTGCATCGTGGACGAGGGGCAAGAGTGATTCGGCGACGAATGGAAATCCGCCGGTTCCGGATTTGCGATCGGTGGCCGTTGCGCCTGAGCGGCGGAAGGCATCGACGGCGACGATGATGAAGGCAGCGGATGCGATGAGGGTGATGCAAAGGACTGTTCGGCCCGGCCGATAAGTTGCGTTGCGAAAGCCGAGACGCGCTATGGTCCACCAGCCCGAGCCTTGGATGAGTGGTTTCTTGCTGCGTTTGAGCCAACTTAAGATAAAGCAGACGCCCGCGACGAGAAGAGTTACGCCGCCGCCAAAGAAGGCTGCGGCTCGTGGGATTAATTGGAGAGCGCCAGCGACAATTAGGCCGACTCCGAGTGCCGTAAAAACAACGCCGAAGAATTTCTCCCGCAACGGCGCCACGGCGCCACGAAAGGATTTACGTTGCGCCGTTGCGCCGTGGCGGGAGAAATCTTCTTCCTGCCCCAGCGATCCCATCAACAAACCGCGCGTCGATGATCTCCCAAGTCGCCGCAACGTGAAATAGATACAAACCAACGCCGCTGCGATACCACCAACCGCTCCAACCACGAGCCACAACAACGAAACGTGGAGCGTCAGCGCCGTGGTGCCAACTGCGCCCACCCACCACGTTCGCAGTCCATACATCAACAACGCCGCGTATCCGATTGCGCCGGCGAGTCCGAGTAGACTTCCGATGCCCGCCAATAACATCCCTTCGATAAGAAAGAGTCGCCGGATACGCGAATCAGAAAATCCAATCGCCTGTAACGTCCCAATCTCACGCGCGCGTTGCTCGATGCCGAGTTTGAAGAAGAGACTCGTCAACATCAGCGCGGCAACGACGAGAAAGAAACTGAAGTACAAGAAGTACTCGCCAAAGTCGGTCGCGCCGCGCGACGCAGCCTGTCCTTGCTCGCGAACTGGAACGACCTGGAATCCGATCAATGCCGGATCGATAAACTTGCGCAGAGTGTCGGCATAATTGTTGACAGCCTCTGTTGTTAATTGACCGTTCGGAGATTCGATGCGGATCGACGTCAGCTTGCCGAAACGCGTTTGCCAGAGACTCTGAGCAGTCGAAAGCGGAATGAACGCTTTTGGCGTCGCTTTATATTGGTGCCAGTAATCTTCATCCTGTTTGCGCACTCGATTGAGCTGGATTGGAAACGGCGGATCCCACGCGGACATATCTTCCGACTCGGTGATTCCCGGATACTCCGGAACGAGATCGCGGTCTGCGGCCAAACCGGCAATCGGGACGATCTCCATTAACTGGAAATCCGCCTTCTTCGTTTCGAGTCGACCGTTTTCATGCCAGAGATAGTATTCGAGCGATACGGTGTCGCCGATTTTTGCGTTTAAGTCACGTGCGGTCCAGTCGTTGAGAACGATTGGTGGATGCACCGGCTTTATCCCTGCAAGTTTGGCGAACGTCGAGATGGTCTCGTCGTCGAGCGCGGTTACCAGTGAATAAGGAGTCGAGCGATCCCCGTCGCTGATGCTGTTGGCGAGATAAGAGAGCACCGGAACCGTTCGCAATGAAAGCGTTTTGGCGGCCTCGTTTGCGGCGGTGGTGACGTGCTCGTTGAGGATCCTGCTGTCGCTCTCAAGCGAGATGCTTTGCTCATTGTTAACCATCCTCAGCTTGAGTCCGAGGTCGTCGAGCGTTGCTTTGTTCTTGAGCAGGTTTGCAATCGACTGCTGCTGTTGCGCCGGTTGAGTGCCGCTGAAGCGCGATACGAGGATCGTGTTGACGCGACCGTTCTGCTCGAGTTCCTGTTGCAGAAATCGCAGTGAAACAAAGACAGCGCGCACTGCGCCGTGCTGCGGTTGCAGTGAAAACTCGCCGAGGTTCTCACCACTCAGCACACCCGCAAGATTTAGTCTGATCGTTCGGCCCGGATCTTCTTTTCGTCCATGCAATGATTCGACGGGAATGTCTGAAGGCTTCTCAATGCGCAACACCAGCGATTCACCCAGACTACTTCCCAACTCACTGGCAAGACTCTCGCTGACGAGCACACTTCGATTCTCAGGACTTGTGAGACCCGCGACACCATTAATCTTCCAGAAACGTTCATCGACGCCGTAAACCTTGACCCCACCCGCGCGACGCTTGCTCGGTTCATGAACGACAACGCCTTCGAGCGCAATCATCGGACAAGTCACGCCGATTCCGTTCGCTACAAACTGGCCCTGTTGTTCGAGATCGGCGGCGAGTTGTTCGCGGAAAAAGTTTGCGGAAGTGATCAAATCATCGGTCTTCCCTAAACGGCGCGACGAGAGATCGCGCAGACTCCCGCGCACCGACTCGCCGATGAGCAACGCGCCCGCCAGCACCGAAACAGCGATCGCCACTCCGACGACAACAACCAGATTGGTCTGCCAGTAATAACCGAGACTGCGTTTGATGAGTTGAGTTGATTGCATTAAAGCGACTCGAGATGCTGGTTCCGTAATTCGAAGCGTTGGGGAAAGCGAGCCGCAAGCTCTTTGCTGTGCGTGACCACGATCAGAATCGTTTTAGCGCCGCGATGAATGTCGAGCAGAAGATCGGCGACCACGCCGGCGGATCGTTCGTCGAGATTTCCTGTCGGTTCGTCGCACAAGAGCAGGTGCGGCTTCATGATCAGGGCGCGTGCGAGTGCGACTCGCTGCTTTTCACCGCCCGAGAGTTGAGCCGGACGATGGTCCAGTCGTTCGGCGAGACCAACCTGCTTGAGTAGTTCGGTGGCTCGTTGCGTGGGTTCTCCGTTCGCGGTAGAAACCATTGTTGGCGTCAGGACATTTTCAACTACCGAGCATTGCGGCAGCAGGCAATGGTCCTGGAATACAAACCCAATCTCCTTATTGCGAAAGGCGGCAAGCTGTTTTGTGTTCAGCAGAAATGGATTCTGCCCGTTGAGGGTGAAACTGCCGCTCGATGGCGGCTCGAGTGCACCCAACATGTAAAGCAATGTGCTCTTGCCGCTGCCCGACGCACCCATGATCGATACGGCCGAGCCGGGCGGAAGCGTCAAAGAAACGTCAGAAACAATGCGGAGTGGTCCCGCCGGAGTGGAATACTCCTTCGAAAGATTTTCAACTTTTAGCATCAATGTAGTCCAAGATTATCCGTATCCACAGATTTGCTTTAAAGAATCTGCGCAATCTGTGGATTGCCAAACGAAAACAGCGCCTCTAGAATCAGGCAATTCGCGATGAGCCAGTTCGATTCGAACAAAGACTACTACGGCGTTTTAGGCGTCGACAAGGATGCCTCTCAGGTCGAGATCGATCGACAGTACAAACGCCAGGCCTCGAGGCATCATCCGGATCGTGGCGGCAACGAAGAGCAGATGAAGTCTTTGAACGAGGCGTACGGCGTTCTCAAAGACCAGATGTTGCGCAATTCTTATGATGCTACGCGGCGTAAGAGTGGCACGTCTCAGCACTTTGCTCCGGTCACGACGCCGACCGCGAGAGACGTCGGCGTGATGGGTCATTGTCTCAGCGCGCTGCTATGTTTGATTGCGGGTTTGTTTCTATTGTTGCTGGTGCGGTTTCAGTGGATCTGGTTTCTCTGGCCGCTCGCGATCCTGGCGGTATTCGTGCTGGGATTTGGTGTATTGCTGGCACGCAGTGCGATGGTCGCGGTCGATGCATCGCTGCCGTCGTCAAACAAAATCAAGGGCCACACGAGAATTCAGGAAGCTGCCTTTTGGGCGGTGATTGTCAGTGGTGGCTACGGTCTCTACGTGGTGATGACTCTTTGAGGACGAGATGATCAGTGGTTTAGACCTTCTCTTTCTCGAGGTCAACAGTCTTGAAGAGTCGCTCGCATTCTACGAGCAAGTGCTCGGGATGGAAGTCGAGTCAGTCAATGCGAAGTCGGAACCGCCGATGGCGAGACTGCGCGGCGGCGCGTTGAGACTGACGCTGGCGCAAAACCTCGAGACGATGTTGCGCCGCGGTCGGGGAGTTCACTTTTTTGTTGGCGTTGAAGACGTCGAACAGTTTTACGAGGATCTGATTGCGAGAGGCGCGGACGTTCAGCCGCCGTTGGATGAAGGTTGGGGCGGTCGTTTTGTTACCATGGAAGACCCTGACAAGTATCGCTATTTCTTTGTGCAATGGTTGGAGGGGCTGGACGAGAGAAAGGTACTGACGAATGCCGGGACAACATATTGAGAATCTCTTTCGCCGCTTCAAAGGAGAAGTAGTCGACGTGAAGACCGTCTCGGGCGGTATTTATTCAGGACGCATTTCCGAGGTCACTAATGATTACGTTTGCCTGACGGAGACACGGCCTGAGCCCGGACAGCAGGTGTATCTATCTTTCGGAGCGATCGAGTCGATAGTAGTTGGAAACTCTGATTCAAACGAGTAGCCACAAAAAGCACATAATAAATCTGCTCTCTTCTTTTTGCATTTTCTGCCTTTTTGTGGCTGATTAAGTTTTATGCAGTACATAGAAAACCCTCCGAATCCATGGCTGACTCACTCAGTGGAATGGATTGGTGAACCACCGGAAGCGAAGCTCGAAGTCTTTGAAGAGACAGCGACGCGCCACATCATCACTCACAACAACAGTCCTGACGTCGGTTTCGATTACACCGTCAACTGCTATCGTGGCTGTATTCACGGCTGCACGTATTGCTTCAGCCGGCCGACACACGAATACCTCGGCTACGGCGCCGGGACCGATTTCGATCGCAAGATCGTCGCGAAGGTAAATGCGCCCGAGCTTCTGCGTAAAGATTTGCTGAGACTTTCGTGGAAAGGCGCCGAGATCGTTTTTTCTTTCACGTCCGATCCGTACATTCCGCTTGAAGCGAACTACAAGCTGACTCGTCGCTGTCTGGAAGTCTGCGCCGAGTTTCGGAATCCCGTGGGAGTCATTACAAAGTCGGCGTTGATACGCAGAGACATCGACGTGCTTCAGGATCTCGCGCGTAATGCCAAGCTCGGTGTGTTCTTCACAATTCCGTTCACTGACGTCGAAACCGCACGCGCCGTCGAGCCGTTCGCACCACTTCCGGAAGCGAGATTTCACGCGATGGAGGCGCTCGCTGCCGCTGGTATCAAGGTCGGCATCGGAATCGCGCCCGTCATTCCGGGTCTATCAACCGATATTCCCATTCTGTTGAAACGCGCCAAAGAGGCAGGCGCGGAGTATGCGTTCATCAACATGCTGCGATTGCCCGGAAACGTGGCGCCGTATTTCGAGGAGCGTTTACGCGAGAAATTGCCGACCAAAGCCGACCGCGTGCTGAATCGAATCCGTGACGCGCGTGAGGGCAAGCTCAATTCAAGTGTCTTTGGTGAACGTATGCGCGGCAAAGGCCAGTACTGGGAAGCTACCGAACGTCTCTTCAAAATCCACTGTGCGCGTCTCGGTTTCAACAAGAAACGAACCCACCAAACTCCGGCCGGCAGCACGTTTCGGCGACCCACCGCCCAGGCGTCTTTGTTCTAAAGTTCTTTCTGCCACAGATAAACCCGGCTATAATACCCGCACCCCACAACAACGATCAGGAGGCGAAAGCGA
Organism: Pyrinomonadaceae bacterium; assembly: GCA_036401595.1. Taxonomy (GTDB): domain Bacteria; phylum Acidobacteriota; class Blastocatellia; order Pyrinomonadales; family Pyrinomonadaceae; genus PSRF01. Next base: position 145,857 of record DASWUM010000072.1, read on the forward strand.
TGCTCATAAGGGACGTCATTCGCAACCGCGAGCCCTATTCGACAAAGGATACAGCCACTGTGCAGGAAGCGGCGGAGTTTATGGCCGAGCGGAATATTGGCGCAGTTTGCGTACTTGATGATCGCGGCAAGTTGCTGGGCGTATTCTCCGAGCGCGACGTCCTGAATCGCGTTGTGGTGCCAAAGCGCGATCCCCACACTGTCAAAGTTGGAGACGTGACCAGTGAATTGCGCGCGGTCATTCAGTGTGATGAAACACCCCACCAGGCCCTCGAACGAATGGAGCAAATCGGAACTCGACACCTTCCCGTGGTTGACGGCGATCGCTGGGTCGGAATGCTTTCGATGCGTGATTTGCTCCGCGTGGAAGTAGGCGAGCAGGGAGACGAACTCAAACTACTGCACGAGTACATTCAGCACTAGGGTATCAACTGAAACCATGAAAATTTACGGCGTGGTCGCGCTCATCGTAGCGCTCGGGGTAGCTTGTAGCCAGCCGCCTGCGGGACGCGGTGCGGGTGAAACTGAGACTTCTGCACAATCGGGCGTACGTTTCAAAGTTGAAAAAGTAATCGGTGGACTGGAAGTCCCGTGGTCCATCGTTTGGGCGCCTGACGGTCGCATGATCTTTACCGAGCGGCCCGGGCGTGTGCGCGTGTTTGAGAAGGGCGCTCTCAATCCGAGGCCGCTGTTTGTCGTGCCTGACGTTGAGCGGTCGGGCGAGAGCGGGTTGATGAGTGTCGCACTCCATCCGCAGTTCAGTAGCAACCATTTTTTGTATCTCTCTTATGCGTATTCGAGCGGCGGCGTGCTTGTTCGAGTTGTGCGATATCGCGAAGCGCCTGAAGGTCTCGTCGAGCCGAAAGTGATAATCGAGAATCTTCCGGCAGCGCAGTTTCACGCGGGCTGTCGCATTCGCTTTGGACCGGACGGGAAACTCTACGTTACCACTGGCGACGCCACGCGCCGTGAGCTCGCGCAGAAACTCGACTCACTCGCGGGCAAGACACTGCGACTAAACGACGATGGGACCGTTCCGCAAGACAATCCGTTCGTTGGTCAGCAAAACGTCCGGTCGGAGATCTGGACGCTCGGTCATCGCAATGCGCAGGGGATGGACTGGCAGCCGGGCTCGAATCTAATGTTTCAGACCGAACATGGACCAAGCGGGTTTGACGGTCCGGGTGGTGGAGACGAAGTCAACATCGTCGAGAAGGGTAAGAACTACGGCTGGCCGATCATTCATCACACGCAAACAAAGGAAGGTTTGGAGTCGCCTCTACTCGAGTACACACCGGCGTGTGCACCTGCGAGTGGAATGTTCTACCGCGGCTCGGCTTTTCCTAAGTTCAAGGGAAATTTCTTTTTCGGCTGCTTGCGTGGCGAGCGCCTGATTCGCGTTGAGCTTGATGGCAGGAAAGTTGTGACTCAGGAAGATGTAGTGAAGGACTACGGCCGCATCCGTGACGTCGCCGAAGGACCGGACGGCTATCTCTACTTCTCAACCTCCAACCGCGACGGCCGCGGTAAACCCACCGAGGACGACGATCGCATCATGCGTCTGGTGCCACAATAAGAGCCACAAAAAGCACATAAGTCACAAAAGGCACAAAAAGGAAATTCTCCTTATGTGCCTTTTGTGCTTTATGTGCCTTATGTGGCTAAACTTTCTGAGCAAGGATCGCGGTTTTGCTCCAGCCGATCGCCTGTGGTGGCGGAAATCGATATTGATGAACGATGCGGAAGTGGCGCTCCGTCTGATTTTTCACTTCACGCGGCGGATGGCTCTTGAAGCGGAAGAGTATTTCGAGAAAAACTCCAATCACGCTGGGATGAACCGGTAGATGCAACAAGTGACCTCCGGGAGCGATCACGCGCGCGAGCTCGTTCAACCCGTCTTCCAACGGCACATACTCCAGCGCGCCCGCAGTCACAACCAAATCGAGCGACTCGTCGGCAAACGGCAAACAGAGAAGATTTCCCTGCGTGAATGTCACGTCGCGTTTGCGGCCGGAACTGTAGTAAAGCGCCTTTCGCGCCGCGGCGACGGACGTCGACGACAAATCGAGCGCCGTAATCGAGACGGGAAACCGAACCGAACGCAACAAGGCAAGAGTCAGCAGGCCGGTACCGCAGCCGGCGTCAAGTATGCGCGCTCCACGGGTGACCGGGAGCGGGTGATGGCGAAAGTATTGATCCAAAGAACGACCATACCCATTGACCTTAAAGGTCAAGTCGTAGAAACGCGCAATGCGGTCATAATACGAGCCGGCACGCGCCTCGGATTTGGTTGCAGTTAGGGCATACTCCATTAGCTTCTTCTCAAGCCTCAGTTAGTAAATGTTTACGACAGTTGTCGGTATTTCTTCGCCGGAGTGGCGGGCAATTGTAGCGTTCCCACCGATTTAACTCAACTCAAAACCCTCCAAACCATCGACTTATGCTCAGGTTTACTGCAAAGAACAGGCCACACGCAAGAACTCAGGAACGCAGCGTTCCTTGTTTTCAGGAGGAACATCATGAACCGAATTCGCCTGATATTGAGTCTTGCAGCATTTCTCGGGGCGATTCTGCTGGGGACCGGAACCGTCATTTTGCAGCGCCAAGCCCACGCCGCTGCCATTCCGAACCCGCCTCAGGACCGCATAGCTAAATCTTACCCAAACTTTGACATCGATGTGCTCGTCAATGGAAGACCATTACAGGAATATTACGCAAGGGGCCGGACCTACATCGAAGCGCTCCAGGGCGCCGAGTACGAGCTGAGGCTGCGAAATAACTCCTCGGACCGTGTTGCTGTAGCGCTTTCGGTCGACGGGCTCAACACCATCGATGCGCGTCACACGTCCGCATGGAATGCGAGCAAATGGGTGATCGAGCCGTATCAGACGATAACGATCAGCGGCTGGCAGATGAGCTCGGAGCGTGCGCGGCGGTTTTATTTCACGAACGAACGAGATTCATACGGAGCAAAGCTCGGACAGACTGCGAATCTTGGCGTTATCTCGGCCGTGTTTTTCAGAGAGCGGCGCCGAATCATTTCGCCTCCTTACTCGATTTCACGCAACCGCGATCGATCGGAGCCGCAGCAGCAGTCAGGTCGCGGTGAGGACGCGCGTCCGAGTAAGTCGGAAAGTGGGAAGGAGAGCCGCGCTGCTGCGCCGATGACTGACGACGAGTATGCGGCCACTGGCATCGGCCGGAATGTTCGGAACGACGTGCGTTGGATCGATTTGGATCTGGACTCGAGTTCGGTTGGCGATGTGACGATCAGGTACGAGTATTACTCGGCCCTCTTGAGACTCGGAGTAGTGCCGCGGCAGCAGTCACGTGAGCCGTTGCAGCGCCGCGAAGACTCGAGAGGTTTTAGTCCGGAGCCTTAAGTTTTAGCCACAGAAAAACGCGGATTATTTACGGATTAGATCCGCGGTATAGAGTCGGCGATAGACGCGGTAGTTGGACATCACTTTTTGGACATAGCCTTTCGTCTCATCGAAGCCGACTTCTGAAGTAAACACACCGGGGTCTGAACGCCCGGCACGCTGGAGCCAGCGCGCTACGTTGTCCTCACCACCGTTGTAAGAAGCCGCGACTGGCTCCAGCATCTGCGGAAAGAGCTTTTGCAAGTGCTCGATATACTCTGCACCCACCGTGATCGAGGTCTCAGGTTGATAGAGTTGATTCTCACGTAGTGCGTTCAGGCCTGCGCCTGGTCCATACTTCTGGGCTGCGTCCATCGTCAACTGCAACAACCCCCGCGCGCCGGCCGGCGACTTCGCCAGCGGCTTAAAGACACTCTCCTGGCGAATCAATGCGAGAATAAATCGTGGATCGAGTTTGCGTGTCTTCGCAGCGCTTAGTATCGCCTGTCGGTACGGCGCCGGATAAAGCTCAGCCACCGAATCGATCGCGCTGTTAACCCGTTCATCGCGTTTTGAAACGATCTCCGCGCGTGTTGGCCCAGCGAGCGCAGCGAGACGCTGACTCGCGAGCCATCCGTAATACGACTCAATGCTGTCCGGAACTGACAGATAAGCATTGAACGCATCGTCTTTTCGGCCGGCCTTCTCGAGACTGAAAGCCTTGAGATAAGCAACCTCAGCAGGACTGGTGAGCACGGCTTTTGAAAACGATCGTTTCAACAACTGGTCTGCGGTATTCACCGCGTCGGACCAGCGATCTTCCGCAACGTAGAGACGCAACTCGGCAAACATCGCGTTTGTCTCGACGGCTGTGCCCGCGAAGCGCTGTCTCGTCTTCGCGACCCACTGAAGTGCCTCGGCCGGCTTGTCTGCTTCCCGCAGCGTGTCGATAACGTTTAGCTGTGCGGTGTCGATGCGTTCACCATTCGGATAACGATCGACGTATTCGGCATAACGGTCCGCGGACTCGGCAAATCTTCCCATGCGCAGAAGGGAAGCGGCACTGAAGTTCAGCGCCTCGCGGCTTTCCTTCGTCCCGTTATAGTTTTGGACGATCTGGTTAAAGATCGCGTAGCCCGGCTGATAGTCCTTGCTCAGAAAATACGAGCGCCCGATACCGAGCATTGCTTCCGGCACGCGCGGGTCTTCTGGATAGTTATCAATGAGCGTTTGCCAGTGTGCCCGAGCTTCGACAAAGGCACGTACGCTCAGATAGATCGCGGCCCGGCGCATGTGCTCGGCCGGGGCCAGCTTCGCGAGATTTCCTTTTGCGTCGCGATCGGCAGCGTCGCTGCGTCGCACCGCGGCGAGTGCCGTTTCGCTGGCTGCTTGTTTTGCTATTGGTGATGAGTTTCGGCTGGCGGCTGTCGAGGGAAGTGCGCTCAGCAGACAAAGAAGAAACGCGGCGAAATTCTTTAACACCCTAAACTACTCCCGGGCTGATTCTGGCGACTCTTCGATGATCTCGAAGGTGGTTTGGATTTCCACTGCCGGTCGCAGGGTTGCCGCGACGCTACAGTACTTCGTTTCGGAGAGTTCGATTGCGTGCGCGACGGCTTTCGGGGAGATCGACTTACCGGTGACGATGTGATGCACTTTCATCGATGTGTATTTACGCGGATATTCCTCGCGGCGTTGTCCGCTGACTTCGACGACATAGCTGCTCACGTGTTGTCGTTTCTTTGACAGGATGTTGGCGACGTCTGTGGCAGTGCACGAGCCGAGTGCGACGAGCAACAGCTCGACCGGCGAAGGCGCAATTGAGCGTTGACTGTCCGTGTCGAGCACCATCGCATGACCCGAAGGCGTAACGCCGACGAACAAGTCCTCACTCACAAACCGCACCGTTGCTTTAACGCCATTCGCCGACATCGGGCTAAGAATAACACACGCTCACCTGCCTCATACCATGTTATGATTCTGGTGACTTGTTGGACCTCCCAGCGGCAAAGAATTTCAAAGGCAGAGTCTCGATCGTTTCACCCAGGAAACGCTTTTTGTTCCAGCGTGGGAGGACCCGACATGGCCGATATCCTGGTCGTTGACGACGACGATGTGATCCGCGAAACACTAGATGAGTTGTTGTCTGCCGACTATTCCTGCCAAACAGCGGATACTGCTGAAGAAGCACTGGCGAAACTGCAAGCGCACCGTTTTGATGTGGTGTTGACTGACATTTCCATGCCGGGTTTGAGCGGAATGGAGTTGTTGAGTCGTGTGGTGGAGCTGTATCCCGGCACACCGGTGATCGTGATTTCCGGCCACAGCGATCAGGATCAGGCTCAGAGTCTAATCGAGCGCGGTGCGTTTGATTATTTGTTGAAGCCTTTTCGGTTGGAGGTTGTTGAAGCAAGCGTGAAGCGGGCGATTGAAAACCGGTGACAATTTGGAGTGCGACCGCCGCACTCCATATTAACGTGCGACAGTCTGTCGCTTAACTCCAACGTGGTTAATGTCACGCACGAGCTCCGCAATTCGATCGGCCGTGAACGGCTTCGCCACGACCCAATCGACACCGGCTGCTTTCTTCTCGTGAGATCCGACAGCCTCGCCCCAACCGGTAATCACAGCGATCGGGATCTGCTTGTTTATCAACCTGATCTCTCTCGCGAGTTCCCAGCCACTCATGCCAGGCATTCCCACATCGGTAAACACGCCATCAAATTTATGCTCTCGGAAAAGCGATAACGCCGTACTGCCACTCTCTGCCAGATAGACCTCGCAATGTTCGCCTTCGAGAATCTCACCGAGTAAATCTCGAACAAAATCTTCGTCATCGACCACCAGCAGTCTTGTAAGCGAGCGCTTCAGTAGCTGTGGCTCGGGTTCGGCCGGAATCTCAGGCACAACAGTCTCGACCGGCTTAACACTCTTCTCCGCAATCTTGGCCAATGGCAGCGTGATGCGAAACTCCGTTCCTTTCCCATACTGCGATTCGACTTCTATGCTGCCGCCGTGTCGCCTGATGATGCCAAAACTCACCGCCAGACCGAGTCCAAGTCCGGCTTTTCCTTTGGTGGTGAAGAACGGATCGAAGATCTTTGAACGAACTTCGGGATACATCCCAACGCCCGTATCGACGACAGTCACGATCACCGATTCACCTTCTCTGCAACTCTTGAGCAGCAGCGTTCCGCCTTCGGGCATCGCGTCTACCGCATTGAAGACCATGTTGACCAACACCTCGCGCAACTCCGAGTCGTCGCCCATGACCATCGCGTTCGATCCGCTTTGCAGGTCCAGGCTGATGTGAATGTTCGACGCTTCAGCGCAGTTCTTCCAGCGCGGTCGCGTGATCTCGCTAGCGTCCTGAAGGATCTGATCGATTGAGACGAGCTCAAAGTTGTGATCGCGCCGTTGGCGCGCGAAGTCCTGAATGCGTTTGACTGTTTTCGCGCCATCTTCCGCGGTCCTGATAATTATTTCCAGACCGCGTTTTATCTTTTCCGGATCGTCGGTGCGCTGGAGTAATTGTGCGCGTCCGAGAATGCCTGCAAGCGTGTTGTTGAAATCGTGTGCGACGCCTGAAGCAAGTTCGCCAAGCGCAGAGAGTTTTTCTACCTGTGAGAACTGCTCGCGAATGCGTTCCTGCTCCGCGATGTAATGCGAGAGTTCCTTGACGTGATCCTCAGCTTGCGCTGCCTGCGCCGCTGAAGTTTCGACATTTTTCAGGTACGTGCGATAAGTGAGGAAGGTGATTGCGATGATCGGAAGCGTGATCACAAAGGCGTAGACGCCGATGAAGTAGACCAGTCCCGCAATAATTCCGGCGGCAAATGCGCCGGTGAAGTACGTTATCGAAGTCCAGAGATAATGTTTGCGCCACGTTTGCCAAATAGGTTCATTGGCTTTCAGCGCGCCGGCGATGGCCACGATGCCGGAGTTGGAGACGTAATGCGTCAGCGCCATCGTGCAGATTGCTGCCACAAACGTGGCCGTGATCGGTTTCGATCTCAGCAATACAACACTGCCAAAGATCGACTCCATCACCGTGCTCGTGATCAAAATCGAAACCGCAGCAGAGGCCCAATTGAACCCAACAATCCTGGGCCGGCGGCTGAAGCGCAGCGACGAGATCAATGCTTCCATCGCGCCCACAACAACAGCGGCCGCACCTCCGTAAAGAAGCAGGACCAGGAAAACAAATGTGTCGGAGACTGAAATCTGCGAGCTGAAACGGGGAATCGGGATCGTGATGCGCGACGTCAGGAGTAAGGCTACTCCGATGAGAATCGCAAAGCGTGGATCAAACTGGGCAACGTCGACGTGAAGCGCGGAGGTTACAAACGCGAGGATGCCGCATGCAATTACAATCCAGAGGAATGGGCCGAAGAGTTTATTTCCCATGGCGCCAGGGTGCGACATTCATGTCGTCAGATTTGAGGTGGGCCAACGTGGCTCCAGCGGGACGGGGTCTGGGGGTGAAGAGTCCTGCTAGTTCTGCACAGGCTCCTTCCTGGGAAGGAAAATGGTTTCGTAAGTTGCTCGGAAATTGAAACCGCATTTGCGATAAAAGCCCTGGGCCCACTCATTCGTCTCGTTTACCAACAGGCAAACTGATTTGGTGTTTTCGAGCAAGCGTCGCATTAGTTCGGACATGAAACGCTTGCCGAGGTTTTTGTTACGGCAGTCTTCACGCAGCCAGATTCCCTCGAGATAGATAACTTCGGGAGTTTTCGAGATCACGTCTGCTTTGAAGACCAGGAGATTGTTTTCAACGACCACCCATGTTCGTCCTTGTTCGATTCGTCGCAAGCACCGTTCACGGAAGCCTTCCGGATCGACTTGCATCGGATTGATTCCGCTTTCAGCGTAAGCAAGTTCAGCCTGGACCGGCATCACGAGTTCGAGCTCAGCAGAAGTTGCTTGCCGTAGTCCCGCACTCGGTTCGCGCGCTGCGACCGGCATGGCCAATTCAAACAACCACTCGCGACATGCCAAACGCTGCTTGCGTCCGGTTTCGGTGTAGTGACTCCAGAAGTCAGCCACTCTTTCTTTCTCACCCATGATCATGTGTGTGTTTGGACATTCACGCGCCACCTGTGCGAGTGCCGCGAGTGCTCGGTCGGAAACCGTTTCCATCAGCGTTGCATGACCGACGAGGGCCACGCCTTCAAGTCGACCATTCAAGTCGCGACAGCCGTAGAACGTGCCTCGATTGAATGGGCTGACGATGCCGTTGTCGCGAATCATGCTCACCATCGCCACCGTGTGAATCGGACGCTGCGATAAGAATTCAAGCACCTCCGCTGCATCATTGTTCGTCAGGCGCTCTACCTGAATCGACTCGATCGCGACTGGCATCTCTCGCTCGTTTATTCTGTTTGCTGTGCTCGTTTGCAACATTCGTCTACCTTCTCTTTTGGGTTTCTGAGTAGTGTTAGTGCCTAAAAACCCAGATAGTCCGTATTGTCGTCGGGCACGATTGCCATCGTCGTCGTGGCATCGCCGGTCGTGAGCGCGTTGAACGCCTGCAGCACCGCGTCGCCAATCAAAACGCCATCGCCGATGAGTACGCCGTCGCCAACCAAAACGCCATCGCCAATCAAGACGCCGTCACCGATGAGCACTCCGCCGAGGAGGACTTTCATCGATAAGAACGACGTACCGACGCCGAGTGTGGTGCCATTGCTGGTAACAATCGCGTCGCCGATAAGAACGCCCAGCGAGAACCTTGTTGCGTCGCCAATCAACACGCCGTCACCAATCAACACACCATCGCCAACGAGAACACCGTCGCCGATGAGCACGCCGTCGCTAATCAAAACACCGTCGCCGAGCAGCACGCCTTTCGCATAAACCTTTTGATACTGAGTGATCAGCGCCGAGCCTTTGGCGAAACCTTGGCCCACGATCGCGCCCTGTGCCCACTGGAACGTGTATGAGCCAGTGGAGGTCGCGATCGTGGTTTGCGGTGTCGGGGCCGCGGTCGTCAGTAACGAAGCGCCGAGCAAAGTCGAGCTGGTAATCGTGGTGCGAACGAGTTTCGCAATACGGACCGCACCATCGGCGTTCAGCTCGCCTGTGCCCTGCTCGTACATGTTGAAGTTCGGAAGCTGCTGGGCGGTGTACATCAACAGCATCTTGACCAGGTTGGGGGTAAGAGTCGGGTTGGCTTCAAACATCAGCGCCGCGGTTCCGGAAACGAGTGGAGCCGCCATCGACGTACCGCTGAGCATCATCTGGCTGCGGTTCGGGCTGCTGCTGACGTGTACATCCAATGATGGATTCTGTGAAAGCAGGAAATTGTTTGGCGACTCGGCGAAGATCGTCTTGTTGCCGGGTGCTGCAATTTCCGGTTTGGTCAAATTGTCAAAGTGCTTCGCACCGTTCGTGTCGGTCCAGAAGCTGCGCGTCGGACCACGTGAGCTGTAGGTTGCGATCGTGTCGTCGCCGCGCTGATTGGTTCCTTTAGTGTCAACTGCGCCGACGGTAATGACTGAAGGTTCGTTGCCGGGAGCGTGAACCTGGCCATAGACCTTTTGGCCGGCACTGTTTTTTCCATTGTTACCAGCGGCTGCAACTACGACGATACCCTTATCGACGAGCTGGCGTGCGCCGAGACAAAGTGGGTCGAACTTGTAAGAGTTGATTGCCGGAACGCCAATGCTCAGATTAACGACGCGCACGTTGTACGTCGCAGCATTCGCCATCAGCCAGTTGTAGGCTGCAAGCACGTTTGACACCGATCCGGTGCCTTTTGAATTCAGAACTCTAAGATTAAGTATCTTTGCGCGCGGAGCGATGCCGATATATTCACCTTTAGCAATGAGTCCGTTTCCGGCTGCTGCTGCCGCGACGTGCGTACCGTGACCGTATGGATCGTCGGTTCGGCCTTCGCCCGTGAAATCGATATTAACGACGATTCGTGATTGACCAGTTTGTGCATCGATAAAGGAAGTGTGCGAGCCATAGATGCCGGAGTCGACGATTGCGATTCCGACTCCACTACCATCGAGCGCACCGTCGGTAGCCATCGTGCGCACGTTATCCGTACCGGTGGTGCGTGCGACGTGTCCGCCGAGGGTCATTACTTCACTGTCGAGAGAGACAAATGCAACTTCCGGAAAATTCGACAAAGCCGGGACGACGTTAGCTGGTAATTCGAGGGCAAAAGAGTTGAGGTAGTCGAAATGTTTTTTGATCTTGACGCCGTTGGAAGCGAGGAGAGCGTTGAGCTGACCGGTCGGTTTCTGGTTGAGCTGGAGGATTACGTTAACGAGGCTATCGCCGCTCTTCTTTACCAGTACATCTCCGAGGTCTGAAGCCACTTTGTTCGGCTGCTCGTCCCTGCTTTTGGCCTTCGCTTGGACAGTGGCCCAAATGCTACCGCCCAGAAGGTTTGGTCCCAGCGTGAGGCTTGCCAGCAATGCCAGCACCAGGAAGCGTTTTGTTCTGTTCATCAATGTCACCGTCGTCATTCTCCGTCTGAGGTTTTGCCGGTTGAAGACAAACAACTGGCGGAGTCCCCTGTGCAGGGGGCGTGCCAGATGGGCCAAGGAGAGTTAGATCATTGTGAGACAACAACTTAAGTAGGTCTTGTGGAAAACCGAGATGGGCCAAACGCCTGACCGATCTGGGCAGATTGACTGGTCCAGGCCTTCACTTTGATAGAATCGCCCCATGTTTCGTGAGCTTCCTGAAGAGATTGAGGTCCATCGCGATCGGATGTGGCGGCGCGATCCTGAAAACCGGGTTGAGGACATTTACACCGCGGAGCGTTTCATTGAAGAGGTGGGATTCTGCGAGGCGTTAACGGATTCGCGCCGGCCTGGACCATCGCTTTATGTCGCAGTCTGTGGACGCAGAGACGCGCACATGCCGCGCAACGTGCAGAAGGACCCGGAGAGCCGGTTGGCCTGGACCATCAAGGACGAGGTGATGCGGCGAGGAAAGTGCTTTTATGGAAAGCTGCTGCGTGGTCGCTCTACCTTCATCGCTCCGCGGCTGATTCCATTTTTCAACACACTCTACGGCGTCCCCAAACGAATGGAGAAAAAGGTTCTTTCGGCTGACGCGCAGGCAATTCTCAAGGTTATGAGAAGCGAGTGGGAGATGGGGACGCGAGACTTGCGGGAAGCCAGTGGTATTTCAGAGAAGACTCGGTTTGATAAGGCGATGACCCAGCTTCAAAAGAGTCTCAAGATAATTCCCACCGAAGTGCTGTACGAACCGACATTCACCTATATCTGGTCGATTCCCGAGGCGCGTTTTCCTGACGAGTTAAATCAGAATGTGAAACGAGAACACGCTGTACAGGAAATTGCGCGTTCGTATCTCACCGCCGCCGGCATGACATTACGCGGCGAACTAGCGCGTGTTACCGGTCTTCGCTCTCCTGAAGCCGGCTTGGGAAATTGGGGACTCGTGGACGAAGGCTTCGCGGAACGTCTCGCCCCCGGCATCTACCGCCTCACAACGCTCAATCAAAAAGCCAAAGCCCAAGCACTTTGATGAGTGCTCTTTGTGCCTTCTTGTGGCTGAATTTATGGCGTGGTGAGACTTTCGTCAGTGGCTTCACGAAGCGCTTGTTGCTCCAACTGCGCAATCTCGAGCACCAGCGGCAACTGATCCTGCGAACTCCCAAGCCGCTGCATCATCATACTTGTCTCGGTATCGGTCAGCTTGCGTCGGGCAGTGGCTTCAATCATCTGCAAGCGCGTTTTGGCCTTTGCCAGATGATCAGTCGCCTGTTGGCGCAGATAATCGAGCTTTTCATGGTCAGCCGCCAACTCTTTCTGAAGCGACGCAGATTCGGGCGTCTTCAGCGTTCGCGCGCGGTTAATCTGCCGTTCCACGCGCAACATTTCCCGTTTTGAACGGGAAATAATGCGAGACGCTGTGAGTCGATTAGCGAGTGTTTCGAGGTAAGCATCGGCCAAAAGCGGGTTACTCCGCTCGATTTCAGCCAGTGAAGCACGCTCGGCCGAGGTCAATTCCGACCGGAACCATACAACCTCATTCGCCGTGATTCCATCCGAAGCTAATCGGTCTCGCAAATGTGAGAGCCATCTCCGGCGGTAAAAGAGGAGAAAAGCGGCGATCACCAGCCCCAACGCAAATCCCAGGGTTAGCGAGAGACCGGCCAGCAAAAGAAAGACGGCAGCCGTTTCTGTGGCTGTTGCAGTAAGAAAAAGGATTAGAAAAACCAGCGGAGCAGGCAGGGAAGTTGCCAGTACGGCGATCCATGGAGCAAGTTTCAGCAAACGCGCAGTATTAGCGTCTTTGCGTGAAAGCCTGCCACTGGATTCGCTCGTTACTAGCGATGTTCCCATAGACGCGAGATCTTAGCTCATCAAACAGGTGACTGCCAGCCAGCGGTTACGCCAACGGCATTTGAGCCCCGGTGTCTGTATAATGAACGGCAAGCTTGCAAAGGAAGATTCAATGAACACGCTCCGACGACTGACATTTCAGTTTCTTTTCACTTTGACTTTTGCCCTTCTGACCCCAGTTGCATTTAGCCAGCCGCAAACTCCGTTGAGCGGGAATGGCGTTGCTCGTGGCTCGGGCAAGCCTGTGACAATTCCGGTAACGATCCGGACAAAAGAGGAAGCTGCAGCCAGATCGGAGGAGACTTACTTTCAGAATATCGACCTGGTAATCAGTGAAGACGGAGAGCCGCAAACGATCATCTCCGTGCGAGGTATCGGTACCAACTCGCCCATAACGCTGGCCGTTCTTATTCAGGAAGACCTCGTGCCGTCAGTAGGAAACGAGATCAAGGATCTTGGCGAGTTCATTCGGAACCTGCCGAGAGGTTCGCGAGTCATGGTCGGATACTTGCGCACTGGCAGTTTGCAGGTGAAACAGAAGTTCACCAACGATCTCGAGAGAGCCGCAGGCGCGCTTAGGCCACCGAGTGGTTTTGCGAGTGCGAGTCCGTACAATCCTTACGTTGAAGTGATCGAGGCATTAAAGCGATTTGAAGGGCAGCCGTTGGGACGGCGTGCAGTCCTGCTCGTTTCGGATGGTCTCGATGTTTCGCGTGGAGTTGACTCTTCGTCGCCAACACAGAGCGTTGATCTACAGCGTGCAGTTAATGAGTCGCAACGGCGTGGAGTGGCAATTTATGGCTTTTACGCACCGACCACTCTTGCAGCGAGTAATCCCGGTTTGGTGAGCAACGCGCAAAGTTCGCTGTTGCGCTTGTCGAATGAGACCGGAGGAATTGCTTTCTTTCAGGGCACCGGCGCGCCCGTCAGTTTCCGGCCTTTTATTCGTGAGCTTGATACCTCACTGCAAAAGCAGGCAGCGCTGACGTTCCTTTCGACGCACCTTCGCAAAGGATTCCACCGTATCGAAGTGAAATCATCAACTCCAGGTGTACGAGTTCACTATCCTTCGGGATATGTGAGGTAGGTGTTACTGCACGGTAGCTGCGAGCAGGGAACCGCGATGATCGCTCGCGACTGCCCATCCTTCCGCGAGCTGTCCGATCATTCCGTGAAAGTGGATCTCACTGCCGCTTAAAACGACGAGCACATCGCCGGCGTGATAACGCGGGTCATCGAGCCGAAAGCGAATTACCGTCGCTTGTCCGTTCTTCTGCTCCACTGTTTCAAACTGAAAAGTATCAGCGTCGGCTACATACGTTTGCGAGTTATTCGCAACTCTCTGCTCTTCTGGCATTGAAATAAATTCCCGTCGTTATTGAAAAGGAAACTGAGAAATTCTGTGGGGCGGCATGTGGGGCTCGAACCCACGACCTCCAGATCCACAATCTGGCGTTCTAACCTACTGAACTAATGCCGCCATATTTCGGTTGTGTTAAATGCCCCCGGCAGGACTCGAACCTGCGGCCCTCTGCTTAGCTTCCAGCATCAGGCTTTCCCTGACCGCCCGTTAAAAAGCTGGGGTTGCTGGCTGGACTATATCTTGGACATCACAGTCCCGACCCGTATAGTCTCTGAGGATCCCTGAAGCGACAAGTCGCAGCAGGTTTCCTGCGGATTACCCAATCCCCTCGGATTGTTACTAGACCATAGAAAAGATCAAGTACCGGAGGCTCTCAGGGCGTCCCCGCATACAGGGTCGTCCACTCAATGGGTTCCGACCGCATTTCCCCATTAAGGCTCCAACAAGGCAGATGCTCTATCCGCTGAGCTACAGGGGCACATTCAAACTTGGGCATGTTAGCAAATCAAAGAACAGTGTCAACCGCCCACGCAAGCCGCAAACAAGCACAAAATTCGCAAACTGTTTGTTTCTTTTGTGCCGCTTCGTGGCAAACAAAAAGAGATCGCCCAGCGTGGGCGACCTCTTCTCGGTAAATCCGTGAGATAAAGCTTATGCCGCGCGTGATTCCTTGGTTTCCGCGAACACGCGACGACCGTTGAGCGCATCATCGATGATCTCGCGCACTGCCGAAGTCTCTGGATTAACGTCCATTCGGTCGCACGCTTTGAGATGTCTGATAATGCCCTCGGTAGCTATCTCGAGAGCCACGCCGTTGAGTTTGGAATAACGACGAGCCTGAATGTGATCAATTCTCATAAGCCGCTCATTCAGCGGCAGGTGTGTATCAAAAGTCACGATTGCCTCTACTCCTCCGTATATAAGATCTCTCTAATTCAATATATGAACATAGATGCTTTGCTGACCCCCTTGGATGCAGCGCCCTTACCGCAGGGCAAAGCCTCAGAATCAGGGTAGAACCCCAAAACAAAGGTTGGCAGTTGTTCATTTGCCGCAGGGGTGTTCAGCGAAACGTTGGATTATAACGGACGAGCGGACATCCGTAAAGATATTTCTTATCCGCTGTTCGGGCTATCTTTTGATCAAACAGTTTTAGACCGAGGACAGTGAGGAAACCCTTAAGTTTATTGATGGTGGGGGACAAAAGCGCCGCCCAATTGCCGGAGATGGAAGGGCGGCGCCAATGCTGAAAAATAATAGTGCCTGGCTTTACTTTTTTGGAAGCACGGTATCTTTCATTGATTTGCCAACTCGAAACTTTAACGTGGTCTTCGCGGGAATCTGAATGGTTTCGCCGGTAGCGGGATTCCGGCCTTCGCGTGCTTTTCGCTCGGATTTTACGAGCTTTCCGAATCCTGGGAGAACAAACTCACCGTTTGATTTCACTTCGCGCGCTGCGAGGCCCGACAGCTCTTCAAAGAACTCTTTAACTTGTGCTCGCTTCATTCCTGTGGATTCAGAGAAGTGGTTGATTACTTCCGATTGGGTCATGCGCTTCTTGCCTGGTGCGGCTTTGGTCGCCATAGTCTGGTGTAACACCTCCAACGAGAACTAAATTGAAATTCAAGACGGACTCTCATATATCACACTCAAGCTGCAAAAGTCTTCAACAAATAAGCGATTTCTTGAGGTTTTTCTGAGGAAATTTGAATTTTCTGCCCCACAGGTCCAATCCTCCCACCTCGCCGTCCCAAATTGAGACTTTTCGAGTCCCGATGCGGAGTTGGAAACCAATACAGCGGCGGGTGGCCCGGTGCTATACTCCGCCCCACCGTGCACCTCAGAAGAAGAGACAGCGTGATTAGGCTGATTTTGGTTGTATTTGCCTTATTGTTTTGTCTTTCGGAGTTTGGCCAGGTCGAAGGTGCTATGCAATCGGCGCAACGCTCGATTGAAAATAAGGTCCCCGCTAACGTCCCACTCAAGACGGTGCAGTCCCCATTCCAGCGAAACCAGACCAACAATGAGACGGCCGTCGCTGTAGTTTCGAATGGCGAAACGATTTACTGCCGCAGAATCTTCTCCATCGCTTTACCCTTTGCGAGCTCATCAATCAGCTTGTCCAGATAGCGTATTTTTTGCATCAGTGGATCTTCGATTTCTTCTACGCGCACACCGCACACTACGCCCTTAATTAGAGCGCTATTTGGATGAATGCGCGGTGATTGAGCAAAAAAGGTTTCGAGATCGTTTTTCTGTTCGATTTGTCGTCGCAATCCCGCCTGGTCATAACCCGTCAACCAGCAAATGATTTGATCGACTTCTTCTTTAGTGCGGTTCTTGCGTTCCGCTTTTTGAACGTACAGCGGATAAATATTTGCAAACTTGTACGCGAAAACGCGATTCGTAGGCATCGTCATTTCCTTCTCCAACTTATTGCTTCTTCAGCTTTGCCATAATCTGCTGATACTCCGGATCGTTACGAATCGAATCAAACGCTTTGTTAGTTGTAATCATGCCGGCGTCGGAGAAGCCTTTCTCAACCGCTGTGTTTAGCAACTGCAACGACTTCTTCTTGTTGCCTTCGGCGGCGTAAGCCCATGCCAGGTAAAAGTAGACACCAGGCCGATCAGGATTGACCTCGATCGCCAATTTCAGAGGCTTGATGGATTCGGAGTATTTCTTTTCCGTTTGCAGGAGTCCGATGCCTTGCTCAACGAGGCTAACGAATAAACCATCTAAAACGCGACGAGCGATTCTGCGTTGAGTGGAGTCTTCCGCCGCTTTTGACTGCTTACGCAAATCGTTGAGAATTGTCGGCAACAAGTTCCCAGCGTCAAAGCCGTCTTCGCTTTGGTTAACCGAAGCTCCGCCATCACGGCCGGCAATCAAGGAATGTATTCGACTCTCCAACTCTCGTTGTTTTCGAATCTGCGCTTCCTCTTCGCGGATTGCAGCTTTCACTTCGCGACTGTCGCCGAGTTGTTTTACTTTCGATTCAATCTCTGCAACGTCTCGCAGCCCTTTGAAGTTCTCGGCCAGATCGATATAGAACTGATACGCTTCAGTGTAATTCTTCGATTCCTCAAGTGATCTTGCCTCATTGAGGAGTTGTTGCCACATCGAGTTTATGAAGCCATCATTGCGCGGTCGCTTGCCGGTCTTTATTGCCTGCAATTCCATCCACTCAACTGCTGCTGTAGCCACCGATACTGGCGGCCATTCGTGACGACCTGCAAACGTCTGAAAGCGATGGATAATGCCTGCTTTGGTTAGCACTTCTTGAAGACTCTTAAGTTCGGCATAGTTAAAGTCGTCGACGCCGGCTGCGCCAAAGAAAAGGAAATGCATTTGTGGCGACGGAACAAGTTCGGCAGGGAACCCCGCGCCATTAGCCATGACGCCAGCGAGGCATTTGCAACCTACTGCGACGCGGACTGCCACGCGTGCGCCGCCAGAAAAACCGGTCGCGTACGAACGTTCATCGTCGATCGCAAAACGCTGATGAGCATCCATCAGCATCGCGTTCCACGCATTCACGACAACGTTCCACGGACCATTGCGTGAGTTGTTCGAGCCAAGCACGATCCAGCCGTACTTCTCTGCCGCCTCTTTAAAACGCTCAACCGGCACGCGGCCCCGCGCACCCGGGTCGAACGCATACAGCACCGGCCACTTCCGATCGCGCGTGTAGTTCGACGGGAGATAGAGCGCGTAGGTTTCCGACGAATCGTTGAGCGCCTCAATTCTCTCAACGACCTGGCCTTTGGGTAGCGACTCTGTTTGTGCTAACGCAGCTGCGCTTGCGAGCGACGATAAAACGACCATCACACTCAAGCGCATAAATGAAGAAACAATCATCGCCGTTTGGGTATATATAGATCTTCGTTCCAGTGATCGCAAAGGAAGCACTCGCTTGAGTCCCTAAACCTTGATCGAGTAGTAATTGCAGCGTATAGTTTGCAATTACTCTGTTCCTCTTGCGCAAGGTCCAATCTTGCACTCAACTTGGTTGCCAAAGGAGTCCTCATTCAATGTATCTGACATCAAAACTTCTCACCAGGCAAAGTGTTGTTGGCTTGATCCTCGTCCTAATCGGAACTTTGTTACTGTTTTCAAAATTCAGTTCGGCTGAAAGTGCCGGGCAATCTGAAAGACGTTCGCTTGAAAACAAGATCCCCGCTCACGTCCCGCTTGAGATTAAGTTCAAAAAAGATAAAGAGGACAAAATAAGGACTAATGCGCAATGGCATAAAGACTTTGAGATGCAGATCACTAACACTGGGGATAGGCCTATTTACTATTTCTCGCTCTTCGTCTTAATGCCCGGAGTTACCAGCAACAGCGGGGCAACCATGATCTTTAACGTTTTCTTTGGACGAGCCGCGTTAGTCGATGCCAACGAAAAACCTTGGCCGGACGACAAGCCGTTGTTACCTAAAGAGACCTATACATTTGTGATTTCTCAGGAGAATCAAATCGCGTGGGAGGCCTGGCAAAAGAGAAATAATAAATTTGAGGTGCCGAAGATCGAGATTGTTTTCGACCACTTGAGTTTTGGGGATGGCACCGGCTTCACCTCAACAGGTGCAGTTCCATTTCCAACAAACAAACCCCTGAAGAGTTGGCTCGTTGTTTAGGCAAGTCTCCACCAGTGGCGCGCTGGTTGAGTAATCCCGAAACTTTTTCTGGATTATTTGCAGGGATTCTTCAGACACCGGCCGCATTTGGGCCGGTGAATTCTTTTCCGGAACTATCGCTCGTTGCCGGACTTTCTGTTCCACCGGACATTTGCTGCCCCGGTACACCCTGCAACAAATTCAAGAAGGTTACTTACTCATGCGTATGTTCTGGTAACGCAACAAGTATTGCAACCACATCTTGCTCCGATCCTTTGGGGACTTGCGCCGTTCCGTTGCCATTGGAAAACGCCTGCAGTTTTCAAGGAGTTGATTGTCCACAGATGGGCTTCACTCCGTGCAGTCCGCCTCCTATCCCGTCACCGACGCCATGTCCAGCCACGAGCCCAGGCAATTGTCCTAGTGGCACAGCGAAAGACCCATGCAGAGATCCGGAGAACAGCGGATGTCCACCATTCATGCATCCAGAAGGGGCTTGTTGCGTACCCGACCCGTGTGATTATCCCGCTTTAACGTGTCCGCCCGGAACAACAAAGATTCAGTTCCCCCAACCGATTTGTGGTCAATACTGTGTTCCTGTGATTGGATTGCCTGAATTCATGTGTCAGGAATTTGGATTTCTATGGAGTTCGATAGCGAATACATGTCGGACCTCACCTCCTCACGATCAATCGGACTGTGATGGGTTCGGATGGTTCTGGAATCCAGTCTATGACTACTGCCAGGAAGATCCGCCACCTCCGTGCAACACTCTTCCCCCAGAGTTTTGTCCTCAAGGTCCATGGGACGACGTGTGGTGTGACTGCATTATCTACACGACACCGATCGTTGTGGACGTGGCCGGAAACGGGTTTGATCTAACCAACGGTGTCACCGGGGTCGACTTTAACTTGAACAACCTTGGCGGAAGAGAAAGGCTAGCCTGGACGAAAGCTAATTCCGATGAAGGCTGGCTTGTGCTTGATCGTAATGGCAATGGCACGATCGACAACGGCGCAGAACTCTTCGGCGATGTCTCACCACAACCTGATCCACCGGCTGGTGTAAAGAGAAACGGATTTCTTGCCTTGGCTGAATATGACAAGCTTGCGAATGGTGGTAACAGCGATGGGAGAATTGATAGCGGAGACAGCGTGTTTTCCAACCTTCCACTCTGGCAAGATAAGAATCACAATGGGGTATCGGAGGTGAATGAATTACACGCGCTGCCTTCACTAAACGTCGCAGTAATTCAGCTTGACTACAAGATTTCAAAAAAGACCGACAGCAATGGTAATCAATTTGGCTATCGTGCCAAGGTTAAGAACACTCAAGGCCAGCAATTAGGACGATGGGCTTGGGATGTTTATTTGGTTCGAGGTATGTAGAGGGTTACTGCTTGGACACCAGTGCGTCGCGGACGTTGTCTCCCGGAAGAGGTTTTATAATTGTGTAACCTTTACCTTCTGCTGGTAGTGAGGAGCTAATTACCACAAATAAAATACAGCCACTGACCAAGACGCACAAAGGCGCAGAAGACTCTGTCCTTGCGCCACACTCGACGCCAATCTAGAACGACGCGCTCGAGCACTCACAACCGACAGCAGAGTCGATCCAAGAACACGTTCATTGATCCGTTATGGATTGGAGATCAAAGATCCGTACCTTGAGCAGATAGTGACTCGAGTTGAGGTCGGCGAAATGAGCATCGACCACATCCGCTTGGATAGTGATTAAGAATTCTCCCGCGTTCCGTGTCTCGGCGGCATGAACGCCGAGACGCGGCCCTCGCCGCATCCTCGATCCGTCATATTTAGGAGTGATGGTCCACACGTCCTACTGTTAGTCTCTTCCCTCCAGTAAAAAGCCTTGCCAGATTTCCTGGTCCACTTCACAATCGACGCCTTTCGGATTTTTGAATGAGCGCGAAGGCTTAGCAAGGGGACAACCGCTCTCACATTAAATGGAGGTGACTATGACTCGTCAGCGCAAGCGGATCGTCAAAAGCACGGCCATGTTGGTTATGGTCCTGGCTACCGCAAGTTGCAAGAAATCCTGTGAGGTTGTTGAGAAACCTTCTCCGACACCCGGTCCTGTCCAATTAGTCGGCAGCGGCGACACCTACGTAGAGATCACTGCGGCGGCCTCCGCGCCGCTCGGCGGTACTGGTCCATGCAAAGATGGCATGATTCTCGTTACCGGGGGAGACGGTACCCAACAACTACTCATGGGCGGCATACAAGCGCAGTTGCCTGCTTCTTACGACCTTGCCGGATGGGACGCCAGCAGCAAGAGCTGGGCTAAGCGCGGCACTGGACCGCTTGACCCGCCGCCAACTGGCGCAACCGAAGAGCCCGCCGGCTCCGATAGTCAAACAGCGCGACTCGCCAACGGCGATCTACTCTTGATGTGGAATGGCACTACGAAAGCTTCATTACCCAACAGCGGCAGTTTGCCATGGTGGGATAATTGGGGACAGAAACCCGCCGACTTGCCTCAATTCGCAAATGGTGTTTGGCCACCAAACTTTGCGCGCGCCGGTTGGCGGGCGGCCCAGGTGATATGGCGTTACTCATGCGCCCAGGGCAAATGGTTAAGCACAACCATGCTTGATGGCGGACTCGCACAAGCGCTGCCGATACCAGCAGTCAAAAACTCTGAGGGCCAAAGCAAACCCGCGGCGCCGGAAGCCGGACGGTGTGTGCAGAGTCCACCCTGGGTGAGAGGTTTTGATCGGCCGGAACTCTATGTTGACCCATGGGGTGTGAATGAGAAAGACAACAGCCTGCAAAGAATATTCGTTTCCACTCGCTGCTCGCGGTTTGACGACGACTCCACCCAGGTTTTTGCGTCATGGGACTCTGGAGCAACCTGGAATCCATCGGGAATTAGACTCGATCCTTCTACACCAGTGGCGATGACCACAACCAAAACGCGGTTGTTTCTCTTCCAGTCAGTTAACTTCAAGCCCGTGCTCCATTGGTCGGAAAACAATGGTGTGAGCCTGGCGACTCCCGACGGCGGTTACGATATCACCTACGTAACACCCGAGGCCTCGCCAGATCCGTCGAACAAAGCACAAAAGAAGTTTGGGGCCGAATGGTTGGGGAGCGAGCAAACCGGTGTAGGCCACGCGCAAGCTCCAACTTTATCGGTCGTTCGAGCCGGCCCAAATGCTGTTCTCGCGGTCTATCCTGCGATCGAGAGGGTCAACGTTGGTACAGCGGACGAGTTTCAACGTCAGGTCGCAGCGGCAGTTTGCATAATACCGAAGGGAGCGGGCGAAGAGCCAGTTCTAATCCCGATCAAAATTTTCAGGGCTCAGGCTGAACGAGGCTCCGTGTTAATGCCGACGGTCATTGAAGACGATCGAACAGAGGTGACGACTCGAACGAACTTGCTCTACTGGATCGAAACTGCTGGTCCACCAGCGAACGCTGGCGATCCAGTTCAGTTGTATGCGAAGTATGTAACGTTTAATGGGCCCGTGCCGTCGGCTGAAAAGTTTCTCTCGGATCCTGCAGGTTGGAAGTCGAAGAACACGACTAAGTACAAAGCCATGGGCGACTACATCAAAGGGGGCTACTACTTTCACAACGGAACGATGAACTTTGTAGCCGTGTGGCCGCAAGTTCTCCCATCTGACACTTCGTTACAAAACAGTCAGGTGTTCATGAGAGTCATTTCACTTGCCGAGGCTCCGGCGTCGCCGGAGGCACAGCTCGAAAAAATGCCTGGAGCTAAACCGGCGCCCAAAGCAAAGTGGACCACCGGCCTGGAGACAAGCCCAACTCCACAAGGCAAACCGTAAGGCGGTGGGATACGATGGCTGCGCGAAGCTGGCCATTCAAGCAGAAGCGCCGCAAATCAACGCTTGTAGTGCGCTAAGAATGGGCTATAAACGTCAACTGTAGAGAGTGAAGAGCGAGATTCGAGAAGGCATTGGCGCGCTGTTTATCGGAAACTAGTTGCTCATAAAGAAAAGGAGAATGAAAAGTGAAAACCATCATCTGCTTGAGTCTCTTCGCCGTCTGCGCTTTGCAGGGCACCTCAGCGAACAATTCGGTATTGGCTGACAACGCTGAACAAAACGGTGTCGCCACGAGTTTCAATCCGCCCATGCCAGATTTGATCGTCAGGGGAAATGAGTTTGAATTCTCCGGAAACAAAGTGGTGAATGTTTATGTTTCCAACAACGGTGATAAGCCATCAAAGCCTTGCGTTCTGGAGTTGACCATTCGCAAAATCGGTGGCAGCGCTGTGGGCCGAGTTAAGACGGCGAGGATCCCGGTGATACAACCGGGAAACTTCGTGAAAATTCCGGTAGACGCGACGAGTATTCTGCCCAACGCTGTCAACCTCAAAGACACAACATTTAAAGTGATTGCCGACTCAACCAATCTCAATGCGGAGTCTAACGAAGGCAACAATGAAAAATGGCACAACCTACAGCCGTAACGGCCATTACCTGAAACGAAGCTGGAGAAGCGGAGATGTCATTTAGACGACGCTCCGCTTCTTCTTCCGGCTGTAACTCGAGTAATAAGTCTCTTGGACGAACGGCTAGATGCGCGCTAGTCGTGGATACCAACGCGAATGCCTGTGACCCAGTAAGTGCTCGGCTCTTGATTCTTTGGACAATCAAACCTGAGTGACTGCCTGCCAACACCAACGCCTTCGATGACATTGGCGTCGACATATTTACTAGCTGTTAACTCCGTACGCTCTGCGTCATCTATGGGCATGATTGTCCGATAAATCGGATCTTCACCATCTTTCCAATCTACCGTTTCGCTCGTTACTTGTAGATAGTGCTGAGAGCAAGACGGGCACGCACGAATACTTACGATGTAATGTGATTCGTCGATTAGGTACGCTTGGATCGGTATGCTCGTGACAGCCTTCCACGCTTCCGAAGCCTCGGAAGACCAGCACTTTTTACAACCGTACTCACTCATTGGTCTAACCTTGTTCATCCTTGCTTTTTCAACCCCGCAAAGTTCCCACGAACCTTAAGCGGTTTGTAGGGCCACGCAGCAGCTTTTCCTGAGACAGCATTCGTGCAGATAGCGATTTCGAGTTGGAAACTCCCGTCGAGTTCATCCGAGCCCGTACGCGCTGTGGTGTGAAGATAGCCAACGGTCGGATCTGCGGGTCGACAGTTGAATCTTAACGGTCTGCCCCCGAGTTTTACCGGAAATCCGACGTGTGTTCCTTGAGCGAGCCGTCCTTCGCTGTCGGTCTCGATCAGAAGATCCCAGCCGTCATCGGCGCTAAGTTCGATATGATTTGGTGTTATCTTGCCGACCTGGGCGCCAGAACTTGCCTGATCGAATCGCGGTCCATGATCGTAACCCAGGATGACACCTGGGATCTCTAAAGGTGAGCGCCCTGAATTGAAGGCAGGCATCTCGACCTGAACCTCAAAGGCCGGGCTTCCGCTCAGTCGCGAAGCTTCCGACACACTCGGGCCAATCGGCTTGTCCCTTCGCAGTCTCAGCGCTACGATACAGCCAAGCAGCAACGCCAGCGCGATGATGATCACGAATATCTTTTTGCCGCGCATTATTACCGCACTCCCCGCACCGTTATAGAAGCGACACGTACCAACAGATAGCATCAACGGCGAAAATTGGCCACAAATGAGATACGGCCGCCAGTGATGGCGGCCGTAAATTATTGATCTGAATGGTCGGGGCGAGAGGATTCGAACCTCCGACCTCTCGGTCCCAAACCGAGCGCTCTACCAGGCTGAGCCACGCCCCGACGAAGATGAGGCATTCTAAGAGTCGGGTAGGAGATGGTCAAGCGCAGGATCTGCAGGAGGACAGGAAGTCTCGAGTGTTAATGAGTGCGCGGGCGCGATGACTGATGCGGTTTTTGACGTCATCGGGTAGTTCCGCGAAGGTTTGATTGTAACCATCAGGGACGAATAGCGGATCGTAGCCGAAGCCGCCGTAGCCACGAGGCGAATTGATAATCATCCCCTCGCAAATCCCTGCGGCGACACTCAGCACAGTACCTTTTGCGTCCGAGATGGCAACGACTGCGGTGAAGCGTGCACGGCGATTCGTGTCCGGAGTTTTGGCGAGTTCGGAAAGAAGCAATGCGCGACGATCGGCGTCCGATGCGTTCCCACCAGCGTAGCGCGCTGAGTAAACACCAGGCGCACCGCCTAATGCTTCGACTTCCAATCCTGAATCATCCGCAAGCGCGCACACGCCGGTAGCCAACGCATAGTATCGCGCTTTCAAGATTGCATTGTCTGCGTAGGTTAAACCGGTTTCGGCAGGTGTATCGACATCGGGAAATGCCTGCAATGACGAGAAGGACCAGCCCGCGTCTGCGAGGATGCTCTCGATCTCTACAATCTTTCCGGGATTGCGGGTGCCGAGTAGGAGCGATTGCATAACTACCGACTCGCACCGTCAGGCTGGAGAAGGGAAATGAACGTACTGAACTGTCCAAACGCCGAATGCGTCGTGCGCTCAATACCAAACGCATTCAATCTCGTCTCGGTGGAAGACAGACCAGCACGCCGCAAAGTATTTTGCAGCTTCGCAACTTCCTCACCCGAGAGTTGTCGGCCCTGAAGCTTCAGCAGCGTCAGAATGAAATTGTTCAAACGCGCTTCGTCGTTTGCGTAAGTAACGATCGGCGCCGAACTCTCCTGGGCTGAATGTTGCAGATCCTTAACGTCGGCAACTTTCTGCTGCAATGCCGACAGTCCCGCACGCATGTTCTCAGTCTTGCCCAACAGCACATAGCCGTCTGCAAACACCGCGGCGAACTCTTTTTGTGGATCGGGATTCGACGCGAGCCCTGCGAGGATCTCGCCCTTGCCATCTTTGAACACTTCCTGTGTCAGCGATCGCCGGAGTCGTGCTTCGTCATTCACGCGCGCAACCAGAATCGAACCTTCCGTGCTCGGCGAGGGTTTCAACGTCAGCAGCGGCGGATTAAGTGTCGCCAATGCTTCTTTTGGATCGCTGATTCCGTAAACGGAAAGACTGGACCGCAACAGCGAGCCGAATAACACCGCCGGCAACGCGTCGAGTTTGAAAGCGACTGCCGAATCGAGCGAGCTCCATGCTGTCGCTGGTGCTTTGTTTCGGTAAATCGTCAGCGATTGGAATCCGCCCGGCACAAGTTTCCAGAAGTCCTGGTCTCGGTCCGCGGTTTCAAATGCCGGTTGCAAACGCGAAACAACTCCGGGCTCGAGCGAGAAGAGGAAGCGATCTTCGATTCCCTGGGCCGACGCATTCGCCGTCCAGGCAACACCGCGCAGAACCTTGCCCGCGCTGACGGCGAGCAGTTGTTCCAGTTGCTGATCGCCGGGAGACTTGCCCATCAGAAGTGGCGCGACCCATGCAAAGAGCTTCGCTGAGTTTGCCGGCGAGATGTAACCAAACCCGAGCGCACTTGCTGACGCAAGGCTTGAGCGAACTTTCAGCAACTCGGGATCTGTTTGGATACTTGGTCGAGAACCGCGGTGTACTTCCAGACAAGTGCGAACAGCGTTATCGGAATTGCCGATTACTACCAAAGTGCCGTCGACAGCGCCGATGATTTTGCGTTCGCCGCCTGCGACTGAACATTCGACGTACTCGGCGTCGCCACTTCGTTCGGCGCACATCGATGCGCCATAAGCGAAGTTTGCCAGTTGCTTGACGGCTTCGACGGTCGCAGGTTTTGTGCGCCATCTTGAGGTGTGTGTCTCGGCAATGATTGCGACTTCAGGTCGGACTTTGAGTGTGTCGTTCTCTTCTAAAGTGTTGAGACCGACTACGACGAGAGCTACTTGCGTACGTGCGAAAAGGACGGCCGGCAGTGGTCCAATGCCTGCACGTGCGGCGGTTCGCAGGAGTCGATTCTGAGGCGCCGGTGTGCTCCTGGTGATGCCGGTCGTAGCTTGCCAGGCTTCGCTTTGCTGGATGGCCTGAGCTACTCCTTCGAGGTTGTTGAATTCGACGTAGACGATCGAGTCGGCCGGCGCGTATTTCGCCATGTCGACTTTGGTTGGGAGACTCCACCACAGCCAACCGGCGACGATTAGGATTAGGAGCAGTGTAAGAGCGAGCAGGGGGCGCAAAAACTTCATTGGTGCGAATCGTAGCGTTTCTCAGGTAAACGCGCAAAGCGCGAGTGTTTGAAGCAAACGGTGTTAGGAACAAGGCAAGGGGCGGGCCC